>CALURT010000001.1 GCA_944323245.1 uncultured Bacteroidales bacterium
CGGGATTTCTTGCCGACCTTGTGGTCCGAGCAATACTGCTCGATCTCTATGATTTCTTCCCGTGTCATCATATCCTTCCGGAAACTTCAATAAAGGCTAAAAACAGGGCAAGAATTGCCAAAGACCACCACACCCTTGTCATCGCTGCAACCCTTTCGTAGAAAGCCCTAAGAACCGCCAATAAAAGCAAGACAGGCTCGCCAAGATGAAGATGGTGAGCCTGCTTCTGTTATGTGAGAGTCTGTAAATTTTATCTGTAATTCAATGATAGTACCGACAGACTTAAGGTATAAATGAAAGATGTTTTATAAGAGTTTATTTTGCATTACTAGCATTTATAGCAATTATCGCTTCGTTGAATAGATGTAAATACTGTTGCTGTATGTTTATTAATTGCGATTTTTCGTTTTGAGATAGATTTAATGTTGAACTATTTGCTAAAGAAGCAGACATCGCCTCGCTTTCCGTTATACAAGCTAACAAATCGTAGTGATATTCCTGAAATAGTAGGTGATTAACTTCGTATTTTGCTTTGGCACATGTCATTAAGTCAGTTGTTCTTATGTTTAATAATTTAAACCAAGACATGACTGCTTTAGCTTCTACTGCACCTTTCAATAAATCATTTACAAACGAACGATACTGATCTCTAATATCTTTTATCTCAGAAATAAAATAGTCCTTAAGAACTCGATCATCAGTCAATTTGTTCTGGATTACTTTAACTACCCATACGGCAACTAAAGCCCCTACAACAATCCCAATCAATGTTAGAGAATGCCCTATCCATTGATTTAATGTTAAGCAACAGGGTGTTCCCATATATCGCATTTAATTTCTCCTTCCACCAATCTATACCACGCATCGTGTTCTTTAGTGACAGTTGGTCTTTCTCCTTGTTTTCTCCTTGTTTCCCAATTATTGCAAAAAGTCCTTATTCTTTCGATCCAAAATGGCTCCTCATTGGATACGATCTTAAGCAAAGGCTCTACGATCTCCCATGAAAAATCAAAAACAAGGTTACCAAAAGATTCGTCCAAAAAAGATGGAGCATAACCTTCGGTATAATCAAGATTGATAATTAGAAGTTCCTTTTTATCATAGCATTCTTTGAATGCCTTGTTCAAAACCGTGTGATAAAATTCTTCCCCAGAACGCTCACTTAGAGAACAGTACCTCAACATAGGAGTGTCTGAAAAGTCCTTATAAATACTTAGTTCCATGAATTATTATTAATATTTTCAATACATTCTTTATCAAGTTCCCATTGGTAGAAAGTACCTTCAAAATCTACGCCTCTGGAAGAAAAATCAACAGAGTTAGTAGGGTTGGAAAAATCTAAGAGTACATTGTTGGTCAACACTTTCAACTCCTTTACGCACTTGTCATCATGAAACCATTTGACTAATCTTAAGCCTTGATTCCTATTGACATCTTTAGATTTTGATCCATATTTTTGCTCGAAGGCACCGTATAAAATTTCTACATCTGTTTTGGACATACTTTCAAATAATAGACGAAATTTACCGATGAGCGTGTGTAAAATGCCCTTACCTACATCCGTTACCGTAATTGTTACTCTATCATCATCGTATATAATACCAAGCATCCATTGTTTATCTGTAGCTTCGCTCCATTCTATGGTATTGCCACAAATCTCCATAAGAAGTGATTTTAGCATGGAACATTTGGTTGGCTTATCCATGAGATCTGAAGCAACACTATTCATTGTGCTGCTTAAAATCTTACCGTCAGCCTCGGTCATTTTGCCGGATCCTTTTTCAAAGAAGTGAATATCAGATTTAGAATGACGTGGGAACGGCCTGTTGAATTTATCATACATTTTGTGAAGGAAACCTGAACGTATAATCATTCTCTTACATTCTGGATCTTTAGGAAAATCACCACTGATTCCAATATGTCTTTTGCTCATTTCTTCAACAATAGAACGAAACACGCTAATGGCAGCATAATCTATATGCTCAACATTGGCCAATGTAATAGCGACTCTTTTTTGATTACCCTTGTGCTTAATAACCCCTCGGCTTCTAAGCTTTTTGAAAAATTTTAGGCATTGTGATGTATTATTCAATAATCTAAAATCTTCGGGAACAGCAATTGGCTTATGGGATGATATATAATGATGGTGAGTGTCTGTTAACTCCTTAATCTTCTGTGGACGGATTGTAGGAGATATTTGAGATTTTCTGTTTTTTATACGGGTAGCTGTACTGTGGCTTTTTTTTGCACTCAACTTCTTCAGACTCTTTGAAGAGCGTCTGCTGTTAAACCTTTTAAACTCTGAAGTTATTTGCCACCGTTTCATTATACGACTATATATACCTTATATTTCGGCAAAGTTATCAATTTATATTGAAACACATTAGTGTCCGGTAAAAAATCATAAAAGTTCTTTGAAAATATTGAGAGTTAGATAGTTACAGAGGTTATTCGAGTCAACCGATTTGAATTTATCTTTGCCAGACTAATGTAGAATGGCACATGCATAAAGGGAAATACGTATTCTCTCAACTTTTAGACTTCCTCGATCGCAATGATTTCAACTATCTCGCAAGGAAATATGGCGGTGACAAATATGTCAAGCAGTTTACCTGCTACAACCAGCTTTGTGTGCTGATGTTCGGCCAGCTTTCCAATCGCGAAAGTCTCCGTGATGTTATCCTGGCAACACAGGCTCACGCATCGAAGGCGTATCACCTTGGATTTGGTAAGCATGCTGCCAAGAGTACTCTTGCAGATGCCAACACCAAGCGCGATTACCGCATCTTCGAGGAGTTTGCCTACAAGGTCATAGCAGAAGCTCAGCGGTGTAGGATAGTCGATATCTTCAAGCTTAACGGAAATATCTATGCCTTTGATTCTACGACAGTTGATTTGTGCCTAAGCACCTTTGAGTGGGCTTTGTTCAGAAAGAAGAAAGGAGGCATCAAGATGCATACATTGTATAATCTGGAAACACAGATTCCCACATTCTTTCACATAACACCAGCAAAGGTTCATGATACAAAAGCGATGGATGTCATTCCGTATGAAGAGAACTCATTCTACATCTTCGACAGAGGTTACAGCGACTTCAAACGTCTTCATAACATTGAAAGCATTGGAGCCTACTTTGTCATCCGAGGAAAGACCAACAATGACTTCAAACCGATGAAGTGGAAGCGTCGTTTCCCTACTGAATCAGGTATCCTGTCTGACGCTATCGGCTATATGGCCGGTCAACTGACGATGAAGAGGTATCCTGACAAGATCCGAAAAGTCGTCTACTTGGATCAAGAGAACAAGAAGATGTTTATATTCTTTACCAATGCCCTGACTATCAATCCAATAATGATTGCAGAACTCTATCGCAACAGGTGGCAGATCGAGCTGTTCTTCAAGTGGATCAAGCAACATCTGAAGATAAAAAAGTTCTGGGGTACGTCAGAAAACGCAGTCCGTATTCAGATCTACTCCGCAATTATAGCCTACTGTATGATGTCCATTGTGCAGAAAAAGATGAATATCGAACGCTCTATCTATGAGATGCTACAGATCGTAAGTGTCTCACTTACAGACACAACTCCACTTAAAGACCTCTTTGCAAAACCTAACTACAATATTGTCAATGAACTTGATGGTTCTACCGAACCTACTTTATTTTAATTGTTAAACTTTATAATAATCGTCCGGAACTTTTACCGGACAGCAATGATTTTTTATGGTAAAATTGCGAAAAGAAAAGTGTCCGGAATGCGGGTCAGAATATGTTCGTATGGTTCAAGTGGTGGATTGTAGGGAAGCAGACAATAGAGCGGGGGCATCATATAAAATCCACTCTTTTCTACCGACTGACGGACAAGGAGCGGGAATGGGAGATAATCCAGGTTCTGAAGACGCTCAAGGCTCTGGGCGTAAAGATAGAGAGTGTCACATCAGATGGCGCCCGGGATATCATAAAGGCAGTCAGGTATGTATGCCCATAAGCCACCAGACAGTGCTGCCTAGTGCATATCGAGAGGGAATGTCTGTCATGGATAACGCAGTTCCCAAAGACTTCGGCCGGAATCGCCCTCCGCAGGCTTGTGCTCCGGATAAGCGGCATTGCCATAATGAGAGCGTTCGTCACGATGCGGAACTACATAATGACTACACATCAGGTCACGGCGGAACTCGCTGAAATCCGGGCAAGACTTGAAATGCTCGAACGGAACGATGAGGATAATATGGCGGCGGTAAACGACCTGTCCGAGGATATGAGAAAGGAAATAGACAACATATATCAGGCAATCGCCGAACTTTCCGTCCGTCCGGTTGCTTCAGAAAAGCCAAGAAAGAAAATCGGATTCAAGACAAACAGCGACGAATGACATAGCAGAAAACAACGCCACACGAGGCGGGGTCACAATGTGACCCCGGTCTTGAAAATCGCCACCTCACTGAACCCGGACTTTTCATTGGCCACAAGCGCCCCGGAAGCTACGGAAAGCACGAAATCTATGAATTCATCGTCAGTCTGCGCCATTGACTTGCCGTCAGCCACCACACCGGCATTGAAATCTATCCATCCCGGCTTGTTCGCCGCAAGACGGCTGTTCGTGGAAATTTTCGCAGTAGGCACGAAGGTGCCGAAAGGCGTTCCCCTTCCCGTTGTAAACAGGACCATCTGACATCCGGCCGCCGCCAGTGCAGAGGACGCCACCAAATCATTGCCAGGGGCACTCAAGAGATTCAACCCCTTGGTTTTCAGCCGTTCTCCGTATTTCAGGACATCCGTCACGGCAGATTTTCCGGATTTTTGGGTACAGCCCAATGATTTTTCCTCCAAAGTGGAAATTCCCCCGGCCTTGTTGCCCGGCGAAGGATTTTCATATATAGGCTGGCCGTTTCTGATGAAATATTCCTTGAAATCATTTATAAGGTGCACTGTCTTGTCGAAAATCCGCTCATCCTTGCACCGTGCCATAAGAAGGGTCTCGGCCCCGAACATTTCGGGAACTTCGGTCAATACCGTAGTGCCACCCTGCGACACTATCCAGTCGGAAAACCTTCCGAGCAAAGGATTGGCCGTAATACCTGAAAATCCGTCGGACCCTCCGCACTTCAGACCGACTTTCAATTCGCTGACAGGAATATCGGTCCTGTGGTCGGAAGCCGCATTCCCCGCTATCTGCCTGAGCAGCTGCAGACCGTAATCGACTTCATTTCCGTTCACCTTCTGGCATTCCATGAATCTGACACGGGATTCATCCACATCCCCGACCAATTCCCTGAACGCATCAAGCTGGTTGTTTTCACAGCCAAGCGCCACAACTAGGACTCCCGCAGCATTCGGATGATGCACCATATCCGCAAGAATATGCCTTGTATTCTGATGGTCGTCACCGAGTTGGGAACATCCGTAATTGTGCGGAAATGCCATTACCCTTTCTATCGTCGGATATTTGGACAATTCCTCATTGAACCTGTCCCTGAGCTTCTGAACCACTCCGTTGACACATCCTACCGTAGGAATTATCCAGATTTCATTCCTGATGCCGGCCTGTCCGTCGCTCCGCCGGTAACCTTTGAAAGTGGCAGTCACATTGGAATGCACGACAGGAGGAAGCGACGGGGAGTATTTATAATCCTGCAATCCTTCAAGATTGGTTTTCAATACGTTATGATCGACGAGACCGCCCTTGGGAATATCAGCAAGCAAATGCCCTATAGGAAAGCCGTACTTGATCACGTTTTCTCCTGCCGACATGTCCTTCAAGGCGATTTTGTGCCCTGCAGGAATATCGGACAACGCTTTCAGCACAGTTCCGTCCACGGTACATTCCTCACCTGCAGCGGCATCGCTTATGGCGACAGCCACATTGTCGGAAGGGTTTATCCTTAAAAACTTGGCCATAGGTCCGGATTTTTATTTCAGAATACTTTCCACCGCACTGCGCATCCCTTTTTCCTGAATCAGAGACAGATCCTCGGTAAGAAGAGCCGTCAGGCCCGGGATTTCATTAAGGTTTTCGCCCCAGATGTCTTCTGCAGCAAGCACGCCTTCAGCCACCTTTCCCACATCTCCGGAACTCCAGAGCTCCTTCAGCAGGGCGATAGTCTGTGCGTCGTCGTTAGGGACGATTTCGACATCTCCCCTCTTTCCTCCTTTATAATATGTAATAATGGCGGCAAGACCGAATACAAGTCCGGCCGGCAGAGTGCCTTTCCGCTGCAAATACGTCTTGAGCCCCGGAAGATCACGCGTCCTGTACTTTGGGAACGAATTGAGCATGATGCTCGTGACGAAATGCTTCACATACGGGTTCACGAATCTCTCCAAAACGTCATGGGCGAACTGTTCGAGTTCCGGCTTCGGCAGATCGAGGGTTTCAAGCAGTTCGTCGAACATTACCCTGTGAACGAATTTCCCTACCACGGGGTCTTCCACGCACTCCTTGACCGTATCCAGGCCCGAAAGGTATCCCACAGGAGAAAGGACCGTATGAGGTCCGTTGAGCAGCGTAACCTTCCTTGCATGATAAGGAGCTTCGCTCGGAACGAAAAGCACGTTCAGACCGGCCTTGTCTGCCGGAAATTCCTTAGCAATCTTCTCCGGAGCCTCAATCACCCAAAGATGGAAGATTTCCGCCTTGTCCACCAATTTGTCTTCATATCCGATTTTTCCGAGAATTTCATCGATATTGTCTTTCGGATAACCGGGAACTATCCTGTCCACCAACGTGCAGTATATTCCGCAGGCAGTCTCGAACCATTCCTTGAAATCGTCGCCGAGATTCCACAGATCAATATACTGCAGGACGCATTTTCTGAGTTCCTTGCCGTTCAGGAATATCAGTTCGCACGGGAAAATTATGAAACCCTTGCTCCTGTCCCCCTTGAAATATTCGAATCTGTGGTAAAGCAGCTGTGTGAGTTTGCCCGGATATGAGGATGCAGGCCTGTCATCGAACTTGCAGTCCGGGTCGAAAGCGATTCCGGCTTCGGTAGTGTTGGATATGACGAATCTTATATTCGGGTCCTCGGCAAGTTCAAGATACTCCTCAAATTCCCTGTACGGATTTATTCCTCTGTTTATGACATCTATAAGGTCTATCGAATCCACCGGCTTCCCGTGGTCGATTCCCTGAAGATTGAGGTGATACAGGCCGTCCTGGCTGTTGAGCATGTCCACCATTCCCCTGTCGATAGGCTGTACCACGACCACACCTCCGTTGAATCCTGCGGATTTGTTCATTTTCCAGATAATCCAGTCTACAAATGCCCTTAAAAAGTTTCCTTCGCCGAACTGGATGACCTTGTCGGGATATTGAGCCGCCTGTGCGGTCTTTCTGTCGAGCTTTTTCATGATGCAAAATTTATATGGTAAACAACTTGAATTTGATTTTTCATGCAAATGTGTAAAATATTTCCGTGTCCGGTAACGTTTTTTTGTATATTTACGTCCGTTTGACAAATTTTTGGATATTTTTAACGATTTTTAACAGCAGCCACAGCGCTCTATTCCCATTTTTGTAACAATAAAAGAAAACCATTATGATACTATCCGATGTAAAAGAAAAAATCGACGGCATGCTCGACCGGAAATTCATCCATGAGGATTTCATGCTGACGAACAGCTACGCACGCGAACTTTATCATGAAAGCGCTGAAAAGATGCCTATCATCGACTACCACTGCCACCTTGTCCCGAAAATGATTGCCGAGGACCACAGATTCAAGGATCTTACGGAAGTCTGGCTCGGAGGCGACCATTACAAATGGAGGGCAATGAGGGGCAACGGAGTGCCTGAAGAATTCATTACCGGGAAAAGAAGCAGTTACGAGAAATTCGAGAAATGGGCTGAAACAGTGCCATATACGATGCGCAACCCTCTGTATCACTGGACTCATCTGGAATTGGCAAGGGTGTTCGGTATTTATGACATCCTGAACCCGTCCACGGCACGTGCAATCTATGACGAATGCACCGAGAAGCTCCAGAGTCCTGAATACAGCGGCCAGTCGCTGATGAAAAAGTTCAACGTCAAGGTAGTATGCACCACCGACGACCCTGCCGACTCCCTTGAATACCACAAACAGATAGCGGAACATCCTTTCGGGGTAAAAGTCCTTCCTGCGTGGAGACCGGACAAGGCGATGGTCATCGAAAAACCACAGCAGTACAGGGAGTACATCGAAAAATTAGGCGCTGCTGCCGGAATGGAAATCCTTTCCTACGAAGACCTCCTGACTGCATTGCGCAAGAGGCACGACTTCTTCCATTCCATGGGATGCCGGCTTTCCGACCACGGACTTGAAACATTCTACGCCGAAGATTTCACTCCGGAGGAAATCGACAGGATATTCAGGGACACGCTCAAGGGGAAAATGCCTTCACACGAAGAAGTCCTGAAGTTCAGAAGTGCCATTCTGCTCGACTTCGCCCGCCTCGACTGGGAAAAGGGCTGGGCCCAGCAGTTCCATGTGGGTGCCATCAGGGACAACAATACGAGAATGTTCGACATCCTCGGTCCGGATACGGGTTACGATGCCATCCACGATGTGCCGGTGGCTGCCGCAGGACACAAGTTCCTCAACAGGCTCGCCATGGAAGACAAACTTGCAAAGACAATCCTGTACAATCTCAACCCGAAGGACAACGAAGTCCTTGCCACCATGGCCTATACGTTCAATGACGGCACCGTTCCTGGCAAGATACAGTTGGGTTCCGGCTGGTGGTTCCTCGACCAGGAAGACGGGATGCGCAAACAGATGAATGCGCTGTCGGCTCTCGGACTGTTCAGCAGATTCGTGGGAATGCTTACCGATTCAAGGAGTTTCCTGTCGTATCCGAGACATGAATATTTCCGCCGCATCCTCTGCAGCGTCATAGGAGAAGACATAGAAAAGGGCAAGCTGCCGAAAAGCGAAATGCCTTTCATCCATCAGATGGTGAAAGACATTTCATACAACAACGCTGCCCGCTATTTCAATTTCTGACGGTTACTCCATCAGTTTTTTATACTTGAAACGCTTAGGCTCCTCATTTCCGAGCCGGCGTTTCTTGTTTTCCTCGTATTCTGAATAGGACCCTTCGAAGAAATAGACCTGAGAATCCCCTTCAAATGCAAGGATATGCGTGGCTATCCTGTCCAAGAACCAACGGTCATGCGAAATTACCACGGCACAGCCGGCAAAGTTTTCCAGACCGTCTTCAAGGGCACGGATAGTATTCACGTCCACATCGTTGGTAGGCTCGTCGAGAAGAAGTACGTTGCCTTCATCCTTGAGAGTAAGTGCAAGGTGCAGCCTGTTTCTCTCACCTCCGGACAATATCCCGCACAGTTTTTCCTGATCGGCTCCGGAAAAATTGAATCTCGAGACGTATGCCCTCGCGTTGACCTCCTTCTTGCCGAGACGGATGAATTCGGAATCCCCTGCAATGGTCTGGTACACCGTTTTCTCGGGATCAATGCTCTTGTGCTGCTGGTCCACGTATGCGAGTTTCACTGTCTCGCCGATGTCTATCGTACCGGAATCCGGCTTCTCAAGTCCCATGATGAGCCTGAACAATGTCGTCTTTCCTGCACCGTTCGGACCTATCACGCCCACTATGCCTGCCGGAGGCAGGACAAACGAAAGATGTTCGAACAGCAGCTTGTCGCCGTATGCCTTGGAAACATCATCGAAAACAATGACCTTGTTGCCGAGACGGGGCCCGTTCGGAATGTATATTTCGAGTTTGGCCTCCTTTTCCCGTACGTCCTCTCCGGCCAATTTCTCATAGGCCCCGAGACGTGCCTTGGATTTGGCCTGACGTGCCTTTGGAGCCATTCTGACCCATTCGAGCTCCCTTTCCAACGTCTTCCGCCTCTTGCTTTCCATTTTCTCTTCCATGGCAAGCCTGTTGCTCTTCTGCTCGAGCCATGAAGAATAATTTCCTTTCCACGGAATCCCCTCTCCCCTGTCGAGTTCCAATATCCATCCGGCGACGTTGTCAAGGAAATACCTGTCATGAGTCACGGCTATCACGGTACCCTTGTACTGATGCAGATGGGCCTCTAACCACTGGATACTTTCAGTGTCGAGATGGTTCGTAGGTTCGTCAAGAAGCAGGACATCGGGCTGCCTGAGCAGAAGCCGGCACAGGGCGACACGACGGCGTTCTCCTCCGCTCAATGTGGCTACCTTGGCATCGGCCGGAGGACACTGGAGGGCGTCCATCGCCCTTTCCAACTTGGCATCTATCTCCCAGCCCTCGCAATGCTCGATTTTTTCAGTCAGTTCGCCTTGCCGCTCTATCAAAGCGGCCATCTCGTCATCCGACATCGGTTCGGCGAATTTCATATTGACTTCCTCATATTCTTTCAGAAGATCCATCACCTCCTGAACTCCCTCCTGAACCACTTCAATTACGGTCTTGTCAGGATCCATCTGCGGCTCCTGCTCGAGATAGCCCACCGAATATCCCGGAGCCCAGACCACTTCTCCCTGGTACGAAGTCTCGATACCGGCAATTATTTTCATGAGCGTGGACTTGCCGGATCCGTTCAGACCTATGATACCTATCTTCGCACCGTAGAAAAACGACAGATAAATATCCTTGAGGATCACCTTATTGTTGTGAGGCAGGATCTTGCCTACCCCGTTCATCGAAAAAATTATCTTCTCGTCAGCCATATCTGAATCTCATTTACCATTATCCGGCAAAGATAGTGATTTCTCCGGAATCCGCCTTGTTCAAGCCGGGCCGGTTGTCTGCCTGACTTTTCTGCACCAGTCCTTCGCTGACTGCCTCATCACTTTCCTGAAGGAAATATTGAAAGTGGCTATGGAACGGAAACCGGCAGCCTGTGACATCTCGGCCAATTTCAGGTCATGGTTCCTGTGGAACATGTTGATGCAATACATGATTCTGAAATAATTGACATAAGCGCAGAAATTCTGTCCGGTGTACACCCTTATGGCTATCGATACGTATGTCTTGTTCGTGTACAGACTTCTTGACACGTCATTTATCGTAAGTTCGCTGTTCAGAAAAGGCCTTCCCCGCCTGAAAAATTTCTCCATCCTGTCAAATACCGCCGCTATCTCGTCCGATGTACACAAGGATGGCACACAGGTAAGTTTTATCATAAATAAGTCGTTGGCTTCAGCGCAGTCCCGTCATTAGGCTTATACAAATTTACGAAAAAGCCTCATCCGATTCGGAATGCCGGATGAGGCCAGATTCAAGTTTTTCTTTTTTCGATACTTTTTCGTCAGTTTTTCGTCAGTTTTCCGTCAGTTTTTTCCATGATTTTGTCAGGATTTTTTGTTTTCAGTTTGATGGTGTCGAAGCCGAGGCCGAAAACCCCCATTACCGTGGAAACGGAAAGGAAAGCGTCCGGATCTATCATTTTCACATATTTAAGCAATATGTTCAGATCCGTTTTCCGGGTCATTACCATCAGCACATAGCTTTCATTCTTCGTGTACCATCCTTTTGCGGACAGCAGGGTCACTCCACGCTTCATGTTCTTCGCTATCATGTCAGCGATTTCCTCGTATTTCCGGGAAATGATGAACACCTGTACCGACTGCTTCGAGCCTGACAGATACAGATCCACGGCATAACCGCTCACCGTGATAAGGATGAGACCGTAGACGGATGTCGCCAATTTCTCCGCAATCGGAATAAGCTCCCCTGCGGAATCGTAGGACGGGAAAATCATGGACGACAGGATGATGATCACATCTATGAGAAGGATGACCTTGCCAGGGGATACATTACGGAACTTCGTCACCATCAATGCGATAATGTCTGTTCCTCCGGTGCTGCCTCCCTGTGACATGGTCAGGCCTATGCCGAGTCCGTTCATCGCACCGCCGATGATGGTACACAGGAGCTTCCCGTTGGAAACCGCAAGTTCCTGCGTAATGGATTCAGGAATCAGCGGAGGCAGGATGTTCAGCATTACGGATGCGAAAATAATGGCATAGACCGTCTTGAACCCGAACCCTCCTCCGAGAACCTTCAAAGAAATAGCCAGCAATATGAAATTGACGGCGAAATACGTATAACCCATCGGAAAGCCCGTAGCATAATACAGGATGGCCCCGATACCGGAAACGCCTCCGCCCACGAGATTGTTCGGAATGAGAAACACCGCCCATCCCAAGACGTATGTCAGAAGCCCGATGGTGATTATCAGATATTCCTTGAATACAGCCCACGGACTGAGTTTGATTTCAGCCATTTGTCTTATCCTTTTTCTTGAGTTTCAATCCGGTCTTGATCTCTTCGAAGCCTTCGCCGTACACGCTCGTCGCTGTAGACACCGAAACGAAAGCCTTGTTGTCTATCTCCTTGATAATGGACACTATCTGATGCAGCTGCGACTTCCTTGCCACTATCAGCAGCACCTTGCTTTCCTCTCCGGAATACCAGCCTACGGAATTCAGGGCAGTCACACCGCGGTCCATCTCGATGATATGGTCGGCCACTTCCTTGTATTTCTTGGAAAACACGAGAATCTGCACCGAAGATTTCTGTCCGAGAAGCACATAATCGACCATGAACGAGAACGTCAGCACGGTGGCATAGCTGTATATCATGTCTTCGAATGTCTTTCCCGGTATGAGAAGTATCGATGCTATGATGAAGAAATCCGAATACAGATAGACCTTCCCCGGGGATACCGGCCAATATTTGTTGATAATCATCGCAGCGATATCCGTACCTCCCGAGCTTCCTCCTCTGAGCAAGATAATTCCGATTCCGACAGCTTCCACGAGACCTCCGACAACGGAAATCAGCAGCCTGTTGTCGAAATGAACCACCAACTGTTCGTAATCCGGCAGGAATTCAAGGAGCACCGATGAGAGGATTATCACATAAATGGTCTTGAAGCCGAACGACTTGCCCAATGAAATGAAGGCGAGTATCAGCAGGATGGCATTGAGGGCGAAGAACGAATAAGCCACAGGCAGGCCCGTAGCGAAATATATTATGGTACAAAGGCCCGTTCCACCGCCGCTCGACGTCCCGTTCGGAATCAGAAAGGATGTCCACGCAAGACAGTACAGCAACGTACCGAAACTCACGATGGCATAATCCCACAGGACCGATACAATTCGTTTTAGATTAAAAGCTGCCATAAATGAATTATTTGACTACTATATTGACAATTTTTCCCGGAACTACGATTACCTTTACAACCCTGCCTCCGGCAATGTATTTGGCGGAAAGCGGTTCTGCCAGCACCTTGCCTTCGACATCTTCCTTCGACATCGACTTGGGCAGATCGAGGGTAAATCTCGTCTTGCCGTTGAATGAAACGGCGTATGTACATACGGATTCTTCAGTATATTCCGCCACATATTCCGGGAAGGATGCAAAAGAAATGCTTCCCTCGTGTCCGAGCGCCTCCCAAAGTTCCTCGGAAATATGCGGGGCGAAAGGAGAAAGCAGGATGATGAGAGGTTCGAGGATTTCCCTCTTGTTGCACTTGTGCTCGTAGAGCTCGTTTACGGCTATCATGAAAGCACTCACCGTAGTATTGAACGAGAAACTTTCAATGTCCTCCCTTGCTTTCCCGATGAGCTTGTGCAGGGTCTTCAATTCTTCAGGCGTGGCCTTTTCATCCGTCACGACAAGTCCGTCCCTGTCGTAAAACAGCCTCCAGAGCCTTTTCAGGAATCTGTGTACCCCGTCAATACCTTTCGTATCCCACGGCTTGGACTGTTCTATCGGACCGAGGAACATCTCGTAAAGCCTGAGAGTGTCGGCTCCGTAAGTATCGCAAATCATGTCCGGATTCACGACATTGTACATGGACTTGCTCATCTTTTCCACTCCGTAGCCGCAGATATATTCTCCGTCCTCGAGGATGAATTCAGCATCCGCATAGTCCGGCATCCATTTCCGGAATGCGTCCGTGTCCAACCTGTCGTTGTGTACGATATTCACGTCCACGTGGATTTCCGTAGTCTCGTACCTGTCTTTCAGTCCGTATGATACGAATGTATTGGTATTCACTATCCTGTACACGAAATTGGAACGACCCTGAATCATGCCCTGATTGATGAGCTTCTTGAACGGCTCCTTTTCGCACACGTATCCGAGGTCATACAGGAACTTGTTCCAGAACCTCGAGTATATCAGATGGCCTGTGGCATGTTCCGTACCTCCGATGTACAGGTCCACGTTGCGCCAGTATTCGTCTGCTGCTTTGCTTACGAGGGCAGAACCGTTGTGCGGGTCCATGTAACGCAGATAATATGCGCTGCTTCCGGCAAATCCAGGCATCGTGCTTTTCTCAATCGGCCAGCCTTCGTACGTCCAGTCCGCTGCCCTTCCGAGAGGCGGCTCGCCGCTTTCCGTCGGCAGGAACTTGTCCACTTCCGGCAATTCGAGAGGAAGCCTGTCTTCCGGCATCGGAGTGGCGACCCCGTCCTTGAAATATATCGGGAACGGCTCTCCCCAGTATCTCTGGCGGGAGAAAATTGCGTCTCTCAGACGATAGTTGATTTTCCTGCGGCCTATACCGTGGGCTTCCACATAGTCGATTGCGGCAGGTATGGCTTCCTTGACGGTCATCCCGTTCAGGAATCCTGAATTGCACATGATGCCTTCCTTGGCATCGAAACTCGATTCGCTCACGTCACAGCCCTCGATAAGAGGGATTATCGGAAGTCCGAAAGTCTTGGCGAAAGCATAGTCCCTGCTGTCATGGGCAGGCACCGCCATTATCGCTCCCGTACCGTATCCTGCAAGCACATATTCGGAAATCCAGACCGGAACCTTTTCTCCGGTAAGCGGATTTATCGCCACCGAACCGGAAAAGACTCCCGTCACCTTGTGCGTCTCCGCTATCCTTTCCCTCTCGGTCTTTTTCTTGGCCTCCGCGAGATATGCTTCCACCGCCTCTTTCTGCTCCGGAGAAGTCAGTTTCTCCACCCATTCGCTTTCAGGGGCAAGCACCATGAAGGTCACCCCGAAAACGGTATCCGCACGGGTCGTGAATATCTTTATGTCGTATTCCTTGTCACCGTTGAAGGCCTTGAAAGTCATTTCTGCGCCCTGAGAGCGGCCTATCCAGTTTTTCTGCATGTCCTTCAGGGAATCGCTCCACTCGAGAGTCTCAAGGTCATCCAGCAGACGGCCGGCGTATGCCGATACACGCAACTGCCATTGGGTCATTTTTTTCTGTTCCACAGGGAAACCGCCTCTGACGGAATATCCTTCCTTCACCTCGTCATTGGCAAGGACGGTTCCGAGGCCCGGACACCAGTTGACCGATGTGACGCCCTGGTATGCTATCCTGTAGTTCATCAGCACACCGGACTTTTCCTTTTCAGACATGGCATTCCATTGCTCTGCCGTGAAATGCATTTCCTCGCCGCAGGCGGCATTCACGCCGTCACTTCCCTTTTCGGAGAATATCTCCACAAGACGGGACACCGGCTGCGCCTTTCCGAGACCGTTGTCATAATAATGGTCGAACATTTTCAGAAAAGCCCATTGCGTCCACTTGTAATATGCGGGATCGCATGTCCTGACCTCCCTCGACCAGTCGTATGAAAAGCCGATTCTGTCCAACTGCTCCCTGTAGCGTGCTATGTTCTTGGCCGTGGTCACCGCCGGATGCTGTCCGGTCTGGATGGCATATTGTTCGGCAGGCAGGCCGAAAGCGTCGAATCCCATGGGATGCAGGACATTATAACCGCAAAGTCTCTTGTATCTGCTGTAGATGTCGCTTGCAATGTATCCGAGCGGATGTCCGACATGAAGGCCGGCCCCGGACGGGTACGGAAACATGTCCAATACGTAATATTTCGGTTTCGAAGCATCTTCCTTCACTTCGAATGTCTTGTGTTCAGCCCAATACGACTGCCATTTCCTTTCTATTTTCCTGAAATCGTATTCCATTTTGCGATTTTTAAGTTATCTTATTCCGAATTTCGGCCTGACTGATTTCTTTTCCAACCTGAACTCCACCGGTATCGTCATGGAAGTGCGGACTTTCTGGCCGCGCAGCCTTCCCGGGCGCCATTTCGGAGATGCGCTTATCACCTTGACGGCTTCTTCGTCCAAAAGCGGATCGACGCTCCTCGCCACCTTGACATCAGTGACCTTGCCGTCCTTGTCTATGATGAAATTGACATGGACAGTTCCCTGAATACCTTCTTCTACGGCCTGACGGGGATATTTCAAATACTGGTAGACCCATTTTTCAAGGAATTGTCCCGGATCGGTACTGTTCAGGAACATAGGCCTCTGATCGCAGTCATAATATGCCACCACGTCATCATACGAAGCCGGCTCCTGAAGCTCTACCGTATTGCGGAAGGCTATGGTCCGGCTCGTGTTGGCAAGCGCAGACGTGAAATTGTAGACATATTCCAGCTCCCTTTCCATCATGTCGTAATCAAGAATCGAAGCTACATCGCGTGGTGTATTGTGTTCCGGATATTTTCCAGTCGTGAAAAAGACGGAAGGGATTTCCTTTGCATAGAATGCCCTGTGGTCCGACGGATACGGTTCGTCGGCCCGAAGTTCCGGCTGCACTGGCTGCAACTCTCCCGAAAGCTCCGACAGAACGGTATTCAGATCCGTATTGGACGACGTATAGGCATAGAATCCGGTACTTCCCGTCCCGACCATATCCAAGTTGATCATTGCGTCTATCAATGCCGAATCCGCAAAGGAGCGGTTGAGAAAATACCATGCTCCTGCGTATGTCTGTGCAGAGGACCCGAAAGCCACGAACAGGACGGAACGCCTGAATGTCACGGAATTGGTGGACACCATCCTTGCCAATTCAAGCATCATGGCCAATCCTGAAGCATTGCCGTTGGCTCCAGTGTATATCTGCGTGACCTTTTCTCCGTCCACCGTGAGTTCATTGGTGCCGAGATTGTCCATCCTCGCCCCTACTACTATGTATCTTCCCGACAGGGACTTGTCGTAGCCCTGTACGAAGCCGTACACGTTTCTCGAAACCAAGGTATCTCCCGGCGTCCTTTCAATGCCGAATTCATCGCCCTCCGGAGGGCACAGCATTTCCACACCGTATTTTTCCAATACCTCGTAAACGTATTCGGCTACAGCCTTCTCCCCCTCCGAACCGGCTTTTCTCCCCTCGAATGCGGAAGACGTGACATACCCTACATGCTCCTTGAAGGAACGGACAGTCTCGCTGTCGAAAAGACCGTCATAGACGCTGCCGTCGCGGTATTGTGAAAAAGCAGGGCAGCATATCGAAAATGCAATAATGAAAGTCAGAAATTTTCCGTACATAATCACTCGTTTACCAATATCCACACATCATCGGGGCAGAACGGTTCGTTGCGAATGCTTTTCATCGACGAAAAGGCTTCTGCAAGGCTGTTTGTCGGAGCCAAAGCTATGGCATTGAACCCATTGCGAAAACTGATAAGCACAGGATTCAGGCCTTTGTCCGATACTGTTTCAAGCAACGATTCGGCATTGCTCCTGTTCTTGAAAGCTCCCACCACCACATAATACCTGAAATCGAGTCTGGTAGTAAAAAGTCCTCCGACCTCTGACGGATTCAGTACGGTCCCCTTGAGCTGCATGAGGGAATCCATCATGGCAATGGAATCCGCTTTCGCCTTCTGCAGCCTCGTAAGGGAATCCAGTACGGCCTGATGCCTTTTTTCCTCCTCCATCATACTCTCTATCTTCCTCAGTTCCGCCTTGGTGGGCCGGCCGGCCAATTTACGGAACATGTCGCAGCTTCCGAAAACGACTGTCCCTATCAGAATCAACGGTATCAAGACTCTTTTCATGCCTGTCAATGATTAGGATATTCCCGCGAATTTAACCATTTATTGGTCTACACCAAAATAAAATGATATATTTGCAAAGGAAACCTCAATACGATCCGAAGATGACATTTTGGGAGAAAGTAAAGAGTCAGATATCGGACATAGGAAACCTGTCCGACCACATCGACACTGCCGCTGCCGAAAAATCAATCCGCGGCAATATCTATTTCAAAGGGGCAAACGTCTGGATTTTAGCATTTTCCATAGTAATTGCCTCCGTGGGGCTGAATGTCAATTCCATTCCTGTAATCATCGGTGCAATGCTCATTTCACCTCTGATGGGCCCTATTTTCGGCATCGGGCTCGGACTCGGAATCAACGACACGTCCCTGCTGAAATCATCGCTCAAGAACCTCCTCGTGATGATGGTAATCAGCCTCATAGCCTCTTTCCTGTATTTCCTCATCACACCTCTCAGCCTGTCCAATCCGACTGAACTGCTTGCAAGGACGAACCCGACGATATACGATGTACTCATAGCACTGTTCGGCGGTTTCGCCGGAATATTCGAGCTCTGCAGGAAAGAAAAGGGAACGGCCTTTGCCGGAGTGGCAATCGCCACTGCGCTGATGCCGCCTCTGTGTACCGCCGGCTTCGGACTCGCCGACGGAAATCTCGCATACTTTGCCGGTGCCCTGTATCTTTTCATGATCAACTGCATCTTCATCATTCTCGCCACTTACCTCACGGTCAAGTACATGCACTTCGAGCAATATGAGTTCAAGGATGCGAGGACGGCCAAGAAATCAAAGAGGATCATCTCGATAGTGACGCTCATCGTGATCATTCCGAGCCTGTGGTCTGCGTTCGTCATGATAAGGGAAAACCAGTTCAATGAAGATGTCGCCGATTTCGTGGAAAAGAACAAGGACCAGTACAATTGTTTCATCTACGACTACAAAATCACCCACAGGAACGGTTCCAAGGTGGAAATTTTCATTACCGGAGAACCGTTGACCGCCATGGACAAGGGAAACCTCATCGAGTCGGCCAAGGAATTCGGCATCGAAGAGGACCAGTTGATAATCAATGAGAGAAACATTATGGAAGGAGCAAACGAGGGCGAGCTCCTGAAAAGCATATACGAACGTTCCGATTCCGAAATCAGCAAGAGGGAGGATACCATCAACGCCCTTGAAGAGCAGTTGCAGCAGTTGAAAAACAGCAAACTGCCATACATACAGATTACGAAGGAAGCTGTCAATCTTTATCCGACAATCAAGTCGCTTCACATTGCCGACGGGGCAAATGTGGCGGTCGAGGGCTATGAGCAGACGGAGGGATTGCTTGTTGTAGTCAGGACATCCGCACCTTTCACGCCGGAGCAGAAGGAGACTTTCATCAACTGGCTCAAGATCAGGACCAATTCTCAAAACGTAACATTGTATGAAGTCAATGAATAAACTGTACTTCATTCCGGCCCTCCTCCTTCTCGGCAATGTAGTCATGAGCAATGTCATCCCGAGCGATAATGTCATCCCGGGCGAAGCCGAGGGATCTGCCTCCCTTTCCGAAGCCGACAGATTCCTCCACTCGCACAGCCCGGTCGGAATGACACGGTCGCAATGCTCGGTCGGAATGACGCCACCGATAAACGACAGCCTCATCCTTGCCCGTCAGACGGCCGCCTGCCCTGCATCCTCCCTTGTTCCGGATACCCTGACAATGGTATTCATAGGAGACATAATGCTGCATTCCGCCCAGATTGAAAACACCGCACGCCCTGACGGGACCTTTGATTTTTCCGGATACTTTCCCGACATCGAAGACGACCTGAGGCGGGCCGACATCGCCGTTGCCAATATGGAATTCACCCTTGCAGGGCCGCCATATTCCGGATATCCTGCATTCTGCGCTCCAGACGCATACGCCGAATACATGGCCGGATGCGGCATCGACATATTCCTGACGGCCAACAACCATATTCTCGACAAGGGGGAAACAGGCCTCGTCCGCACTTTGGAAAAATACCGCGAAATGGAACGGAGCCTCGGCATCAGGATGACCGGAAGCGCCGAAAATCCCGACTCTGCCGCCAGCAACATGCCGCTCATTGTCAGGAGCAAAGACTTTACGATAGCATTCATCAACTGCACGTACGGTACGAACCTCTCTACGGGGAAAAAATTCCCCGGGACATACATGATGTCCGACCGTGAAACCATATCCGCAGCATTCGGCCGTGCCGAACAAGCCGGAGCAGACCTTATCGTGGCACTTCCGCACTGGGGTATAGAATACGACCTTCACCACTCTGCCGAACAGGAAGAATATGCAGTATGGTTGGCCGGGCAGGGCGCTGACATCATAATAGGAGCCCACCCGCATGTCGTACAGGATGCCGACACGCTGACTGTAATGTCGGGCAACAAGGAACGCAAGATCCCGGTAATCTATTCCCTCGGCAATGCGATCTCGAACATGAGCGCTCCGAATACGCAGGTAGGTCTGATGCTGACAGTAAAGGCCGTCGAAAGGCCATGCGGCGACCGTATCCTGCCTCCGGAATATGAGTTCCTATGGTGTTCGCTTCCAGGACGCCTGTCACAGTCACACACCACCGTAAAAATCGCCGGTCATATCGGAAAAAAGGAAGAATGGACCCGGGAATACGAATACGGCAAGATGCTGTCCACATACCGTGAAGTACTGAAACAGACAGGTCTGAAACCTGAAAACAACAAGAACCGACATCGAAGATGAAAGATAAGATAAGCCTCGAATCCATAAATCCGATGGAAATATACGGAGCAGGGAACAGAGTGCTCGAGGCCCTCTGCAACTGGTTTCCCCGGCTGAAGGTAACGGCAAGAGGCAACGAAATTTACATGGAAGGTTCCGAAGAGGACTGCAGGAATTTTACCGAAAAACTCAATCTGCTGATTGAAAGACGGCTCGTGCACAAGGTCAACCTCACTCCGTACGACGTCGAAGACATTTTCGACGGAGAAAGGCCTGCCGAACGGTTCATACCGAGAAGCGACTCCGTAATCGTCTACGGTATCGACGGAAAACCGATCAAGGCAAGGAACAGGACTCAGGAAGAAATGGTCAGGGCGTATTTCGAAAACGACCTGATCTTCGCAGTCGGGCCCGCAGGAACAGGCAAGACGTACATCGCAATCGCATTGGCCGTAAGGGCCTTGAAAAACCGGGAAATAAAGCGCATCATCCTTACACGGCCCGCAGTAGAGGCCGGAGAGAGGCTCGGCTTTCTCCCGGGAGACCTGAAAGACAAGTTGGACCCGTATCTGCAACCGCTGTATGATGCTCTAGGCGACATGATTCCTCCGAAAAAACTCAACGAATTCATGGAAGAAGGCATAATACAGATTGCGCCGCTCGCGTATATGAGGGGGCGGACATTGGACAAGGCGTGTGTCATACTCGACGAGGCCCAGAACACCAATATCGGACAATTGAAAATGTTCCTTACCCGTATGGGAATGGATGCGAAGTTCATTGTCACAGGAGATGCAAGCCAGATAGACCTGCCGGACAAACGGGATTCCGGCCTTATGAAAGGTATCGGATTCGTAAAGGATATAAAGGGTATCAGCACGATATTCTTCACTGCCAAGGACATTGTCCGGCATCCGTTGGTAGGTAAAATCGTAAAGGCTTTCGACGGGAGAGAGTAACCCAAAAGGATGATTTCTGCGTTACGCTTGAACCCTCAATAAAGTAAAAAGACGGCCCCATGCAATGATGCCGGGACCGTCTTTCCATTTATCAGATATACCCGATTATAGACCGTTTGCTACGATAGAATTGTATTTTTCGTAGTTCTCCGTATATTCAGGACTCTTGTCACGGAAGCGGAAATATATGTTCTTCAGATATTCTGCAAGGCTTACCTTGATCTGGTTGTCCTTGGTAAGGTTGAATGCAGTCTCGAACGGCTCGATTGCGCTCATGAGGGTAGTCTCGAATTCATCGAGAAGCTCCATGTATTTGGCATCGTCCAATTCCTTGGCGGCAGCATCCTGAAGCTCGACAGCCTTGTCATAGTAAAGGATACCGAGCCCGATATACGAAAATTCGTAGTTCGGATTCACTTCCGCAGCTTTCTTGTAGGCAGCGGCAGCAGCTTCCGTATTTCCGAGTTTCTTGTGGATGTCACCCTCTACATAATAAAGGGAAGCATTCTGAGGATCGAGAGCCTTGGCCTGGTCGAGAAGGTCGAACAGTTTGTTAGGATCGTCACCGCTTCCGATATAATAGTTGATAAGTCCGATAACGATGCTGTTGCACTGAGGGAAAGCTGCAAAACCGTCTTCAAGAACGGTTACGGCAGCCGTCGAGTCTGCAAGATTCATGTGTACGTCACCGAGTTTGGCATATACTTCGCCGTCATCCGTATAACCCATCTCTATGCAACGGTTGAAGAAAGGAAGGGCCCTTTCGTAATCCTTGCCTGCCCATGCGGTGAAACCTGCATTGTAGACAGCCATCGTATCGATGACGGATTCAGGTGCGGCAGCTTCAGTATCAGCTGCTTTCTCGAAGAAAATGCTTGCGGCAGCAAGGTCACCGAGAGTGTAGGCTGAAATACCGCGGTCGAGATAATAACCTGCAACTCTTTTCATACCTGCGTCTATATCCTTGGCTTTCTTGCCGTTCAGGTCAGTTTCCTCTGCTTTCAGATAGGCAGCGACAGCCTGGTCGAGAGCATCTTCATATACCGGTTTGGTAATTTCGATGGCTGCAAGCAGGCCCTGCGGATTGAAATAATAGTTCATCGAACCGTAGACTTCCTTGGTGTACTGCTGGCCTGCAAGGGTAACGTTCTCAGTAGACGAAGGTTTTACATTTCCCATGATGAACACCAGATCCTGTTTGTTGGCATTCAGCCATCCGCTACCTACTGCGGAGTTGTAGGCATTCTCATAAGCAGAGGCGAGTTTGATCCATGTAGCAGGCTTGACAGCCTTTTTCGGATTTTCAGAAGCGACGACAGCCGATTCCACGGCTTTTTTCGCATCCTCTGCGGATTTTACCTGTGCGTCGGCCATCTGAACGGTCAGAATGACAGCAAGCGCAATAAAAATTCGTTTCATGATTGAGAGATATTAAGTAATTTATTCATTATTATTGTCAGTATTCGCTTCATTGTTGTCGGCGGCAGCAGCATCGGCATCGGTTACCGCATCAGCGGCAGTCCCGGCGGATGTCTCCTCGTCATCGCTCCCGTTCACTACAGATACGGAGGCTATGGCGTCCCCTTCCTTGATATTGATCAGGCGCACGCCCTGCGTGGCCCTTCCAGCCAACCTTATGTCGGAAACCTTCATCCTGATGGTAAGGCCGGACCTGTTTATGATCATAAGGTCGTCACCGTCAGTCACGTCCTTGATGGCCACAAGGCTTCCGGTCTTGTCTGTGATGTTCAATGTCCTGACTCCCTTGCTTCCGCGGTGCGTGGTCCGGTATTCCTCATAATCGGAACGTTTTCCGTAACCGTTCTCGCTCACTACGAGTATGGAATGCTTGTCGGCATCGTCGGCGGCCGGATCATAGCATATCATGCCGATAACCTCGTCGTCATCGTCCAAATTGATGCCGCGGACTCCTGCCGCCGTCCTTCCGAGAGGCCTTGCATCGGATTCCACGAATCTTGCGCACCGGCCCTTTCTTCCGGCAAGGAAAATCTGGCATGAACCGTTGGTCATGGAAGCTTCGAGAAGTTCATCCCCGTCCTTGACGGTAATGGCATTCACACCGTTCGTACGAGGTCTCGAATAGGCTTCGAGCAATGTCTTCTTGATGATGCCCTTCTTGGTGACGAGGACTATGTAATTATTGTTGATATAGTCTTCGTTCTTCAGGTCATTCACATTGATGAAGGCCTTCACGCAGTCGTCCGGCTCGATATTGATGACATTCTGGATGGCACGTCCCTTCGATGTCTTGGTACCTTCCGGTATTTCATACACCTTGAGCCAGAAGCATCGGCCGTTTTTCGTAAAGAGCAGCATCGTGCTGTGCATGTTGGCCACGTAGATGTATTCAATGAAGTCCTCATCCCTCGTGGCGCTGCCCTTCATGCCCACTCCTCCCCTGTTCTGGGTCTTGTACTCTGCAAGAGGGGTCCTCTTGATATAGCCGAGATGCGAAATGGTGATCACGACATCCTCGTCCGGATAGAAATCCTCCGGATTGAATTCGTCGGCGGACATGGCAATCTCCGTACGTCTTTCGTCACCGTATTTCTCCTTGAGGTATTTCATCTCGTCCTTGACGATTTCCATCTGCTTTTCATAGCTTGCAAGGACTTCCTCGCAGTACTGTATGAACTTGCAGAGTTCGTCGTATTCTCCCTGAAGCCTGTCCCTTTCGAGTCCTGTCAACTGGCCGAGACGCATCGCCACGATGGCTGCAGCCTGGACCTCGGAAAATCCGAACGTCTGCATGAGTCCGTTCTTGGCCTCGTCCACGGTCTTGGAAGCCTTGATCATCGCTATGATTTCGTCGATGACATCTATGGCTTTCAGCAGACCTTCGAGGATATGTGCGCGTTTTTTAGCCTTGTCGAGGTCGAATTTCGTCCTTCTGACTATGACATCATGCCTGTGGGCAACGAAGTACCTGATCATGTCTTTAAGGCTCAGGGTCTTCGGACGCCCGTTTACAAGTGCCACGTTGTTTACCGAAAAGCTGGACTGGAGCGGTGTGTACTTGAAGAGAGTGTTGAGCACCACATTGGAATTGGCCCCGATTTTCAGCTTGATGACTATTCTCGTCCCCTTTCTCGAGGTCTCGTCATTCACATATACGATGCCGTCCACCTTCTTGCTTTCCACGAGAGCCACGATCTTCTCGATGAGTTCCCTCTTGTTCACCATATAAGGAATCTCCGTCACGACTATGGTCTCCCTTCCGGATTCGTTCACTTCGATTTCGGTCTTGGAACGGATGACAATACGTCCGCGGCCCGTCTCGAAAGCGTCCCTGATGCCCTGATGCCCCTGTATGATACCTCCGGTAGGGAAATCCGGGCCCTTGATATAGTGCATGAGTTCGTCCACGGTAATGTCCGGATTGTCCACATACGCACAGATGGCGTCGCAGCACTCCCCGAGATTGTGAGGGGCCATATTTGTGGCCATACCCACGGCAATACCCGAAGAACCGTTCAGCAGAAGGAGAGGCGCCTTGGTCGGAAGCACCGTAGGCTCCTGCAACGTATCGTCGAAATTATTCTGGAAGTCTACCGTATCCTTGTCGATGTCGGCCATCACCTCTTCGGCGAGCTTCTCCAACTTGGCCTCGGTATAACGCATGGCTGCAGGCGAATCGCCGTCCATCGAGCCGAAGTTTCCCTGTCCGAAAACCAAAGGATACCTCATGCTCCACCACTGCGCCATTCTCACCATGGCGTCGTAAACGCTGATGTCTCCGTGAGGGTGGTATTTAC
The DNA here is from genome assembly GCA_944323245.1 of uncultured Bacteroidales bacterium. Lineage (GTDB taxonomy): Bacteria > Bacteroidota > Bacteroidia > Bacteroidales > UBA932 > Cryptobacteroides. Next base: position 25,235 of record CALURT010000001.1, read on the forward strand.
CGAGAACTTCTCCGACAATTCTTGCCGACTTCTTGGTCTGTCCGGAATAATTGAGTCCGAGTCCGGTCATACCGAACAACACTCTTCTGTGAACCGGCTTCATACCGTCCCTGACGTCAGGAAGGGCACGTGAAACTATCACGGACATCGAATAGTCGATATATGCGCTCCGCATCTGACTGTCAATGTTGACGGTCTCGATTCTTCCGGTGCTGACTTCGTTTTCTACAGGATTCTGTTCGTTATCCATATATTTCCATTAAATATCCACACTAAACATAGTCTGCAAAGATACAAAAAAATTCATACATTTGTATGTTTTAAGCAACATGTATGGAAATCAGAATTTCTGAAGAACTGAACAGAATCATCAATTACGCCAAGGAAGAGGCGATGAGGACAGGCAATTACGGCATATCTCCGGATCACCTGTTTCTCGGCATCATCCGTCACAGGAACAATGCCGCAGCGGAAGTGCTCGCCGGCCTTGGCGTGGATCTCGACGACATGAAACGTTCGATAGACGAAAGACTGTTTACGAACGAACCGATACCGTTTTCCGAAACGGACGCCGTGACGTTTTCCCGCGGAGCGCACAATGTCCTGAGCATGACCGTACTCGAAGCCACACGGCTCATGACGACGGTGGCTTCTCCGGAACATCTCCTGCTCGCCCTCTGCCATTATGCCGGAGGCGGATTCGGGAAAACGATGCTCTCGGACATGGGCGTGGACTACAAGTCCGTTCTCAACTACATGGAAAAGGCGGGGCTTCTGCAACCGTACGGCGGAGAAAGTCCGGAACCGCCGCACAACGCTTCCGGGGACATGGAAACCACGCCGGAGCGGAAAGAAAACTCCGTTCTCGACGATTTCGGATATGACATCACCAAGGCTGCCATGGACGGAAAACTCGACCCTGTAACAGGCAGGGAAACCGAAATAGAACGGGTCATCCAGATTCTCGGGAGAAGAAAGAAGAACAATCCGATGCTCGTGGGAGACCCGGGCGTAGGAAAATCGGCGATAGTCGAAGGCATTGCCCTGAAAATAGCTTCCGGCGAAGTACCTCCGTCCCTTCTCGGGAAACGTCTTGTCTCCTTGGACATAGCCTCGGTAGTGGCCGGGACCAAATACAGGGGCGACTTCGAAAAAAGGCTGAAATCAATAATAAGGGAGATCAGCGGCAACGACGACATAATCCTTTTCATAGACGAATTCCATACGATTGTGGGGGCAGGAGGGGCTTCGGGAAGCCTTGACGCGGCCAACATGCTGAAACCGGCATTGGCCCGCGGGGAAATCCACTGCATAGGGGCCACCACGATGGATGAATTCGCCAAAATCGTGGAAAAAGACGGGGCTCTCGACAGAAGATTCCAGAAAATAATGGTCGAACCCACGGACGTGGAACAGACTGTAACCATCCTGCACAGCATCAAGGACGGATACGAGGCACATCACGGGGTAACGTACAGGGATGATGCCCTCAAGGCCTGCGCCACCCTTTCAGACAGATACATTTCGGACAGGAACCTTCCGGACAAGGCCATTGACGCCATGGACGAGGCCGGTTCCATGGTAAAGCTCATGTGTGCGTCGGAAAACTACGGAAGGAAATCGACCGAAGTCACGCCGGAAGACATAGCAGCCGTAATCTCGAAAATGACAGGAATCCCGGTAAGCAAGGTGGCCGAATCGGAAATCAGCCGCCTCATGAAGATGAAGGACTGGCTCGGAAAACGCATAGCGGGTCAGGACGAAGCCATCGACAGCATTGTAAACGCCATAAAAAGAAACAGGGCTGGAATAAAGGATCCTGACAGGCCTATCGGTTCATTCCTCTTCTTCGGACCGACCGGAGTAGGCAAGACGCAACTTGCAAAATCCCTTGCGGAATACCTTTTCGGTTCGGAGGAGAACATGGTCCGCATGGACATGAGCGAATACATGGAAAAATTTACCGCTTCAAGGCTTGTAGGAGCCCCTCCGGGCTACGTGGGATACGACGAGGGAGGACAATTGAGCGAAGCCGTCAGAAGAAAACCTTACTGCGTGGTACTCCTCGACGAAATCGAAAAGGCTCATCCGGACATCTTCAACCTTCTGCTTCAGGTACTTGACGAAGGCAGACTTACCGACAGCAACGGACGCACAGTGAATTTCCGCAACACCATCGTCATAATGACTTCCAACGTCGGAAGCCGTGAAATATCCGAATTCGGCAACGGTTTGGGATTCATCACCTCCGCATCGAAAAACACGGACAACAGAAAAGCCATCGTAGAAAAGGCCGTACGCAGGACATTTCCGCCGGAATTCCTAAACAGGGTCGATGAACAGGTGTTCTTCAATACGCTTGACAGGGACTCAATGGAAAAGATCATCGGCATCGAGCTGAAAGACCTGAAAAAGCGCATCGGGGCTGCAGGAGCCGATTTAAGCATTACGGCCCGTGCCAGAAATTTCATCACAGATGTAGGATTCGATCCCGACTACGGGGCCAGACCTCTCAAGCGGGCCATCCGAAAATACATAGAGGATCCGGTTGCGGAATTCATCATAGAGATGAAAAGCAGGAAACAGACCTCCGGAAAGCTGCACATCAGCGTAGGACTTTCGAAAGACGGGACAAATACCACGGTTACCTGCAAATGACGTCGGTTATTTCCAGTTCCATATCCTTCGCAAGATCGAGAAGCACTGAAAGGGACTGCTCCGAAGAAATGAACGGGGAAATGGATTCGATTGAAGTGTAGGAAAAAGTATTCATGACAACTTGTTTTTTTGTTTCACGATACAAAAGTAGACCCTACTTGTACCAAAGTACGGCACATTAAATAAAATCAGATAAAAAATGTTGAAACTTGCAATATTCGACTTGGACGGGACGCTCCTGAACACTATCGAAGACCTCGGGAACGCCTGCAACCATGCCCTGAAAATGTGCGGCTGTCCGGAAAGGAAGCCTGAAGAATACAATTTCCTTGTAGGCCGCGGAATATACAATCTTTTCCGGGGAGCATTGCCGGAAGGGGAAAGAAACGAAGAAAACATCATGAAAATGAAAAGTTTCTTCATACCATATTACAATGAGCACAAATGCGACAGGACGAGACCGTACGAAGGTGTGCCTGAAATGCTCGGCGCCTTACGGTCGGCAGGGATAGGACTCGGAGTGGCGTCCAACAAATACCAGGAAGGGACGGAAAAACTCGTTGCGAGGTATTTCCCTGACATTGACTTCGTAAAGGTCATAGGACAAAGGGACGGCAGGCCCATCAAGCCCGACCCTGGAATAGTAAGGGAAATACAGGCTGCCGCCGGCAACGCAACTGACGACGAGACAGTATACATCGGGGATTCCGACGTGGACATGCAGACCGGGGCCAACGCCGGAGTCAGGACAATAGGGGTTTCCTACGGGTTCCGCAGCAGGGAGGAACTCGCCGCATACTCTCCGTGGGCAGTCTGCGATACTCCTGAAGAAGTGGCCGGAACAATATTGGAAAATACCGTAATGCAAAAAAATAAATGAAGATGAAAACAAAGACAATACTCGTCACAATGCTTCTCGCCGTGATTCCGTTCATGGCGGGAACGGCACGTGAAAAGGCAATCCTGCCCGACGGCACCTATATGTTTGCCCAAAGGGATACATGCGATCTCTTTCTCGACGTCTATGATCCGGCGGAAGGCAGCGAAACCTCTGTCGGAGGAAAGGAAAAGCCGGCGATAATATTCGTGTTCGGGGGCGGCTTCATCAGCGGAAGCCGTGACGAAGCATATTATACCGGATGGTACAAGACATTGACAGACAACGGATACAGGGTAATAGCGATAGACTACCGCCTCGGGCTCAAAGGCGCCACGAAAGTAGGTGTGGCACAGGTGAACGCCATCGACAAGGCCATCCACCTCGCCGTAGAAGACCTGTTCAGCGCCACTGCGTATATATTGGAAAATGCTGAGACTCTCGGAGTGGACCCCGCCAATATAGTCATAAGCGGCTCATCCGCCGGAGCGATTACGGTTCTTCAGGCCGACTATGAGCTGAGCAACAGGACAGAATACGCAGCCGTACTGCCTGAAGGATTCGAATATGCCGGCGTGATATCGTTTTCCGGAGGAATCCTTTCGAGACACGGGAAACTTAAATACGGGAATGAGCCGGCGCCGACCATGCTTCTCCACGGCACGGAAGACAAAGTGGTCAACTACAAGCAGATCACCCTGTTCAATATCGGATTTTTCGGTTCCGACAAGATAGCTTCGAGGTTCGAAAAGTTCGGCTATGTCTACAATATCCTGAGATATGAAGGCAACGGACATGAAATAGCAAGCCTGATGGGAAGCACGACCGACGAACAGTTCGAATTCATCGAGACAAACGTGATGCAGGGCAAGCGCCGCATCGTGGACATGACCGTCTACGACCCTGAAATCAAAAGCAAGGGCGTAAGCAAGTCAAGAAAAGAACTGTACGGAGGAGGTGGGGATTAATCCTCCGTCAGTTTGCCGAGGGCCAGTTCTATGAGTTTCCGGACCTGTGGCTTGTAGTCAGGATTGCTCGATTTGAGATAACGGTTAGCGATTATGCAGCATACCGTACCGGCATTGTGACCGAGGTGGGCGGCGATACCGGCAATTGCGGAGCCTTCCATCTCGAAATTGGTCACCCTCCATTCTCCGAATCTGAACGACTCGAAGGTGTCAAGCATGTCCGGCATTGCCAGCGGCATTCTCAGGACCCTTCCCTGCGGTCCGTAAAATCCCGAAGCCGCTATAGTCATACCCTTTATGGTACAGTCGGCGAACTTCGCGGACATTCTGGCCCCTGCCCTGACGAAATACGGGTCGGGGAGATGGCGGTTCCAGCCTGTATGCTTCTTGAAAGCCTCTTCAATGTCCGGCATGGCTATGGCATCCCTGCCGGCGTACCAGTTCAGAAGGCCGTCACACCCTATCGAAATATGGGCGAACACGAACGAACCGAGCGGAATATCAGGTTGGATGGCCCCTGAAGTGCCTATACGCAGAATGTCCAACGATTTCTTCTCTTTTCTTATCTCCCTTGTCTTGAAATCTATGTTTGCAAGGGCATCCAGTTCATTCATGACAATGTCGATATTGTCCGTACCGATGCCGGTGGATATTACGGAAAGTCTCTTGCCTGCGTATTTTCCTGTCACAGACACGAATTCGCGTGACTGTTTCCTGAACTCTATATCCTGCAGATATTCCGAAACCATGTCGACCCGCCCCGGATCTCCTACAAGAATGATTCTGTCGGCAAGTTCTTCGGGCCTGATATGAAGATGGAATACCGACCCGTCATCATTGATGATCAATTCTGATTCTGCTATCATGTGTCCTTCAAATTAAACTATGACGGTAAATATAGTTTTTTATTGTGATTTTTCCTACTTTTGTCGCTCCAAACGAAAAAAAACGATATTATGTGGCAACGTATCCAGACATTATATCTCGGCATCGCAACCATCCTTCTCGGTTCGATGTTCTTCTCAAGGGTAGCGACGATAATGGCGCCAGAAGGAGAAGAAACGGTCATAATGTACTATAAAAAGGTGGAATACCTGATGTTTCTCATCATGGTCTTTTCCGCAAACGCCATTGCACTGTTCTCCTTCAAGGCAAGGATACTGCAGATGAGGCTTACCGTGATAAACATCATCCTGCTGGCCGCCCTTCAGATCTGGCTCGGGGTGGACTTCCTGCGGAACCATGACGAAATGGTGTTTTCCATCACGACTGTATTCCCTCTTGTGGCCCTGATACTTGACATCCTTGCAGTCAGGGGAATAGCCCTCGATGAAGCCATGGTGCAGTCTGCATACAGGCTGAGGTCTTCGAAAAGGCACAGGAAATAGGTCTCCTGTCAGACGGCCGGTTCTTCCGGAGTGAATTTTTCCAATACGTTGCCGATATACGTCCTGGTCACGGATATCGACGGAATTTTTTCATTGTCTATATCGAGATAATAGCCGTCGGCCTCCTTTCTCAACACCTTCACCTTCTCGAGATTGACGATATATTTGCGATGGCAGCGGACAAGAGGGCCGTTGCGGAAAGTCTCCTCCACCGTTTTCAGCCTGCACCTCAGCATATATGTCTTCAGTTCTCCCCTGTTGTCGGAATACCATACCTTTATATAATTGTCATCCGACTCTATATAATAAAGGTTGGAGGTGCTGACCGAGAGTTTCAGGGCTCCGCTGTTGTCGAAAAGGGTGATCTTGCTGTCCCGCCTGCGTTCCTCGTCCGAAATCACGTTGTTGCATCTCATGAGCCTGATCGTCCTGTTTTTCTCGACGATGGTAAAAAACATTCCCGATATTATATACGGAATTATCAGAGATATGGAACCGTACAGAAGCGCCTTGGCGAATATCTGCAATGCCGGGAGGCGGGGACGGTCCGTGATTTCGACGGTGACCCCGGTGTACAGCAGACAGATGATCACGACTTCCGCTATGCACCAGAGGACATAACCCAGGTACGTGAAGACGACATATTTCTTCAGATGATACATCAGTACCCTGCTGAAAATCAGGAAAAGTATCGAGGCCGCAGCGAATCCGGCCGTAAACAGGAAGAATACGGAATTGCCGAGACGGAACCACGCCGTATCCGAAAAAGGAATGTAGATATTCAGGAACACGACGGCAAACAGCACGGAAAATGTCAGCGTACCTATAAGCTGAAACTTTTCCAGAAGATATGACGGCAGCTTCTTGTTCATACCCGTTAACCTTTAATCCGCAAATATACGCCGACAAATATACAAATTTTACCACAAATACGGAGATTTCGCAACACGTACGACCGGAAACGGCGGCCGGCCGCCACAATATCCGAAAGAATCGCCACAAATATTTCTTCTTTATGAAATTCAATAGTAATTTTGTCAGGTTTTTGAAAAATTATCTGAATAACAAGTCAATATGAAAATCATCGGAACGGGAAGCGTAATTCCCAAAAAAATCGTCACGAACGACATGCTTTCTGAGTTTCTCGACACCAGCGACGCATGGATCTATCCGAGAACCGGTATCAAATACAGACATGTGATTTCTGACGAAAAGCTCGAAGACATGGCCATCGAGGCTGCCAGGAAAGCCCTCGACGACGCAGGAATGAAAGCGGAAGAGCTTGATTTCATAATCTGCTCCAACGTAGTCAACGAATATGTCACCCCGTCGCTCAGCTGCATAATCCAGGGCGGCATCGGGGCCACCTGCCCGTGCATCGACATCAACTGCGCATGCGCCGGCTTCATCTACGCCCTCGACCTCGCCGAAGCGCAGTACAAGGCCGGAAGGGTAAAGAACGTCCTGATAGTCTGCGCAGAAGAGCCTACGAGAATGACAAGCTGGAAAGACAGGAACGTATGCGTACTCTTCGGAGACGGCGCAGGCGCAGCAGTGCTTACCGAAGGTGACAACATCAAGGGCATCAAGCTGTCGGCCGCAAGTGCCACGGACAAACTCTACCAGATCCGCACCCTCGAACCGACTCCGTATATCACCAAGGAAGAGCAGAACATCAGCCTTCAGTTGAAAGGTCAGGATGTGTTCAAGTTCGCTGTCAAGGCTTCGAGCGGAGATATAAAATATCTTCTCGACCAATTGCACATGAAAGCCGAAGACGTGGACAAATACCTGCTTCACCAGGCAAATATACGTATCATCCACGCTATCAGGGACTATTTGGAGCAGCCTGACGAGAAGTTCCCTACCAATGTGGAAAACCACGGCAACTCCTCATCCGCCAGTTGCCCTATCCTCCTCGACGAATGCAGACGCAACGGGACCGTCAAGAAAGGCGACATCCTCGCATTGAGCGCATTCGGAGCCGGATTCATTTCGGGAGCAGCCATCATGGAGCTGTAAACCGCTCCCTACTATAATAGAGATAAAGACGAATAAGATATACTAAAACCTGAATAAAATGATTAAAAGCAGAATCTGCGAAATTCTCGGCATCGAATACCCTCTGTTCCAGGGAGGAATGGCATGGATCGCCGATGCCTCGTTGGCATCGGCAGTGTCCAATGCCGGAGGTCTCGGACTGATTTCCTCCATCAACGCCGGAACGGAAGCTGTCCGTGCCGAGATACGCAAATGCAAAGAACTGACTGACAAACCTTTCGGGGTAAACATAATGCTTCAGGCTCCTAACGCCGGAGAAATAGCCCGGATGGTGGTGGAAGAAGGGGTGAAAATCCTGACCACAGGGGCAGGCTCGCCCGCCCCTTACATGGAAATGTGGAAAGAAGCCGGCATCAGTGTGATACCGGTGATAGCATCCGTAGCCCTTGCCCTTAAAGTGCAGGCGCTCGGCGCTACTGCGGTAGTGGCTGAAGGAGCTGAATCCGGAGGCCATGTCGGAGAACTCCACACCATGGCTCTTGTTCCTCAGGTAGCGGATGCCGTGGACATACCCGTCATCGCAGCCGGAGGTATCTGCGACGGACGTGGAGCTGCCGCAGCCTTCATTCTCGGAGCTGATGCCGTCCAGGTAGGCACGAGATTCATCGCAGCCGACGAATGCACCGTACACCAGAACTACAAGGACAGAATCGTCAAGGCTTCGGACATCTCCACCATAGTCACGGGAAAAACTCTCGGACATCCGGTAAGGTCGCTGAAGACACCGTTTTCCAATACTTTTGCAAAAATGGAGGCCGATCCTTCCGTAAAACCGGAAGAAATACTATCTTTCGGGACCGGAGCACTGCGCAGGGCGGTGAAAGAAGGCGATCCTGACGGCAGCTACATGGCAGGAGAATGCGCCGGAATGGTCAAAAGGACCGAGCCGGCACGCGACATAGTCGCTGACATAATCGGCGGAGCCGAAAGGATTCTGTCGGAAGCAGGCTCCCGATTGGTATGATTAACAATATTAAAACTGACGAATAAATGGACAAAAGAGTTGTAGTAACCGGAATGGGCGTCATCTCGCCCGTCGGAAACAATGTGGAAGAATTCTGGAAGAGCCTTGTGGAGGGAGTTTGCGGGATAGATTTCATCACGGCCTTCCCTACTGACGATCTTCCAGTCAAAATCGCAGGAGAAGTCAAGAACTTCACTCCTGCCGAACACGGAATAGAACCGGCTTTCGCAAGGAAACAGGACAAATTTACGGTATATGCCGTCGCAGCGGCCAATGAAGCCATGAAAAGTGCCGGACTCGATTCCAACGAAGGAGGCAATATTGATCCTTTCAGACTCGGCGTATATGTAGGTTCCGGTATCGGCGGATTCACCACACAGTACAGGGAAACGGAAAAAATGATAAACGACGGAGCCAAATGGATTTCCCCGCTTTTCATTCCTACCATGATTTCCAACATTGCTGCAGGAAACGTCGCCATCAGGAACAAGGCCTGCGGTCCGAGCCTTGACATCGTAACAGCATGCGCCACTTCCACACACGCAATCGGAGAAGCATACAGGGCCATAAAGCACGGTTATGCAGATGCCATCATAGCAGGAGGAGCCGAAGCTGCCACCATTCCGCTCGGCATCGCAGGATTCGCCAATGCCAAGGCCCTTTCGAGAGCCGAAGATCCTAAATACGCCTCGCTTCCGTTCAACCTCAACCGCGGCGGCTTCGTAATGGCGGAAGGTGCCGGAATGGTCGTCCTTGAGGAATACGAGCACGCCAAGGCAAGAGGAGCACAGATTTTCGCTGAAGTATGCGGCTACGGCAACACCAACGACGCATACCACGTCACCGCTCCTAATCCTGAGGGAATCACACAGGCCAAAGCCATCGAAATGGCTCTCAAGGAAGCCGGATACAATGACAAGGACGTCCTTTACATCAACGCACACGGCACGGGAACCCACCTGAACGATGCATCGGAGACCGCTGCCTTCAAACTTGCAATGGGAGAGGAAAATGCACGCAAGGCCCATATCAGTTCCACAAAGTCGATGACCGGACACATGCTCGGAGCAGCCGGCGCAGTGGAAGCTATCGCAAGTATCCTTGCACTGAAGAACGGCATCGTCCCTCCTACAATCAATCTCGATACTCCGGATCCTGAATGCGACCTCAACTATACTCCGAACAAGGCTGAAAAAGTCGATCTGACATTGGCCATTTCGGATTCGCTCGGCTTCGGAGGACACAACGGCTGCGTTGCATTCAGAAAAGCCGAATAACGATAAATTCTTACGGAAATGAACAGGGAAGAATTAAAAGAATATCTGCCGCACCGCGAGCCTATGCTGCTCGTGGATGAAATCGAAATAGATTCCGAAGGTGTGGCCCATGCGAAATACAGGATCAAGGAAGACGAGTTCTTCTGCAGGGGACATTTCCCTGGCAATCCTATCGTTCCAGGCGTAATCCAGTGCGAAATCATGGCACAGAGCTGCGCTCTTTTGGTCAAGGACGAACTGAAAGGCCATACGACGCTTTACACCGGCATCAACAATGTGAAATTCAAGAACATTGTCCGTCCGGGCGACCTTTGCGAGATTACCGCCAGACTGACAGGCAGGAGAGGAATGATCTTCTTCACGGAAGCCACGCTCAAGGTTGACGGAAAGCTCTGCTGCAAGGGCGACCTCTCTTTCGCTCTCGCATGACGAAAGCAGCCCGAAAAAAAATGAAGGCGACCCCGGAAAATCAGGGCCGCCTTTATTCATGTCATCATGGTGGAGCCGGTTGTCATCCTGAGCGCAGGACGAAGTCCGGAGCCGAAGGATCTGACTACTCTCCGGAGAGGAGCTTCAAGGCGTTGGTCCTGTATATCTTTTCAAGGACTTCGTCTGAAAGATCCCATCCGTAATACGACCAGTGATAGCTGCCGCCCGAATATATGTGCTCGTCAGCGGTCTCGAGAAGGCGGAATGTATGGCGGAACATCTTCCTTGTAGGAGTATTGTCCGTACCGTACACGATTCTGTCCTGATACTTCTCGATGAATGCCTTCGTGGCACGAGGAGTGACGGAAGATTCGCCGAAACGGGCCGAAATGTCGAGGTAGAGATTCGGATGCCTGTCCATGATGGTGCTGAGACGAGGATAGTCATGCGACATGTTCAGCAGATGGCAGGCCACGATTTTCGTGTCTGGGCAGGCGTAAAGAGCCTCCTCGAACATGTCCATCAGGGCATCGTACCCGATACATCCCTCCACGGTGGTATCCACCTGCCATTCGGCACCGTTCATGAGACCGTCATTGAACCTGTCGATCGGCCTGTACATCCATATAGGCTCGGCAATATGGATATTGATCAGAAGTCCGAGTTCTCCGCATCTCTTCAATATAGGAACCAGTTTAGGATCGTTGAGCCTTATGCCCTTGCCTTCCACAGGCAGGGCGTACACGTCTCCCAAACCCTTGTCGACCATCTCACCTATGCCGACGGCTCCCATCTCATGGTATTTCTCCACCTGCGCAATGGCACGCTCCGTCCAGTCAGGCGAATCGAAATCCGTATAATCCAGACAGAACCACAATTTGAACCTGTCAGGATAGGCGGCATATCTCTCGGCAACCACATCATACGGGTCGCTGATCCAGTTGCACTGCATGATATGGGCCTGCTCTACCCCGCAGTCGTCCATTATGGCTACCACGCTGTCCACAGCCTCCTTGCTCCTGACATAGTCATGGGTGTGCATGTCAATGACAGGGTATTTGGCTTTTTCTATGTTCGTGACCGGAACATTGAAAATGGAAACGGGTCTGTAGTCCTTCAGCAATATGCTGTCCGCTGCAGTCGGCTCCTGCGCAAAGGCCGGCATCGAAGCAAGGCCCATGAGCGATATCGCAAAAAAATAAGTTATAAATTTTGTCATAATACACGGGTTATGCAATTGTTCATGGTGAGCATGCTGCGTTGTCATAGTGAGCGGAGCCGAACCATCTGACTCTACTGCCCGCAGATCCCTCGACTACGCTCGGGATTACAAAGGCGCTGCAGATCCCTCGGCTACGCTCGGGATGACAAAGAGACGCCGAAGACTTCGGAAGCCGTCTTCTCGAACGCTTCCTTGGACGTAAAGGCTCCCGTACCGCCGGCCGCCGTGGTATTCACGGCTCCGGACAGATTTCCGAGACGCTGGCACTCCGGCAGCTCCAATCCCTTCACAAAGCCGTGGATGAAACCGGCGTTGAAACTGTCACCGGCTCCTATCGCATCGACCACGTTCCTGTTCAGGAAAGATGGCAGCATGTGCGTGCTTCCGTCCTTCCCGACAAGAAGAGAACCGCGGCTGCCGCACTTGATTACAGCCGCACGTTTCAGATAAGGGACAATCGCCGCCACTGCCGCGTCGAGATCCGAAGTCCCGACGATGTGTCCGAGCTCGGTCTCGTTAGGCATGAATATGTCGATATGAGGAAGAAGGGACTTGAAATCGAAGTCCCACTTCTCCACCGGATCCCACTGTGTGTCCATGGACAATGTCACTCCGGCCTCTTCTGCCGCTGCAAACACTTCCGGAAGGTCGCGTTTCAGCTCCGACTGCATGAAGATGGAAGAGATGTGGATATGTTTCGCCTCCTCGAAAAGCTTCCTGTCGAGGTCAGCAAAACCCATGTGGTCCATTGCGCCCTGATACGTGAGATTGGCCCGGTCTTCCCCGAAACTCATGACTATCGTGGCCCCGGTAGCGTATTTGCCGCTTTTTATCAGATAGCCCGTATCGACACCTTTCGCAGCGAGGCTCTTCTCCACAAGGCTGCCGAAACTGTCGTCACCGATCATTCCGGCAAAAGCAGTTTTCGAGCCGAGACAAGCCACATTCGCCGCAAAAATGGCCGTACTGCTGCCTAATGTCACTGTCATGTCGCCGGCAAACTTCTCCTTGCCGATTTCAGGAAAACCGTCAATACGGTTGAGGATTATATCGACATTCAGTTCCCCGAGGGCGACCACGTCATATTTCCCGGTCTTCTTCATACATTAAAGCAGTTTATTGAGATTGACAAGGTTGAATGCGTTGAAATACTTGTCCATATCGTGCTCTATGCGTCCGAGTACAATCTCTTCGGCATCGATTCCGACACGTTTGAGGTTGGCATACAGCATGGAACGTGCCGCTACGGCCTCAGGGTTCTGCCAAATATAGCGGCTGCATGTCTTGACAATCCATTGGAAACGTTCAGGAGTCAGTTCATAGAGGTCCTTGCCCTGCTCGTCGGCAAGAAGCCATTTCTTCCATCTCATGGACTTGTGGACAAGGGCGTTCAGGGTGTCTGTCATCTTGGAAAGCTTGGCCACCTGACCGTTGGCGTACAAATCCTTTTCTTCAGACTCAAGTTCCGCAAGGGCTTCATATTCGCTGATGGTGAACTCAGGTCCGACATTGGCTGCACCCATTCCGCTGAGAGGATACTCTTCCGGATTGGCCACGTCGTCGGTGTAATGTCCCTTGATCCAGCTTCCGTAAGGACGTACCTTGGCCGTGAGCTCCTTGGCAACCTTAGGATCGAAGAGAGTGGTATGCAGGTCGGTACCCACCTTGCCCACTATGAAGCAAGGCCATACGTCTGACAGACCGGCTTCTGCCAATCCTGATTTAAGTCCTGTAAGGAAGGTGTCGAAGGTCTTCTCGTCTGCAAGACCGCCATGCACTTCTTCCGTACCCACTTCGTATGAAATCGGCGCATATCCGTGCTCTTTCCTGAATTTCTCGGCATGGCTGATAAGCTCTACCGTCCTCTTCACGACCACATGGATATCGATAATCTGGCCTTTCGGCACGTTGATGTCCACGGTAGGATCGACATGGATGAGGTCGTAGCCGGCTGAGATAGCAGCTTCGAATGATTTCTTGACTCCTGCCATGGCGTCCTCGGTGCTCCATTTCTCGATTGACTGTATGTCCTTGAGCCATGGTCCGCCGTGGTCTATTGCAGCGATATAGATACCCTTGAAATTCACGGCAGCCGCCTCGAACTTCAAGGTCTTGATAAATTCTTCCTGAGTCATGCCGGTATAACCACCGTCGCAGTCAATCTGGTTCAGCGTGGCTGCGAAATATATAGGAGCGTCATTGCGTTTGGCAGCCCTGAAAGCAGCCTTTATCACCGCCATGGAGTTAGGACAAGCTGCGAAAACAGTCCTCTTGACTCCGGTTTCCTTTTCAAGCTCAGCTATCCTGTTGAGCAGTTTCTCTGTCTTTGCCATAATTTTATCAAATATCATAAATTGTTACACCTTCTACTACCCTGTGGATATTTCCCGACCTCGACGGGGAATCCGGAGACAGGCCGCTTGCAATGGACTTGAAGCATCCGAGCATCTGGGCGGCGAACACGTATGCCACGTTTCCGTAGACATCCGTATCCAGACTGTCAGGGTTCATGATTATCTCTGCGTCGAACTCTATGCCTTCTATCTTCACCGGAGTGGAAGCCACGAGCACCTGTGCCGTAACCTTGTTCCCGGCATTTATCTGCCTTATCAGGTCGATTTCATATTTGCGCACATGAAGGTCGTCGGACAGGAGATAGACAAGGAGTGCGTCGTTTTTCACCACAGCCTTAGGTCCGTGCCTGAATCCGAGGAATGAATCGAAGGTACACATTACCGCTCCGTCTGTCAATTCCTGAAGTTTCAGATGGCTTTCCTCGGCGATGCCTTTCAACGGGCCTGAACCGAGGAAGACTGCCCTGTGGAAGTCCTTTGCAGCCACTGCCTCAAGGGCCGCTTCGAACTTGTCCATGGACACCCTAAGGGTCTCTGCGGCATTGTACACCGCTTCTTTCTGGTTCTCGATGTCATCGGCCCTGAATGCCATGAGGCATGCCATGGCCATGGTGCTGAAACTGCTTGTCATGGCAAGGCTCTTGTCGTCCGTCTCAGGCGGCAGGAGGAGCAGGAGAGTATTGTCGGACTGCCCTGCAATCTTGGCCAAATGGCCTTCCGCATTGCACGTGATGAAGATGTGAGCCACTTCCGCACCGGACTTGTTGGCAAGGTTTACCGCAGCCACGCTTTCCGGGCTGTTGCCGGAGCGTGCGAATGATACGAGAAGTATCTTTTTTCCCGGATAGAAGAAAGATCCGCAATGCGTCACGATGTCGGTCGTAGGGACTGCCCTGTATGACACGAATTTAAGGTCCTTGTAAAGGAAGGCAAGCATGTCGCCGATGTATGCCGAAGTCCCGGCGCCCGTAAAGATGACTTCGTATCCGCTGTCCGCGTAACGCGATATGAAACCGGAAATCCTTTCCTTTTCGGAGAGGATGTTTCCGTATTCCTTCGTCCATGTATCGGGTTGCTGTTTTATCTCCCGATAGGTGTAGTATTGTCCTTTATCCATAATTACTATATTTAATTGATTCAAATCAGTCTCTCAGATTCCTTTTTATTGTCAGCGAACCGTCAGGATTGAGCTTCTGCGCAATCGTAAACGGCACAGGATGACGTACACCCTTCACTTCAAGTTCGGCTTTGAGTTTCAGGCGGCCGGAATTCCAGTCAACGCCTGTGGGGAGGGTCATCATGGCCTGCCGTACGCCCCTTGTCATAGGGTATCCGGCATCAAGACAGCCGCTTATGTTGACGTCGCCCTCGTCGGTGAAGAGGGTAAGCCTCAATATGCCCGGCACGCAGGCGATACCGTCGTTGACCATGCCGAATATGAGATTGCTGTTGCCGTCCCTGTCTTCCGAATGCCAGATCCATGAAGGACGCACGCGGAAACCTATGCATGATGCAAGGTCGTCCAATCCGTCAGGGTATTTTTCGTAATAACGATAGAGGTTGTCCGCATTGATGTTGTGCCAGTTCCAAAGAGAGAAATAATTGGCGCCGACATCTTTCACGTGCGAGATTATTGCTTCGTTGCGAGGGATGCCGGCATTGTCGTACTGCATGGTCTCCTCTCGTCCGTCGGAAATTCCGCATTCCACTGCGGCTGCACACCATGTCGGGCGGTTGCTCAAAGCCTCTATCTGTTCGTTTTCTATGAATATGGTGTCCGTGCGGAGCCAGTTGTGGTCTCTTACCGCACGGTCGAGTACGGCAGAATTGCCTACTCTGCTGAAATCCGGCTGGGTATTGGTCAGCAACGGAACCTTGTTCCAGCACCTGTTCTGTATTTCGTAGATTTTGAGGAAGGTCTGCTCGGCCGCATGGTCGCTGCCGAAAAGGTTGCCGTCGTAAGGCCAGGTATGTCCCTCTCCCCAAAAACCGTACATGCTCGTGTCCATGTACTCTATCAGATCGCTGCCGTTGTACTTTTCGGCAAGCATCTGCTGCATTTCCTCGAACCAGCCGAGGAAATAAGGGTTGTCATAGTCCGGCTGCAGGTGTTCGTGCTGGTAGCGGGGCACGGATGGGTCGCCTTTCCATTCTCCCTTGAGCCTGCGCATCGGCACTTTTTCCATCACGAAGTCAGGCAGGGCGTTTTCGAGGATGTCGGGATTGTTCATCATGATACGGAAGCCGACACGTTTGCCGTATTTGGCCGCCTTGTCCATGGTGATGTTCCAGTAATCGTCAAAATCCAGTCTTCCTGGAGTTTTCTGAATATGCTTCCAGTTGGGTCTGATGTAGACTTTCGTGGCAAGAGGGAAGCGGAAAAGCTCGTCGATGGCCTGCTCCACCGATTTGCCGGGGATGTCGGGTGCCCCGAGGTCACCTGCGATGTAGGACGTAAGTCCCATTCCGAAACAGTTGACAAGCTGCTTGCCCGGAGTGGTGTACTGCACTACCGAGCCTCCGAAAAAGTCTTCCGGAGCATATTGAGGAAACGGTCCCTGATAAAGCCGGTCCTCCGGTTTAGGTCCCGGACCGAAGTCGTATCTGTCCCAATTGTGGGACGGCACCCACGACATCAATGCCGGGGACAGCCCGATGGCTGCCCCGGCAAAGAGTCCGGTTTTCAGAAATTCACGTCGTTTCATCTGTTAACGTCGGTTCGACGAAATTAAAATCATTTGTTACGGTTCTGGTAGTCCGTGATTTTTTTGTAGTTGTCATGGTAGACTTTCCTGAGGGTCTCGTCGCTGAGTCCGAGACCGTTCATGGCCCAGTGGTACGAGTATCCACCGTAGAAATGCTCGTCCTCGGTCTCCATGATACGCCACATGAGGTCATACAGCCTGTCGCTCGGATTGTTGTCCGTACCGAAGAATATCCTGTCTGCGTATTTCTCGTAGAAAGCCTTGGTGGCACGAGGCGTGACGCATGTCTCGGCATGGCGTGCCGCATTGTCGAGATACAGGTTCGGATGCCTGTCCATGACGGCGGAAAGGTATCCGTAGTCATGACTCATGTTTATGAAATGACAGGCTATGAACATGGTCTCGGGATGCTTTGCGCATGCCTCCTCCAATGTCTTGCATGTCTCGTAAAGGTCGAGTATGCCCGGAGTCGAAAGGTCTATCTTCCAGTCGGCTGCATTCATCAGGCCGTCGTTGTGCTCGTCTATCGGCTCGTACATCCAGATAGGGTCACCTATGTGGATGCTCACCGGCATGCCGAGCTCGGCGCATTTTTCAAGAAGGGCGTCGAAGCACGGGTCGTTGATATGTGCGGTAGGAGTGGCCTTGCCCGAAGTGGCCCTGAGGCAATATGCCTCGCCAAGACCCTTGTCCCCGAGTTCACCGATTCCTTTCGCACCCTTCCTGTAGCATCTTTCGAGTTCCGCAAGGGCTTTCTCTTCGAAATCCGGCTCGCCGTAACTCCTCAAGTCGAAGCCGCACCACAGTTCGAACCTGTCGGAAACGCCAGTGAAGAGGTCGTAAAGCCTGTCGAAGTCTTCCCCGCAGGTGTATGTCTGTATGATTACCTTCTCGACATTGTTTTCCTCAAGGATTTTGGCCCATGCACGTATGCTTTCCACATCCTGATTGTATGGATGCGAATGGATGTCGATGCAAGGATACTTGGCCTGCTCAGGATGATTCTCTTCAAGTTTGAAGACCGATACGGGCCTGTAGTCCTTCAGTTTGAGCTGATCGGCAAAGCCCTCCGTCTCCTGCCCGTAGGACAAGGAGACGAGGCTTAAACCCGCAATCAAAGAAACCAATATTCCTGTTGTCTTCATTGCTTAACGAATCTGTTATTTGGCAAAATCAAGCACTATTCCCTGGTTGCCGTCCTTGTCGAGGAGGGCATCGAAGTCAGTCCAGTCGTTGTTCTCGATCTTCAGACCGATACCTACCTTGGTTCCGGTAATTCCGAAGTCCGCTCTCGAAACCTTGAACTCGATGCTTGCGATATCGCCTTCCACATTCTTGTCACCGATAAGGATGTACTGGGCAAGGTCTGCGGCATTGTCTGGAGTTTCCCATGTGCCGTCCATCACGCTGAACGAGCCTTCTTCGTCATTGAAGAAGTTGGCCTGGATGATGTATTCGACACCGAGACGGTCTCCCATATCAAGATTACCTGTCGATGTATCGGCATCCACGTCAAGGTAGAAGTCAAAGCGGTGGCTGTCGACATTGATGTCGGCTCTTGCCGTAACATCGAATGATGCATATACGTAGATATAGTTGGCATCATAGTCGAACTTGCCTTTCACAAGGATAGGTTCTGCCTGGGTAGGATAATTGTCTGTATCTCCGCCGTGGAAGATGTATTCAGGCTTGGTCACTAAATCCCAGTCGTCGAGACTTCCGTCCTTGAAGCTGATGGTAGCGGCCCAGTCGACGGCTATCTTGCCGGTGAAGGTCTGCTCCCCGCCGTTGTAGGTGCCTGTCATACGTACCCAATAAGTACCCGGCTCAGGGAAATTGTATGTGAAACTGTCACCTGTGGCGGTGGCACCCTCAATACCTATTACCTCCCATCCGACATTGGTAGTCCCTTCCACCGAGGAAGTGAATGTGAATTCCAGTCCGCTGTTCTGAGTATAAGTGAACGCGATATCCGGAACAGGCTCCAATTCGAGGTCACCGAGGTGAACGCATGAAGAGAGCGCAAAAAGAAATGCAGTAAGAATCAATAATATCTTTTTCATTGCTTTTCAGTCTTAAATTGTTAATAACCCGGATTCTGATCACAAAGAGGATTGTTCGACCTCTCCTGTGCAGGAATAGGAAGGGTAAGACGGTTGTAATCCCATGCGGTGGTGATACCGTCGGCATTGAGATCAGGCAGAGTGTTTTCCACATCCACGCCACCGTTAACGTAAGTGTTGGTATGGAAGCCCCAATACTGTCTTACGATATCCATGTGGTTGCGGCGGAGGTCGAAGAACCTCATGGCCTCGAATGCGAACTCTATCCTCTTTTCATCCAATACGACACCGAGAAGGCCGTTTTCGTTGGCAGCGACGTCGGCAGCGTCATACTTGAAGTCGTCGAGCGAAGTCGTCGAAGAAGGATTCAGCCTGTTGCCGCGGATTTCGTTGACATCGGCAAGGGCTTCTGTCTGCATGTCCTTGTGGGCGTATGCCTCGGCCCTGTTGAGGTAGACCTCGGATACACGGAGGAGAGCAGGAGAGTTGACAGTCATGTCGCCGCCCTGTCCGGAGAACTTGGTGCATCCGTAAAGATAGAGACCGTTCTTAGGATAAGGAGCCTGTACGAAAGTGGAGCGCACGTCATCGTTGAATGCAGCCGTGCCATAACCTCCCATCAGCTCGAGAAGGTCGGTACTGTAGCCCTCTTCGCCCCATGTTCCGCCGCCGTTGGAGTTGTATATCATACTTGCGATGGAACCTGTCTCCTGGTCGTCCTGGGCCGTGAACTTGCAGCACCATATAGTCTCAGGATAACTGTAGGTCTCGGCGAAGTAGCCGTTATCGTTGTATTCGCCGTTATTGTTGTTCGTATTCATGAACTCGGCAGCCGAAATCACTTCTCCGCCGGACTCTGTCAGGGCATATCCTGCGTACTCGATACATTTGTCCCAGTCGCTCATGTAGAGATATACCCTCGTGTACATCGCATACACTGCTGCAAGTGAGGCGAAACCTTTGTTTGCGCTTCTGCTTGAAGAGCCCTGTTTGAAATTGTCCTCGGCATTCTTCAGGCAGTCAAGGATATAGGAGTATGTTTCCTTCAATGTGGCCCTTGCCTTGTTGTCGGCGTCAAGGTTGTCGTATCTCAGGATGACACCGGCCTGGTTGGCAGCATTGTCCGGATCGTAAGGCTCGCAATAGAGTCTTGCCAATGAATGTACGATGAAAGCCTTGAGGAACCATGCTTCACCCATCAGATAGTAGTCTTCCGCCGTGAGTTCCGTCTTCTGTGCGGCTATCGACAGGGCGGTGTTTGCGGAATAGAGAATCTTGTAGGACTGAAGCCAGAAAATTTTGACGTTTCCGAGGTTCTCGTTGCGTTCTCCGTATCTGAAAATCATGTTGAGCTCATCTTCGGTCTCGTGACCGTAGGTGACATCGTCGCTTGAAAAATCAGCGAACTGGTAGTACTGCCTCAGATACCAGGCATTATTGTCATCCGTTTCTCCGAAAAACATCTGGTAGCATCCTGTGACAGCGTCAGCGAGTCCTGTAGGAGACTGGGCCATCTGAGAGCCGGTGATGGAATCTTCCGGCATAATGTCCAAATTGCACGCCGAGACGAATGCGACGGAGGCCAAAACTGCTATGTATTTTATAAATTTCTTCATCGTCATATCCTATTAGAATGTGAAATTAAGCTGGAGAGAGTAGACTCTCTTGTTCGGGTATCTTCCGTCGAGGTCGCTGATACGCCCTACGACATCATCGCTTCTCGATACTTCAGGGTCGGCACCCCAGACGGTAGTGAACGTAGCCACGTTGTTGCATGAGAGGCTGACGGTAAGACCGCAGTTAGGAATAGTGCCTTCAGGAAGCGTGTAGGAAAGGGTTATATCCCTGATCTTGAAGTAGTTTCCTTTCACGAGATAGCCTGTATGGTAAAGCATGGCAGGTGAGGCGGACGGAAGTCCGATAGTGGCCTCGTCGCCCGGATGGCGCCATATCTTGTCCTCGTTGGAAGGAAGGAAAGAGTTTCCTACGAATGTCGTAAGGGAGCTCGCACGTTTTCTTCCATAGAGCCAATTGCCCCATACATAGTTGCCTGTTGCGCTGAGGGTCAGGTTCTTCCATGAAACGCGGGTAGATACACCGCCTTCCCATGGTGCAAGGGCGCTTCCTGCTTCCACGAAACGTGCCTCGTTGTAATCCTCGGTCAGCTCGCCGTTTGCATCCACATACTGAGCACGTCCGTTTTCAGGATTGATGCCGGCGTATTCCTTGAGATACCATGTATAAAGTTTGGCACCGTCACGGTAAACCTGTGAAATACCTTCGTATGTAGACTTGGTAATCCTCGTGTCGCCGAAGCCTGAAAGTTCATTGTAGTTGTAGGCGATGGAGAAGTCCACACCCCACATCCAGTCCTTGGTCTTGACCGGAGTTACGCTCAATGCGGCTTCAAAACCGGTGTTGAGCACTGCTCCGAGGTTCTGCCACTGGGTAGCGAAACCAACCGAAGGAGCAAGATCCCTGTTCACGAGCAGGTCGTTGGTCTTGTTGCGGTAGTAGTTCAAGTCGAGTGACAGTCTGTCGGTTACTCCCAATTCGACGCCGACGTTGAACTGCGTGGTCTGTTCCCATTTCAGGTCAGGGTTGGCCATCTGGACAGGAACGGCTGCCGTAGTGCCGTCGTATGATACGTTGTATGCGTAGATGTCGAGGAACTTGGAGGCTCCGATGTCTTTCATACCGGTCTTACCCCAGCTGGCCTTGAGCTTGAGGTTGGAGATGGTGTTGGATTTGAACCAAGGTTCGTTGCTTATCATCCATGCTCCGGATACGCTCGGGAACATTGCCGTCCTGTTGGCTGCGTTGAACGTCGAAGACTGGTCGATACGGAAGGAAGCCGATACGAAATATCTCTGATCCCAGTTGTAGCTGGCCTGGGAGATGAATGACTGCATTCCGGAAGTTTCGGTAATACCTGAAGCCGTCCATGACTTGGAAGTCACGTCAAGGACATAAAGTCCCCAAGGAAGTCCCTGACCGGAGCCCGCGAGGTCTTCGCTATGATCTCTCTGCGCCTCGTAACCTACGAGAGCCGAGAAGGAGTTCTTCTGCCAGTCGTGATTGAATTTCAACATGTTGGTGGATATGCCTCCGTAATTGAATGACTGTGAATCCTCAACGAGGTCCCCTCCCTCCATGGTTTCGATGTTGTCGATTCTGTGATAGTGCTCCTTCCATGTGCTTGCCGAAATACGGTTCTGGGAAACGAAGGACATCCACGGAGTGATCTGCACGTCGACTACGAAGTCGTAACTGAGGCTGAAACTCCTTGAATTTGACTGGACACCTTCATTCACGAATGCAAGCATAGGGTTGTTCTTGTAACGGCTGTAAATGTCAGTAGCAGTTCCAAAATGCTTGAGTTCTCCGTTCTCATCATACGGACTGTCGAAAGGCACAGCCTGGTCGAAGTAATAGAGGACGTTGCCCGGAACGGTTTTTCTGAACCTTCCCGTCATGTTAAGGTTGCTGGTAAGGGTCAGCCATTTTGTGAGTTTGAAAGTATTGTTGGAACGTACGTTCAGACGCTGGAAACCGGAATGCTTGATGATACCGGACTCGTCGAAGTAAGACACGCTCGAATAATAGTTGTGCTTTTCTGTATTTCCCATCAGGGAGAAATGATAGTTCTGTATGGTACCGGCCCTGAAAATCATGTCTCTCCAGTCGGTATTCACGTTGATCACATCCCTTGAAATGGCATTGTTGAAAGCAAGGTCGTCAATGAGATAAGTGTCAGGATCACGGAAATATTCCCTGTAATACTGATAAAGCTGAGGGGCATCCATATACTGCTGGCGGGAGAAGTCAGGAGTAGTCACTGAGAATCCTGCCTTGAAGTTGAATCTCATGTCGCCTGTCTTGGCCCTCTTGGTGGTCACGACGATGACACCTCCGTTGGCCTGGGCACCGTACATACCTGTCGAACCAGCGTCCTTCAGGACAGTCACGGATTCCACGTCGTTAGGGTCGAATTCACCTCCGATGATACCGTCCACCACGTAAAGAGGCTCCTGAGGAGCATTCATGGATGACGTACCCCTGATACGGATTGATGATTCGGCACCCGGAGCGCCGCTGCTGTTGATGACGGATACACCGGCAACCTTACCTTGCAGCATGACGCCGAGGTCGTTCGTCACCACGTCCTTGAGTTTGGTTTCGTCCACGACCGTAACGGCACTCGTAATCTCGCCTTTGGTCTTGGTACTGTAACCCATGACCACTGCCTGGTCGAGGAGCTGCTCGTCCACGTCCATGGCCACGTCTATCACGCTACGGTCTCCTACGGCGACTTCCATTGTCTTGAAACCGATACTTGAAAAGACAAGGATTGCTTCGGCATCCTTGACTTCGATGGAATAGGTTCCGTCAAGGTTCGTAGTCACGCCATTCAGCGTACCTTGTTCTATTACGCTGACTCCGACCAGCGGCTGGCCGTCGTCTCCGCTTTCTGTCACGACTCCCTTGACCTGAATCTGTGCATTCATGGCAAAGGAAGCGGACATCAGTAAGAAAATCATTAACAGATACTTCTTCATAATGCTATTATTAATTGTGGTTAATTATTGTCAGTCCACAGGCGATACTTCCACGAGAAGCGCCTTCTCTACAGGAGACTCCAATACTGCCTTCCCGTCTGCAGCCGTCACTTCCCCGAGATCGACATGGTTATAGTAATCAGTGACCTTGTAGGTCTTTCCTGACTCAAGTCCTCTGAGTTCTACGGACGATACAGGGTTTTCCTTGGCATAGAAGGCATAATACATGTTTCCGTCCTTGCCGATGACATGGGTTTCAGGATAATCGAATCCTATGTCGTACAGTCCCGGAACGTATTCGCCGAGAGACAGCATCTTTTCGTTGTAAATGCCGATTGCATTCTTCATGACCTTTTCCTTTTCAGGAGTCAGCAGGCATTTTTCACGGTCTTTCACGTAAGGATTGTCCTTTGGCCAAGTGAATTTGGTCCCGATGACAGCACCGATTCCGAGTTGTGTAGGCCAGTCGTCGCGTCCGTCGGAAAGTTCGATATGGTCGCCGTAATATGCCGTCTTAGGAGCGATGGCGCGGAGGACATATCCTTTGTGGCGGATCTGCCAACTGCTTTCAGGGTCGGATGAAACCGTCTTGTTGGTGTAAGGGAGATGATATACAGAAAAACAGTCTCCGCACGGGCAGTATTGGATTACTGCATCGGGTTTCACGCTTCTTGCAGTATCGAATATGAGCTTGAAGAAACCAGGCATCTCACGTACATTCTTTTCAGGATCATCAGGATTGTGTGCAGGGTTATAGTCCGGAGCACAGGCGTTCATGTGCTGGCCGTCGAGTTTCAGGCCGTCGAAGCCGTAGTCCACGAGGAATTTCTTCACGAGGTCGGCGGTTTCGCGCCTTACATTGGTGTCGAGCGGAGAAAGATACCAGCTGTCCCACCATGTAATGTATTCAGGTTTTCCTTCCTTGTCGAGAATGAGTGCGTCAGGGTATTTCTCAAGAAATTCCGTACCCGGATCGGCTGCAAGAGGAGCCCACCAGAGTTCGGCCTTGAGTCCATACTCGTGGAACTTGTCCACCATGTACTTCATGTCCTCGTCGCCGCGCGGGAATCTTTCCTTGGTAAGATCCCAGTCGCCTTCGGCTATCTGGTATCCGTCATCAAGGGTAGCCCATTTGAAGCCGAGTTCCTTGACCTTAGGCAGGGTGCCCACTATCTCGTCGATGGTGAACTTCCTTGCATATCCCCATGCGCACCATGCCGGTTCGAATGCGGAAGGTTCGCTTTCAGGCATCACTACGCCCACTTTGGCGAGAAGTTCCGAATAGGTACGCAGCGGAGAGAAGCAGTCGCCCTTGAATGTACCTGTAAACGTAGTATAGGTATCAATGGTGGCATTCGGTTCGAGCTGCACCGGAGTATCGAATTCCTTGAGTATCGAAATACCGGTGACATTTTCACCTTCTTCTTTCGAAACAGGAAGCGACACGAGCTGAGGTACGGGCTCGAGATGTCCGGTAATGATACCTGCATCCTTTCTCCACATGACAATGACAGGAATACCTCCGCCGTAGTCGGTATTGTTCATTCCCATGTAGTTCTTCTGATAGAAGCTGTCACCGCCTATCGGAATGAGCCAGTCGGCCCTTTCGGCAGTGGACTGCCCCTGGAATGACCACAAGGCCGGTTCTCCTTCACCGCCTATTACGCTGAATTCTTCCGTAGTCCAGCCTTTGACAGCCACCGGAGTTCCGGAAAGATTGGTGTAGGAGACCTTCGATACCACGAACGACGGGAATTCGTCATACACGACGAACTGCAGCGTCTTCCGGATATGTACATCTCCCGATTCGGCGTCACCTTCTATTATATAAGAAGTACCTTTGCCGAAATCATCATTTACGGAAGACCGGGTGCTTGAGGTCTTCACATAATTTAGCTCCGTCCCTTCGACAAGGAGATCGCTGAACGGAGTCGGCGCCTCTACGAGCGGGTTTTCAGCCAGTCCGGAAGTAAGGGTCACCTGCATGTTGTCATCGACCTCAATGACGAGATCGCCGGATTTGACCGGACCGGAATACGAGCAGGCAGAAATGATTACAGCCGAAAACAGGCTGAAAACAATTGGTTTCACAATATTGTACATGATCCAATAATTTGAATTAGTGTTATCTCACACTTCAAAATTAGAATCTTAAAATTAATTTTCAAAATCTTTTTGATAAATTTCTTATTTTTTTTAACTTTATCGACGGAATTTATCGAGGATTGCGAAAGTTTTAATTGACCTCGCAGGCATTGCATTTCAAAAAATAAAATCTTGATAAACTTTGAAAAATTGGATTTTCGGTTATTTAATATTATTTTTACTTTCGAAATTTTCTGGTTTCGGGAAATAAATCGCAATTATGAGCAAAAAATACAACACTGAAGAGCGCAGGAGCATGATTCTCAAGGCTCTGCACGAAAACCACAAAGTGCTTATACCTGACCTTGTAGAAACTTTCGGAGTATCCGACGTATCAATCCGGAAAGATCTCGCCATTCTCGAGGAAAGACAACTCCTCGTACGTGTAAAGGGCGGGGCCATCATCATGCAGAAGACAGAGGAGTTCGACGACATCCCGATACTTCACAAAAGACAGCTGCATGCGAGAGAAAAGCAGCTGCTCGGGAAATTTACGGCTTCACTGATAAAGGAGGGAGATACGATAATCATCGATTCCGGTACGACGATGATGGAAATAGCAAGGAATCTCGACTCTTTCAGGCATCTGACCATAATAACGAATGCCATGGACATAGCCATAGTACTGAACAAATACGAAAGGTTCGATGTGATAGTCCTCGGCGGGCAGATGAGGACGGTTTCGTATTCCACGGTGGGAATGCTGGCCGAGTCGGCCCTCAAGAAATTCTACTGCGACAAACTGTTTCTCGGCGTCGACAGCGCGAGCATAAAGGACGGCCTGTCCACGCCGAACATAGAGGAGGCGAATCTCAATCAGGCCATGATAGCGGCGGCGAAAGAGACGATAGCGGTATTCGATTCAAGCAAGTTCGGCCGGAGGAGTTTCGCCCATATCGCCGCACTCGACAAGATAGGCACCATCGTCACGGACAGCAATATCCCTGACGAATTCAAGGATTATATCCTCTCCGTCGGCATCAAACTTCATATCGTGGATATTTAACGACAGTCCGGCGAATTTATTTTGCTCAGGACAATGGAATTCGCCGAACTGTCGTTATCTAATTCTCCCGGTAAATTACCGTCAGCCTGTCGCTGCGAAGAATCTTTTTTGCGAGGTTGCGGATATCGCGGGCGGTGACTTTCCCGACAGCAGAGCCGTAGTCGAAATCCGGGTCGAAACCGCTTTCGACAAGCGTCATTCTGTTCCGGTTCCTGAAGGAGAGGGAATTTTCACGGGACTTGCGCCTCTCGCCATCGGCCTTGACAAGATATTTCACGGCATTGTCCATCTCTTCGGCCGCAGGGCCGTCTTCTGACATGGCCTTGAGCCCGTCCAATATGTCTGATACAAGCATGTCCGCAAGTTCCGGACGGGTCTCGAATGCCACAGAGGATTCATACCTTCCCCTGTCCTCGGGTTCGAATACCGTATTGAATGAAATCGAGTAAGTCCCTCCCCGTTCTTCCCTTACCTTGGCAAGATACCTTGCGGACATTATATAGTCGAGGATGTCAAATGCTGCGGCATTCCCGGGAGACATCTGAGTCTTGCCGCGGAACGATATTTCCACGGATGATTTCGGGATTGTCTTCAGCGAATAGGTACTGTCTACGACGACATTGCCCTTGTAGACCGGTTCTGCCAGGCGGATACCGGATTTCGGGCTGTCACAGCCATTGCCGAGAGAGGCAATATACCGACAGACGAGTTTCATGACAAGATCCTTGTCAAGGTCACTGGCTATATATACCGCCATATCGGCGAAGTCCGTGTATTCCCGGCGGAATGTTTCTTCTATGAAAGCCATGTCCAAAGCCCTGAAGTCTCCCGAGTCGGCAGTCTCCATCCACGGATGCTTTCCGTACACGGCATCGTTCACGGCCTTGTTGAATCTTCTCTTGTCCGGGTCCGCATTACGGATATTTTCAATGCTTCCCTCCTTGAAGTCCTCAAGAGCCGCATTGTCGGAAAAATACGGTTCCGTAAGATGCAGGTACAGCTGGCGGAAACCGTTCTCGACATGGGCGCTGTCCGAATTCATCAGCACATAGCCGTGCTCCTGGGATGTCCGGAATGACACATTCGCTCCGAAACATGCCGGACTGTTGCGTATATCGGTGAAATCGGAATTCCTGAACCCTGCATTCCTGGCAATATATGCCAGGGCTATCTTCGACATCTTTTCCCGACCGGCAGGAAACACCCCGTATCCTGTCCCGAAGTCCACTACGGCATCAAGATGCCTGTAAGACTTGACCGGCTCCGACGGCGTCCAATACACTTTCGCCCCGTTGCCGAGGGTCCAGACCTCTCCGCTCTTTTCACGGGCGACCTTGACTATAGTGCCCGGAACAATGACGGTTGAAGTGTCCATGTCTTCAAAATCAAGGAAATGCGGCTCCGGAACTGCCGGCAGCGGCCCGAGCAGGAGAGACTTCATCTTTTCCACGGACGGAAGCAGGTCCTCCTTTTCTGTGGCGGAGTTGCAGAAATATATCTTTTCGCTGTCGCCGAACATCGTTTCTATGCAGGACGGGATTTCCCCGTATGTGATGCCGGAAAGGATTTCCTGCGTGAGTTCCTGCATTCCGGTCGGATATACATACGGCTTTCCTCTCAGGAAATCGTCGATATATGATGCCACAAGCTGCTTGGTCGTAACATTCTGTTCATAAACGGGCATGTTCAAATGCTCTTTCTTGAATACCTTGAACCTTGCATTCTCGAATTCTTCTTCGGAAATGCCGTATCTCAGGAAGCGTTCCGTCTCGTTGCGGTAGAATCCGATGACGTCATCCATACCGTTTTCATCTTCCGGCAGAAGGGTGAACTGCGACACATAGAAATCAGTCCCTGACGGGTAGGTGACGAGGACAGCCCTTTTGACCGGACACCCGTCGGCCTTTACCGCTTCTGCAAGCCTTGCCGAAAATGCTTCGGTTACAATCGACCTGATGAGCCTGTCCCGTATGAATTCTTCCGTACGGCGGATCTCCTCGGATGGATAAGGCTGCCTGTGCATTGCCTTGAAAGCGAAGAAGCGGATGTCGGGATCAGTGACATGCGTGAATATCGGAGTGTCCAATGCAGGAATCTCGCATTCTTCTTTCCGGGCCGGGTTGACGGCGGCCGGAATGTCCGAGAATCTTTCGATGACCTTCTTTTCCATGGACTCCGCATCGAAGTCTCCGACAATGATGACAGCCTGCAAATCAGGACGATACCACTTGTGATAAAAGTCGAGGAGTTCCTGCCTTTCAAAACCGTCGATTACCTCAAGAGTGCCTATTACATTTCTTTCGGCCTGTTTTGCCCCGCTGTAGATGAGGGCGGACTGGCTTTCGAACATCCTTGTCTTGGAGTTGTCCCGTCTTCTCCATTCTTCCCTGATGACACCTCTTTCAGCATCAATCGCATCCTGTTCGCAGGATATGTCTCCCGACCAGTCGTGCAGCACGAGCAGCACGGAGTCGACGAAACTTTCACGCACCAAAGGCACGCTTGAAAGGTTGTACACGGTCTCGGTGCGTGTAGTGTAGGCATTCACATTGTATCCGAACCTTACGCCTTCCCGGGCGAGAAATTCAAGTATCCCTTTGTCCGGGAAATGTTCCGTTCCGTTGAAAGCCATGTGCTCAAGGAAATGGGCCAGGCCGTTCTGCGAATCCTCCTCCTGAAGCGCTCCCACATTGTGGACGATATAGAAATCCGCACAGCCTGCCGGGTTAGCGTTGTGTCTGATATAGTATGTCATCCCGTTTTCAAGCCTTCCCTTGATTACATCCGGGTCACAGTCTATAGTCTGCGCCGTCGCCGCTCCTGCAGCCGACAGCAAAATAAATGTCACAAAAATTTTTTTCAAGTATGATTTCATTATTTCCAACAAAAATTAAAATTTCATCGAACTACCTCTGAGGAGCAGAACGAGTTCTGCGACGGACCGTCGTCAGAACGTACATCCTATCGAAATTTCAAGGATATTCCGGAATCCGGACCGCAATGCCTTGACCGGAGCCAATGTGTGGACCAACCTGTCCCGGATGTCGGCATATACTCCGATGCCGCTCCTTACAATCCTTGTGTATCTGAAGGACAACCCGCCTCCGAGCCTTGCGGCAGTGCGGAATTCGAAATCCCTGCCGAGGAAAGAGTCTCCCGACCATGGGGCGGCAGACGTGCTGGACACATATTCCCCGTCCTGTGCAGCCGTACCGAATCCTTTCATGAAACCCGCCTCAGCACCTGCGGAAACAATGTTTTTCCCTGTACGGAAATTCCTTTTGATGAAAATCCCGCATCTGAAAGCCGTCACATCCTGCCTGCGGTAGAACGGGTAGGACGAGGCCGTGAAATATCTCCCCTCAGCACGGACACCGGCTCCGGCTTCCCAGCCCGGACAATTGTCCCGGACGCCGAAATATCCCCGGTAATTCACTTCAGCAGAAAAATCGGACCTGTCAAGAGTCCTCGTCCTGCCGTGGTAGATGACCTCGGTGTTCTCGCCGGGCACAGTCGATTCCGAATAATTGTTCCTGAAGTTGTCAAGCGTGCTGAAATCACCGCTGAAAGATATTCCGTGCAGTTCCGGACCACTTCCGAAGAGTATTGTCCCCTTCCATGAAAACATATTGCCTGAGTGCTCGGTGCGCACGACACTCCCCGTGCCTTTCCTTCCGTAGTAGCCGCCGCGTCTGAGGTATGTCAGCTCGTTGAAGAAGCGGAAACCTCCCCTGCCTTTGAAATCCAGTTGAAGCGAACCGCCCCAAAATGAATTGAACATCGGCCTGGCGCTTGATGTGGAGACCATCCCGTTGTCTCCGTCAAACTGCTCCCTGTATCCGAACTGTCCGCCGTAATCCACAAGGATGTAGTACATGTTGTTGCTGCTGCCGTAGATATTCCCGTAAACGGATTCCACCGTTTTCCTGTACTTGACAGCGAGTCCGGCTGAGAATCTGTCGGTCGGGGAGAATCTTACACCTGCGGACGCGTCCATGTCCATCCACGAGTTAAGGAATCTCGGATCCTTGCGTTTGGCATAGTTGCCGGCCTCGTAGTCTATTCCTGCTCCGATGCTCCATTTTTCTCCGAATGAATATGACATGCCTCCCTTGAGTCCATAGAGTTCCTTTGTCTTTGTTCCTGTGGTCGTGTCCGTGCTTTCAAGGAAGTTTACCGGATTGTAATCGGGATCCATCAATATCGGGCCTCCCATGTTCCTGCCTCTGAAACCGGTATATGACAACCTGCCGCAGAAGGCAATCCTGTCTGAAAGCCTGACATTGGATTCCGTGCGCACCCCGGCCTGCCATGAGTCATCGGATTCTTCTATTCCGGCAAGGCCTCCGTCTGATTTGACGGAAAAGACTTCGGCGACGGCAATCCTGTCTACGGGAAGAGTTCCCAAGCCGGCATAATTCCCCGATGTGAGCCATGGCGAAGTCTCCCGTACAAAATGGAAATCATATATGTTCCTTTCCTGCCCTGACGCAGCATGCCGCAAAAGCATCAGAATCAGGGCTGAAAGGAATGTTATGACAGTATGTCTAACAGAGAGTTTCATCCGTATCAGGAATTTATCGGTCCGGCAGAGGGTGTCATTTCCTCAGAGAGGCAGTCCTTCTCTGATGGAAATCATTGGAAGAATTGTTCGTATCCTTGTAGATGATACGGGCTCCGTTGGCGATTGATGCCTCGGCATCGATACCTGACGGATCTGTCGAACCTTCTGCTTCGCTTTCCGTACCGCCCGAATAGTTGTAGACGAGAAGTCCTTCATTTTCCGGCAGGGCCTCAGTGGCTTCCTTGTCAACATTTCTGTAAAGGGAATAGCCGAGCTGTGCCTTGAATGTCACATTGCCTGCATCCACCGCAGGTAGAAGTCTCTTCTGATTGTCGGCATCGTAAGTGGCTCTGAACACCTCGATGCCGTCGATTACCCAGTCCACAGGGACCATGGCATCCGTTGCAGCGGCATTGACTTCCTGCAATACGCCCGGGTCCTGGGAGAAGTCGGACGGTGTGCGGCCTTCGGTAGAGAACACGAAGAATGCCGGAGAATTGTTGGACAGCACCCATGCATTCCCGAAAGCATTGTATTTGTACGTCTGAAGATAATGCGATGACGGTATGTTTGCCGACGGCGCAGGGTGGTAGTTTACATTTGTGTATATTTCAGGGGCGTATGTCACATAATATTCAGGGTCGGACAGGTCGACCGACTGGCTGTAGGTCTGCGTGTGGTCGATGGCTCCGTTGAGGGCGACGACTATCTGCGAATAAGGTGCAATTGTCACAGGCTCCTGAAACCACCATATCGAACAGTAGGCCGGAATCCAGTCAGTGTAGGTCAGGACTCCGCCTTCATAGTACTTGTTGGTCGCATTGGAGTTCGCCGGGCTGCACATGCCGATGCTGAAATTCGTAGTCAGAGTTGCCTCCTCTGCTGAATTGTTGTATAAAATGACATATTTGTCAAATTGGTAATATCCGCTGCCGTCATCTTTCGGACAACCGCCGATATAGAGCTCCTTGATGAGAATCTGGTTTGATTCGGACTGTACAAGATTGATTTCAAATATATTGTCTCCGGCTGCCGAGACGGACACATTGGAGTTTATGCCGTTGTAGATAAAGAGATCCGAACCTTCGCTTACGGAATAGGTCGCAGAAGCGGAATAGATGCCCGGGAGCACTTGGAATACGGCGCAGCCAGACGCATCGGTCGTTGCCTGATAACTTGCACTCCCGTTAAGATCGGAGAGATTTACCGTCACGCCTTCTGTCTCGAAAGGCTGTCCATCATAGAGAAGATTTACCGATACCTGTACCGGCGGCTCAGCCGGTGTCTTTTCGCATGCCGCAGCGGCGAATACGGCCGCAAGGGCGAGAATGATAAACTTTTTCATAATATTCTTTTTTGTCTGTTATAATTTCATTTTATCCTATATGGTTTTATCAGGCCATGCCGTATTTTCAGAATTTCAATCTTAACGTCAGCCCGTAGAAAAACGATGGGATGCGTCCTGTTACCGAAGAATATTGCCCTGTCCTTGTGGAATAGACCTGTCCGTAATTGTTGAAGAAATTGTTGGCATAGACCGAAACCGAGGCCATGTCCCCTATTTCCTTGGTTACGCTGAAGTTTGCTGAAAAATACGGCGATATATAGTCTTTGCTGAAGAAATACAGGTAATTGGACCTGACTACGAGCCTTGAAAGGTCCGTGTACAGCTGCCTGTCGTTTTCCGCAGCCCATTTGAAATCTTCAAGGAAATCCCTCGGCTCGGGATTGTCAAAACTGACATAATATTTCGGATACATCACGGTGTAGTATCTTCCGGAATAGATATCCCCCGCTCCTTCAAGAGGAAAATAATCCTGCTGTCCTTCCCTGACATACGAGCGGACAATTCCGTCCCCGTCGCTGAGATACCGGCTGTAGTCGTGCAGCGTGGCTTCAAGCCGCAGGGAGAGGATGAGCCTTATCCGTGGGATATGGGTCGTGACCGTGAGGTTGGTATTTACGGTCATGGTTTCCCTCCCGTTCGAAACGCTGTCTCCGCCAATGTAATATCCCACATATTTGAATGGCGAACCGTCAGCCGACAGGGAAATCGAAGGATATGAAGGTATTATATTCATGTCGGCCGACCTGTATCCGTAGAAACTTCCGTCTATGCGGACTGTCGTGTTTATTGCCCGTATTTTCTTGAAATCCAGCACCCATTCCAGTCCGTACCTTGTAATTGGAGAGATGCTGTTGTCAGCATACGAAGTTCTGACAAAAGAATTCCTTATGCTGTGTCCGAGCACCTGCGGCTTCATTTTTCCGGAGGCGTCGTTGACGGTGACAATTCCTGTCTCCCTGTCTATCGAGAATATCCTGTCCTCAACCGGTATCGTGCAAAGTTCAAGATTGGTCTGGTCGGTGTAATTGTAGCTGAAGCGTTCATAATCGGAGCCGATGAAGTAGGAGTCAAGTATTCTGCTGTAATATCCGGAGAGCGAGACCTTGACTATGCCAAAGTCGGCGTCGATGCCGATTTCTGCCTGTCTGCTTTTCTGCCAGCGCAGGTTTCCGTTGTATTCTATGGTTCTCGGTCTGACATAATACGCGTAATACGCCGAACCGTCTGCCGAAGTTGTCGGATTGAAGACCCTGATATCCTCATAGGAAGGGGTCGGATAGAGGATTGAAAATGAAGGCAATTTGACGGCTGTCCCCCATCCGGCGCGTACGGACAGGTTTCTGACGGCATTCCCCTCTCTGATTATGGTGTATTTGGCGTTGAACCGGGGTGACACGCTTGACGTGTTGCCGTAGACCGAGCCCCTGATGAATGTATTTTCTCCCCGGATTCCGGCCGTGAGACTGAGCAGGGTGCGGCCGAGCGGGATATGGACGTTTTCCTCAAGATAGGCGGCGAGATTGTTCATGAAGGGAATCAGGCTGTAGTCCCATTCCCTGAATCCCGGGGCTGTGGACATGTCTTCGGAATATTGTCCGTGTCCGAAATTCTTGTCCCCTGTCCATTCCGCTCCGAGCTTTACCCTGTTGTTGACTTTTCCGAACGACCTTATCCAGCCGGCCTTCAGGGAGAGGCTGTAGTTCAGAGGCCTGTCATCGACGCACATGGTATTGTACCGGTAACCGGCAGGGATAAGGATGGCTGCGGCATCGGGATCCGTTTCATATTTTTGGGCTACAAAATACCCTTCCTCCCGTCCGTGAAGGGCAACGGTCGCTGCTGCGGATGAATAGTTTGTCCGGGATTCCGACTGTCTGTCATTATATACTACCGAGCCTTTCAGTTCCAGATTGGTAATCCATTTCCTGCTTAAAAGCCAGTCAAGGGTGAAATTTCCCCTCAGCATGTTGTCGGACCTTTTTGTATATGTGCCGATAAAGGCATCCGGATCAGCCTTTGAGTCGTAACCGCCGAGATTGCCCGCCACAGAGGCGGAAATCCTCAGCGGGGCGTCGGTAAAGATTCCTGAAGAGAATGTATTGCTCCATGTAAGGGACAGCTGTTTCCTGTCGTATGAGGTGTACGGGGACATCAGGTCCGATATGGCGCGGGTGTACTCGATATTGGCATTGACGACGCCCTTCGTCCTCCCTCTGCCGTCCGTTCCGAGCGAAAAGCCCTTGCTTGCAGACACCTGCTTGGTCTTCGGATTGCTCGACATGGTTACCATATAGGGCGTGACGCCTTTCCGGGTGTTGATTTTCACTATTCCGGAATTGATATCCCCGTATTCCACAGACGGGACTCCGGAAATGACCTCGACCGATTCTATGTCGGTAGATGCTATATTATTGGTAGCGACTCCTTCCGTGCCGCTGAAACTGCCGTTGTTGGAAAGACGGACTCCGTCCACTTCAACGGCCGTCCCGAAAGAGGGGTTGCCGGCTTCGGAAGCTCCGCCTGACCTTATGCTGAATCTCTGTTCGGAGACCAATGACGGATTGGTCGTGACTCCGCCTGGAAGCAGGGCGGAAATGTCCGCCACATTCATCGCCTGGATATGGTCAAGTGCGGTCCTGTCGATTGTGCGGCTCGTCGTAGCGCTGTTTTCGTTGGCCCGGGCGGTGACGACTACGCTTTCAAGGGCCAGATTATCCTCGTCGAGGCATATCGTATGGCCGCTTATGTCTTTTGAAAAACTGATTTCTTCGGTGGTTTCCACATATCCGAGGCAGGAAACCGAGAGCAGGTTTTTCCCTTCCGCGATGTTGCCGATGCTGAATGTGCCGTCTTCTCCGGCGACTGCCCATTGTCCGGAAACCTTCAGCACAACGGTAGCGAAGCTCACAGGCTTCCCGTTTTTCCTGTCAATGACTCTGCCCGAGAAAGTGTATGTGCCGGCGAGAGCTGACAGAGGAAAAAGGAGTGCGGCGAAATATGTCATCAAGACTTTTTTCATTGTGCCGGCAAAGGTACTCCGTATATTTTCCTCTGTCTATAGCAATATGTTATGATTATTTATCAGCCATATAACCATATTTGCCGATATGCGCGGACAATTGTCATTCCGACCGAGCGTTTGTGTCATTCCGACCGGGCGGAAGCGAGTGGAGAATCTGCAATTTCTGCGTCAGATCCCTCGACTGCGCTCGGGATGACAGGGGCGCCGGGAGGACAATGAATGACGCCACGGCAGGGGCGGAATCAGAAGTCTACGATGTCGCTGCGGAGAGTGAGGAGATCGATGACAAAGAGTCTGCCGTCGAGATGTTCGCCGAACCCGGCAAGCAGTTTGAGCGTTTCACAGGCCTGGACGGAACCGATTACGCCCGGCACGGGCCCGATAACCCCGGACACAGACACAGGCCGGGAACAAAGACTTTCCCTGTCGGGATACAGGTCTGACAGACGCTTCCCCGCCCTGCCGTCCAGAACAGTCACCTGTCCCGAATATTCGCCGATAGCACCGAAAACCAAGGGCTTTCCGCATGCGGAACAGGCCTCATCCAATATATAGCGCGTCGTAAAATTGTCGCAGCAGTCCACTACGACATCATATTTCTCCACGAGAGACATCGCGTTGTCCCCGGTAACAGCCGTCGGGAAAGTCTCGAACGCAGTATCCGGAGAGAAAGCGGACAGGCGTTCCGCCGCAGCTTCCGCCTTGAGCATCCCCGTCTGCCGCACGTCATACAGAATCTGCCTCTGGAGATTGGTCACCGATACCGTATCCGGATCAGCAAGGCCTATCCGTCCGACTCCAGCTCCTGCAAGATACATTGACACAGGGGAGCCGAGACCTCCCAAGCCGACGATCAGGACAGAGGAAGAAGCGATTTTCCGTTGGCCGGCCTCTCCGATTTCCGGCAGCATCACCTGCCTCGAATATCTTCCGTCAGCAGCCGTCATCAATCAAAGATTTTGTCCCAGTCCTTCCAGACCACTTCATAGCCTGCCTTGCGGATATCCGCCGCCACCTCGGCAGGAGTCCGTTCGTCACTGACAGCAAACTGTTCAAGAGACTGGGGATAAGTACAGTATCCGCCCGGATCCGTCTTGGAACCCGCACTTATGGATGTCGCTCCAAGCGTGGCGATATGCGTACGGAAATCCGCCGCCTCACGGGTAGACACGGAAATGTCGGCATCGTGGTCGAATATCCTGAATGCGAATATTGCCTGCGCCAGCTCCCTGTCGCTCATGATGACATTCGGCTGGAAATGGCCTTCTGACGGCCGCATTCTCGGAAAGTTGACGCTGTATCTTGTTTTCCAGTAGTGCCTGCGCAGGTATTGGAGATGGATGGCCATCATCGTTATATCCGTTCTCCAGTCTTCGAGCCCTATCAGCACTCCGAGACCGATTTTGTGTACGCCGGCCTGCCCCATACGGTCGAAACCGTCGACACGCCATTCGAACTTCGATTTCATTCCGGCAGGATGATAGAGCTTGTAGTTCTTCCTGTTGTACGTTTCCTGAAAGCAGACAACCCCGTTCAGCCCGGACTTCGTCAGTCTCGCATAGTCTTCCGAAGCAAGAGGCATGACCTCTATCGTAAGATTATTGAAATACGGACGGCAGACCTGCAGGGCCTTTTCAAGATAATCCACTCCGGCCACGGCCGGATTCTCCCCCGTCACCAAAAGCAGGTTCTCGAACGGGCCCAATTTCCTTATGGCCCTGCACTCGTCCTCAATCT
Organism: uncultured Bacteroidales bacterium; assembly: GCA_944323245.1. GTDB lineage: Bacteria > Bacteroidota > Bacteroidia > Bacteroidales > UBA932 > Cryptobacteroides. Next base: position 62,582 of record CALURT010000001.1, read on the forward strand.
GCTCAGGGGTCAGGACTACCCTCGCTATTCTGTTGTGCCTGTTGAAACCGCAGTACACGCACGAATTGGTGCATGAATTGGTGATATACATCGGAATATACATGGACACGGTTTTTCCGAACCGCTCCTGAGTGTATTTGCGGCTGAGATTGGCCATAGGTTCTATATACGCTGCGGCTGCAGGCGAAATCAATGCCATGAAATCGTCAGTCGAAAGCCGTTCCTTCCCGAGGGCGTTTTCCACGTCGGAAGGCTTTTTCGAAAGGATTGCCGCTGTCGTGGCTTCCCAGTCGTAATTCTGTAATTCTTCTGAAAACATGTCCGCTCCGTCTTAATCAAGAAAAGATGTCAGAGGGCTGCTGGCTTCGGCCATGAACGAACGGGCACCCAAACCTGCCTCGTATGCCTCCCTGCCTGCCTTGACCGCATCGGCAAAGGCTGCCGCCATACGCACCGGATCACCGGAAACCGCTATCGCCGTATTGACAAGCACCGCATCCGCTCCCATTTCCATGGCCTCGGCAGCATGCGAGGGCGCTCCTATCCCGGCATCCACCACTACAGGGACATTGCTCTGCTCTATGATTATGGCAAGCAAATCACGTGTGACAAGTCCCTTGTTCGAGCCGATAGGTGCAGCCAGAGGCATCACGGTGGCGGCTCCGACTTCTTCGAGACGTTTGCAAAGCACAGGGTCAGCCTGGATATAAGGAAGTACGACAAATCCCAATTTCACAAGCTGCTCCGTGGCCTTCAATGTCTCCACAGGGTCAGGGAAAAGATATTTCGGGTCCGGATGAATCTCGAGTTTTATGAAATCCGTCCCGAATGCCTCCCTTGCAAGCTGGGCGGCAAGCACAGCTTCTTCGGCATCCCTTACTCCGGACGTATTCGGCAAAAGCTGTACGCCGGGAAATCTTACATGCGACAGCATGTCATCCTGAGGATTGGACATATCCACCCTTTTCATGGCGATTGTGACCATTTCCGTACCTGAAGCCTTGATGGCTTCCGACATCAGTTCGTTCGAACTGAATTTACCCGTACCGGTAAAAAGGCGTGAACGGAATGTGCGTCCGCCTATAATCAATTCCTTGTTCATTTTATTCTCCTTTTCCGTCGCTCAGACGAATTTTTTCAAGCATTTTTACTGTTTCTCCCGACACGTCCGCCGCGTTCAGCAAGGCTCCGGACACTGCAATGCCGGCCACGCCGGTCTCCATTATGCCGCCGATGTCTTCTGCTGTAATCCCGCCTATCGCCACCACAGGGACGCTGATTCCTGCTTCAGCGCATTTCTTCATTATCGAAGAATAGCCTTCAAGACCGAGTACAGGACTGAGATTGCGTTTGGTAACGGTAAACCTGAACGGACCGAGACCGATATAGTCCGCCCCGGCTGCCACTGCCTTTTCAATGTCGGCAAACGTATTGGCGGTGGCTCCTATGGTCCTGGACGGTCCGAGGATTTTCCTCGCTTCCGCCACAGGCATGTCGTTCTTTCCGAGATGCACGCCGTCAGCCCCGAGGGCGTTGACAAGCTCCACATGGTCATCAACGATGAAAACCGCACCGTACTTCGTGCAAAGTTCCCGGACTTTCCTTCCTGCCCGGAGGATTTCCTCCCCGGAAGAATCCTTCATCCTCAACTGAACCCACCTGCAGCCGCCTTCAAGCACTGCTTCCGCACCGGAAACTTCGTCATAAACTGAATTCCTGTGAGTGATAAACTGCAACATTATCGGATATATTTTCTTATTTCCCTTATTCTCAATACAATATTTTCCGGAGTGGCATCCTTCCATACATAGCCGAGAAATGCGGCGCCGCCGAATCCGTATCTTTCCAATTCAGGCAGATTTTCAGGCCTGACGCCGCCGAGTGCATAAACCTTCGGACCGATAATCCCATCCGATTCTGACAGAGACTTTTCCGTAAACGCCGAGCGGTAACCGTTCTTGGAAATACTGTCGTAAATCGGGCTCAAGAACAGATAGTCCTCTTCCCTGCACCTTGCGACTTCTTCCAACGAATGGCATGACCGGCTCACTTTCCCCTTGAAACCTGCCGGGACTGACGGATTCCTTGAATTCAGGTGTACGCCGCCGATTCCGTATTCGACCGCCAATCCGACATGGTCCTGCAGGGTAAGTGCAGGATACATCCGCTCCGGCACGGCCTCTATCAGCCTGCGGAAATCGCTCTCTGACGAGCCCGGTTTGCGGATATGGACCCTGTCGATTCCTTCCGACAGGATGATCCGTATCATTTCAGCCTCGTTATCGGAAAAATGCGTATCAGTGATGACAACCGTTTTCATCATCCGCCGCAGACCGCCCTTATGACGGTGACTTTAGCACCTTCTTCCAAAATCTTCGCTTCCCATCCGGACTTCGGCACGACCTTGTTGTCCACGGCCACGGCAATGCCTTCGGTCCCTATTCCCGCTTCCGATAAAAGCGAAGCCACCGAAGTGCCGGCCTTGCATTCCACAGGAGAATGATTTATAAAGACTTCCATATAACTTGAAAATTAAAGTTCGTCTTCGGTACGGCATCCGTTGAAATAGAAGTCGGAAGCCGCCTTTTCCTTGGGAAAACAGAAATATGTAATGTCAGCGGAGGAACAGATTTCCCCGTTGTACCGTATCTCGGCATCGAGAAAAACGAAATTCCTTTTGATTTCCCTTATCCTTGACCTGATTTCGATTTTCACATCTGGTCCTGTCGGGACAGGCTTCCTGAATTTCACCGTCAGGGTAGTGGTCATTCCTGAAGTCTGTAATTTCCTCGCAATCACCCACATGGCAATCTCATCCATAAGGGCGGAATGGATTCCGCCGTGCAAAGTGTGCAGCCAGCCCTGGTAATTGTCGGACGGAGACCAGTACGATACTATGTCATCGCCGTCCTCGAAAAATTCCATTTTCAGCCCGAAAGGATTCCCAGGGGCACATCCGAAACAATTGTAGCCTTGACTTTCAAGGTCTTTCCACGGATTTACTATTTTCTTCATATTTTAGACTTCATCTACAATCACGCTGCGCCTCGGCATAACCGGATACATCCGCTTCTGCTCTCGGCTTGCAGTTTATTTTATACTTCACAAGCATGTCATGTGTTTCACAGCCGCTGTTAGGGTTGACCTTTATGCACTCTATCGAGGCGGCTTCTGCGGCCTGGACCCCAGTATCGGAATCCTCCACCACAAGGGCTTCTTCAGGGGCAAGTCCGGTCAGTTGCAACGCCTTGAGATAAGGCTCGGCATCCGGTTTTCCTTTGGACACATCGTCAGACGCCACCGAATAATCGAAACTGTCCTCAAGACCGTAATGCCGCAAGACCATCAAAACCTGTTTCCTCGTGGAATTGCTTACAAGAACCCTGGCTATGGATTCCCTGCCCAACAATTGCAGAATCTCCGGTATGCCGTCGATAACCGAGGTCAGGGGACTGAGTCCTTTTTCATACATCACATCGATGTCCTCAAGAATATCTCCGAGCAGAGCGTCCGAATACATGCCCATGGATTCCAGCACTATCTTCATGGCTTCTTTCGTGGACAGGTTCTTCATGGCGACGCTTTCCACCACCATCAGATCGAGATTGTATTTAGCGGACAACTCCGTAATTATGTCATTCCAAAGCCGTGAACTGTCAATCACGACTCCGTCCATGTCGAAAAATACACCCTTTATTTCCATAAAGCATAAAAATGGTTTACAGGCCCGTGCCCATGGCCGATTTCATATTCCGCACCGGAAATGATCGCCCCCTCGATATATTCCTTGGCCTTCCTTACGGCTTCATTCATTTCAAATCCTCTTGCGAGGAAGGAAGCCACTGCAGACGACAGGGTGCATCCGGTCCCGTGCGTGTTTTTCGTATTTATCCTGCGGGATTTCAATTCGAGGATTTCGTCGGTCTCGGCATTGTAGAATATATCCGTAACCGTTTCGTCATGAAGATGTCCGGCTTTCAACAGGACAGAAACCTTCCTTCCCATGGAAAGCCTGCGGGCATATTCCGGAAACCGGTCGGGATCCCCAATCTTTTCTCCGAGCAATATTTCCGCCTCAGGCACGTTCGGAGTAATGATTCTCGCGAAAGGCACGAGGATATCCTTCAATGTTTTCACGGCTTCTTCCTGCAGGAGGGGGTCGCCGGAAGTCGCCACCATGACCGGGTCAAGAACGATGTTTCGGATATTGTAGCCTGCCAATGTATCCCTCACTGCGATTATCAGTTCGGAAGAATGCAGCATCCCTATTTTCACCGCGTCCGCTCCGATGTCGTCCAACACGGATTTTATCTGTCCGGTAACGAAGTCTACAGGTACGGGATGGACACCGGTCACACCCACGGTATTTTCATCCACCACGGCCACGATTGCCGTAGCGCCGTAACACCCGCAGGCCGAAAATGTCTTGAGGTCAGCCTGTATGCCGGCCCCGCCGCTCGGATCGCTTCCTGCTATGGACAATGCGACATTGTACTTTTTCATATTTTCCATTCCTCCATAATATATGCTGAGTTCCAGAACATCCATTCCAATTTCGTTCCCGTCACGAAGGCTTCCGTCATGTCCTTCCTTGAAGCCGGGTTTTCCTCGGCAAAGGAATTGCAGATCGAAGAAAGTTCGGCCACGGAAGCCGAAAAACCGTCATCGGAATAAGTCTCGATCCATTTCATATACGGATTCCCCTCCTTCACGCATGCTGACAGGATGTGTTCCCCGACACGTTCATATACGAGAAAACACGGAAGCACTGACGCAAGGGCCACTTCAAGCCGGGGCTCGGCAGCCTGCCTGTAAAGGTGAGACGACAGGAACAGGCAGGTCGGGGACTGCACGCATGACAATGGTTCTCCGAAAAAGGCGTGCAGGGACTTTTCCGCCTCGATGTTTTCCTTGGCGAAACGCCCGAACATTGCGGAGAGCTCCGGTTCGGATATTCTCGCTGCCATGATGTCCATCACCCTTGCATAATCCTTCAGATACAGGGAATCCTGACGGATATAGTACATGAAAATATCCTTGCCAAGAGTGCCTGCGGCCAATTCCGTTATGAACGGCAGCCTGAGGATTTTCTCATATACCGGCAATGCCGCCTTCCATGCCTGATCAGTCCATAATAATGTTTTGCTCAGTATGTTCATAATTTAACGTCTGTCCGACGAATTCATGTTGCTCAGGATTAAGGGATTCGTCGAACCGTCGTTAAGGATTTCTCCGAAATCCACTTTGTCTTAATCCCCAGTCGCTGTAGCGACAGCCCCTTTCCAAGGGGCGCCACCCCCATTCGCCCCCTCGCTGGGGGCTCGTCGCAGCCATAAGGCTGTTCCTCAGCAGTACTTTACGTTAAGTTTTCATAATTTATACCCACATATTGCGACATAGTCGCCTTTGTCATAACCCGGGATCGGTTTTTCGAATCTGTCATCGGAGCAGACCGGATGCGTCGTAAGGGTCTGGGCGTATTCGAATCCGCCGAATCCCGCCCGTTCGAGGGCCTGGACCTTTTCTGCCGTCGTGCGCCAGCAGGCCTTGGATGCAAGTTCTATGGGATAGGGATTCGGAGGCACGACACCTTCCAAAAGCGGATGGTCCCATGTCCCGAGAGTCTTGGCAAGATTGTACATGATGCCGTAGGAACTCTCCTTGGGAATATCTATCAATATCACCTTGCCGCCGCTGCGCAATGCCGCATGGCTGTGTGCGAGGGCCTTGTCCAGATCCGTAATATAGCCCGGGCAGCCGTTGTAAAGGACGGTGTCGTATATCGTTCCGTCCGGCTCGTATTCCTCCGCCGACGCTATTTTCACGTTCATGCCGCGCTGGCGTGCAATCGCAGCCATGTCTTCCGACGGTTCCACTCCGTCGGTGATTGCTATGCCGTAGTCGGATTCGAGAATCTTCTCGAAAAGTCCGCTGCCGCAGCCGACGGACAGGATTTTTTCTTCCGGACGTAAAAAATACGCCACCAATGCCGCTTCGGAATTCAGTACGTTCATGTTTTTCAGGAACCATGAATCGTATTTCTCCGCAAATCTGTCGAAATTCCTGTTTGTTATTGTCATAACAATTGTTTTAATCCTAACAAAAAACCGTTCCCTGTGGCGGGAACGGTTTTCAATCTTCTGTCATTGTTTCGTCCGTTTCCCTACGATGCCATTACGCATATCAGGTTCAAGGGTATAATCTCAGCCCGAAGGCACCCCTAACGTATGTTTTTACCTTACTCGGCGGCTTTGAGACGCTCTGCGTTTTCTGCCACCTGAAGGCGGTCGATGACCTCCTGGATGTCGCCGTCCATAAAGACGGGAAGGTTGTACATCGTATAGTTTATCCTGTGGTCCGTGACCCTCGACTGAGGATAGTTGTACGTCCTGATTTTTGCCGAACGGTCACCTGTGGACACCATCGTCTTCCTCTTGGCGGAAATCTCGTTGAGATACTTCTCGTACTCCATGTTGTACAGTCTCGTACGGAGTTCAGCGAGAGCCTTGTCGAAGTTCTTGAGCTGGGATTTCTCGTCCTGGCACTGCACCACGATTCCCGACGGGATGTGCGTAAGGCGGATAGCGGAATAAGTCGTGTTCACGGACTGTCCTCCCGGGCCTGACGAACAGAAAGTATCCTTGCGGATATCGTTCATGTTCAATTCAATATCGAACTCGTCGGCCTCAGGCAGCACGGCCACGGAAGCTGCCGACGTATGTACGCGTCCCTGAGTCTCCGTCTGCGGGACACGCTGCACGCGGTGCACTCCGGATTCATACTTCATCGTACCGTAAACATGGTCGCCGGAAATCTTGCATACGATTTCCTTGAATCCTCCTGCAGCACCCTCCGACTGGTTGGTCACCTCCAATTTCCAGCCTTTCCTTTCCGCATATTTGGAATACATCCTGAACAGGTCGCCTGCAAAAATGGCCGCTTCGTCACCTCCGGTGCCTCCGCGGATTTCCAAGATAGCGTTCTTGCTGTCCTGAGGATCGGCAGGAATGAGAAGGAGCTTGATTTCTTGCTCCATCTCCGGCAGTTTCGGCTCGATTTCCGAAATCTCCTCCTTGGCCATCTCCCTCAACTCATCATCCTTTTCGTTCGCAAGGATATCCTTGGCGGCATCGTAGTCGTCAAGCATCTTCTTGTACCTGTCCCCCGCCTCGATGATGGGAGCCAGTTCCTTGTATTCCTTGTTCAGCTGCACGTATTTCTTCATGTCGGATATCACATCCGGGTCCGAAAGCTGCGCCTGCAGCTGCGCATATTTCTCCTTTAGACTTAAAACCTTTTCTATCAATGAATTTTCAGCCATACTCTATTGAATTTTCTTGATATAACACCTGCGCCTCATGTACAATTTGTGCTCATATCTGTCCCAGACGTTCACGGCCTTGTTGGTCTCTATCTGAGGGTTCGTAATGGCCCATTTGACACCGGCTTCACGGTATTTCCTTGCCATGATGTTGTGATAGACGGAAGACACTCCCGTATTCTGCCATTTCGGAGCCGCTCCGTTGATCATCAGATCGATGGTATCGAATTTCTTCAGGGCTTTCAGCAGATGAATCCACCCGAACGGGAACATTTTTCCGCGGGCCTTCTGAAACGCCACGGAAAGCGACGGGAACGAGATTCCGAAGGCGGCTATTTCGTCATGTTCGTCGAGAAGGACACAGCAGAGCCTCTTGTCGAGACGGCTCATCGAAGCCTCGGCTTCCTCATCTATCTCCTCGTCAGTCAACGGGATGAAATTATAGACATTCGCCGCAAAACTTTCGTTGTATATCTTGAAGAACTTGTGGACAAGGGTCTTGTCATGCTTGAACATGTCTATGTCCCCTTCCCTCAGCTTGTACCTTTCCATAAGCCTGTCGGCGATGGCAACCATCTTTTCCGGCACTTCCTGGTCGGCCTTCAATTTGTACTGAAGCCAGTCGCACTCCTTCTCGAATCCGAGAGATGTGAGGAAGTCGTTGTAATAAGGATAATTGTAAAGACAATTGAAAAGCGACAGATTCTCGTACCCTTCGACTAACATGCCCTGCTTGCCCATGGTATTGTAGTACAAAGGTCCATGGATTTCAGTCATCCCCTGGCTTTTGGCCCAGGCCTCGGCCGTCCCGATGAGCAGCTTCGTCACTTCGATGTCCTCTATAGTATCGAACCATCCGAATCGGGCCCTTTTCGTCCCGAATCTTTCATTGTACCGCGGATTTATCATACCGCAGATGCGGCCGACGACCTTTTTGCCGTCCATGACCATCCACAGCTTGTGGGTACAGTATTTCAACGAGGCTACGTCCGTAAGGGATTTGACCTGATCGGAACGCAACGCAGGAACATACTGAGGACAATTGCGGTACAGTTTTTCGGGGAATTTGATGAATTTCATCAAATCGCTTTTCTTCGTGACTTCTACAATTCTATAATCTGCCATTTTTCTGAATTTTCTATATCCTGCAAAGTTAATAAATTTATCGGATTCCCTGCAACAGGTCAGGGTTTTGCAACATTTGCGACATTTTGCAACAGCCCCGCTATGACAGCCTGGGCGCATGCGCAGCCGAAAACGGCCGGAAGATAGGAAATCGTACCGGCATTGGATTTCTTGTTCTTCTCGTCGCAGGGCACGAATGCCGCCTTGTCTGGCAGTTCTTCCGAAAACACCACCTTGACACCTTTCGTGATTCCCATCCGCCTCAACCGTTTCCTTACCACGAAGGCCAAGGGGCAATTGAACGACTTCGAAATATCTGCGATTCTTATTTTGGTGACATCATATTTCGCTCCGGCCCCCATCGAAGACACGACAGGGATCCTGTTGTCAAGACAATATTTTATAAGGGCGAGTTTCGGCGCAAGCGTATCGATGGCATCCACCATGAAATCTATTTTGAGACCTGCGAAAGTCCCGGCCACGTCATCCGCTTCAAGGTAGGCCGGCAAGGTCATGATTCCGATGTCGGGATTTATGTCCTTCAGCCTTTCAGCCAGCACTTCGCATTTCGGCCTGCCCACGGTAGAGCACAGGGCGAGAATCTGCCTGTTCCTGTTGGTGTCCGATACGGTGTCGTTGTCCATGATGACAAGTTTCCCTACCCCGGCCCTTGCCAACATCTCTGCTGCATATCCTCCGACGCCGCCCACACCGACAACAGCCACGGTAGCCGAAGCAAGCCTGCCCAAGCCTTCGCTGCCGATGAGCAGTCCCGTCCTCTCTTTCCAGTCCATTACAGTCCCTTGGCTTTGGCTTCGTCCCAGATGGCATCCATTTCCGCGAGGGTCATGTCCTTGAGATTGCGTCCCTGCCTTATAGTGTGCTCTTCGAGATAGGTGAAACGCTGCCTGAACTTGTGGCAGGTGCGTTCGAGAGCTGTATCCGGGTTAAGGCCGTAAAGTCTTGCTGCATTGACTACTGCAAACAGATAGTCTCCCAATTCGCCCTCGGCCCTGTCGAAAGCTGCCTTCTTCTGCGCCTCATCGGAGGCAGAAGCCATGGATTCCAATTCAGAGCGGAATTCTCCGGCTTCCTCCCTTACCTTGTCCCATACCTGCGACTTCTCTTCCCAGTCGAAGCCGACTCCGCGTGCCTTGTCCTGCATCCTGTACGCCTTCAAAAGAGGCGGCAATGTCTCGGGCACGCCCGACAGAACTCTTTTGTTCCCGTCCTTTTCCTTTATTTTCAGCTGTTCCCAGTTCTTCACAACTTCGGCCGCATCAGCCACCTGCACGGAAGAAAACACATGAGGATGACGGTAAATCAGCTTGTCACACAGATGGTTTATGACATCGACAATATCGTATTCGCCCGTTTCCTCCCCTATTTTGGCATAGAAAAGCACATGAAGCAGAACGTCTCCCAATTCCTTGGAAATATTCGCCCCGTCTTTCTTGAGGATGGCGTCGCTCAGCTCGTATGTCTCCTCTATCGTCTGAGGCCTGAGCGATTCCGTAGTCTGAGCCCTGTCCCACGGGCATTTTTCACGCAATTCGTCGAGAATGTCGAGGATTCTCCCGAAAGCCTCCAATTTTTCCTGTCTTGTCTTCATAATACCGGATGATAAATTCGAGGTTGCAAATGTAGGAATAATCTTCGAGAATAATTACCTTTGGAAGTTTTGTATCATTTGACAATCGCTTACAATGAAAAAAATCCGTTTCGTATCGGCAGAGGAGGCCGTAAAATCCGTAAAATCCGGAGACCATGTACATTTGAGCAGCGTGGCGAGCGCACCGCGGCTGTTGATAGACGCTCTGTGCGAGAGAGGCAGGGCGGGAGAATTGCACGATGTCAGGATACATCACCTGCACACGGAAGGCCCGGCACCATATTCGGGGCCTGAGTTTGAAGGGATTTTCTTCCATCAGGGATTCTTCATCGGCACGAACGTACGCAAAAACGTGCAGGCCGGTTATTCCGACTACATTCCGGTATTCCTGAGCGAGACGCAAAAACTTTACAGGAGCGGGGCTCTCCCGTGCGACGTGGCCATGATTCAGGTCTGCCCTCCTGACGAACACGGCTTCGTTTCCCTCGGTACGTCCGTGGATGCCACACTCGCAGCCATCGAATGCGCAAAGACGGTAATAGCCGTGGTAAACAGGAATGTACCGCGTGCATGGGGCCAGGCCATGATACCGTTGGACTATATAGACATTTTCGTGGAAGGCGACACGCCTCTCGAAGCATCGAAACCTGCAAGTCCGAATGAAACGGAAAAGGCCATCGGCAAGTATTGTGCGGAACTCATTGACGACGGAGCATGCCTGCAGATGGGCATAGGAGCCATTCCGAACGCAGTCTTAGCCCAGCTCGGAAACCACAAAAACCTCGGCATCCACACCGAAATGTTCGCCGACGGCGTCCTCGACCTTGTGAAAAAGGGAGTGATAACAGGTTCGGAAAAGGTTACCGACAAGGGCAAGATAGTGTCAACCTTCCTCCTCGGTTCGCAGGAATGCTACGATTTCATTGACGACAACCCGATGGTGACCATGATGGACGTGGGCTACACCAACGACCCGTTCATCATTTCCCGGAATCCGAAAATGACTGCGATAAACTCCGCCGTGCAGATTGACATCACCGGACAGGTCTGCGCCGATTCGATAGGCACGAAATTCTACTCCGGTACGGGCGGACAGGTGGATTTCATGTACGGGGCATCCCGGGCAAAGGACGGGAAGGCCATTATCGCCATGCCATCGCGGACCACAAAAGGGCTCGGCAAGATTGTCCCTGCCGTATATGAGGGCAGCGGGATAGTGTCGACACGCTCTCACGTGCATTGGGTCGTGACGGAGTTCGGAGCTGTGAATCTTTACGGCAAGTCCATGCAGGAGAGGGCGAAACTGCTCACAAGCATTGCCCATCCTGACGACAGGGAAAGCCTCGACAGGGCCGCATACGAAAGATTCGGACCTCATTATCACAATTTCAGCATCTGACCTGACAGACAATGACATTATAAGAGCCATTATCCAAATCGACATACCATTATCCAAATCAACATACAATGAAAAAATTCATTATCGCTGTCCTCGCACTCATGCTCTGCATTTCATGGGCTGCGCCGGAAACTTTCGGACAATCAAGGAAAGAACTGACCAAACTTGCCAAGAAAGGCGATGCCGAAGCGCAGTACAAGTTGGGCTACTGCTATTATTTCGGATATGACGGATATGGGACAGGTATGGAAAAAGCGAAAGAAGATCTGAAGCAAGCCGAGAAATGGCTTTTGGAAGCAGCAGACAATGGCGAGAAAAGAGCCTATTCCATGCTTGGCCACATATATGTCAAATATAAAAACTACCCTGAAGCCATAAAGTGGTACAGAATGGACGCTGACGCAGGCAATCAATATTCATACGGAGATCTTGCCGAGGCCTATAAAAAAACAGGAAACTACACAGAAGCGGCAAAGTGGTACAAAAAGAGTGCGGACAGAAACAGCAGACCGTCCTCGACAATCAGATACTTCATGGATGCCGGTAACCATGAAATGGAAAAGAAGACATATTTTCTGTCTTTTGAAGACATGCAGGAGTGGGCTGCCAAAGGAAACAGTCAGGCGCAATGCATGTTGGCTTATCATTATTTTATTGAAGGTATAATCGCAAATATCAAAACCAGATCAACCGATTTCATCGAAACAGATGACGGAGACTATGCCAATGCAGAGAAATGGTACTTGGAAGCGGCCGGGAATTTCGACATCGGGGCATATTTCCCGCTCGGAGTGTTGTACCAATATGTTCTGAAAAATCCGGAACAGGCTGTCAGATGGTACAAAAAGGCTGCCGATGCCGGGAACGAAACGGCACTTGTCTGTCTGACCGACCTCGGAGAGAACTACACTCCGGTCCCTCTTTCGGAAGACAGCATCGAAATGCTGCTGCAGAAAGCATCGGACGGAGACGGGCAGGCACAATACAGATTGGCATCATGCTACATGTTCGGCTCGACGGTTTACGACGGGGAACAGAATGTCTTCACTCCGGACTATGCAAAGGCCGAAAAATGGTTCATCGAAGCAGGAGAGAACGGCAAGGCGGCAGATGCATGGTCGACCCTCGGACTGATGTACAGTTTCAGGGTCATCAACGACAGCAAGGCCGTGTACTGGTACAAGAAAGCCGTCAAGGCCGGTGACGAATTGTCCATAGACATGCTCGAAAGCTATGGCGTATATTACTCCGAGGACGGCAGGGACAGGCTTCTGGAAAAGGCCGAGGCTGGGGATGGAGAAGCTCAATACGAACTGGCCTCTTGCTATAATCATGGGAAGAAAAGCTACAATGGCGACTTGGGTGAACTTCCTTATGACTACGAAAACGCTGAGAAATGGTATCTAATCGCCGCCCGGAACGGGAAAGAACGGAATGCATGGTTTGCCCTTGGACTGATGTATGATTCAATGGGAAAAACCGACAAAGCAATTTCCGCATTAGACCTCGCCTCCCTTTACGGAAGCGATCTTGCCGCCGAAAGACTCGATGAAATCAAAAACAGGTCCGGCAGAAGTTCATCTTCCCGCGCTTCATCCTCAAGCAGCCGCTCTTCAAGCACTTCCGGCGGACTTATTGCCGAGGGTACTTACACGATCAGTTCCCAGGGATGGTCGCAGACTACCGGTATGGCTACGGGCGTTGCCGGCCCGGACTATACCGTCAAGGTCGGGTTCTACGACGACCATATCACCGTGGACGGATTCATCTACAAGTACTCCGGGATGGAAAGCGGCTGGAAGAAATATACCGGCAACGAGATTTCTTTCGGGAATATGAGTTCCATTACCTTCTATTATGTGGACAGCTGGTACAATATGAGAAAAGTGGACCGCTCAACGGCAAGTTTCGGAATGATGGGCGGAATGACCGACTGGTTCACCTATCGTATGGAAAAAGGTAAAGTAGTCATTCCCGACGCCCCTTCAGGCTACGGAAGCGGTTCCGGCTACGGCTCAGGGTATGGCTCAGGGAGTACGGGCTCGTCTTCCGGCAGTTATTCCACGCATGAATGCTCTCTCTGCCACGGCACGGGACGCATCGTCAGGGAAACTCCGACGAGCACCTACGGAACAGGAGACTATCAGGTGAAATGCAACGAGTGCGGCCAATATTTCCACAAGTCCACCGGGCATTCACACGTGACCTGCCCACAATGCCACGGTAAAGGATACTTTACGACCGACTAAAAAAGCAGCATTGGGCTAAAAGGCGGAATTTCAAGGCTTACGCAGAAATTACCCTTTTGGGTCGGTTCATTTCGACATGAAGGACTCCAAACGCTTCGCATTATTGATCTCAGCCTCCTTGGAAGAAGCCGCCACAACCTTGACGACAGCCTCGGAAACCGGTCCTGCCGTATAGATGACGAGCATGTCGTCCAAAACCTCTATAGGGCTGTAATCCGAAGTGTTGAAAAACATTCCGGCTCCGATGGCTACAGGATTTTGGGAGACGTCGGCCGGATGAGGGCCCCATGCATACATGAAGCCGTCGCCGCATTTGACCGTCTGACCGTCATGGTAATTGATTCCTGTCATGAACTGCACCTTCTTGCCTGACAGTTCCTTGGCTGTAATCACGGACACCCTGCCCTTGGAATCCATATCGATTCGTACAGAAACGTCGACGGTATCCTTACCGTACGGGACTCCATACGAGACGAGTTCGGCGAACGCTCCTTTCTTGGTATCACCTACCCTTGCAGTACGGCCCTTCGTCGCTGTAAGATGCACGAGAGTGTCCCCGTCCCTGAGGGCGAATCCTCCGAGTCCGAGTGTCTTGCCGACATAATATTCATCGCAACCTGCGCCCTGCGACTGTGCTTCTGCACTCGGATACCATTTATAATGACGCAGTTCCATTCCCCGTCCGCTCTTGGAATACACGTCTATGGCTCCGCTGTCGTTGAAATACAGCCTCAATGCATAGTGCGAGTTCTCGACTGCTGGTCCGTGATGTCCCACTTTCTTATACATGTCGGCATTTTCCGAAACGATTTCAGTCACTTGCACGCTGTCCGCCCTTGAAAACAGACTGTATGCGGTCTGCGAGAGCGCAGGGATGGTCTGTATAAGAAGCATCAGACCTGTCAAACAAAACACGTTCTTCATCATATTCTAAATTTCATTTTCTACTGCAAAAAAAGAAAAATGGACGTTCCCGTACTTTTTTTCCCTTACAAACGCCCCATGTCCCGCAAAGGAAAAAGTTCCCGGATGTTCAAGGATAAAATATCCGTCAGGTTTCAGGATACCGGCAGCCAACACCTTGTCCGGCAAGGTTTCAAGACCGTCCAAGGCATAAGGAGGATCGGCGAAAATCAGGTCGAAAGACTTGGTGCAAATCCCGAGAAAATCGAAAACATTGTGCCTGACCACTCTGATACATGCCGACAGGCCCAATTTTCCGGCCTCGGACCTGATGAAAGACGAATTTGCCGGAGACATCTCGACACAATACACTTCCGAAGCCCCTCTTGATGCAAATTCGTATGAAATGGCCCCGGTCCCTCCAAAAAGATCGAGAACGGAGAGGCCGTCAAAATCATATTCATTGTTCAGGACATTGAACAGCCCTTCCTTGGCGAAGTCCGTAGTCGGTCTTGCCTTGTAGTCGCGAGGGAGCACGATTGTCTTGCCCTTGAGCCGTCCGCCGATTATTCTCATTCCTGAAAATTCCGTTAAATGTAGTCAACAGCCTTGAAATACTTGTACAGCGACATTTCTTCGTCTTCCGCAAGAGGCGTCCTGAAGTAAATCACCGTCACTTCCGGATTAAGCTGAAGCCTTTTGAGGACATGGAAGATGAAATATTCCGCCGTCACGAAATCCGCCGCCTCAAATGAATTGCAGAGACAGAGACTTCTCCCTTGGGCCACAACGATATAAATCCTGCCGTCGGCGTACGATGCCACGACCTTGTTGTAGTCTTCCAACCCGTGCAGGGCATCCAGCATGTAGAAAATTTCAGGATATACCTTGGCCGGTGTGCCGTCTGTCCTGAGCACCGTATCCGATACGACTTTTGAAAAGGTCTCGTCCATGGAGCAGGAATACACCAATACGGCGTTCTGCGACGGCACGAGGACATGGGAGACAACATCGGTATCCCTTATCTCAGCCGTTTCGGACAAGAGTCTTCTTGCATTCTCCTCACTGAAAAATTGCTCCGGGACGAGGGCGAACTTGGGTGTGAAAAGGGAAAGCCTTACGACATCATACCTTTTTCTGAATTCCGAAGCAGTAAAAAAACACTCAGAGCCCATCCATGATGACGGGCTGCTGAGTGTCTGCGGTAACATTCTGACGATATAGCCGTTTTTCGAAATCTGAACGGATATACCTGTCGTCTTACTACTCCCAGTTTCCTGCATTGTTGTTAGGAGCCGTAATACTTCCGACTTTCAATCCGGAAAAATCAGGAGTACCGTATTTCTTGTCGTTTTTCTCTTTTTCTGAAGCGTCAAGATTGATTCTCAACTGATTGTCCATACCTTTAAGCAGAGACTTGTAAGTAAGGCTTGCTTCGAACAAAGGCACTTTCACACCGGAAACGGTCTTTACGGCAGCCTGCATCTTGATGGAATCTCCGCCCGAGAACGGTACGAAAGCGAGAGAATCAAGGCAGAAATCAGTCCTCTTGTTAAACAGTGTATCCTTTACAGGGATTTCGTTTTCAATGCTGAATACGAGGTGCTCGCCCTTTCTGTAGAGTTCGAGCATCTGCTCCGGGGTAATCCTGCGGTTACGTTTCTTGAGTCTTTCAGTGTTTGCAACAGCTATGGAGTCATCCTGCGAACCGATCTGCATCACGACTTTCATCGTCGAATCAAGATAGAAGGACTTGAGGGTATCCATGGATGCCGTAAATCTGCCTGTCTCGGTCTTGAAGGCATCCTGCAATGTACGGATATCCTTGAGTCGCTGGATGGCCACCTGTTCGCGGGCGGCTTTTTCCTTGTTGAAGTTTACAGGCTCCATGACGCTCTGTACGATAAAGTAGGCTAATGCAATGATGATTAGCGGGAAAATGAGGTAAGTCAATACCTTTTTAACGATTCCTGACATTGTATGAGATTTTTAGATTATTCAAATTCCAGACAAAGTTAAAAATTTGATTTATCAAATGCAATATAATTTGTAAATTTGCCATGATTTTGAACAAAAGAAATGGTATCGGACAAGTATATCGGGCAAATCCGGGAATTGGAATCGGTCATCGGGAAACACGGTGCATACGTCATCATGACGCACGCCAAACCCGACGGCGATGCCATGGGCAGCGCATTGGGACTGAGCAGGTTCCTCGCATCGCTCCACAAGACTTCACGGATTGTCATACCGGACAGATACCCCGATTCGATTGCCTTCATGGTCAGGGAACAGGAAAAAAATCTGATTGTGACAGAAAAGGAGTCTCCGGAAGAAGCCCGGGAAACGGTAATGTCGGCGGAAACTGTCTTCTGCCTCGACTTCAACTCATTCGACAGGACGGAAAAACTTGCACCGGCATTGAAGGAAACCAAGGCTGACAAGATACTCATCGACCACCACCTGCATCCTGACAGGGACAGTTTTTCCCTTGTATTCTCGGAAACCGAAATTTCATCGACGTCAGAACTCCTTTATTATATTCTAATGGGTACGTCAACAGTCGGCGGCGACGCAGGCAGGCTTCCTTCGGGCGTCGGTGAAGCATTGATGACCGGAATGACCACGGACACGAACAATTTCGCCAACTCCGTATATCCGTCCACATTCGCCATGGCATCCTCGCTTCTCGCTGCCGGCGTGGACAGAAACAGGATAATCTCCGAACTTTACAACAATTATCGGGAGAACAGGCTCAGACTCGAAGGCCTGCTGCTTGACAGGAAACTGACAATTACGGAAGACGGCGTGGCCTATATGATCATTGACAAGGCCCTGTCGGACAAATTCGGGATAATGGAAGGTGAGACCGAGGGATTCGTCAACATTCCGCTCGGGATAAGAAAAGTGAAAATGAGCATCCTCGTCAAGGAAGACGAGGACAGATACAGAATTTCCATCAGGTCAAAAGCCGGGGTTTCGGCAAACCGGTTCGCCGCATCCTATTTCAACGGCGGCGGGCACGAATGTGCATCCGGAGGCAAACTGCTGTTCGGCAAGGACATAGAGCACAGCACTGCTGCCATGGAAAAATACCTCGAGACCTCTGCAAAGGCCTTTATGACAACTGACAAATGAAACGTTTTTTTCAAATACCGCTTATATCGCTTATTCCGCTTATGGCAGCAATTCTCTGCACGGCATGTACACAACAGAGCCTCGAAACCACATATTCCAATCAGGAATCGAGAATCGACAGTTTCATCGAAAACCTCATGAACAGCGAGAATCCTCCGGTAAGGGTCATCCACAACAACGGCTCCAACAGGATTGTTCTCGGAGAGTACATACCGGCTGACGATACGGACATGAATTACAGGGAGGAACTTACGGAAACCGGCTCGGTGTCGTTCTATTATGCGGGGTATGTCTTTTCCGGGAGTACGCCTTCCTCAAACAATCTTTTCGCCACAAACAATCAGGATGTCGCCGTCGCAGCAGGTTGGGAACTGACGAATGCCGATTATAACATCCTGACTCTCAATATGTCTGACAAGGAAGCTCTCGTGGAAGGCTTGAGAAACGGAATGATCGGGGTCCGCGGGCAGGACACCTGCTACGTGGTATTTTCCGGGAAATACGGTTTCGGAGACAAGGCTGTCGGGATAGTCCCCGCCAATTCCGCCCTCATCTATCAGATTTGGGTCGAAAGCGTCAACAACGACTGATACACTCATAGAGAAAGCCGTCAGCGTTGTCTCCCGCTATGAAGACTATGCACAGCCGGCAGGGATAGACGGATATTGGCTACAGAAAATAAAAGAGGAAACCGGCTACCGGATAGAAAAAATAATATAACTTTTCCCCGAAGAAGATACCCGGACCGCCTCGGCCATCCCGACCGTCACAGTCTAAGTTTCATACCATGTGGAACTCTCGCAATTTTCTTACAGCATGCTCATGACGGTCCCGGCCGGGATGTTCAGTCTTGAGAAGGCGAACATCTTCTTGCCGAGGTCTTTCAGCGAGGCCCCGATGTGCCAGACCTCCTCGCAGTCGATAATCAGAAAACGGTCGTGACATACTTTTGTTTTCCATCGTTACCCATATGTTCCAAAATGGAACATGTGCTTTCCGGGTCAAGTTCACCACTATTGTATATGTTATTCAGATGTTTGGTAATAGCCGGACGCTTTGTCCCGAATAATATGGCTATTTGCTCCTGTGTCAGCCACACGGTCTCGTCTTCCAGCCGCACTTCCAATTTGACCTCGCCCTCGCTGTCAGGCTGATACAATATAACTTCCCCTCTATTCTCCATAACACGTAATATTGCTGTTTCCAAAGATAGGATTTTTAATCTACAAATCAAAAGACTTGAGAAAGTACAGTAAAATCTGTTTTACAAACTGCCGGAATATTTTGTAAACAACCGGATTCAGAGAAACAACAGCGGCAATCTGCGTTTCTTTTGCAGATTGCCGCATATATGCTTGTCGTTATTATTGTACCCCGTACTGATATGAAGTGCCGTTGATGACTACGATGAGACTGATTTGAAACACCACCGTTTGCAGTCAGCACGTCCGCCGTGCTATTGCCTTCTCCAATAACATGTATGGTAGGAGTTCCGCCTATGATGCTGATAGCCGGACCATCGCTAACATTGATGCTGGCTCCTTCCAAATAGATAGTCGGGTTGCCGCCGGTGTCATTCACCTTTATTTGGCAGAACCGTTGTTTTGCAAAACTTCAGAATAATTTTTTCCTATAAATTATAAAAATAACAAAAACATATTAAAATAACGTGAGTTCGATGAAATTCAATTTATTGAAAATCATCGAACTACCTTTGAGGAGCAGGACGGGTGTCCTGCGACGAGCCCCCGGCGAGGGGGCGAATGGGGGTGGTGCCCCTTGAAAAGGGGCTGTCGCCACAGCGACTGGGGATTAAAACAAATGGATTTCGAAGAAATCCTTAACGACTGTTCGACGAATTTCCTGGTGCTGAACAATATAAATTCGTCGAACTGACGTTAAAATAGCAACTGCTGGGTTTCCACTAACCTTTGATTTTTACTATCTTATCAACATCCAGTTCTGTATTGCAGACAAACTCTATTTCGTCAATGATTTCAATGCAGCGTTTTCTGCTTATGCGGATGCCTGCGCCGGATCTTGTATAAGATAACCGGTCAGGGCAAGTAGATTTACGTAATCTATGCTCTGTGCGCGGAAATCTGACCGTAGAAGGGCTGCTGTAAGTGTATGGATGCGCCCTCAAGCCTTTATCAAGCCTGCGCTTACGACAGTTTTATGCCAAAATAGCAATATAATTACCTATCGCCTACAATAATGTGTCAAAGATAGTAATGAGCAACCGCATCAACATAGTTTCAAAATTATCAATAAAATCCCAAACATGGAATTTTTGCATTATCTTTGCGGGGAATTTTGTCAAAACGGACCAGAAAATGAATTTCAAGAAATATCCATTGACGCTGCTTGCTGCAGCATGCCTTGTTTCGGCTTGCGCCGTAGAGCAGACAGAATCTTCCAACGAAGACGACAAGGCATATCTTGAAGCATGGCTTCATGTGCACTATCCTGATATTGCCGCCACGGGAAGCGGAATCTACATCCTTGATGAAGACATAAACGAAGATACGGAAGCCTTGGGAACTTCCGGCTACGCATTCGTCACATACACGACTTCCGGTTTGGACGGAAATATCACGGACACATCGGATTCCTTGGTCGCCAAACAGCTCGGAAGTTCGTATTACGACAAATCGTACTACTACGGTCCGCGTGTCTGGACTCTCGGCGCCGACAGGATTTACAAGGGCGTCACGGACATGCTTGCGGACATGACCATAGGCAGCGACAGGACAGCCCTGATACCGGGCTGGCTGCTTACATTGCGCTCGTTCGACACCCTTGACGAATACATTGAAACGATTACCGGCAATTCCCCCATCATTTATACAGTACATGTACACGGGAAGACCGACGACATCATACAGTGGCAGCTGGATTCATTGGACAGGTTTTCTGACCTTTATTTGGACGGTATGGATTCGACAAGCTACGGGTTCTATTACAAGCAGTTGAAAAAGCCTCTCGACGACACCGACCTGCACAAGGACACCACCATTTATATCAATTATACCGGGCGTCTTCTGAACGGACAGGTATTCGACACCACGATAAAGGATACGGCCAAGGTCCACAATATCTACAGCCCATCCCGGGTCTACGAGCCGATATCCATCCTCATGAATGCAGAAATGTCGGAAATCACCATGTCTTCATCAAGTGAAAGCAGCGGCAGCACGCCGATTACGGGATTCTGTCAGACTTTATGGCAAATGGGCCCTATGGAAAAGGGTGCAGGCATATTCTACTCCGGTCTCGGATACGGTGCATCCGGCAGCGGGAGCAGTATTCCTGAATACGCACCGCTCATATTCGAAATAGAACTTGTGGAACAGCCTGAGGATTAGGACAATATGAGTACAGCACATGCAATTCCTACCGAACTCGGTACGGAGAAAATAGGCAAACTTCTGAAAAGCTATGCAGGACCGGCCATTATCGCAATGGTCGCTTCTTCTTTATACAATATAATAGACAGCATATTCATCGGCCACGGAGTCGGCTCGCTTGCCATATCGGGACTTGCAGTGACATTTCCGCTCATGAACCTGTCCGCTGCATGCGGCACATTGGTCGGAGTGGGAGCGAGTACGATTCTCGCAGTGCTTCTCGGGCAGCAGAATTACGACGCAGCCAACAAGGTCCTCGGCAATATCGTCTCCCTGAACACCATCATCGGAGCCCTGTTCAGCGTCGTGGCCCTGATTTTCCTCGACCCTATACTTTATTTCTTCGGAGCGAGTGAAAACACGATAGTCTATGCACGCGAATACATGCAGGTAATCCTTGCAGGAAACATAATCACACATCTCTATTTGGGTCTGAACAACGCTCTCAGGACATCCGGCAAGCCGAAATTGGCCATGGGGCTTACCATTTCCACGGTGGTCCTCAACGTCATACTTGCCCCTCTGTTCATTTTCGTGCTTGACATGGGCATCAGAGGCGCAGCATTGGCCACCGTCATTGCACAGTTTGCCGCATTGGTGGTGATATGGAGATATTTCTGCAACAGGGAACGGTTCCTCCATTTCGAAAAAGGAATTTTCAAATTGGACCTGAGAATTGCCCAGGATTCCCTTTCAATAGGCCTTTCCCCGTTTCTCATGAACTCTGCGGCCTGTCTCGTCACGCTCTTCATCAACCAGCAGCTCAAGAAATACGGCGGCGACCTCGCTATCGGAGCATACGGTATCGTCAACAGAATCAGTTTCCTTTTCGTGATGATAAACATGGGGCTGAATCAGGGAATGCAGCCTATCGCCGGATACAACTACGGAGCACGCAAGTATTCCCGGGTCAAGACAGTGTATTTCAAGACAGTGCAGTTCGCCACCATTGTCACCACTCTCGGATTCCTTATCTCGATTCTGATACCGGTCCCGGCCGTGTCGATATTCACGCATGACGAGGAACTCATAGACCTTGCCGCAAAGGGTCTGTCAGTGATGAACCTGATGTTCCCGATAGTCGGATTCCAGATGGTGACCACGAACCTTTTCCAGTGTCTCGGAATGGTAAACAAGGCGATCATACTTTCCCTTTCAAGGCAGCTGCTCTTCCTGATACCGCTCCTGTACGTACTTCCTCTGTTTTTCAAACAGGCCGGAGTATGGTACACCTTCCCGGTATCCGACCTGCTGGCATCCATAGTGACGCTGATTATGCTTATGAACCTGAGAAAGAAACTCAATATGCTGAAAGACGGGGACGATCCTGACATATTGGGAAGCAGGCTGTAAAACAAGAAAACATACAAGGGCATGAAAAAGATAATAATAACGGTCGGAAGACAATTCGGAAGCGGAGGACATGTTGTGGCAACATCCCTCAGCAAAAAACTCGGCATCCCGATGTACGACAGCGAACTCATCACGAAAGCTGCGGAAATGAGCGGATTCAGCACCGATTTTTTCAAGGAAAAGGATGAGAAACGCAATATTTTCCCGCTGAGCAACTATTTCAGCTCCTCAATTCTCGGCGCACCGCAGAATTTCCTCAACAGCGACGCCCTGTTCAAAATCCAGAGCAGCGTAATCAAGGATATAGCGTCCAAGGAATCGGCCGTCATCGTGGGACGCTGCTCCAACTACCTTCTGCGGGATCTCGACTACGTTCTCGACGTCTTCATCACCGCTCCGATGAAAACAAGGATAGCACGCGTCTCGGAACGGAATTCCTTGGACGAGGAAAAAGCCAAGGAACTGATACTCAAATCGGACAAGAAGCGTGAGACCTACTACAACTATTTCACATTCGGGGCCTGGGGTGCAGCATCGGATTATGACCTGTGCGTAGATTCGTCCATCCTCGGAATAGACGGGACCGCCGATTTCATTATCGACTTCGCCAAAAAATCCTCTCTGCTGTAATGAGCGGCACGGAAAAGAAAGGCACGCTGATAATCCTTACCGCCGCAATCTGCGTTGCGGCAATCGTTTTCATACTCACCAAGACGGTTCCCGTCAATGCCAGACATGCCGAAGCCTCATCTTCGGAGAAAGCGCCCGTACATCTCAACGACACGCTGACCAACTCCATGTCGGGGTTCGACGGGGATGAAAGCATGGACGTGAAAATAGAGAATTTCCTGAAACGGTGGGATATAAAGGGCTCATCCCTTGCCGTGATGAGAAATGATTCCCTGCTTTTGGCCAAAGGCTACGGCTGGGCCGACGAGGAAGCGGGAGAAAAAATGGGACCTGACAATATTCTGCGGATGGCCTCAGTATCCAAACTCATCACCGCCACGGGAATAATGGTTCTCTGCGAAAGAGGGGCAATGTCATTGCAGGACACCGTTTTCGGTCCTGACGGAATACTTGACGACACGCTGTTTACGGCCTCTATCAGGGAAAAGAGCAAATTCGGAATCACCGTGGAACAACTTCTCCGGCACAAGGGAGGCTTCACAAACAGCCGGGGCGACCCCATGTTCTCCACACGGGACATAATCAGGCAATTCCGGCTTGACGGACCTCCTGACAGCAGGACATTGGTCAGCTGCGTACTGAAAAGGCCTCTCGGCTATCAGCCGGGAACATGGCAGAGATATTCCAATTTCGGCTATCTCCTGCTGTCACTTGTCATAGAAAAGGTTTCCGGCATGGACTACGAGACTTTCATTCAGGAAAACGTGCTGCATCCGGCAGGCTGCTTCGACATGCATATTGCAGGAAACTACTATGAAGACCGTTATCCGAACGAGGTGAAATACTATATGCACGCCGGTTCGGAGCCTGTCGAGGAATACAATCTGAGCGGAAGGATGGTGGAAAGATGCTACGGAGGGAACGATATTACAGGGCTTTCCGGAGCGGGCGCATGGTGCGGGTCTCCGGCGGAGCTGTGCAGATTCGTGGCCGCCATTGACGGGAAACCGGAAATAAAGGACATCATTTCAGCGGAAAGCGTTGCCGCCATGACTGAATATTTCGATCCTGACACTTTCTCGTTGGGATGGAACGACACCAAACCTACCGGAGAATGGACCCGTACGGGAACTCTCGGCGGCACGAGCGCATTGGTAAAATATTTCCCGGACGGCGAGTGCTGGATAATGATTACCAATACGAGCACTTGGAAAGGTCCGGGATTTACCGACTATACCGAACAGCTGTTCAGGGAATGCAGGGCAAAGTACGGCGACCTGCTGCCGGCTCAGGACCTGTTCGGATTGTAGACTTTGATTTCGAATTCGCCGGAGAGCACGCCGTAACCGTTCTCGGCGAGAGAATCCAGCTCGTTTTCTCCGGGATAGACTTTTACAGGAGCGACAAACGACACCCTGTCGGAAATTTTCTTCATCAGAGGCTCGCTGTATGCGATTCCTCCGGTAAGGACAATCACATCCACCTTACCGCTGACCGTGGCTGCCAGTCCGGCAATATACTTCGCCACACTCAGACAAAAGCCCTCGATAAAGAGGGATGCCTGTCTGTCTCCTTCTTCCGACATGGCGATAATCTTCCTGAAATCATTCGTCCCGAAATACGACATCGCACCGCCCTGTCCGACGAGCTTTTTCTTTATCTCCGCCAAGGTGTATTTCCCGCTGAAGCACATCTCCGCCAACGGAAATGCAGGAACAGTCCCGGCCCTTTCCGCACTTATCGGGCCGTCTCCTCCCAATGCGTCGTTCGTATCCACTATCCTCCCGCCGTGATGCAGGGTAACCGACGTACCTCCGCCCATGTGGGCGACAATAGCCGTCACCTCCTCGGCCCTGACTCCGACGGAAGCGGCATATCTTCTTACCATGGCTCTCGAATTGAGCGCATGGCACAGTACCCGCCTCGGAAATTCCTTCAGGCCACCGATTTTCGTTTCAGGCCACATTTCATCGGCCATCGGAGCATCGGCTATATAGGCCCCGCAGACCTTGCCGTTGCCCGCGCTGCGTCTTGCCTCGTTCACCGCTTCCGCCAATTCCGACGCTATGAGTCCGCTTAGATTGCAGGCGTGGACACCGTTGGCACAGGCCCTCAGCGCAGTCTTCATCGCCTCCGTCACCTCATATACTCCGGTTTCCATGGGCGTCACAAGCCCGGATCGGCCCATCACTATGTCGATTTCAGCCAAGGAGATGCCTTCCGACAAAAGAAACTCTGTAATGGTATCGAGTCTCATGAGATCCTGATCCATTACAGAGTCATACTTCGCCAATTCCGACGCTTCGTGGGCGATATTCTTCTCGAATACCCGGCGTCCGGAACGGTAAAAGCCTATTTTGGTGGAGGTAGAGCCTGTGTTTATAGCCAAGACACTGCCTTCCATGCTATTTCGCAGACATTGCCGCTATGGCGATAGAGTTCAACTTGGTCTCGATGCTGTCGGCGCGGCTTGACAGTACGCACGGTACTTTGGCTCCTACTACCATTCCTGCCTGCTTTACGTTTGCAGCCAATTTGGAATTGGTCTTGTAGAATACGTTTGCGGACTCTATGTTCGGGAACAGCAGACAGTCGGCATCTCCGGCTACCGGGCTGACCACCTTCTTGATTTCCACTGATTCCATGTCCACGGCCACGTCCAAAGCCAGAGGACCGTCAGCGATACAGCCTTTTATCTGGCCTCTGTCCACCTTCTTGGCGAGAATGGCGGCTTCCACACAGGCCGGCATTCCTTCGAGCATCTGCTCCGTAGCGGCGATGAAGGCCACCTTAGGCATGGCGATACCCATTGCGTGGGCAGTATTGACAAGATAACCGAGCATGGCCTGTTTCTGCTTGAGATCAGGTGCAGGTATCACAGCCATGTCCGAAAGGAAAATCAGTTTGTGGTAATTCGGGTTTTCAAGCACGGCCACGTGGCTCAGGACGGCTTTCGGAGGAAGCAGCCCGGTCTCCTTGTTGAGAATCGCCCTCATGAACTTGTCGGTACTGCAAAGCCCTTTCATAAGGATGTCGCCCATACCCTGATTCACCATGGTCACTGCCTGGGTAACTGCCGGAAGCTCAGACGGATTATGGATAACCGTGAATTTCCCGTAATCGATTCCTTCCTTGTCGCAGACATCCTTGATGATGTTTTCGTCTCCGACCAATGTGGCATCTATCATGCCGAGATCGACGGCCTTGCTCGCCGCAGAAATGGTATGTCCGTCTACGGCCCATGCCGCTATCATTCTTTTCTTGGAACCTCTGCCTGCAAGTTCGGCAAAGATGTCGTCAAATTTGGTAAACATGATTCAACAGGTTTTTATTCTTCTATATTCTGTACTATGTGCATCGTATCCTGAGCTATCACAAGCTCTTCGTTGGTGGTGATGACAGCCACCTTGACCTTCGAGTCAGGGAGGGAAATCAATGTGTCCTTGCCTGTGGCGACATTGGCTTCATAGTCGAACTTGAGTCCGAGGTATGAGAAATTCTCGCAGACCCTGCGGCGCAGACGGCTGTTGTTCTCCCCTATTCCGCCGGTAAACACTATCAGGTCGACACCGTTCATGACGGCTGCGTATGCGCCTATGTATTTCGTTACGTCGTAGACAAGTTTCTTGAGAGTCAGTTTGGCCCTCTGCTCGCCGGCATTCGCTGCGTCGTTCAGATCCCTCGCATCGGAAGATATGCCGGAAAGTCCGAGGAATCCGCTCTTCTTGTTCAGGATCCTGTCGACTTCCTCATAAGAAAGATGTTCCTTTTCCTGAATGAACGTAACTACGGACGGGTCGATGCTGCCGCACCTCGTACCCATGATGACGCCCTCGAGCGGAGTGAATCCCATGGAAGTGTCTATGGATTTGCCGTTGGCTACGGCCGCAATCGAACTTCCGTTGCCGAGATGGCAGGTGATTATCTTGGAGTTGTCGAGGGCAAGGCCGGTGAATTTGGCGCCTTTCGCAGACACGTACCTGTGGCTCGTACCGTGGAATCCGTATCTGCGGACCTTGTATTTTTCATAATATTCGTAAGGAATCGCATACATCGATGCGTATGCAGGCATCGTCTGGTGGAATGCGGTATCGAAAACAGCCACCTGCGGCACTCCTGGCAATGCTTCCGTCACGGCCTTGATACCGAGAAGGTTGGCAGGATTGTGCAACGGAGCTATATCCGAACATTTTTCGATTTGCTCCACGACCTTGTCGTCTATCAGCTTGCTGCAGAAGAATTCTTCCCCTCCGTGCACTACACGGTGTCCTACCGCCTCTATGTCTTCCAAAGTGGACAGAATGCCGTGCTCCTTGTCAAGAAGGGCTTCGAGCACCACCTTGATTGCAACCGTATGGTCCGAAATCGGCATTTCCCTGACATACTTGTCCTTGCCTGCCGTCTGATGCTTGATGCAGCCGGCATCCATTCCTATCCTTTCCACAAGGCCCTTGGCCATCAAATCGTAAACTTCGTCGCCCTTCATGTCAAGCAACTGATACTTGAGCGATGAGCTACCGCAATTCAAAACGAGGATTATCATATAATATTGTATTAAAAACTCCGACAATTCTACAAAGTTAAACAAAATTTGAGTATTTTAGCAAAAAATCGGCAGAAATGGTTGAGGGGAAAGAATCTGCGGCGTTTGCAATGCCATTCTGTGCCGGTACCGTTACCGGCGTATTGTTGTCGGATGGTCCTGTCTCGGGACTTGAATTGCCTGTAATATCCGTTTCGGCGGCTCTTGCAGCCGTCTGTCTTTCGCTATCGGCGATATTGGTCTCCGACCCGTATTCACCGGCGTCATCGCCCTTGCGTTGCTGTGCAGCATTCTTTGCAGGGATATTCTGCGCATTTTCGCATTCCCTGTCTTCCGGTGGAGACTTCGGGCCTGGCGTCATAACCATGACGGCAAACGAATCCGCAGCATGGCTGAAAAACGTCATAGAAAATTTCCCTTTTTCCAATCCGGACTGCAATGCCCTCGCATCCGCACTCGTCACCGGGGACAGAAGAATGCTTTCCGACAGCATTACTGAATCGTTCAGGATTACCGGAGCGTCACACCTGCTTGCCCTCTCGGGAATGCACCTTAGCATCATCTATATGGTAATGGCCAAGCCATTCTCCCTCCTCAGAAGGAATCTTGCGATGAACCTGCTGAGATTCGCCGTAATAGTCTTTTCGACACTATTCTACACGTTGATGACAGGGGCTTCGCCGTCCACGGTACGCGCTCTGATATTCATTGTCATGAGTGAAGCGGCAGTCCTGTCCGGAAGAAAAAGAAAGCCTGTCACGGCATTGTGCACGGCATTTACGATACAATGTGCATTGTCCCCGTGGGTCATCCGCTCGGCGAGTTTCCAATTGTCCTATCTGGCGGTCTGCGGGATAATTTTCCTGTATCCGAAAATGACTGCGTGGTTTCCCGATGACAGGGGCAACGGCAGGATTGACCGTCTTATGAAGAAAATATGGGATTCGGCAGCCCTGACCATATCATGCCAGATATTCACCGGGCCTCTCGCATGGCTGCTTTTCGATTCTGCACCGCCTTATTTCCTGATAGCAAACCTCATAGCCGTACCTCTCACGACTCTCGGGATATTCGCCACGGTGATATTGACAGTGGCGGAGCTTACGGGTATTTTTCCGGGATTGGCGGCTGTCTGCACGGAATTCATATTGAATGCGCTGATTTCCACCGTTGACATCATCAGCGGCCTGTGAGTCAACGGCCTGCGAGTCAGCGGTCCGTAAGGAGTTCGAACCCGTCGGAAGTCCAGGTTTTCAGGGTTCCGTCCACATCATACACCAAGCATGCCTCCAGATCCTCCCTTGAAGATATGAACCGGATTGCTTCATCGAGACCGATGACCATGCAATACGTCGCCAAGGCATCGGTTTCTGCGGCATCACCGCCCACGACAGTGGCGCAAAGCAACGAATGCGATACAGGATACCCGGTCCGCGGATCTATCGTATGGGCGTATTTCTTTCCGTCCTTCACATAAAATTTACGGTAATTTCCGGAAGTGACTATTCCCACCGGTTCCGGACCCGCCTGAAAAACGCCCTGTAGGTCGGCTCCCGGCACATTGTTGCCGTCTACCGGCCTGTCAATGCCTACAACCCACGGCTTGCCGGAAGGATTGTATCCCCTGCAGTAAATTTCCCCGCCAATGTCCACCAGCATGTCGGACACTCCCTGCTTCTCAAGGTAAGCCGCCACGAGGTCGCATGAATAGCCCTGAGCCACTGCGTTGTAGTTCAATACGGGAGGGGGTCCCGACACTCCGTCGGAAAGAAGGGATGCCGCAGTAAGCCGGCCTTCACTGTCCAAAGCTGACTTCATGTCCCGTTTCAGTCTGCCCATTCCCGTGTCTTCCAACACTTTCTTCACTTCCGCATCGGATGGAAGACTGTCCGACGTGAAGCCGAACCCCCAAAGGTCGAAGAGCGCTCCTGCGGAAACATCCACACAGCCGCCGGTTTCTTCATAATATCCGTAGGATTTTCCGTAAATGTCGATGAATATGTCATCCGGGACAATCGCTTCGCCTGCATTGAACCTGCTAAGCAGGGACGACGCATTGTATCCGGAAAGGGAACTGTCAATGCGCACGAGCACAGAGTCGATGCCCGCTTTCAGCTCTTCCGCAGTCCTGACAGAGCCGGACATGTTCAGTTTGACCGTATAAGTCCCTCCCTGGGCGTATCCGGCGATGGATACATAACCGCTGTCGCCGCCGCAGGAATTCAACAGGAACATGGCTGCCGCAGCAGCGGACAGCATCCGGAATATTCGCCGTCCGGACGGAACAATGGAAAAACAATTCATTTTAAGGCAAGGTATTTGCACAAAAATAGCGGTTTTTCCTAAAAATATGTGCATCTTTGTGGGAATTATGTTTTTTATTTGCCCTGACAGGCATCAATTAAGGACAATATAACGATGACAGTGAAATTTTTCAAGGCAATACTTATCCTGCCGCTCTGCGCAGCGGCAATCACGTCGTGCAAGGATGACGAAGAGACGGAGGTGCTTCCTTCGTTGACCGGAAATCTGACTCTCAACTATGCCGATTTCGAATTCGTGGATATGGGAGACCGTACGGTCACTTTCGTTCCTTCGGGCGTTACCCATCCGGAAGGCGGGGCCATTTCCTACTCATGGCAGATAACCCCGGACATGGATTCAAGTGAAAAATCGGAAAATGAAGACGGCTCGTACGTCTACACTTTCCCTGACAGCCTCGGCACATATACGGTAAACTGTACTGCTTCCGCAGACGGCTACTATTCATCAGGAACATCATACTACGCCACGGTGGTAAGTACCACCAAGTCACTGACAGACATGGAATTGGAAGGTCTTTCGTCAATTACGGACGACAGGGACGGAAAGACATACAGGATAACGGAAATCGGAGGGGTGTCGTGGTTCTGCGAAAATCTGAAATATGCCGGTGCAGGCACCCCGTACAGTGACTCGGAGCCGATGAGCGACATTTTCGGAAGGTTCTACACTTTCAACGAATTGGAAAACGTATGTCCTGACGGCTGGTCGGTACCTTCCGAAGAAGACTGGACGGCTCTTGCGAAGGCATTGTGGGAACCGGACCATCAGGATCCGGAAAATCCCGGCTCTGCACTCGTTCCGGACACAGAGGAAGAATATTTCAACGGCATAGCCGGCAAACTCATGGTAAACGCCAAGTTCAACACGGCTCTCCTGTGGGAAATGTGGCCGGCAGTGGATATTACCAACGAATCACGGCTTGCCATGATCCCTGTCGGCATAGCAAATATCTCCGGCAACACCCGCGACTTCAGCGGAGTCAATACCTATGCCGCATTCTGGACTTCAAGTCCGGACGGTGAGGACAGGGCTTTCTACAAATACCTGATATGCGGCTCACCTAATGTCTATTCAGCAGCGGGGGACATCAGTTCCTTCGCCATCAATGTCAGATGTATCAGAAAATAAATTGAAAATATGAAAAAAGGTGCTGTAATACTTGTAATCGTCATAGTGGCGGTCGCAGGGATTTTCTTATGGATCAAGAATTCATACAACGGATTAGTAAAGAGCGATGAAGCAGTCAATGCGGCATGGTCGCAGGTGGAAAACGTCTATCAGCGCAGGCTCGACCTCATCGACAACCTCGTATCCACTGTCAAGGGATATGCCGAGCACGAGCAGTCCACTCTTGACAGCGTGATTGAAGCAAGGGCCAAGGCCAATCAGGTCAGGATAGACCCGAGCAACCTTACGCCGGAAGACATTGCCCGCTATCAGGAAGCGCAGGGAGAATTCGGACAGGCATTGAGCCGGCTCATGGTCACATACGAGAATTATCCGGACCTGAAAGCCAATCAGAATTTCCTCGAACTTCAGGCTGAATTGGCTGGAACGGAAAACAGGATTGCCACGGAAAGACGTAAATTCAACGAGGCGGCAAGGGCATACAATACCAAGGTAAGGAGTTTCCCGACCAATATCCTCGCTTCGATGTTCGGATTTCAGACGAAAGGCTATTTTGAAGCCGACGCTGCCGCTTCCACTGCCCCGAAAGTGGAATTCTGACGGGTTACGGCAATGAAAGCCTCTGAATTTCTCACGCAGGAAGAACAGGACAGAGTCGTCCTTGCGATAAAGGAAGCCGAGAAGAACACTTCCGGGGAAATCCGCGTCCACATAGACGAAACCTGCGATGGAGACCCGCGTAAAACTGCGGAAAAGGTCTTCCATCTGATAGGGATGGACAGGACTGCCGCACGCAACGGGGTCCTGATTTACATAGCCTGCCAGTCACGCGTCTTCTCCATCATAGGCGACAAGGGGATCAACGATGTCGTGCCTTCCGACTTCTGGAAAAGCGTCATCAGCGTGCTTGCAGGGCATTTTTCCAAACATGAATTTGCCGACGGCATCATCGAGGCGATTGCCATGACGGGCGAAAAACTGAAAACTTTCTTCCCTTACGAATCCGACGACGTAAATGAACAGACCGATGAAATTTCTTTCCGCTGACAGCATGAGGCGTTTTGCCGTTTCAGTGTTCCTATTCACGATTTTCGCTGTTTCAGCTTTTGCCATACCTGCAAGACCTTCGCCGCCGAGACTTGTCAATGACCTTGCCGGGCTTTTCTCATCGGACGAAGTCATGGCGTTGGAGCGTGCCCTCGTGGCATTCGACGACAGTACATCCAATCAGATTACGGTAGTGACGGTAAACGATTTGGAAGGCTATGCTCCTGCGGAGTACGGTACTGAAATAGGGCTGTCATGGAAGGTGGGATCCGAAAAATTCGACAACGGCATAGTCGTACTCGTCAAACCCAAGACTTCAGGGTCACCGGGGCAGGTAAACATCAGCGTCGGTTACGGACTCGAAGGGGCCATCCCGGACAGTTATTGCAAGAGAATCATCGAAACGGAAATGATTCCGAGGTTCAGGGAAAACGATTATTTCGGCGGTACTGCAGCCGCATGTATCGTGCTGATGCAGCTGGCTTCCGGAGAGATTTCCGAACCAAGGGACAATTCGTCCGACAATGTCGCCGGCAACATCGCCAAGCTCGTGCTCGGAATCCTTGTCACTCTCATTATCTTTACAATCCTTTTCGCAGGACGCAAAGGGAACAACAACAATAACGGCAAGAGAGGAGGCAGGCGCACAAATAGCGGAGATAATGACCTGCTCAAAGGTATCATCATCGGCAGCATCCTGAACAGCGGCTCCAACCATCATCATTCATCAGGCTGGAGCTCTTCGGGCGGCGGTTCTTTCGGCGGTTTCGGAGGATTCGGAGGTTTTGGCGGAGGCTCCTTCGGTGGCGGCGGAGCCAGCGGCAGCTGGTAATTCCGGTTCTGTCACCCCTTTTTGTGTCTGAACTCATAGACTACGGTCAGCATATAATAACGCCCGTAGGTCGGCTTCCATTCCTGCTTGAAATAGTTGCTTGTGGATGTCGTCATGTAGGAACTTCCCCGGTTCAGAAGATCCATTGCAGACAACGACACCTTGAGCGTGTGCTGCAGAAAATAACACCATATCGAACATTTCAGCCGAAGCACGTTGTTGTCAGTACCCGCTCCCGACAGGTACTTGAAATACATGTCTTCGGCATCGGCATTGACATACAGCCCGAACGGAAAGATATATGTCCCGTACAGATTTCCTACGATCTGCCACCCTGACGTAATGTGCCGGCCTGCAGAATTGTCCGAATTGAACCAGTATATCCGCGGTTTCATACCTATGGAAAAATTATGCTGACGCCACTGGATCCTCCCCGTTATGCCTGCCCTTGCCGTGACCATGGTCGAAAGGCTCTCTCCCACATACTGCGGCGCCGTCTCGAAGTAGCCCTCCGGAGCGGCATGCACCGTCAGCCTCGCTTTCCGGAACATCGCAGAGAACGGCAGACTCGCATTCGCCCTCCATACTCCCTCTCCCGTGTTGGCATAGGTGTATAGCATCGATCCGGCCTTGACGTCATACCCTCCGTAGTCTTCGATATGTGTATCCTGAGTGAAGTACCTGCTCCGCGAGACAATGCTGTTTGCAACATACGTCGCACCCACATTGTACATCAGCGTCAGCCCGGTCTTCTTGTTCCTGTATATCATCCCGCCCAGTTTCGCTTCCGTCGAGTAGACCTGCTTCAGGTCCGGATTCCCCGCAGTCAACACCATCGGGTTGCTGTCGTCTATCCTGTCCCTCGTCTGCTGCAGCGACGGCTGCATCGCACTGCACGATATGGAGAAACGGTGCGTCCCGTAACGGATATCGAATGCAGGCTCCACCTTCGTGTAGCCCCTGTCGTAGCTGACAGCCTCCGGGAACCTCTCGTCGTCCATCTGTGTCACCCTGCCGCCCTTGACCATGAGGTTCATCGACACCTTTGGCAGGTCCATCGTCAGCCCGACGGCCACGTCGTTCGTCATCATGTTCCAGTCGTAGTCATAGGAACTTGCCATGTAAAGGGCGGGATCCGCCGGATTGTCCAGAAAGTCGTATGTCATCTGGCGGCGTCTGGTCTTGTCATACTGGAATGTGTATCCTACAGTGCCAGACAGGGACATCCTGTCGTTGTTCACAAGGTAGCTCTGCACCGAAGCCTGTGCGTACGCCGTGAACCCTTTCCCAATGCCGTCCGTCTGGAGCTGCCTCCTCGTGAACGACGAGGAGAGGGTGTCGGTGTCCCATGAGAGACTGTTGTTCGAATACATCGTAGTATAAAAACTCACGCTCGGTATGAACCTGCTGTTGTCCGTTTTGGACCAACGGACATTCGCGTTCAGTTCATAGTTCCTCCCGTCTGAGCCTGTGTCCTGGTACTGGCCCTTGTCTGCTTCGCCCTCCGTCCGGTTCAGCGTGGAGGACAGGGCTTTGTTCCGGGCATCGGAAATCGAGCCGCCTACCGAGATTTTTATGTCTTCTATTTTCGTGTCTTTCAGGTCCATTGTCACATCAAAAAAATGGCTGATCGAGGTGGAAGAATTGGACAGGGAGTCCTCATAGGACATGTACGGGATGCCGTCCCCCGGGAAATACTCCGTGAGCGATTCGGAGATGCTGCGGCTGTATTGCCTGTCCAGCCGATATATTATTCCTACGTTGTTGCCATATTCCCTGTCTTTCCAGTATTTGTCAAATATAAATCTGGCCCCGGCAAATTCATCGTACGAAGAGAACGACGGCCGTAAACCGAAATCTCCGACGGAATTGATTCCACCCGCACCGACTATATTCATGCGGTTTCCGTCAAATGAATTGTTTATGTCGGCAGTAGCTGACATGGTCAGCATCTCGGAATAAAAATCCAGTTTGGCGTACCCGTCGTATCTCGGCTGGATTTTCCCGTCCCGGTTCTTCGCCTCATCCGCACCGGCACTGGCTGACATCAGTATGCTCGCAAGCGACAGTATAGGGTCCTTGGTCTTTATGTCCAATACGCGCTCCTTCCGGCTGACCTTCACCCCTTTGTGCCGGGCTTCCGCCGTCTGCTGGTCATACACCCGCACCTGCGTCACTTCGTCCGCATACAACGCCTCGAAGGCTGTCACAGGATTGTTCCCGA
The DNA here is from genome assembly GCA_944323245.1 of uncultured Bacteroidales bacterium. Lineage (GTDB taxonomy): Bacteria > Bacteroidota > Bacteroidia > Bacteroidales > UBA932 > Cryptobacteroides. Next base: position 97,821 of record CALURT010000001.1, read on the forward strand.
ATATCTGTACTCCGTTCACGTAGGTCCTCGCCACACGTTCCCCGTTGACCGTTATCGACTTGCCCGAGACCTCGAAGCCCGGAAGCTGCCGGATGATCTCCAACGCTGAGTCCCATTCATCCGTCGGGACCGCCGCTGCATAGTACACCGTCGTGTCCTGAAGAATCCGCATCAGAGGGACTTCCGCAGTCACTTTCGACTCCTCTATCTCCCGCACCTTTTCCTTCATCGTGAAATATATCACATTGTCTCCCGGCACGAGGTCGTATATACCTTCCTCGGTGTTGTATGTCAGGTGCGAGATCTTAAGGTAGACCTTGCCCGGTCGAAGATTCGTGAACGAGAAGCTGTCGTCGTTGCAGACCACGTATGATGTGTCTAATTTCCCCGATTTCTCCTGCACGAGCATTGCCGTGGCTTTCTGTAAGAAGGTGTTGTCGAATCCTGGCGTCTGGAATTTAGGCTGGGGGCGTTGCAGGATACCGTGTACGTTTGCCAGACTGTCCTTCTTCTCCGCCGCCCCTGCCGGCATACCAACCGCAATAAGAAATACAATCAGTGTCATAAACACTGATTGTATCCCGTTTCTGCATGGTTTTTCCATGGTCCCCCTTGTGTTAACAACTAATCATCATCGTCCCTATGAGCTATTATTATCGCTTCATCCAGCATTTGATGGTATTCTTTCAAACGTATATTAAAAGTAGATTCACCTTTAGTTGGAATTTCTTGCGTTTCAAAGCCGACAAAAGATATAACAAGAATAGCATCCGAATTGACTTTTAAGCTAAACTTCCCGTCCAAGTCACTAATTGTCCCATTAGTGGTTCCTTTTTCAACGATATTCGCCCCAATTAACACATCTGTTCCCGTCTCAGACTCTCCATAGACAACACCGGTGACTCTTCTTGATTGCGCAAAAGCAATAACCGAAAACAGGAATAATCCTGTCAAAATAGAAATGACCTTTTTCATAACTTATAGGATTAGTATTTATTAATTATGTTACGTGAGCAAGTTAATAAATAATTTTCAAGTTATCAATTTTTTTTGATATTTTTTGTAAAATTTATCCTTACCGCCGCATTGGCGGGAAAGGAGCCTCCACGTTTTTGTCGTTCCGAGGTGGGTGTCGCGATGTCATTCCGAGCGGAGGTCCGGAGCCGAGGAATCTGCTTTTGCTATCAGACCTCTCGACTGCCGCTCGAGGTGACAAGAAAGCCTTCGGGATGAGCCGGTGTTTGAACAAAGAAAGAGGAATGGAAAAGGCAGCGAATGCGTTTTTATTAGCATGAGCGGTTTTCCATTCCTCTTTCGATGAAAGGTGAGGCTGTGCAGCAGATCCCTCCACTCGCTACGCTCGGTCGGGATGACGGGGACGGCAGATCCTTCGGCTCCGGACTTCGTCCTACGCTCAGGATGACAGAGGCAACCGGTCGGGATGACACGGTCGGGATGACAGAGACAACCGCTCAGAAGACAAAAAGGTGCTACCGGAGGTCCGTGACGATGTAGTCGCCGGAGAAGGAGGAAAGGCCGGTGGCAAATTCCGCAGGATCGGTTTTCCCGGACAAGGTGAAATCGCTGATGACGAAACGCAGTGAAGACCCGTCGGTCAGAGCCATGACCATGCCCGAGACGGACTGACCGTCAGGAGAAAGATAAAGGTCGACGGAATCCATTCCCGAATCGTGAGCCTTGGGCTTCAGCCGGAACACAAGACAGGCGTTGCCTGCAAATTCAGCGTCGCCCGAAGACATGCACTCGAAAATGTCGGCAAAGGATTTCAGGAATACGGACGGATTTGCGATAAAACCGGATGACGGATTTTCCCCGGACTCTATCACCACCTCCATGGCATCCCTGTCCACTGTCCATATTTCGCCGCCATGGCAGCGTATCTCGAGACTCCCCTGCATGAGCACATAATCGTCATCCTGCATCCGCATGCTCCCCTCTCCGGTGACATCCGGACTTCCTGTCTTGCTGACGGTATATGAGAAATCGAAATCCACAAGAGAAGCGGCAATCCGTTCCGACAATGACTCAAGGACACCGTCTTCGGAAAATGCCGGCAAGGAAACCGACAGACAGACAAGGAAAGCAAAAAACCTCAACATCGGGTAACGAACTAATTCATAAAGGCTTTCAACACCGGCTCGAGCGAAGCGAGGTCAGGAATAAGGACCTGACGAGGCTTCGAACCTTCCTGCGGGCCGACTATACCGGCGGCCTCCAACTGGTCCATGACTTTTCCGGCCCTGGCATAACCGAAGCCGAGACGCCTCTGCAGATTCGACGTAGAACCCTGCTGCGTGGTCACGACCAATTTCGCAGCCTCCTCGAACATTTCATCGAGGTCCTGCATGTTTATCATACCTCCGCCGCTGCCGTCATCATTGTTGACCGACGGAAGATAATACGGCGTATTGTAGCTCTTCTTGTATCCCGTCTGCGACGCTATGAAGTTCGTGACGGCATTGATTTCCTCCAAATCCACAAGAGCGCACTGTGCCCTCTCGGAATCCACTCCTGCATAATAAAGCATGTCGCCCTTCCCTATCAGACGTTCCGCTCCCGGAGAATCAATGATAGTCGAGGAATCCACTCTTGTGGAGACCCTGAAAGCAATCCTCGTAGGGAAATTGGTCTTGATAAGACCCGTAATTACGTCCACGGACGGCCTTTGCGTGGCGATTATGACATGGATACCGGCGGCTCGGCCTTTCTGCGCCAATCTGATGATGGAAGTAGTGATACTCCGGGCCATGCTCTTGGAATCCCCGCCCATCGGACCGGACATGATGAGGTCGGCATACTCGTCTATCACCACGACCATATAAGGCATGAACCTGTGCCCGTCGGTAGGAAGCAGCTTGCGGTCACGGTATTTGTCATTGTACAGCTTGAGTTCGTTGACACCGGCCTTGCTGAAAAGGGCAAACCGCTCGTCCATTTCTATACAGAGGGACCGCAATATTTCTTCCGCCTGCTTAGGCTTCTTCACCACAGCGTTTTCCATCTCTTCCTTTTCGTCCGCAGCATCCGGCAGGACTGCAAGGAAATGCTTCAGCAGCTTGGAATAAGCGGTAAATTCCACCATTTTCGGATCAATGAACACGAATTTCAGTTCCGAAGGATGCTTCGCATAAAGCAAGGATGTGATAATCACGTTAAGGCACACGGATTTTCCCTGTTTCGTAGCTCCGGCTATAAGAAGATGAGGGGCGTCAGCAAGGTCGAAAACCTTGACTTTCTGCGTAATGGTATATCCTATGGCTACCGGAAGCTCAGCCTTGCTGTTACGGAAAGCATCATCGTTGAGCATGGATTTCAACGGAACGATGGACGGCCTGTCGTTGGCCACCTCTATACCGACTGAATCGGAAAGGGCCACGACCCTCACTCCCTTGGCGTTCAACGACATGGCTATATCCTGATCAAGAGTCTTGATAGCCGAAATCTTCACTCCGGGAGCAGGCACCACCTTGTAAAGAGTCACAGTAGGCCCTACACAGGCAGTGACCTTTTCCACCTGAATCTTGTAGCTCAGAAGCGTAGCGCGGATCTTGTTGTTGTTCCTCTCCAGTTCCTCGGTAGCGACTTCATATCTTTTGGAAGCATAGTCCTTCAGAAGATCGAGAGACGGGAACTTGTAGTTTTCAAGTTCTTCCCTGACATCGATTCTCGGCAGCTCCTTTTTGACATCGGTGGACAGTTCCTCGCCTTTGACGACTTCTATCCCTCCGTCCTGTCCATCCTGTACATCAGCCTCGCGGGATACGGAAACCCTGTTTTCCGGCTCCGTATCATCTCCCGAATCAGAATCCGGCTCTTCGGATTTTCCGGCAAAGGAATCATCTTCAATAGAATTGCCCTCATCTATAGAATTGTCTTCATCAATAGAATCATCTTCAACGGAATCGCCGTCTTCGATAATTTCCCCGTCACTGTCACCCGTCAGGACAGACTCATCATCGGAAACTTCCTTTTCCTTGGTATTCTCATCTCCGGAAGCCGGTTCCGGAACAGTCTTTTTATCCCCGAGATGCGACAGCCATCGTGAAAATCTGCCGCTCACCGACAGAAGCCAGACCACAATCAATATAAGAAGGACAAGAAATGTCACTATACGTCCGGTAAGATTGACTATGCCGGCGGTAAGAACCTTGCCGCAGTCTCCGCCCAAACCGCCTCCAAAAGCCCCGTCGGCGGAAAAGATATCGGAAAAATATGCGAAGAACATCGAAAATACGAGTGCCCCCGACAATGTCACGGCAAGCAGCCGTAAAAGTTTTTTATGCGGCTTCAATGAGAAAAGCCTCGCCGAAGCCATGACGAGAAGCACCGCTATGGCGAAACTCCCGAGGCCGAAACACCTTGAAACCAGGAAATGAGCCCACTTGTAACCGAGTTTGCCGGCAATATTGGCGACGGAAACATCCTTGTCAAGCATGCCGGGATCGGAAAGAAGACTGTAATCCGTCTTCCACGTAAACAGATATGATACGATGGCCAACACGGTGAAAAGGGCAAAAGCGCCCGTTACAAGGCCGGAAACCTTGCCTGCTATTTTCTTCCGCTGTTCCAATATTTCAGGCGGGACAGGAGTCTTTTTCCTGTCCTTTTTTGCGGACACTTTCTTTTCCTTAACTTTTCCGGAAGCCATTTGAAATCTATTTTCTGTTGTTCTTCTGTCTCAGATTCATTTTCTGTCTCTGATTCCCTTTCATGCGGCCGGGATTCATGCCTGGACGCGAAAAATTGTGGTCGGAACCTATTTTGGACAGGTGCATGTCCTCCGGTACCTTTATCCTGCCGTCGGACAATTTTTCAATATCCTGAAATATGGTCTCGTCAGACACGGTGTCCTTGTTCCATATAAGATACTGCTGGCGCATGTAGACGGCTATCGACCTTATCATGGCGTTCTTTTCCTCGCCGTCCTCCTTCTGGGCGATGAGATCGATGATATTTTCGATATTCCTGCCGTAATGGGCCGCCTTGACAGGCTTTTTCCTTATCGGGATTTCCATCGGAGCCGTTTTCAGCTGCTCCGGTTCCGGTTTCGGATACGGGGAGTCCACGTCGAGGTCGAAATCGGCTATTATGAACATGTGATCCCAGAGTTTCTGCTTGTAGTTTTCCTGGAGATGGACCTGCGGATTTATGGTTTCCATTACATTGACCACGGCCTGGGCCTGTCTGTTCCTCTCCTCCCTGTCGGGAATGGATTTTACGTATTCTATCATCTTCTGTACGTTCCTGCCGTATTCAGGAATCTGAAGATGCCTTTTCTGGGTATTGTATTCCAATCTGACCGTCTCCGGCAATGTGTTCTGCTCCATAAAAATTCAGTTAAATATCCTGCAAAGATAGTAATTATTTCTCTATTATCTCATCCCTCATCACGTACCAGAGATATGACGAGACATTGCCGTACCCCTTCCTTTTCCACAGGGCGGCATACCGCTCCACTTGCGACAGATACGAGCTTTTCGGCGCACCGAACTTGTAATCGACTACGGACACGCTCCCGTCTCCGTGCAATATCACCCTGTCAGGTCTGTAGACTGAGCCGTCGGTGTCTATGATCTCCGTCTCGGTAAGGACGCCTGCGCCGTTTTCCGGGAACCATCCCTTCGGCGCTGCAAATTCCGTTTTCCTGACAAAGAAATCCGTGAGCGGCTCCGTGTCGGCCTTTTCTATCAGCCCTGTCCGTTCGGCCCGGCCAACAGCCTGCGGAATATCGGCAGGACTTTTGATTTCCGAAAGTATCTTGTGTAGGATGACGCCCTTGACCCTTGCCGACATTCCGGAAACCGGCCCGTCCGTCCCGTCCCCGCCGTCAGAAAAATAATCGTACGAATCGGTGCTGCAGACCAACCTGTCATGCTTCGGCTGGCCGTCTTCCGGGACCGGCTGATTGAGAGGATAGGATTCATATATTGCAGGCAGTTCCATGACTTCCGGCACCGCCGGCGCAGCTGACTCTCCGTCGTTTTCACCCAGTGCGCCATGTCCGAAAGATGCAACGTCTTCTTCCTCCGTTTTCACGAATCCTGCCGCAACTCCCTCCCTTACAAGCCATGAATACAATATATGGCTGAAATTGCCATAGGACGGCAAGTCATTCCCGAGCGAAGCAAGGAATTTGGCGGAAGGGGTTTCCGCTATCACGAACAGCCCTTCCACAGCCCTTGTCAATGCAACGTAGAACGTATTGATATTGTCGATATACTGCATCTTCTTTTCCTGCAGATAATCGTCCCTGAACAGGGTGGACGCCGTCCTGTCCGAAAGGGTCACGTCATAGATTCCGGCGCATTTCCGTCCGAGCTCCGACCCGTCGCCTTTCAGTTCGCACCACACTTTTTCGCTTTTGAAAAGATTCACGTCTTCCGCATACGGGAAAATCACGTATCTGAAATCAAGACCTTTCGACTTGTGTACGCTCATGATTCTCACTGCGTCGGCAGACGACGGGGAACTGATGTGAGGATTGATTTCATCCCAGTGCCTGAGAAAACCGTGAAGGTCATTGCCATAGACGGACACATAGTCGAGAAGGCAGTCTACGAAAGAGCAGACGTATGTCGTTTCCGCTTCAAAGGCTTCCGGATCGTATTTTTTCAGGGACCGGCACAGAGATTCGCACATTTCAGGCAATGAAGGACTGTCATCCGGCATTTCCACGTTCAGGAGTCCGGCAAGATAGCTGTTGACGGAATCTTCAGGATTGTCGATACAGGACAGCAGGGAAACAAGGCGGCGGACCGTGGAAGATGCCTTTACGTCCAAGGAGTCATCCGTCACCACGGGAACGGATTCCGAAATGAGCATTGACGCTATTTCAGCCCCGACATCGTTCTTTCTCACGAGAACGGCCATGTCGCCATACGGGACACCACGCGAGTGAAGCTCGGATACGGTATCGTAAATTACTGCAAGTTCCTTGTCAGCGGGGCAGAAAGTTACTTTTACGATACCGTCGCCCTTCTTGGCTGAGCCGGTTTCCTGAACCACGTCCGAATAGATTCCGCTTATCGTCCTGCCATCGCTTTTCCCGTACGCCCTGTCAAGTTCGCCTGCGGCAAAAGGGAAAAATCCGTTGTTGAAATCCACTATGTTGCGCATGCTCCTGAAATTGCTCCGGAGCTTGGTTTCCTCTATGCGGTACATGCCGAGGGCTTCGTAAACGCCATGATCGAGAAGGCCCCAGTCGGAGCCGCGCCATCTGTATATGCTCTGTTTCACGTCGCCGACCACAAGGTTTTCCTCGTTTTTCGACGCACTTTCGGCTATGAGCGGTCTGAAATTCTCCCATTGCACCACCGAAGTATCCTGAAATTCGTCAAGCAGGAAATTTTCATATCTGACTCCCGTCTTCTCGTAAATGAACGGAGTATCCGAACCGTCGATAATATTCTTGAGAATCACGTTGGAATCATCGATGCTGAGTACGTTCCTTTCTTTCAGGATGGCATCGAATTCCCTGTAAATGTCTGCGGCTATGCCCAATTCATACAGCTGCCGTTCGAGTATCCCTGCGGTGGCATATTCCCTGTAATCATCGCCGAAACAACGGCAGAACTCTTCAAGCGGGGTTTCAAGCGCAGGATACACCATGTCGAGCAGTTTCATGTTCTTCTTGGAAAACCATTGCTCATGGTCCGCCGCCTTTGCCATGAAGGCGTCCGTCAACGGTAACACGGTATCTTCCGGAGCCAGGCCCGCATAATCCTTCACCTTGGCCATGAATTTATAGGAAAACATTTCCGGAGGCACGCCGCAGATTTCAAGCATCGACAGGACGGCGTCCGCCCTTTGTTTCACGGTCCGGACATACTCCGCCTTTACGGAGCGGCATACCTTCCTCGTTTTCAGGAGATTGTCGTATGAATACATCGCACTTTCATCAAGCCCCGACTTTTCCACAAGGCATCTGTGTGCATCCGACTTGAGCCGTCCGGCCATTTTTTTCAGGCCGTCCTCCAATCTGTATTTCCCGCCTTTCTCCACCTGCTCCATGGCACTTTCCGTAAGCCATTGCAGCAATTCCTTCCTGTCCTCCGTCAGCGAATCCAGGACTCTGTCCACGCTCTCGTCTATCAGTGACTTCTTGTCCAATTCCACCTTGTACGAGGCGAATTGCCCTATTTCACGCGAGAACGCCTTCAGTGTCTGCTGGAAAAACCTGTCTATCGTGCTTATCGAGAACGCACCGTAATCATGAAGGATATTGCTCAGAATCTCCTTTGCCGTTTTCCTCAGCCTGACGACACCGTCTTCCCCGTCAGGAAACATTTCCGGTATGAAACTGTCGATATACGGGGATTTCCGCGGGTCCGACGACAGGACATACAGTTCCTTCAGAATACGGCTCTTCATCTCGTCCGTAGCCTTGTTCGTGAATGTCACGGCAAGGATATGCCGATAGGCATGGCTGTCCTTTTTCCCGAACAGCAGAGTTATGTATTTCTTGGCAAGGTTGAAGGTCTTGCCCGACCCCGCCGAAGCTCTCATTATCCGTATCATTTCCCGCAGATTTTTCGAAAGTCACAATATTCGCACGCAGAGTCGTCTTCCGTCATGGCGAAAGGCACGTCAATATCCGTCATCGACGACATGAGGCCGGCAAGTTTTCCGTCCACTATGGAAACGAATTTTTCGCTGACCGTAAACTGCTCCGGCATAGACGTAAAAAGCTGCGACGCCGAATATATGCAGTTCACCAATTTCTTTCCCGAAAATTCCGGCCTTGCCCCGAGAAGCCTGTCATAAATATAGAGTTGCAGGGCAATTTTCGGTCTCGATACGTTTTTCGGTCCGAACAGGGCTTCGGCCACGTCTTCGGCGGAATCGTCATCTATGAAAATATCCTTGTCTGTCACGATGCCTGTCTTGTAGTCCACCACCCTCAAGGTATCGGGGGTGAAACTGTCAAGCCTGTCGACATATCCCTTGAACCTGTATCCGAACAGTTCCGTGGAATATTCCTGTTCAAGACCGAACACCGTAAACCCGTCTGTACCGTAATGTTCCATGAGTTCCCTGTCCCTTTCAAGGGTCTTTTTCACATAACGGAGAATCACATCGGCAGTGACGAGGTTCCTCCCGGTCACTTCAAAGGCGTGCGTCTCCTCCATTATCAGTGAATATATCATTTGCCTGACGGCCTTTTCATCGTGAAGCCATTTGCCGATATGCCGTCTGTCGACAAAACCGGTACCGGAATACAGTGTCTGCATTACCGCATGATATACGCGGCCGAGCATTCCGTTGTCCATGTTTTCGGTGACTTCCTCCGCCGCTTTCAGTTTTTTGACGTATCTGTAATAGAACTCGAGCTGGCAGGACAGGTAAGTCTGCAATGCCGATGCCGAAAAGGTCATTTCCCGGATAATCCGCACATCTTCATCGGTTTTGGCAATATCCGTACGGCGGTGCGAATCCGAAAGCGCCGCAGCGACCGTATACCGCCGCATAGGCACACCGAAATGATATTGCAGTTGCTTGATGTACCGGCTTTCTTCTCCGGATTTCAGGCCTTCCGTCCTCGAATCGTACAGTATCCACACTTTTTCCGCCTTGGAAATCAGACGGTAAAAATAATATGCCCACACGGCGTCCTGATACTCGTAGGTCGGCAGCCCGAATCCTCTCCTGAGTTCCGGAGGTATGAATGAATTGGAGACGTTCCTTTTCGGGAACACGCCTTCATTGGCAGAAAGTATGATTACATTGTGGAAATCGAGGGCACGGGTTTCCAACGGTCCCATTATCTGCAGACCCTGAAGCGGCTCGCCCTTGAACGGAACCGAAACGGACGAGACAAGCTGCTGCAGGAGATGGGAGTACGTTTTCGGCAATACCGACAGTTCTTTCCTCCCGAGCGTCCTGATGCAGTCGTGGTATTCCTTTGCGAACTCTATTTCCAGTCCGGACGAGGCCGATTTTTTCAGGAGCAGGGCCGTGCGCCCGATGATTTCGAGCAGATAGGACGTAAGTTCCGCTATCTGTGCCTTGTCTGCGACATTCCTGTCCGTGATGACAGGCCGGAAAAGAAGCGAAAGATAATCCGTAGCCGAGAGTTTTTCCCGGGACATGTATATTTCGGCTTCCGCAACTATTCCTGCAGCGGCGGCATTCCCGTCCTCTCCTGCGGCAGTCCTGAAAATCCCGTTTGAAAAAATTTCCCTGACATGCCTGTGGTAAAAATATGTCTTTCCGTCCTTTACCCTTGTGTTCATCTGCATGGCGATGACGGCGGAAACAAAGGAATGGAACGTACTGCACGACATGGGATAGCCCATCGTCACATTTATGTGGCCTATTTCGGAAGGTATCGTGTCCAGTACCGGCATCAGCAGGTTCTCGTCCGGAAGGATCACGGCACAGTCCGTCTTCCCGCCGTCTTCTATAAGGCCTACATCGGAAAGCTCCCGGCCATTGCGCCCGGCTATTTCGGAAAATATACGCGGCAGCTGTTTCGCCTGTCCGACGGCCGACGACACGCTTATCACATCCGTTTCCGGGACATTGTCCTCTTCGTCCAATGCGAAAGTCCCGGGAAATTCCCGGACATTCCCGGACAGAAACACCGACGAGCGGTTGGCGGCATCCTTTATCATGCTTCCGGAATAATCCCAGCAGAACTCCGCCAAGGAGGCGTCCCTCATTTTCCTCATCACCGTCTTTTCGCACTCGTTCAAGGCATTCAGTCCGGTAAACACGAAAAGCCGGGCACGCGGGAATCCCGTTTCTATCCTTGAAGCGGCATCGCCGTTCAAAAAAGCCTCGGCCACATCCCTGTAGACCATCCCTTCGTATGCCATGCCCTCCGCTGCGAGAGTCTCCCGGAAGTTTACGTAAAGAGGACGCAGAAGATTCCATATCCTCACGAAGTTTTCCTTTACCCCCTGCCCCTCGCCTTTCGTATTCCTGAAATGCGAGGAAAAATGTTCCAATGCAGCCCTCTGTCTGTCGGTAAGATACGAGAAAGTGTCCTGCAGGGCTTTGAAATCAGACACGTTCGTGAAGAGCTGGCCCGGGTCCACAAGGTATTTGTCGACATCGTTGAAGTCCGACAGCAGCACGTCTCCCCAATATATGAAATCATCGAGACTTTCCGCCTTGGGATTCAGTGCGGAATAGCATTCGTACAGTTTAAGCAGGAGGCTCACCCTGTCCGTCCGGACCCCTCCGTACAGACGTCCCATGAAATCATTTATGGTAAAGGTCTCGGGCATCAGCAGCGGGACAGTCCCGGAATTGCCTGCCGATGCGACTTCCGTACCAAGGTATTTCTTGAAAAATACCATGGACCGCCTGTTCGGAAAAACAAAACAGGTCCTTTCAATGTTTCCCCTGCCGTAATACTCTTTCGCTACCTGTTTCAGAAACGGAATCATGATTGAAGAATTTCGTTGATGCCCCGAAGTTAGATAAAATGAAAAAATTTCCGAAAAATATTTGCAGAATCCGACAAAATGCCTACATTTGCAGTGGAATAATTTAGAATTATTCAAATTTACATTTACAGACAACATTTTAACTACAAGATTATGAGCAAGAAATTCAGATGTTTGGTATGTGGTTACATACACGAAGGGGAAACCGCTCCCGCAGAATGCCCTATATGTCATGCAAAGGCTGACAAATTCGTTGAAGTGGTAGAAAACGAAGGCGAACTCAGTTGGGCCGACGAACACAGGCTCGGCGTTGCCAAAGGAGTGGATCCTGAAATTCTTCAAGGCCTGAGAGATCATTTCACGGGCGAGTGCTCTGAAGTGGGCATGTACCTTGCCATGAGCCGCCAGGCCGACAGGGAAGGTTATCCTGAAATCGCAGAAGCATTCAAGAGATACGCTTTCGAAGAGGCTGACCATGCTTCGAGATTTGCCGAACTGCTCGGTGAAGTGGTATGGGATACCGAAACCAACCTCAAGAAGAGAATGGAAGCAGAGGCAGGCGCATGCGAGGACAAGCTCCGCATCGCCAAGCTTGCAAAGGCACAGAACCTCGATGCCATCCATGACACCGTTCACGAGATGTGCAAGGACGAGGCCCGTCACGGAGCAGGCTTCCAGGGACTTTACAACAGATATTTCAAGAAATAATTCTCCCGAAAGGAATTATTGGTACGACGAGAGGGTGATCCGAAAGGAATTTCGGGTCACCCGTTTTTTTTGATGATATTTGAGGAATTTACGGTAATTCCGCCGATTTTAATTATTTTTGTATGATTTTATCGACAAATTCTCGTTTGATTATGGCTGAAAAGAAACTGTATCCGTTCAAATTCATTCCGATACCGTCGAAAAGGGTATGGGGAGGAAACGCACTTATGACAAAACTCGGCAAGACATTTACCGTCAGCAATGAAGACGGTGAAGACGTAACCCTTACACTCGATGACAGAATCGGTGAAAGCTGGGAAATTTCAGATATGGGCATCGAAGATTCGGTGATTTCCAACGGATGGCTTGCAGGGAACACGATAAGTGAAATCATGGAAACCTATCTGGAACGTGTCGTAGGAGACAGGGTGTACGACTATTACGGGAGACAGTTTCCACTGCTGATCAAATTCTTGGATATTCAGGACAAACTTTCCGTGCAGGTGCATCCGAACGATGAAATCGGCGAACAGCGCTATGATTCCCTCGGAAAAACCGAAATGTGGTACGTGATGGATGCGGAACCGGGAGCTAAAATATACATGGGATTCAAACACGAGATTTCGGCACAGGAGCTATTCGACAGATGCCACAACGGCACGGTCGACGAAGTCCTCAACGTGATTTATCCGAAAAAGGGAGACTGCATCTTCATTGCCCCGGGCACGGTACATGCGGCCGACAAGGGACTTCTCATCGCAGAAATACAGGAATCCTCCGACCTGACATTCAGGCTTTACGACTGGGGGCGTGAATTCAATCCGGCCACGGCTCGTGAAATGCACCTCGCCGAAGCCATGGATTTCATAAATTACGGCTGCTACGACGAATCCCTGTACAAAAAAGGCCCGCTCTGGAACGATGGGGCAGAAGACAAAAAGGATGTGGAAGAACTTTTCGGCTGCGAGCATTTCATTACGGACAAGGTCACGCTGACCGGGCCGATGCGGATTTCTCCGGAACAGTCAGGCAGTTTCATCATATACATCTGCATCGAAGGGGAAGCCTCGTTGCAGGTCCCGACCGTCACTGCCGACGGCAAGGCCGATGTGGAGAATTATTCCCTGAAAAAAGGGGAAACCATACTTGTGCCGGCGGAAACTCCGGATTTCATGCTGGTCCCGACAGACAGGAACACCGTCCTTCTGCAAGCCGTATCCGGACATCATGACGATACCGACGATTACATAAACCCTGACACGGAACCGTTCTTGGAAGGGGAAGACTACGAAGGTATTGACGAAGAGACGGAAGAAACCCCGAAAGGCAGGCACGACCGCATCTACAATTAAGTCCCTGAGTCATGGCGGAAGAGACAAGAATAGACAAATATCTTTGGGCAATCCGTGTGTTCAAGACGCGGAGCGACGCTACCGACGCCTGCAAGGGCGGCAAGGTAAGGGTCAACGGGGCCGACATCAAACCGTCGAAAAACGTCAGGACCGGAGATGTGATATCCGTCAGAAAAGGCGCAGTCACCTACACATACCGGGTTATTGCGGTCATAGACAAACGGCAGGGAGCCAAACTCGTACCCCAATATGCCGAAAACATCACTCCTGAAGAAGAACTTGCCAAGCTCAAGGCTCCGGTAGAGACCTTTTTCCTCAAAAGGGACAGGGGAAGCGGACGCCCGACCAAAAAGGAAAGACGTCAGATGGATTCCCTTTGGGATTCGCTCAGTCTTGACGTGCCTGATGACATCGCAGACCGGTTCGCTGCGGAATTCGGCTTTGACGACGACAGCGATGATGAAGACGAGTATTAATGTTCCCGCCTATGAGTGACGACAGACGCCTGTGGTGCAGGGAGGACGAGACGGATTTCCTGCGGAAATGCTCCACGGTCATGACTCCCGACGAGTTCATGGTCAGAATCGGAGGGAAATACCATGTCTTTGCTCCGAAAGACAGTACGGCTTCGGTAAGCACGCCCCAGTCGCGCAATGCACATATCGGGGCATATACGGAAAAATGGTGCCGGGAATTTTTCTCTCCCTTTGCCGCTAAATACGGACTGTACGCCATCAACGGTGTCGTCTGCAACGAACTCGGACTTTCGGCAAGCACTTCCGCCGATCTCGCATTCTGCAGGAAACCATGTATCGTACAGCGTTCAGAGGACATCCGGTTGATTTTCGAAATCAAAATGGGAATTGTCGACAATTACGTGTTCGACGAAGCAAGCGGATGCTTCACTTATGCCGGAAACATGGAAAGCCACAAGGGACGGCCCTCGCTGAGCCGCTCGGACAGCATGCTCAAAGCCATCGGCAAGGCCATAAATATCAGGACTTCCTGCGAAAACGGACGTAGAATCCCGATAATAGTCGTCGGCAACACACCTGTGCCCGAATCCTATCGCCGCAAGGTGGACAATCTCAGGACAAGCGGCATAGTGAACAGATTCATGTGCGTCCATGCCGACGAAAACAGTTTCCCTCCGGCACGTGCTACGGACAAAAAGGGATTCGTACCGTACTGGGACTACGCCGGAGTGGAAAGCTACATATTGTCCGTATTGGAAACGGAGCAGTATTTTTTCAGTGCAATGACAGACATGTCCACCCTCGGAAATATCATAGAAGAAGCCGGCAGAGAACGGACTCCGGAGGCGAAAGGACGGAAATTTTTGGAAATCATCGATGAATAAGCGCAAGTCCACAAGCACATCTTCATTCGGAGTGTCCAAACGGGAAGGGCACGACGCTTCGGCGTTCTACGAATCCAACATATACAACGGAATAGAATTGACGGAAATCGCCGGACATACGGTAAATCCCGTTCCGGAAGAATACATCGACAGGATTTTCGCCCATACGTCGGAGCGGATGACGGAACTCCCCGACAGCAGCGTGCATCTCATGATAACCTCACCGCCGTACAATGTCACCAAGGAATATGACCGCAATCTGACTCTCGCCGAATATCTCGGACTGCTCGAAAACGTCATGAGAGAAACCTACCGGGTCCTTGTCAACGGCGGCCGGGCATGCATAAACATCGCCAACATAGGCCGCAAGCCCTATATTCCGCTTTCAGACCATGTCAGCAGGCTCATGACGGACATCGGATACAATTTCAGAGGGGAAATCATCTGGGACAAGGCCGCGTCCGCCGGCGGTTCGTGTGCGTGGGGAAGCTGGATGTCCGCCTCAAATCCAAGCCTGCGGGATGTCCATGAATATATTCTCGTATTCAGCAAGGGAGACCTGAAGCGGCCCAAAGGTGAAGATACCATCGGCAGGGACGATTTTCTCGAATGGACCAAAAGCATCTGGAGAATGGGGACCGAAAGCGCTAAAAAGGTGCATCATCCCGCCCCGTTTCCCGTGGAGCTCCCGCACAGGCTCATCAACCTCTATTCTTTCAAAGGGGATGTGATTCTCGACCCGTTCATGGGTTCCGGGACCACAGCTATCGCCGCCCTTAAAAACGGACGGCACTATGTCGGCTACGACACCGACCCCGAATATGTCGCCATCGCCGGAAAACGCATCAGCGACTATAAAAATACAGGACAGCCCTGACGGACTGTCCTGTTTAGTAGCGGGGGGAGGACTCGAACCTCCGGCCTCCGGGTTATGAGCCCGACGAGCTACCAACTGCTCTACCCCGCGATATTGGACTGCAAAGGTACAAACAATTTTTGATTCTGCAATATTTTTCCGGGAAAATTCAAAGTTGCCTCAAATCTTCCTATTTTGCACGGTTTTTGATGAATATTGCTCCCGGCTTAAAAATTTCTTGTAACGAAAATGATAAAAAAGATTTTGCCCCTGATGCTTTGCGGCGCAACGGTTCTAACCCCATGTTTCGGACAGGATGACACGACAGCCGCATCCGTCACCAACGTATGGACCCTGCAGGACTGCATCGACTACGCAATGCAGGAAAACATTTCCCTCCAGCAAAGCCGACTTACAGCAGAAAGCGCACAGGTGGACATAAAGACAGCCAAAAACGCTCTTTTCCCGAGCCTGTCCTTCTCCACAAGCCACAACCTCATCAACAGACCGTATCAGGAGTCTTCCTATACCGTAAGCGGGACGGAAATCCTTATGGCGAACACAAACACCAACTACTCCGGAAGTTACGGACTCAACGCACAATGGGAGCTCTTCAACGGGGGAAGGAATCTGAAAACCATAAAACAGGAGGAACTCAACAGCAGGATAGCAGGATTGGACTTCGAAACCACGGCCAACTCCATCGAGGAAAACATCGCCCAGGTCTATGTCCAGATTCTGTATGCTTCCGAATCGGTCAAGGTCAATGAAAACACCCTCGAAGTCAGCAAGGCGCAGCGGGACCGCGGCAAAGAGCTTTTCGAAGCCGGGAGCATATCCTCTGCGGACTATGCCCAGCTGGAATCGCAGGTTAGCAATGACAATTACCAGCTCGTCGCCGCCATCACGGCCCTTGAAGACTACAAGCTGCAATTGAAACAGCTTCTCGAAATGGAGGGCAATGTCGAAATGCTCCTGTACATACCGGAACTCGATGACAATGACGTTCTTGCAAGGCTTCCGGACAAGGAATCCGTATATGCGTCCGCCCTGCAGACAAGGCCTGAAATAGAATCAGGCAAATTGAACGTATCCGCATCGGAACTCGACATAAAAATCGCAAAATCATCCTATTACCCG
Organism: uncultured Bacteroidales bacterium; assembly: GCA_944323245.1. Lineage (GTDB taxonomy): Bacteria > Bacteroidota > Bacteroidia > Bacteroidales > UBA932 > Cryptobacteroides. The sequence goes on from CALURT010000001.1 coordinate 114,651, forward strand.
TCCCTCAGCCTCAGCGCGGGAATCGGCACCAGCCATACCACCGGCACGGACTACACTTTCTCGGAACAGATCAAAAACGGATGGAACAATTCCGTAGGTCTGACACTGAGCGTTCCTATTTTCAGCCGCAGGCAGACAAAAAGCGCCGTGGAAAAGGCCCAAATAGGTCTCGAATCCACGAAACTGCAACTCAGGGAGACGGAAAAGGAACTCTACCGGACCATAGAAAACCTCTGGTTGGACGCATGGAGCGCACAGCAACAGTACTTGGCGGCGGCAGAACGGGTCAAAAGCAGCAAGACAAGTTTCGACCTCGTAAGCGAACAGTTCAATCTCGGCATGAAGAATACCGTGGAACTCCTGACCGAAAAGAACAGTCTTCTGAGCGCAGAACAGGAACTTCTGCAGGCCAAGTACATGGCTATCCTCAACATACAGCTGCTGAAATTCTATCAAGGCATGGAAATGACGTTATAACAGGAAAATATCATGAAAAACAAGAAAAAAAGAATCCTCTGGTGGATAATAGCGATAATTGCGGTTGCCGTCATCGTATTTTTAGTGCTCCGCAAACCGGGAGAGCGTGAAACGTTCACATACAATACGGTTCCGGCCTCCATCTCGGACATATCCACTTTCATTACCGCTACTGGAACGATAGAACCTGTCACGGAAGTGGAAGTCGGCACACAGGTGTCCGGAATCATTGCAGACATCTTCGTGGACTACAACTCCATAGTGAAGAAAGGCCAGATAATCGCCGAAATGGACAAAGTCACCCTTGAAAGCGAGCTTGCATCGGCACAGGCCGCATACGACGGGAACAAGGCCGAATACAAATATCAGGAAAAGAATTACGCAAGAAGCAAGGGCCTTTATGAAAAACAGCTGATCAGCGATTCAGAATACGAGCAGGCAGAATATAATTATGAAATGGCCAAAAGCGCATTTCACAGCAGCGAAGCCGCCCTTGCAAAAGCCGAACGCAACCTGTCGTATGCGACTATAGCATCCCCTATCGACGGCATCGTAATAGACCGGGCAGTCGAAGAAGGACAGACCGTGGCCGCAGGCTTCGAGACACCTACCCTTTTCACTCTTGCAGCCGACCTTACGAGAATGCAGGTGGTGGCTGATGTCGACGAAGCGGACATCGGAGGTGTGCAGGAAGGACAGAGAGCCACATTTACCGTGGACGCATATCCTGATGACATCTTCACCGGAACCGTAAAGCAGATCCGCCTCGGAAGCACGAATTCCTCGAGTTCGTCCCTTACTTCATCAACGTCGGAAAGTGTCGTGACTTATGAAGTGGTCATCACTGCCGACAATCCGGAGCTGAAGCTCAAGCCAAGACTCACGGCCAACATCTCCATCTATACGGTTGAACGGGACAGCGTACTTTGCATCCCTTCGAAAGCCCTGCTTCTCAAGCCTGAAGTTCTGCAGATTACGAAAAACAACATAGTGAACGACTGTGACTCGCCGAAAAAAGTATGGACAAAATCCGGCAACACATTCACGGCGATTCCGGTAGTAGTGGGAATAAACAACGGCACCGAAGCGGAAATCATAAGCGGGATAGAAGAAGGGACTGAAGTCGTTACGGAAGCCGTCCTGAACATGAAGAATTTCGCATCGGACAAAAAGCCCGGGAACGGATTCATGCCAGGCCCTCACGGAAGAAAATAAACCTGATGGAAAATGAGTAAGACTGTCATAGAATTACAGGGAATCAAACGGGATTTCATTGTCGGAGACGAGACGGTACACGCCTTGCGTGGCGTATCTTTTTCGATTACCGAAGGTGAATTCGTAACCATCATGGGTTCTTCCGGCTCCGGAAAGTCGACGCTTCTGAACATTCTCGGGTGTCTTGACACTCCTACTTCCGGAGAATACCTTCTTGACGGCATTCCTGTCAGACGAATGACGAAAAACAAAAGAGCCGTACTGAGAAACAGGAAAATAGGCTTCGTATTCCAGAACTACAACCTGCTTCCGAAAACCACGGCCATAGAAAACGTGGAACTGCCTCTGATGTACAATACAGAAATAGGTTCGAAAGAGCGCAGGAAAAGAGCGATCGATGCTCTGAAAGCCGTAGGTCTCGGGGACAGGCTCGAACACAAGTCGAACCAGATGTCGGGAGGCCAGATGCAAAGGGTAGCCATCGCCCGCGCACTTGTCAACAACCCTGCCGTAATTCTCGCCGATGAAGCCACCGGAAACCTCGACACACACACCTCATTCGAGATTCTCGTTCTGTTTCAAGAACTTCACACCCAGGGAAGGACGATAATATTCGTCACCCACAATCCTGAAATCGCCTCATACAGCAGCAGGAACATCCGTCTCAGAGACGGACACGTCATAGAAGATACCGTCAACAACAATATCCTCTCGGCAAAGGCCACACTCGCCACACTGCCGAAAAGCGATGACTGATAATAGTCGAAAAAAATGAACTGGACCAATCTTTTTAAAATATCATTGAAAGCCCTTGCCAACAACAAGACGCGTGCATTTCTGACAATGCTCGGCATCATTATCGGAGTGGCATCCGTCATTACCATGATTGCAATAGGGCAAGGTGCCAAGAAAAGCATTCAGGACCAGATTTCCGGAATGGGGTCCAACATCATAATGATACATCCGGGAGGTGAACGCCGGGGAGGAGTAAGGCTCGACCCTTCCGAGATGCAGACATTGAAAGTCGACGATTACGAAGCGCTCAAAAGAGAAAGTATTTTTCTTACGAAAGTCAGTCCGAGCGTAACGGCCTCAGGGCAACTCATCAGCGGAAACAACAATTATCCGTCATCCGTAAGCGGCGTAGGGATAGAATACCTTGACATACGGCAGCTTAACCTCGCTGAAGGCGAAATGTTCACCGAGACGGACATCAGGGCTTCGGCCAAAGTCTGCGTCATCGGCACAACCATCAGGGACAATCTTTTTCCGGATGACAGGAATCCTATCGGTAAAATAATCAGAATCAATCAGGTGCCCCTTAGAGTAATCGGCATATTGGAATCCAAGGGCTACAACTCAATGGGAATGGACCAGGATGACATCGTCATCGCACCCTACACTACGGTCATGAAACGTATGCGTGCCGTAACGTACCTTGAAGGCATCTTCGCTTCCGCTCTCTCGGAAGACATGACCGACTATGCCACTGCTGAAATTGCCGAAATTCTCAGAAGACAGCACAAGCTTTCCGAGGATATGCCGGACAATTTTGAAATAAGAAGTCAGAAGGAACTCAGCGACATACTCGGCACGACAACGGATTTGCTCACGACACTGCTCGCCTGCATTGCCGGGATTTCCCTTCTCGTAGGAGGTATCGGCATCATGAACATCATGTACGTGTCTGTCACAGAACGCACCAAGGAAATAGGGCTCAGGATGTCCGTAGGCGCACGTGGAATTGACATATTGGCCCAGTTCCTCATCGAAGCCGTTCTGATAAGCGTCACCGGCGGCATTCTCGGAATACTTATCGGTTGCGGAGCGAGCGCCGCCGTCAAATACATTGCCCACTGGCCGGTCGACATCCAGACATGGAGTGCGGTGCTTTCGTTTGCAGTCTGCACCGTCACGGGAATATTTTTCGGCTGGTATCCGGCACGCAAGGCTTCCAACCTCGACCCTATTGACGCCCTCAGATACGAATAAGCCTTCAGATACGAATAAAGGCAGCCATTGCCTCAATATCGTCGGCAGGGAACGATTTCTGCTCCCCTGTACCGAGATTCTTGATATTGACAGTTCCTGCAGCAACTTCATCGCCTCCTGTAATCGAAAGGAACGGGATATTGTTCCTGTCGGCGAAGTCAAACTGCTTTTTCAGCTTGGCCGGCTCAGGATATATTTCACAGGCGATTCCGGTATCCCTCAAGGCGCTTGCCACAGGGATGATATAGCGGACCTCGGCATCTCCCATGTTGGCGAAGACTATGTCTGCGGAAGAATTCAGTCCGGAAGGGAACTTTCCGAGACCGTTCAGCACATCGTATATCCTGTCCGCTCCGAATGAAATTCCGACTCCGGACATATCCGGAAGACCGAAAATCCCAGTCAGATTGTCATAACGGCCGCCACCGCAGATGCTGCCTATGGCGAAATCCTTGGCCTTGACTTCGAAAATGGCTCCCGTGTAATAGTTCAGGCCTCTTGCAAGGGAAAGATCCAGTTCCACGTCCTGCTTCACGTCGGCCGTCTCTATGAGTCCGAAAAGCGTCTCCAATTCTTCAAGACCCTTCAGACCCGTTTCCGAAACTGCGCCGGAAGCCGACCCGCCGTTCATCAGGGATTTCATTGCAGAGAGTTTGGAAGCGGTATCCCCGCTCAGAAGAAGGACAGGTTCAATGACCTTTACGGCATCAGGAGTCAGCCCCTTCTCCAACATCTCCGCTTCAACTGCCTCGAGTCCTATTTTCTCAATCTTGTCTATTGCGACGGTGATGTCCGTAATCTTGTCCGGGAATCCGGAAATTTCAGCAAGCCCGGTAAGGACTTTCCTGTTGTTTATCCTTATGCACACATTCACGTCGAGACGTCCGAACACCTTGTCGGCAATCTGAACGAGTTCCAGTTCGTTGAGCAGCGACCTGCTCCCGATGACATCCACATCGCACTGATAGAATTCCCTGTATCTGCCTTTCTGCGGCCTGTCAGCCCTCCATACCGGCTGGATCTGGTATCTTTTGAACGGGAAAGACAAGTCATTCTGGTGCTGGACCACGAACCTTGCAAACGGGACAGTGAGATCATATCTGAGCCCTTTTTCGCATACGGCAAGCGAAAGGGCCTTGCTGTCACAGCCGTTTTCCGCAATGGAAGAAAAATCCACACCTGAAAAGGCATCGCCCGAATTGAGTATTCTGAACAGCAGCTTGTCCCCCTCATCTCCGTACTTTCCGAGCAGGGTACTCAGGTTTTCCATCGCAGGAGTTTCAATCGGTGCATAGCCGAAAGTCCTGAAGACGGATTTTACCGTATCGAAAATATAGTTGCGCCTCGCCGTCTCTACCGGTCCGAAGTCTCTTGTTCCCTTGGGTATGGATGGTTTCTGTGCCATAAGTCATAAAATTAACGAAATCGGATGCAAAGATAACCATTCGCACACTAAAACAAAATTACGGCACAAAAAAGAGAGAGACCCAAAAGGAGGAATTTCAAGCATAATACTGAAATTACCCTTTTGGGCCACTCTCTCTCAATGTCAGGAGTTATTGCAGACCCGTATCAGGAAAACAATACAAACGACGAAAGAACAAACGCCACGAGGAGCAATGCCCCCACTCTTTTTAATATTTCAAGCAATAACTCTTTCATGCCGTACACCATTAACGTATATTCAAACAACACCATAGAGATGCAGGTCATGACATTAACGTTGCACGGTAAGGAAAATTTTCATCTGTTTCCGGAAACATACCTGTCGATTGCGGCGGCGGCCTTGCGTCCGGCACCCATTGCAAGGATTACCGTGGCCGCTCCCGTCACGGCATCTCCTCCGGCAAATACTCCGGGACGGCTCGTGACTCCGTCCTCATCGGCCACTATACATCCCCGCCTGTTGGTCTCAAGCCCCTTTGTCGTCCTCGATATGAGCGGATTCGGAGACGTTCCTATCGACATTATCACCGAATCGGCCTCGATCTCGAATTCCGAGCCCGGCACTGGCACAGGCGAACGTCTGCCGCTTTCGTCCGGCTCTCCGAGTTCCATTCTTATGCAGCGGATACCTTTCACCCAGCCTTTTTCATCGCCCAATATTTCCACAGGATTCGTCAGCATGGAAAATTCCACGCCTTCTTCCTTGGCGTGATGGACCTCTTCCACTCGTGCAGGAAGCTCCTTCTCCGTCCTTCTGTACACGATTGTCACATCGCCTCCAAGCCTGAGGGCCGTGCGTGCGGCATCCATGGCCACGTTGCCTCCTCCCACGACGACCACTTTCTTCCCGTGGATCACAGGTGTCAGAAAATCATTCCTGTAGGCATTCATAAGATTGTTCCTTGTCAGGAACTCGTTCGCCGAAAAGACCCCGTTGAGATTTTCCCCCGGAATATTCATGAATCTCGGAAGTCCGGCTCCGGAAGCCACGAACACGGCGGAAAATCCCTCCTTGTCGAACAGGGAATCCACGGTAACGGTTTTTCCCACGACCACATCGGTCTCAATCTTCACTCCGAGAGCCTTCACGTCGTTTATTTCCGCCGCCACGACTTTCGACTTCGGAAGCCTGAACTCCGGAATACCGTATTCAAGGACTCCTCCTGCCTTGTGCAATGCCTCGAATATGGTCACGGAATACCCTTTCTTGGCAAGGTCGTAGGCGCATGCAAGTCCCGCAGGGCCGCTTCCTACCACGGCTACCTTATGTCCGTTGGACGGCGCTTTCTCGATTTTCCTGCGACCCTGGCTTCTGGACCAGTCGGCCACGAAACGTTCGAGTTTCCCTATTGCCACCGGCTCGCCTTTCACGCCGAGAATGCAGCTTCCCTCGCACTGTGTTTCCTGAGGACATACGCGTCCGCAAATCGCAGGCAGGGACGAATCTTCCGCTATTATGTCGGCCGCCTCGGCAAAATGCCCTGCAGCAACGGCAGCTATGAACTCCGGAATCTTCACGGATACAGGACAGGCCGATACGCACCTCGGATTCTTGCAATGAAGGCAGCGGCTTGCCTCAAGGACAGCCTCCTCTTCATTGTAGCCGAGACAGACTTCATCGAAATTCCCGGCCCTCACCTTAGGGTCCTGCTCCCTTACCGGGACCCTCGGAATCCTTACCGGACCGCGGCCTATGCGGCATTTGTGGTCCGCTTCCTGTTCTTCGCTCCTGTACATTCCCTGACGGCGCATCGCTTCGTCGAAATCCACGTCATATCCGTTGAATTCCGGACCTTCCACGCACGCAAAACGTGTCTTCCCTGCTACCGTAACCCTGCACGCCCCGCACATTCCGGTACCGTCAACCATAAGCGTATTCAGACTCACTGTTATCGGCAGACCCAACTTTTTCGCCGTCAGAGTGGCGAACTTCATCATTATCATGGGACCTATGGCTACAGCCTGCGTATATTTCCGTCCGTCTTCAAGGACAATCTTTTCAAGCAACCCCGTGACCATTCCCTTGAATCCTTCCGAACCGTCGTCGGTACAGACGAACAGATTGTCGCACACTGCAGACATTTCATCCCTGTATATAAGAAGGTCCTTTGTCTTGGCGCCTATGATGACATCCACGTGGCTACCTCTCGACTTGAGGTATTTCACCTGCGGATATACAGGGGCTGTACCTACGCCTCCGGCAATGAAAATATATCTTTCACCTTCAAGTTCCTCGTCGGACATGTGGACGAATTCGGACGGGAGACCGAGCGGTCCGACCACATCCATGAACGAATCCCCTTCCTCCAAGGCGCAAATCTCCTTGGTAGATGCGCCAATCTGCTGTGTCACGATGGTCACGGAGCCCTCCTTCGCATCGAAGTCGCTTATTGTCAGCGGAATCCTTTCTCCGTGTTCATCCGTTCTCACTATCAGGAACTGCCCCGGAGCGGCTGCTGCAGCCAGTCTCGGAGCGCTGACTTTCATCCTGCAGATAGCCGGGGAAAGCATCTCTTTGGATAATATCTTGTACATAACCGTTAAAATTTGAATCTTACAAATTTAATAAATTTTTTACAGGGGAAACAGATTACAGGGAAAACCTAAGTCCGACATAGACTTTAATTCCGGCAAGCGGACCCCATACCGCACTTGCGTCGAAAGATGCCGCACGCGGATTTATAATTCCGTCCTGTCCCTTGGGTCCGATGACCTGATATTCCTGTCTGAAATCCGTCAGGTTCTCGCCTCCGACATACAGTTCCAACTTCCGGAAACGCTTCGTCACTCGTGCATCCAACTGCGGATAGACAGGGGTCATGCCTCCGGGATAGAGACGGTTACCGTTTTCATCTTCAAGGCGTTCCATGAAATCATATACCCGACATGGTCCGTACACCGATGCCGACAGTCCGAACATCCATTTGTCATCGGCTGTAGCATATTCCAACGTCACATTTCCGTTGAACTTGCTCGTCATGGGCTTGTCGGCCAGACCTTTGCCGCGCAACTCTATTTTCGCGTCCGTGTACGTGAAGCCGGCGGAAACCGTAAACCGCTTCAACGGGTCCACGGTGAAACCCACACGGTAAATATCTGCAAAAGACCTGTTCCCGTCGAGGGCATAAAACCACACGGCATTGTTGTTCTGCTCATAGTCGACTATGGTCTGGCTGACATATTGTACCCGTGAATAGTCGAATTCGAGACATGTATTCCGCGATGCCCCGAAACGGAAATGATATTCAAGACCTCCTCCGAACGACCATGAGTCTTCAAGGTTCTGCCCTGCATAATCTCCGACGAACTGCTTTCCGGTCATGAATACTCCGGGATTTTCGGCAAGAGGAATGGAATAACGCAGTCTGCGGGCGCCGCTGGCTCTGAGAAGGATTCCTTCGGCTGGAGAATATCCCAATGAAATTTCCGGGGAAAGGCGGAAGCCGTGACCGGAATACCACAGACCGTGCAGCTCTGCATCAGCCGATACTTTTTCCCCGTAACGGAAACTGTAGCTGCCGAAAATCCCGGCATTTCCGTAATCATAAACTGCATCGGTGCCTTGCGTCAGCGGACTGAATATATTCCAGACCGTCCTCTCCAAAAATTCATCGTAATTGTCGAATTGCCCGCACATTCCAACGGCCACTTCGTGTGAACGGCCGATTTTCCCGTGATAGGAAAAACTTGCCGAAGCGGAATGCCCTGCGCCGTTATAGACCGTAGACCCGACACAGGAATTTTTCTTTCCGTACGAATATTCCGCAGACATGGCAAAGTATCCGGCCCCGTCCTTTCCGGCCGGCACTTTCAGTCCGGCATATCCGTCAAAGTATCGGGAAACGATATCCGATCCCCACGGATCGCTTCCCGCCACAGTCGGGACGTGAATCGAATATGTATTGCTGTCGTAGCCGTCCTGCCCGCCCTTGCTTCCTTTCTGCCCGGCGCTTATACCGAATTTCAGTGACAATCCCGAATCAGACAGGTATTTCCATTGGTTGGACACGCCGAAATCAAGGGTTTCCGGAGAATCCATATAACCGTCGCCGTTCCTGTCCATGCCTTTCACCCTGCCGGACACCCCTCCTCCGATGACCGTATTCCAATTCCTGCCTATATCCAATGACGACGATATTCCGGCTTCATATCCGGTATCGCTAATGGCCGAAACGCCGACCGACAGAGGAGAGTCTGCCGTAAAAGTACTGTCGGAAGCCGTGGCATTTACCGAAAATACCGCCATGCATGCCACAAACGACATAATCAACCTGTTTCTCATTGCCTTAACGTCCATACTGTCAAATATCCTGACAAAGATAATCTTTTTCCGCCACGGGGACAGTTATTTTCATTATCTTTGTCAGGATAAACAAATTTGCATATGAAAGACTTTTTGAAGATGACAGGCGCCGCCATAGTCGGCTTCCTGATTGTAAGCGTGATTTCCTGGATTTTCATTTTCGCCATCATCGGATCTCTCGCCTCTTTGGGACAGCAACAGCCTGTAATGCCGAGAAGCGCAGTCCTCAGAATCGACTTGAGCACAGTAAGCCTCGGGGAACAGACCCGTGAGATAGATCCGCTTTCGGCAATTCAGGGCAACACTGCGGCCTGCATCGGTATTTTGGATGCCATCCGGGCAATTGAAGCAGCTGCCGCAGATCCTGCCATTCAGTACATCTATCTCAAACCCGATATGGTGACGGGCGGAATGGCCGAAATCGAGGAGCTCAGAAAGGCCCTTACGGAATTCCGCATGTCCGGCAAGCCCGTGATTTCATATATCGAAAACCCTACGAATGCCGGCTACTATCTTGCTTCGGCATCCGACAAGGTGTACATGACCCCTCATGCTGGCGGTGTCAACATGCTGACAGGGCTTTCGAGCCAGATGATTTTCCTGAAAGACATCCTCGACAAATTGGGAGTGAATGTCCAGCTTATCAGACACGGCAAATACAAATCCGCTGGAGAAATGTTCATCAGGAACTCTCCGAGCGAGGAGAATCTTACCCAGAACAGGGAACTTGTGGAATCCATCTGGAATTCATGGAGCGAAGAAATAGCGGCAGGCAGGAATATCACTGTCGGGGAATTCAACGATGCAGTCGACAATTTAGAACTCAATTTCCCTCAGGACTATGTGGACTGCGGACTTGTGGATGAGCTTCTCACACAGGACGAACTCAAGAACAAGCTCGCAAGCTACTCCGGAGTGACGGATTTCAGCGACGTGTCACAGATCGGAATATCTGATTACGCCCTCCTCAAGGTGGTTCCCAACTATAAGGCAAGCAAGAAGGTCGCCGTCATCTACGCAGAAGGCGACATCGTCGACGGTTCAGGCAATAACGGAGTGGCCGCTGACAGGTTTGCCTCCATAATCTCCGACGTAAGACAGGACGAAAGCGTCAAGGCAGTAGTCTTCAGGGTCAATTCTCCGGGAGGAAGCGCTCTCGCCGCTGAAAAAATAAGGGACGAAATCTCTCTTCTCGCAGCCGAAAAACCGGTAGTGGCATCATTCGGAGACTATGCCGCATCGGGAGGATACTGGATTTCCGCAGGATGCGAACGCATCTTTACCAACAGGAGTACGCTTACCGGCTCAATCGGAGTATTCAGCATGATTCCTGACTTCAGCGGGACATTGGACAAGATAGCCAACGTGAACATCACATCCGTCAACTCAAGCGACCATGCCGACATGTATTCTGGATTCAGACCTCTGTCGGACAATGAAATCCGTTACATGCAGGCCTCCGTTGAAAACATATACGACAGATTTACCGGCATAGTCTCCGAAGGCAGGAGCATCACCAAGGAATATGTCGACTCCATCGCACAGGGCCGTGTGTGGTCCGGTGCGGATGCCGCCGGACTTGGCCTTGCCGATACCGAGGGGTCGATAATGGACGCACTCAGATATGCGGTGAGCTACACTGACGAATCCGGCATTGCAGACCTGTCCCAGTGGCAGATTGTAGAATATCCGAAGCCTCTTACCACATTGGAAACCATCATGCAGGCATTCGAAAGCAGCTCCGTTTCAGTTTTCGGGGATACGCCTTTCAGCGAAGTGGAGAAGACTTTCAGGCATTTGGATATGGAAAGACAGGGCACTGTATATGCAAGAATGCCTTATGAATTGATAATCAGATAAGCACGGATTTTACAGAACTGTTATTCTAAGGACTTCCAATGTCCCGTCTGTGACCTTGTACATATCGTCGGCTCTCACACCGAGAACCGACGATATGTGTTTTTCATTTGCATCGGCAAGTGACGGGTCCACGATCATGACGGCAGACTCCTTGCGGAATCCGTCGTATTTCATATCCGTAAAGAAATCGCTGACTTTCTTCCGTCCGCGGCTGCCAAGTGGTCTGAACCAGTCACCGGCCTCCCATTTTCTGCATAAAAACGGATATTTCAGACAGCCGGCATCGAAAAGCAATATGCCTTTCGGCTGTTTCAACGATTCCACTTCGCTCCGCTGCAGGGTTTCCGTCGAAAAGCGCACTCCGCTGTATTCATACTGTCCGTCACAGGCAACTTCAAGAGGCCCGCTGTCCTTTCCCGGACTGTCATTCAGCTGACGTACAAGGATCCTGTCATGAGCCGTAAGAAGCTCGTGTGTCAGAGATCTGAATCTCTTCCCGGACAATGTCGCCTTCCCGTCTTTCAGCAGACGGGTCACAGATGCCACGGCAGACGAATTGAAACCGAAAGAACTCATATATACATACAGGATATACTCCCAGTGCCTTTCCGAGAGAAGTCCCTTCAAATCAAGCGACATCCCGTCCCCGCCTGTCATCCTTTTCAGGGCGTCTTCACAATAGGTCTCCAATACCGACTCCGCCATGGAAAAATACTTCATTTCACGTGATACGGATTTTATGAACACCGGATTGATGTCTTCCAATATCGGAAATACCGTATGCCTGATACGGTTCCTTCTGAATTTGACGTCACTGTTCGTGGAATCCTCCCTGCACGGGATTTTCCTGTCGAATATGTAGCCTTCTATCTGTTTCCTTGTAAAGGACAACAGAGGCCTGACAAGCACCGCTCCTGTTCTGCCGTCCGCATATGGGATTTCCGATACTTGGCCCATTCCAGAAAGGCCTTTCACCCCCGTTCCCCTTACGAGATTCAGGAAAAGGGTCTCGGCATTGTCGTTTGCATTGTGTGCCACGGCAAGAAATCCGTAGCCATATTCGGCACACAGACCCGCGAACCAGGAATACCTCAGTTCGCGGGCAGCCATTTCCACGCTGATACCGTTGTTTTCCGCAAAGGAAAGCGTATCGAAATCCTTGCGGTGAATCATTATGTTCCTCGCTTCCGTCCACTCCGTCACCAAAGCCTCGTCCCCGTCGCTCTCCTCCCCTCTCAGGTGAAAATTGCAATGGGCAATGGAAAATTCCACTCCTGATTCGAAGAAGAGATTTGCCAAGCACATGGAATCCGGGCCGCCGCTGACAGCGACCAGAACCCTGCTTTCCGACGGCAATATTCCGAGGGTCTCAAGTACGGACCTGAAAGAGGAAAGCATGACGCTATCTTGCGAATGTATAGACGAATCCGAACGAAAGTGACTCCTTGAACTGAACCCTTTGCTTTCCGTTAGGATATTTGGCAATATCTTTCTCGTTTACTATCATCACGTTGTCATCATAAATCATGTTCGTCGTGAAGGTAAGGGAGAAAAATTTGGTCAGTTTCCAGTCAAAGCGCGTATCCCAGTTTACACGGAGATTCTGCGGCTTGTCGAGATAATCCGAAAACAGCACCACCTGTGAAGTGAACGCGAAATTGTCATTCACATTTACCTTGAAGTCCACCTTCAACTGGGCACCGAACTCGAATTTCGCCGACTTGTACACCGAGCCGTCGATATTCCCTTTGTCATCCTTGGGCAGCTGATCGTCGGCCACATTCTCGAATTCTTTCTTGCGAGGCTGGCTGTAAGAGCTTCTCAGCAAGGGATCGTCCACTATTACGAAACCTCCCGTCAAAGGGGCGAAGTTGACTGTCAACCAGTTGAGAGGCTTGTAGTCAAGACCGAGCGCGAGGTTCGTATATGCCGGTGAAATCAGTCCCGACTTCAGGACGCTTGCATTTTTCCAGTCGGCGGCAGTGTATTCCTCGTCCGGACCTAATGGTGTACCGTCCGCCTTGGCGGAAGGTGTAGGATATTCGTAAGTGTTACTGAACTGCGATCTGAAGCTGAATTGTGCAGAATAGTAAAGGCTCTTGGTGGCCTGGTAGCCCCATTTGCTTTCCAAGTATATCCTGTCGTCGGTTTTCTGGAGAATAGGCTTGTCGGCTGAATACAGGAATCCGTAATCCAGCTGCAGACGGTTGTTCCAGTACATCTCGTCCTTCTCGTAATTGGCATTGGCATCAATGAACGACTTGAGTGACACCGTGTTGTAACCTCCGGCCGCCCAATTGGTAAGGGATGTCTGGCCGAAATCGATCTTGGTCTGGAGAGAGGATTTCCAATATTTTGCCGCCGGTTCTTTCGGCTCTTCTGCCTTTGGAGCCTCATCCACTGCTTCGGCAGCATCCCCGAGGACCTGCAACGATTCAGGCAAATCTTCCTGGGCGGCAGCCATGATTGCTACGCACAATGCGCAGACTGTCGTCAACAATCTTGACATGATTTCTGTTGTTTAATAAGGTATATAGTCTGTTTTGTCAATATGACCTTGCGAAAAGCACCCTGCGGTGCGACGGTTTTCCGCTATAGATGCATTTCCCTTCTTCCTCGCATACAGCGCTGTCCAACGGGATGCATCTGATAGTGGCTTTCGTCTCTTCCTTGATTTTCTCTTCCGTCTCCGGAGTACCGTCCCAATGGCAGAGAAGGAAACCGCCGTTTTCGATTTTCTCCTTGAAATCATCCCACGTATCCACCTTGATGATATTCCCATCCCTGAATTTGAGCGCCTTGGCATATATGTTCGCCTGAATGTCGCCGAGAAGTTTTTCTATTCTTACGGCAAGCCCTTCCTGAGGCACGGACGATTTCTCCAAGGTATCCCTGCGGGAAATTTCCACGCAGCCGTTCTCAAGGTCACGCGGACCTATCGCTATTCTCACCGGAACTCCCTTCAGTTCCCATTCGGCGAACTTGAAGCCCGGGCGGAGGGTGTCCCTGTCATCGATTTTCACCGTATGTCCGTGAGCCTGAAGCTCCTTGCTCAGTTCGTCCATTTTCGAGAGGATGGCCGTGCGTTCGTCATCGCTCTTGTAGATAGGCACCATCACCACCTGTATCGGAGCCAATGCCGGAGGAAGAACCAAACCGTTGTCGTCTCCGTGTGCCATGATCAATGCGCCCATAAGCCTTGTCGAAACTCCCCATGATGTAGCCCAGACATACTCCTGCTTGCCTTCCTTCGTGGTGTACTGCACATCAAAGGCCTTGGCGAAATTCTGCCCGAGGAAATGCGACGTGCCGGCCTGCAGGGCCTTGCCGTCCTGCATAAGGGCTTCTATGCACAATGTGTCAAGCGCTCCGGCAAATCTTTCGTTCGGACTCTTGTGTCCCACAACCACCGGCAGTGCCATGGTGTTGCGGGCAAAGTCGGCATAGACGTTGATCATCTTCATGGCCTCGGCCTCGGCTTCCTCCCTTGTGGCGTGAGCCGTATGTCCTTCCTGCCAGAGGAATTCCGCCGTTCTCAGGAAAAGCCTCGTCCTCATTTCCCATCTCACCACGTTGGCCCACTGGTTGCAGAGTATCGGGAGATCCCTCCATGAAGTGATCCAGTTCTTGTATGTATTCCATATTATGGTCTCCGAAGTAGGTCTGACCACAAGTTCTTCTTCCAATTTGGCCGACGGATCAACCACCACACCCGGCCCGTCAGGATTCGTCATGAGCCTGTGATGGGTGACCACTGCGCATTCCTTGGCAAATCCTTCGACATGCTCGGCCTCGCGGCTCAGAAAGGATTTCGGTATGAAAAGCGGGAAATATGCGTTCTGGTGTCCCGTCTCCTTGAACATCCTGTCAAGCACGTCCTGCATCTTTTCCCAAATGGCGTATCCGTAAGGTTTTATGACCATACAGCCCCTTACGGCCGATGTCTCGGCGAGGTCTGCCTTTACGACAAGGTCATTGTACCACTGGGAATAATTTTCGGATCTTTTAGTTACCTCTTTTGCCATTGCTTTTGCGAATATTTAATTTATTTGTTACATTGCAACCGGTTTTTATGCCTGCACGGACAATGGTTTGGCCTTACAATTGCAGATAATTGTCCCGGGACCGGCCGCAATCCGGTCGCAAAGGTATAAAAAATAAACAAATTATAAAGGAGATTGGCTTATGAAAAAGAGAACAGGCATACTCATCGCTGCGGTTTTCGCATTTACCGCTTGCGGCACCTCTCTGTACACCACATCTTCCGGTCAGAGATTCAATGACGGCATATATCCGGTGTCACCGGAAGAAAAACAATATGCCGCCGCTTCAGTCACCGCTTCCGATACCGAAACGGAAAACATGATAAAAAAGACGAAAGAGTCGGAAATATACCTGTTTTCACAGGATGAAAACCAGCAGACGAAAGTGGACAGCATCCTTGTCACGGGGAACAAGTCAGCCGTGATAAATTTCAACAATTCGAACATAAGTTCCATTACCGTCACTGATTCCCCTTACAACTGGACTCTGTCCGACTGGTATGATGACTGGAGATTCTACGGCTGGACAGCTTCACGCCTCTGGTGGGACCCGTGGTATTACGGCGGATACTGGGGCTATTACCGGCCATGGAGGTATTACTATTCTTCATGGTACTGGAATCCTTGGTACTGGGACCCGTGGTATTGGGATCCATGGTATTGGGATCCATGGTATTACAGCTGGGGATGGCCTTACCGTCACTACTGCGGCTGGTATCCCGGCTGGGCACCGGTTCATCACCATCACGGAAACATAAACATTTACATAGACTCCGACCGTTATTACGGACCGAGATCGGTGACCGGGTCAGGTTCCGCCGTCACTTCAAGGACGAGGGCATTTTCCGGCACGGCAAGGTCTTCGTCGATGTCAAGGGCGACAACCTCATCTTACAGCAGGGGCGCCGTATCACGTTCGTCATCATCAGGACTTTCCGCAGTAAGACGCACCACGGCCTCTTCCGGAAGCATATCTTCTTCAACTGCAAGACCGTCCGGAAGTTCCGTATCGACTCCGGCACAGACAAGCAGGAGACGGGCCGTGTCCACCTCCAACTACAGGAGGCCGGCATCTTCAGGAAATTCGTATGACTACGGCAGCTACAGCGGCAGCAGGAGTTCTTCATCGAGAAGTTCATCATACGGAAGAAGCAGTTCGTCATCGTATCAGAGAAGCACTCCTTCCTACAACAGGAACAGCTCCTACAGTACGGGAAGATCCTCATCCTATTCCACGGGAAGAAGTTCGGTATCACGCAGCAGCGGCTCTGTATCGCGTAGCAGCGGGTCCGTCTCCCGCAGCAGCGGAGGTTCCGTATCGAGAAGACGATAAATAAAACACATAACAGTAAACGATTATGAGAAAGACAGCATTGGTGCTTTCACTGACGGTGTTCACGGCGGTCGCAGCGTCGGCGCAGACCGAATTCGACGCTCTGATGTTCAGTGAAAACAATTACGAGGGGACAGCCAGGACAATGGCTATGGGTAACGCGTTTACCGCACTCGGCGGAGATCCGGGAGCCGTCAATATAAATCCGGCGGGCTCGGCAGTGGCCAAATATTCGCAGATTACGATTACTCCGGGCATTTCGATTTCCACGAACACTGCATCCGGCACGATACTTTCGGGAGACAGTTCGCCATACAGTTTCGAAAACAGGATAAGAAATTCAAATACGAGGTTTTCTTTCCCGAACTACGGCGTCACCCTCAATTTCGACACGCACAGGACATCCGGAATCAGGAATTTCAACATAGGTTTTGTGGCAAATGTGACAAACAGGTTCCAGGACGGGCTTGCGGCTTCAGGCACGAATGCGTACACGTCCTACATGGGAGCCCTTGCCGCTTCATCCAACGGATTCCATGTCTCGGAATTGGAAAATACGGACAACTATTACAACGGATACCCGTGGTCTTCAATTCTCGGGATACAGTCCGGAATGATAAATACTTTCGGAAGCGTGGACAATGAATACATCGGAGCCACCGAGAAGATATATGACGACGGTACTATAGAACTTGCCGGACCGCTCGACCAGACGTTCCGCAGGAATACGAGAGGCTCCAAATACGATTATGTATTCAACTTCGGGCTCAATATTTCCGACTTGGTGTATCTCGGGGCAAATCTCGGCGTGACATCATTGTATTATTCTTCATCGGAAGTATTTACGGAAGCCGCCATCGACCCCGCTGATTTCGAGATCAGCTATATAAATGACGACGGCTCGACATCCACCACGAACTTCTCCGACATGAGGCACAAATACGAATATCATGCATCGGGTATCGGAGTCTACGGCAAATTCGGAATCCTCGTCACTCCCGGGGCGGGATTCAGGATAGGCGCAGCCATTCAGACGCCTACCTCCACGAATATCACGGAATACTGGCAGGAAAGTGCCGGTACATATTATACCGACTCCCGATACGACCTCAGCGCAGAGACTCCGGAGGGCGAATACAGCTATAGGTTGATTTCCCCGTTCCGTTTCAACGCCGGAGTAGCCTACACTCTTGGAAATATCGGTCTCATAAGCGTCGACTATGAAATCTGCGATTACGGCGGAATGAAATTCAAAAGTATCGACGGGGATGTATTCGCCGATGATGAATTCGAAATACAGAATCAGAATATAAAGGATTTCATGAGTACTTCGCACATGTTGCGTGCGGGGATTGAAATCAAGCCTTTCCCTGAGCTTGCCGTCCGGGCCGGCTACAATCTTACCACGTCTCCGCAGATGGAGTACGACGCTGACAATGTCCTTGTAAAAAGTCCGGCCATGACGCATAAGGGTTCGTTCGGGCTCGGGTTCAGTTCCAAAGGTTCGTTCTACGCCGATGCCGCCTGCACCTACACGAAGTACGCCAATGAATATGTCTATCCTTATGTGAATTACATCACGGACGATTCCGGGGCAGTGACTTTCCCGTCGCCTGAAATCCTGAACAGGAAAGGGATGTGGCAGATCGTACTGACCCTCGGATTCAGATTCTGACAGTAAAATTCTTGAGATAAAGGATGGAGTCGGGGCCTTCGTTGAAAAGCAGGTCCATGATGGACAGATTGGGAATGAAGCCGTATTTTCCGGAAAAGACCTGGAAGTACGGCTTTTCAAGTCCCGCTTCGGCCAGAATCCTGTCAGGCCTTTTGGGATGTATGGCTTCACGCAGGTCCCGTCCGTAACGGTCAGAGCCTGCCGGGACGAAATCATCGGTATCCCTCAAATCGACAGCGATTCCCGTTTTATCGAAAAAGAAGAGCATTATGGCCCTGTTGAGGGCGTAAAGCGTTTCGATTCCGCTGTCCATGATTGAAAAAAGTTCATCGGCATAATAATCGAAATATGCCGACGTATGATAGGCCGAAGCTATCGCACGCTTGTGCCTCACGACCCACGGGACGGAATAATCCACAAGGACTTCCCTGATGGGAATATTGTTGTGCGAACCTCCGGTGTGCACTATCGGAAAAGACAGAGGCTGTTTCCCCGTATCGGAATAGAAACAGCAGCGGTTCCTGTAAGACTGTTTCTGGTAATTCTCGCAGGCTTCGATATACACCTTAGACGGATTTACCCCGTCGTCAGACAGGGTAAATTCATCTGCAGCAGCTGCAAAAAAGGAAATCGGCGGAAAATACGCCGTATTCAGCAGGACAGGCACGTCATTGTAACGTTATTCCACTTCTCCCTTGGCGGTAGAAGACATTCCCCTTACTATCCCGCGTTTTGAATTCTTGATGAAATTCAGAATTGCATCACGCTCCGGAGTCTGAGGGAAACCTGCCTCGATCTTGGCGCAGGCATCGCTGACATTCATCCCGGCATTGTAGATAAGGTCGTACATATCCTTGATGGACCTGATCTGATCCGAAGTAAAACCTCTTCTGCGAAGACCTACTATGTTGATACCGGCATATGAAAGAGGATCTCTTCCGCAAAGGATGAAAGGCGGTACGTCCTTGTTTATTTTGGAGCCGCCTCCTACCATTGCATGCTGGCCGATTTTCGAGAACTGGTGAGACAGGGTGCCTCCTCCGAGGATAGCCCAGTCTTCCACTTCGGTCTCGCCGGCAATTCCGGTATAGCTTACCAAAATGCAGTGGGAACCTACATTGCAGTCATGCGCGATATGGGTGTAGGACATGAGAAGGGTATTGCTTCCGATTTTTGTAATGCCTTTGCCACTGGCCTTTGTTCCTCTGTTGATGGTAGCGCATTCCCTTACGGTCACATTGTCACCGAGTTCCACGTATGAAACCTCCCCTTCGAATTTCAAGTCCTGAGGTATGGCTCCGATTACCGCTCCCGGGAAGACGCAACATGAACGACCCATTTTCACATAATTGAACACCGTGGCATGAGGCAGTATCTTGCAGCCGTCTCCGATTTCCACAAATTCATCGATAAAGGCATACGGGCCGATTTCGATGTTGTCACCGAGTTTTGCATTCGGATGGACCGAAGCAAGCGGATGGATTTTATTCATAAACGTTTCTTTTTAATGTCTTTTCAGACAATTCTTCTACTTATTTCCCAACAGTTCCCTGAGAGCCTTGGCGGCATTGGTATTTATCGTATGCCCCGGTCTCACGGCCCTGATATTCGCTTTCAGAAAACCTCCCGCCAGACGAAGGTCGCCGATGAGGTCCAGCAGCTTGTGCCTGGCGCATTCGTTCGGGAAACGCAATTCGAGATTGTTGAGATAACCGTTGTCGCAACGCTGCAATGCTGGCACGTTGAAAACTTCGGACAATCTCTGCAACTGCTCGTCAGGAACAGGATTTTCCACAATTACGATGGCGTTGTCCACATCCCCTCCCTTGATGAGGTTGTTATTGAAAAGATATTCTATTTCATGAAAAAATACGAAAGTCCGGCAAGTACCGATTTCTTCGGCATATACAGTGGACGGATTCCATTCGGCGGTCTGGAGTCCGAGCACTTTGGAATTGAAATCTATTTCCACACTGTACGAAAGAGTGTCAGACGGGGTGATTACCACGGAAGAACCGGTCTTTTCGCTCGTAATCACGAGCTCTTTTTCTATTTCAATATATTTGCGCTCGGCCTTCTGCGCTACAATGCCGTCTTTCCAAATCGCATCAATATAAGGCTTTGCGCTTCCATCAAGGATTGGAACTTCACAATTGTCAATGTCTATAAGAGCGTTGTCTATCCCCATTCCGGTCAAAGCCGACAGAAGGTGCTCGACCGTCATCACGGAAGCCCCGTTTTCGGTAAGAGTCGTGCTTCTTGTCGTAGCGGACACGTTTTCGGCAACAGCTTCGATAAAGGCATCCTCTGCCATATCCGTCCTTCTGAATCTTATGCCGTAATCCTCCGGTGCGGGATTAATGGTCATTTTAGCAATATTTCCTGTATGCAGTCCCTTCCCCCCGAACGTGAAGCTCCTACTCAATGTCTGCTGTAATTGTGTCATTTTCAATTAAAAAATTCAGACCGCAAAGATATATAAAATTTCTTTATGTCCTAATTAATATTTTCCGTGCACCTTCCGTGCACCTTTCCATAACCATACTTCCGGGCTATTGTCTGCCGTTCTTTCTGAAAACCGCATAGCTGCGGAGGAAATCCTTATGAGGCAGAGCCGGAGAGCCGAACAGCACCTGGCCTTCCTTCTTCACGCTGCTTATGAGCCCGGTCTGCGCTCCGAAAGTAGTGTTGTCCGCTACAGTAAGATGACCGGCTATACCCACCTGGCCTCCCAAAATACAGTGTTTTCCGATTTTCGTAGATCCGGCGATGCCCGTCTGGGCCGCCATGACGGTATTTTCCCCTATTTCCACATTATGCGCTATCTGGCACAGATTGTCTATCTTGGCTCCTTTTCTGATGATTGTCGAGCCTATCTGCGACTTGTCGACCGTGGTATTGGCTCCGATTTCCACGTCATCCTCTATGACTACGTTGCCGGTATGCTCGATTTTCCTGTAAGTCCCGTCTTCAAGCGGAGCGAAACCGAAGCCGTCGGCTCCGATGACCGCATTCGAATGTATAATGACATTGTCGCCGATTATGCATCCCGGATAGATTTTCACGCCGGGATAAATGATGCATTTCTTCCCGATTTTCACGTTTTCTCCGACATACACCTGCTCGTAAATCTTGGAATAATCCCCTACCGAAGCATGTCTGCCGATGTATGAACCGCTACCTAAATATACCTTGCGGCCGATTTTTGCCGACCAGCATTTTCTGAGAAAAAGGCCGCGGTGACGTTTGTATGACCGCTTCTGCGCAGTCACATATTCGAGCAGTTCAGCTACCGAAGCATAGGCATTGTCGACCCTGACCAATGTGGCCCTTACCGGTTTCTGCGGAACGAAATCCTTGTTTACCAATATAATATCGGCAGCACAATCATATACATAATGTTCATATTTGGGATTTGCGAAAAAGCAAAGCGCCCCGGGTTTTCCGCTCTCGATCCTTGCGAATGTGGAGACGGCAGCTTCGGGATTGCCGTCCACCGTTCCTTTCAATATTTCAGCTATTTCCTTTGCCTTAAATTCCATAGGAAGCATGTATTTTTATCTCAGACTACAAATAAAGCACTTCTTTCGATAATAATGAAATAATTTTGATATTGCGAAAATATTTGTACCTTTGTCCGCTGTGAGATAGATTTCAGGGGACGAACAGTCCCCTTATTTTTTGTTTATCATTCATACCTTTATGAAAATTTCAGACATAATAGATGCAATGCGGGACGAAATCGTTGCACGGAATTGCTTCATTGTTGAAATCAACGTGAGCAGGGACAACGATGTCGAGATTGTCATAGAGTCGGAAAATGCCGAAGTCACGCTTGAGGACTGCACGGAACTGAGCCGCATTTTCGAAGAAAAATTCGACAGGAACGTCGAAGACTATTCACTTACGGTAGGCTCTGCGGGGCTCGACAGACCGTTCAAGGTACCGGAGCAGTTCAAAAAGGCCATAGGCACTGCCGTGGAAGTCTCGTTCAAGGGCGGCAAAAAACTGATTGCCGAACTGACGGACGCCGACGAAAACGGCATCGAAATCAAATATTCCTGCAAGGAAACGGTGGAAGGCAAGAAGAAAAAGGAAATGGTGGAACACGTCGAACGCTTCCCGATGGATGCCGTAAACAGTGTAAGGCCGCATATCGAATTCGAATAAAAAAACAAAAAAGATAACGAAAAAAATGGAAAAGACAGAACTTAAAGATGCCTTTGCAGAGTTCAAGAATCTGAAAAACATCGACAGGCCTACGATGATGGGCGTGCTCGAGGACGTATTCCGCACACAGCTTGCGAAAACATACGGATCTTCAGACAATTTCGACATCATCATCAACATTGACAAGGGAGACTGCGAAATCTACCGTAACCGCGAAGTCGTGGAGACGGTGGAAAATCCCGAGACACAGATTTCGCTCGCAGAAGTGAATGCCGGAGGTGACGATTACGAAATCGGGGAAACCTACGCCGAGAAGGTCGAAATGAAGAGTTTCGGAAGGAGAGGTATCCTGAACATCAGGCAGAACCTTCAGGGAAGGATCATGGACATCGAAAAAGCGAATCTTTACAATAAATACATTGCCAAGATCGGTGAGATTTTCACCGGAGAAATCTATCAGAAGAACTCCCGTGAGGTCCTCATACTCGATGAAGACGGCAACGAACTCAGACTTCCGAAAGCGGAACAGATTCCGGGAGAGCACTTCAAGAAGAACGACACCGTAAGGGCCATCATCAAGAACGTGGAAATGAAGAACACGACACCTTATATTACATTGTCACGGACTTCGAACGAATTTTTGGAGAAGCTCTTCGAGCAGGAAGTCCCTGAAATATACGACGGTCTCATTACCATAAAGAAAGTCGTCAGGATTCCGGGAGAAAGAGCCAAGGTCGCAGTGGAGTCATACGATGAGCGAATCGACCCTATCGGAGCCTGCATCGGTGTGAAGGGAGCAAGGATCATAGGCATAGTCCGTGAGCTGAGAAACGAAAACATCGACGTGCTTCAATGGACCAACAACACCCAGCTGCTCATCCAGAGGGCTCTCAGTCCTGCCAAGATTTCATCCATCGACCTCAACGGAGAAGACGGGAAAATCAAGGTCTACATGCTGCCTGACGAAGTGAAGAAAGGTATCGGAAAGGGCGGATGCAACATCAAGCTCGCCGGAATGCTCGTAGACAGGGAAATCGAAGTATGGAGAGAGCTTCCGAAACAGGACGAGGAGGAAGAGGACGTACTCCTTACGGAATTCGAAAACGAAATAGACCCGTGGATAATCGAGAAACTCCGTTCAATCGGTTGCGATACCGCCAAGAGCGTGCTTGCCCTGTCTCCTGAAGACATTGCAAAACGTGCCGACCTTGAGGATGAAACAGTAGCAGAAGTCATCAGGATACTGCAATCGGAATTTGAAGAATAATTAAGGAGCAGAATATGTTCTGCGACGAGCCCCCGGCGAGGGGGCGAATGGGGGTGGCGCCCCTTGACAAGGGGCTGTCGCCATAGCGACTGGGGATTAAGAAAAGGGGGATTTCATGGAAATCCTTAACGACGGTTCGACGAATTCCTTAATCCTGAACAACATAAATTCGTCGAACTGACGTTAATTTAATTTATATGGCCGAAATCAGATTAAGCAAACTTACCAAACAATTCAACATCGGACTTCAGACACTCGTCGATTTTCTCAATGAGAAGGGTGCCGGTGTGGACATGAATCCGAACGCCAAGATTTCGGATTCGTTCCTGCCTGCCATAGAATCGAAATTCGGCGACGAGCAGAAACTGAAGCAGGATTCAGAAAAAGTTGCCATCAAACTGAAAGAAATCATCGAACTCGGTTCCAAGAAAAAGACTGAAGAGGAAGATCAGGACGATGCAGGCGTCAAGGAAATAATCATAAAGACCAATATTTCATCCGAAGCCCCTGTTCAACAGGCTCCGGCGCCCGTCCAGACTCCTGCCCCTTCTGCCACACCGGCTCCGGCCCCTGCTCCGGCCCCGAAAGAAACCGGAACAGCGACTGCGGAGGAAAAACCTGCAGCGGATACCGAAGAAAAGAAAACCGACGACAAACCTGCCGGAGGCCTGAAAATAATAGGCAGCATAGATTTGTCGCAACTTGAGAGGAAACCTGCCGCACAGCCGCAGAAAAAAGAGCAGGCCGAGGAAAAGCCGGCAGTCCAGGCCGAAACGGAAAAACCGGCTGCACAGCAACCGGCAGCCGTAATTCAGGAGAGCAAGCCGGCACAGGGCAATGAACCTGCTGCAACTGAGGAAAAACACGAAATAAGGGAAATAAAGATAGAAGTCGAAAAACTCCAGGGCCCTAAAGTCGTGGACAAAATCGACCTGTCGCAGTTCGACAGCCGCAAGAAGCACAAGAAGCGCGAGCGCATCGCCAAAGGCGGAAGCCAGAAGGTGGACGTTACCAAGATTTCAGACGACAACGACCGCAGCGGCAAGAAAGACAAGAAAAACAAGCCGAACGACGGCGGCCGGAAAGATTCCCGCAACGACAAGAACTTCGGAGGAGGAAAAGGCGGAAAGAAACACGACCGCTTCAAGAAGATGACCGAAGCCGAAGAGGAGGAGATGCAGAAGGAAATCCAGAAACAGATCAAGGAGACCTATGCACGCATGAACGAGGGAAAGGTCAAGACCACCCTCGGAGCAAAACACAGAAGGGAAAAGAGGGAACTTGCATCCCAGAAGCAACAGGAAGAGCTCGAAATGCAGGAGATGGAGAAGAAGGTTCTCAAGGTGACGGAATTCGTGACGGTCAACGATCTTGCCACCCTTATGAACAACACCCCTGTGACGAAAGTCATAGGCGCCTGCATGAGCCTCGGACTCATGGTATCCATCAACCAGAGACTCGATGCGGAAGCCCTCGTACTGGTAGCCGAAGAATTCGGATATGAAGTCGAATTCGTGACCGCAGAGCTTACGGAATCCATCGAACAGGAGACGGACAAGGAGGAAGACCTCGTACCGAGACCTCCGGTCATCACCGTGATGGGTCATGTGGACCATGGAAAGACATCGTTGCTCGACTATATCAGGAAATCGAACGTCATAGCCGGAGAGGCAGGAGGTATCACCCAGCATATCGGCGCCTACAACGTGGAACTTTCTGACGGACAGAGGATCACATTCCTTGACACCCCGGGACACGAAGCCTTTACGGCCATGAGGGCAAGGGGAGCGAAAATGACAGACCTTGCAATCATCATAATCGCAGCCGACGACGCCATCATGCCGCAGACGGTGGAGGCAATAAACCACGCCCAGGCGGCCGGAGTTCCTATGGTATTTGCCATCAACAAGATAGACAAACCGGGAGCAAATCCGGACAAAATCAAGGAACAGCTTGCCAACATGAATATCCTTGTCGAAGACTGGGGAGGAAAATACCAGTGCCAGGAAATTTCGGCAAAGAAAGGCATCAATGTGGACAAACTGCTTGAAAAGGTGCTGCTTGAAGCCGAACTGCTTGATCTTAAAGCAAATCCGAACAGGCGTGCCACCGGTGCAGTCATCGAGTCATCCTTGGACAAAGGCCGCGGATACCTTGCCACGATTCTCGTACAGAACGGGACCCTGCACACCGGAGACGTAATGCTCAGCGGATGCTATACCGGCCGTGTCAGAGCCATGTTCAATGAGAGGGGACAGAAAGTCGAGGAAGCCGGACCTTCCACTCCGGTATCCGTGCTCGGACTCAACGGTGCACCGACCGCAGGAGATACGTTCAACGTCATGGAAGATGAAAAGGAAGCCCGTGAAATCGCCAACAAACGCGAGCAGCTGCTTCGTATCCAGGGAATCAAGACCCAGAAACACATGACACTCGAGGAAATCGGACGAAGGATAGCGATAGGCAACTTCAAGGAACTCAACATCATCGTGAAAGGCGACGTGGACGGTTCCGTAGAAGCGCTTTCGGATTCGCTCATAAAACTTTCGACCGACGAAATCAGAGTGAACGTAATCCACAAGGCCGTGGGAGCCATCTCGGAATCGGATGTCCTGCTTGCAGCTGCTTCCGACGCCATCATCATCGGTTTCCAGGTAAGGCCGTCAGCCAATGCAAGGGCTCTTGCCGAGAAGGAAGAAATCGAAATAAGGCTTTACTCCGTCATATACGATGCCATCAACGAAGTCAAGAGCGGTATGGAAGGCATGCTTGCGCCTGAGGAGAAAGAGGAAATTACCGCTACTGCCGAAGTGCTCGAAACGTTCAAGATTTCCAAGGTCGGCACGATTGCCGGATGTATCGTCCGCTCCGGAAAACTCACGAGAAACGCCAAGGTGCGCGTAATACGCGATGCCATCGTAGTATACACCGGAGAACTCGGTTCCCTCAAGAGGTTCAAGGACGACGTGAAGGAAGTGGCTACCGGAATGGACTGTGGTCTCAATATCACGGATTACAACGACATCAAGGTCGGAGACGTGATCGAGGCATACACTATCGTGGAAATAAAGAGGTCACTTTAGGAACCAGTTTACAAAGGACATTAACGTACTTTTTTATGAAAGGAATCTACATGTTTTTCGCCAATGGCTTTGAAGAGACTGAAGCCATAGCACCTGCCGATGTCATCAAAAGAGGCGGGGCGGACATCAGGACCGTTTCAATATATGCGGACAAGTATGTCACGAGTTCTCATGGAATCACCATTGTCACGGACATGACATTCGGGGAATTTCTCGCTGAAGCCGATTTCTCGGCTGCCGGTCCGGAAGACGTAATGATATTTCCGGGCGGACTGCCAGGCTCGTCAAACCTTGCGGAGAAAGCGGAACTGATGGAAATCATGAGGAAGCATCATGCCGAAGGCGGTACGGTGGCAGCCATCTGCGCCGCTCCGAGCGTCGTCCTCGGACTTCTTCCGGACCTGAAAGGCAGGAAAATGACGTGCTACGACGGTTTTGAAGGCGCTCTTGTGGAAAAAGGAGCCGAATATGTCAAGGAAGGCGTCGTGACAGACGGTAACATCATCACGAGCCGCGGGGCGGGACATGCAGTCCAGTTCGGACTTGCCATAGTCGCCCATGTAAAAGGCGCTGAAAAAGCCGAAGAGGTGAAGAAAAGCATCATGCTTTAATCCTGAACCTGACCTGCAAGAGTTTCGAAAAGATTTTTGCAGGCATCTTCCAAAAGGTCGAGGACGAGTTCGAAACCGTCCTGGCCCATATAATACGGATCAGGAACGTAATCGAAAGAGTGGCCGGTGAAATAATCGGCCATTCTTTTTATTTTTCGGGATGTCTCCACGGAAGGGGCAAGGTGCATCAGGTCCGTGAAATTGCTGTCATCCATGGCTATAATCAGATCAAAATCGAAAAAATCCGACATTGAGACTGGCCTTGCCCTGTGCGTCAGTTCATAGCCTCTCGCAGAAGCGGCCCTGCGCATCCTTCTGTCCGGAAGATCGCCCCTGTGTCCGGAATATGTGCCGGCCGAATCAGCCGGAAACCGGTCTGTCATACCGTGAGCATCGGTTATTGCCCTGAATATTCCTTCTGCGGCCGGAGACCTGCAGATATTTCCGAGACAGACGAAAAGTATCCTGTATTTGCCTTTTGATGTCATGGTTTCACGATTATGCGTTCAATACGGCGCGGCACGGAAGTGAAAATCTCATAAGGGATGGTGCCGAGAATGCCTGCAAGTTCAGTGGCCGTCGGTTCTTCCCCGAATACGGTGACCGTATCGCCGACTTCGGCATCGATACTTGTAATGTCGAGCATACACATGTCCATACAGATGTTCCCGATGGTCGGGGCCCTGTGGCCGTTGAGCAGGAACGAGGCCGCCCCGTTTCCGAGCCTGCGGTCAACGCCGTCCGCATAACCGACCGGAATCGTGGCAATCACAGTCCCCTCCGGAGCGATTTTCCCGAACCGTCCGTATCCGATAGTCCCGTCTTCCGGTCCAAGATGCTTGATCTGAAGAATCTTGCATTTGAACGAGGCCACCGGGGCAAGGTTTCTGCCGGGAATTGCGCTGATTCCGTAAATTCCTATACCGAGGCGCACCATATCGAATTGCCATTGGGAAAATCTCTCGATTCCGGCGGAATTGAGGATATGATACAGAGGCCGGTAGCCGACAGCTTCGGATACGGTGCCGGCGTTTTTCCTGAACATTTCGATTTGTCCGAGGGTAAAATCATCGCTTTCGGGGTCTTCCGCTGCGGCAAGATGCGAATATACGGACTGTACCCTGACTGTTTTGCATGATTTCAGGAAAGTTGTCAACTCCGGCAGTTCGCTTGTCATGAAGCCGAGCCTGTGCATCCCCGTATCGAGCTTGATATGGACAGGATAGTCCTGCACTCCCCTCTTTTCCAACACCTTGCACAATTCAGTCAGTGTGTACATGTTCGGGATTCCGGGTTCGAGGCCATTGTCTATGATCTCGTCGAAAAAGTCCGTTCCCGATGTCAGCACGAGAATCGGAGTCTTTAGGCCTGCACGCCTCAGTTCCACGCCTTCCACAGGATATGCCACCGCAAGATAATCCGCTCCTGCGGACTCCATCATCGAGGCAAATTCCACCGCACCGTGTCCGTAGGCATTGGCCTTGACCAATACGAGCATTTTCGTCTCCGGTTTCAGCAGAGACCTGAAATATCTGTAATTCCCGAGACAGTTTGTCAGATTGATTTCCAATCTCGAAAAATCGTCATTCCTCATTTTCCGAAAATTTCAAAACAGTCTGCAAAAATATCAAAATATTCCGATTAATGCCCTCTTGGGCAAATGAAATCGCCCGACGGCGCAATTTTTGCACTATAAGGCGACTGCATTATCAAAATTCGGCAAATATTATGAACATTTGGATTATACTTATTCTTGTGATGCTTCTGAGCATGATTGTGCAGGGGATGCTGCAAAGCAGGTTCAGGAAATACTCTCAGGTCCCGACGGACAACGGCATGACGGGAGCGGACATTGCAAGGAAAATGTTGAATGACAACGGTATCTACGACGTCTCTGTAGTTCCGGCAAGCGGTATGCTGACGGACCATTACAACCCTGCCACCAAAACCGTTGCCCTGAGCGAAGGAGTTTACGGCAGCCGTTCGATAGCAGCTGCAGCTGTAGCCGCCCACGAATGCGGACACGCCGTCCAGCACGCCATGGGTTATGCACCTCTCAGATTGAGGACAGCCCTTGTTCCGATAGTCAGTTTCGCTTCGAACATAGTCCAGTGGATACTCCTTCTCGGCGTCCTTCTCATGAACGTGATGCCGGGAATGCTGTGGTTCGGTATCATCCTTTTCGCTACCACCACATTGTTCAGTTTCATCACGCTTCCGGTGGAAATCAATGCAAGCCAGCGTGCAGTAGCATGGCTGTCCCGGGCAGGAATCACCGACGCAAGGACCCAGCCTATGGCCATCGACGCCCTGAAATGGGCAGCCTACACTTACGTGATCGCCGCCATAGGTTCGCTCGCTACACTCTTATATTATATAGGTTTAGCAAGGAGGGATTAAAAATGAAAAGACTACTGTTTACATTAGCGTGTGCGACCGCTATCTTCACATCACATCCGGCCTTTGCCGGGTCGGGACTGCCGGACACCGACAGTCTCATGCATTTCAGATTCGATGGAACTGACAGAGAATACCGGCTTGCAATACCGGACAGCCTTGACGAGTCAAGGCCTTTGGTGATAATGATGCACGGCTACGGAGGGAAGGCGGATCCGGATCGGTTCGGAATGAAACAGGCTGCACTGAAACACGGCTTTGCGATATGCTTCCCGCAAGGAGAGAGAGACACGACGGGCAAGACCGGATGGAATATAGGCTACCCTGCCCAAAAGGGAATGAAGACGGATGACGTGGAATTCATCAGCAGCCTTGCCGAACATATAGTATCGGAATACAATCTCAACCCTGACAACGTATTCTGTTCAGGATATTCCAACGGAGGGGATCTATGCTACCTTATTGCCGACAGGAAACCCGATGAATTTGCAGCATTGGCATCCATTTCCGGCCTTACCATGAAATGGGTCCTCAACAGTTATGAATCCACGAAACAGATACCGTTCATAGAATTCCACGGAACGGCTGACAAGACTTCGAGGTGGGGCGGCGATCCGGACAATACGGGCGGATGGGGTGAATATATTTCCGTTCCTCTCGCCGTAGGATACCGTGCCGCCGTAAACCGCTGCACTCATGAAGTGACAGAAACAAGGCCGGCAGAGGAAAACGGGGTACAGGTAATCGTACACAAATACACGGGCGGTCCGGAAGGCAACGACGTATGGCTGTACGAAGTGATCGGAGGCACTCATTCCCTATATACTTCAGGTCTCGAGCTCGGAGAGGAAATCATGAACTTTTTCAACCGTTACCTCACCCGGCCGGAAAATTGAAACTGCCGATATCATAGGAGGCAATATATTTCAGAACAGGGTAGGATGGCTTTCGTCGAGTTCCTTCAGGATTTTTTCCATGATGGCATGACGGTACAGTTCCGAACGCCCGACGCGTATGTTGAAACGGCTGCAATATTCAGATATTGCGGCCATTTCCTTGTCATTCAGATAAATGACCTGTCTGTTTTTTCTGATGAGCGAAGCTCTTTCCCGCTGGAGATATTCAGGGTCGACGCCGGGAATTGTCCTTTTTTTCTTCAATTTTCAATAATTTTGAACAAATGTAGCAATTTATCTAAAGATTTTACTACATTTGCGGGGACATAATGAAAACGACAGGTCACATATCAGCATTCTGCAACAACGTCCGACGATATTCTCCGGATGTTGTGCGTTCACTTGTCCGAATGTAGGAGGGTGCCCGTCCGGGATTTCCCTCATATCTCAAAACAACATCATATTTACAGGCATCAATTGCAATCGACAATCAAGGTTTGTCTTGCCGTTCGGGGCATTGTAATGCCGTATCAATGGAAAATCATATTGCCAAAACCGAAAATAATGGAAATAAACGTATCTGTGGCTGACAAAAGCCACGCAATGTATGCTCAGGAGATTTGCGACGAAATGTATGTTTCGGCACAGGAAAGAGGCACGGGCATAGCAAGAAGGACTCCCGAGTACATAATCGGAAAAATGGAAGCCGGGAAAGCTGTCATAGCCATCTCCGAAGACGGCAGATTCGCAGGCTTTTCATATATCGAAACATGGGAAGGGAAAAAATACGTGGCCAATTCAGGTCTCATCGTGGCCCACGCCTTCCGCGGGATAGGACTTGCCAAACGTATCAAGCAAAGGATTTTCCAACTGTCAAGAGAGCTTTTCCCTGACGCCAAGATATTCAGCATCACTACGGGGGCCGCCGTCATGAAAATGAATTATGAAATCGGCTTCCGTCCGGTTCCTTTCGCCGAGCTTACGCACGACCCGGAATTCTGGAAAGGATGCATGGGATGCCGCAATTTCCCGATTCTCGAAAACAACAATTACAAGATGTGTCTCTGCACCGGTCTTCTGTACGACCCGAAAGAACACATCGCAATACAGAACGAAGTCATAAAAATGGCCCAATAACTCACTCTAAAAACCGAAAGTCATGAACAACAAAGTCGTACTCGCATTCAGCGGAGGTCTTGACACCTCATTCTGCGTTCCTTACCTCAAGAACGAAAAAGGTCTGGAAGTCCACACGGTAATGGTAAATACGGGCGGATTCTCCCCGGAAGAAGAAAAGAAAATAGAAAACAGGGCCTTGGAGCTCGGTGCCGCCACCCATACCACGATAAACGCGGTCGATACTTATTACAAACACGGCATCAAGTACCTGATTTTCGGGAATATCCTGAAAAATGCCACATATCCGCTGTCCGTAAGTTCGGAACGTGCATTCCAGGCGATGGAAGTGCTGAAACACGTAAAGAAACTCGGTGCATCGTACGTGGCCCACGGAAGTACGGGAGCAGGAAACGATCAGGTAAGGTTCGACATTGTATTTGAAATCCTCGCACCTGAAGTGAAAATCATAGCCCCTATCAGGGAGTTGTCCATTACCCGTCAGGAAGAAATAGACTATCTTCAGAAGCACGGGTACAATTTCTCGTGGGAAAAGTCGAAATATTCCATCAACCAGGGACTTTGGGGGACAAGCATCGGCGGCGTGGAGACTTTGTCTTCAGACGGATACCTTCCGGAAGAAGCCTACCCGACCAAAGTGACGGAAACCACGCCGAAACACATCAGGATAGGATTTGAAAAAGGAGAACCTGTATCCGTAGACGGAGTGAAAATGTCGCCTGTAGAAGCAATCAAGGCCGTCAGGGATGCCGCCGCACCGTACGGAATAGGAAGAGACATCCATGTGGGGGATACGATTATAGGCATCAAAGGCCGGGTGGCTTTCGAGGCAGCTGCGCCGATGATTATCATCAAGGCTCATCATCTGCTTGAAAAACACGTACTCACCAAAGGTCAGCTTTACTGGAAAGACCAGATTTCGGTATGGTACGGCCAGCAGATGCACGAGGCGATGTATCTTGACCCTGTCCTGAGGGACATGGAGGCCATGATGGACAATATGGAAAAGAACGTGAGCGGAGAAGTGGAAATCGCACTCATGCCATACCATTTCGCTGTACTCGGATGCAGCAGTGCGCATGACCTTATGAGCAGCAAGTTCGGCTCATACGGGGAAATAAACAAATCCTACACCGGCGAGGATGTGGTCGGATTCACGAAAGTACTTGCCAATCCGCTCAAAATCTACTACAGCGTCAACGGTGAACACGCTGATGAAATCATAGAAAAATGATACGGGCAGCGATAGCAGGAGGAACGGGATATACCGGAGGGGAACTTTTCAGGATTCTGCTCCGTCATCCCGACGTGGAAATCACTGCGGCCACTACGACATCTTCGGACGGGGTTCCCGTATATGAAATACACAGGGACCTTGTCGGAGAGACGGAATTGAAGTTCGGCAAGGAGCTCGGAAAGCCTGACGTGCTCTTCCTGTGTCTCGGACACGGATTGTCACGGGAATTCATCGACACGCACGAAATCGGCAGCGACTGCAGAATCATAGACCTCGGGAATGATTTCAGGACTGAGAAGAACTACGGCGGCAGGACATTCGTGTACGGCCTTTGCGAGGCATTCAGGGACGACATCCGCAATGCCGGGAACATAGCTAATCCGGGATGTTTCGCCACGGCAATCCAGCTTGCCCTGCTTCCGCTTGCGTCTCACAGGCTGATACGTGACGAAGTCCATGTTACGGCAATCACAGGCTCTACTGGGGCAGGGAAAAAATTGTCCGAGACTTCGCATTTCAGCTACAGGGACAACAATATTTCCATATACAAACTGTTTACACACCAGCACCTTGCCGAAATAAAGGCACATATAGGCGCAATATCCGGGACTGAACCCGTGGTGAATTTCGTCCCGATGCGAGGGGACTTCACAAGGGGAATCTTTGCAAGCGTGTACACGAGAGCCGTTCCGGGCATGACAGAAAAGGAATATTCGGATATTTACAACGGATATTATTCCGGCTCGCCTTTCGTATTCCTGTCGGAAAAGGGAGTTTCCCTGAAAGAGGTCGTGAATACCAACAAGAGTCTCCTGCATGTGGAACTGCATGACGGATACGTGCATGTCAGCTCCGTCATCGACAATCTCGTGAAAGGCGCATCGGGACAGGCCGTACAGAATATGAATCTCATGTTCGGGCTGCCGGAAGACAGGGGGCTCAGACTGAAACCGTCGGCATTTTAATGAATTATAAATCATGGATTTGTTCAAGGTATATAAATTATGGGACATCGAGCCGGTCAGAGGACTCGATACGACGTTGTGGGACAGCGAAGGCAATGAATATACGGACCTTTACGGCGGTCACGCCGTGATTTCCGTAGGACACTGTCATCCGCACTATGTAAAGGCAGTGACGGAACAGGTACGCAAGCTCGGATTCTATTCCAATGCCGTGCGTAATTCCCTGCAGGACAAACTCGCCGCAAAGCTCGGCAAGGCAAGCGGATATGACGATTACTCCCTTTTCCTGTGCAATTCAGGGGCGGAAGCCAATGAAAACGCATTGAAACTCGCCTCCTTCAGCACCGGAAGGGACAAAATCCTTGCTTTCGGCAAGGCTTTCCACGGAAGGACGTCCGGAGCAGTGGCAGTGACCGACAATCCGAAGATAAAGTCGCCGTTCAATTACGACGGGAACGTTACTTTCGTCGAGTTGAACGATTTCGACACGATGGAAAGGGAGTTGGGGACATGGCAATATGCGGCAGCGATCATAGAGGGAATCCAGGGGGTCTCGGGGATTCACGAACCGACGGATCTTTTCCTGCAAAGCCTCACGGAGCTATGCCACAGGACCGGCACGATGCTGATTTTGGATGAAATACAGTCCGGTTACGGAAGGACGGGCAGATTCTTCGCCCACCAGCACGCCGGGATAAAGGCCGACATCGTTACCGTTGCCAAGGGAATGGCAAACGGATTCCCGATAGGCGGAGTCCTGATTTCTCCGATCATAAAGGCTGAATACGGGATGCTCGGGACTACGTTCGGAGGGAATCATTTAGCATGTGCTGCCGCCATAGCCGTATTGGAAATCATTGAAAATGAAAAACTCGTGGAAAACGCCGCCAAGGTCGGGGAATATTTCCGCACCAATCTTTGTCCGGACGGGAAACCGCTTTATCCGATAAAGGAGTACCGCGGGCGGGGGCTGATGATAGGCCTCGAATTGGAAAAGGGACATGAAGACCTGCGGAACAGGCTGCTGTTTGAAAAGCATTTCTTCACCGGAGCCGCTGGGGCGGATGTGATAAGGCTGCTGCCGTCGCTCACCGTCTCCGAGGCCACAGCCGCATCGTTTATCGATGCGTTGAAGGAACTGGCTGCCGACTGAACCCGAAGGGAACGCAGCAGGTTACCCGCTCATTCTCCAGCATAGGGAAGTCAGAGCAGGTGAGATGCAAGGCGCCGAGGGCGAGGCGAAAGGAGTTTACTGACGGTAAATGACTGAGCCGAGGCCCGAGAGCAACGCCGCAGATTGCCCGCTCTCACTTCCCTACCCGTTGTCTTCGGGATTCCGGGCCTTACTCTTGTTCACAAGAAAGACCCCGGAAAATATCAGGATGACCGAAAGGACTTTAAGAATATTGAAGCGATCCATTCCCCAAAGGACTGCGGCAAAAGTAGAAACCACGGGCTGCACGTAATTGTACATGGCAACGAGGGTTGGCCGCAGGGCCTTTTGACCGATTGGGACAAGGAGATAGCAGAAAAACGTACCTCCGAGCATGACGAATGCGAGGGAAAGATATTGGTCAAGAGGGACTGAAGTCCATGAGGTGGAGACAAAATCGTCTATGGTAAACGGAATCATGACAATGGAGGCGAAAGTGAACATCCATTTCATGAGGGTAACGGGAGAATATTTGCAGATCAGGTCTTTGAAAATGACGAGATATACGGCGTACGAACACTGGGCGGCAAAACAGAGCAGGTCGCCTGTGAGATCGGACGAACGTCCTGCGGTTTCCGTGACGGTATGAGACAGGCCGGGCAACAGTCTGTTCCCGAATACGAGCAGCAATGCGCCCGCTGCCCCGAGAGCGACTCCTCCGGCCTTTTTACCTGTAATCGGTTCTTTCAGGTAGACAGCGGCTATGAGCATGGCCACTATCGGCAACGACGTGGTGATGACAGAAGCATCCACGGGGGAAGTCATGGAAACGCCGGTAATGAAAACGCCCTGATTGAAGATTATGGCGAACATTCCGGCAAAAAAGAGCCTGAGATAGTCTTTCCTTTCGATTTTTTCCTTTTTGGTGAAAATCGAGGCTATCCAGAAGAGAACCGCCGCTCCGTATATCCTCACGTCGGTGACCACAAGCGGGACTACGAGTCCTCCGGACATCACATGTTTCGAAACAGGAGCCATGAGACCCCACATAACGGACGCCGCCAACATTGCCAAATGGCCGATTTGCTGTCTTTTCGTCATTTTCTGAAAATTAAGGGCGGCAAAGATATTAAATTTCATTATATTGTCAATCAAATTTTTGTTTATGATAAATTTTACGTCCATAACCCAAATCGGAAACCTGAAAGAGGCCTTCGCCAAAGCCAGGTACGTGAAAGAGAACCCATTCGCCGACCAGAATCTCGGCAAGAACAGGACTCTGCTGATGATATTCTTCAATTCGAGCCTCAGGACGAGGCTGAGCACGCAGAAAGCTGCGATGAACCTCGGAATGAATGTAATTGTCCTCGACATAAATCAGGGCGCATGGAAATTGGAAACCGAAAGAGGCGCAGTCATGGACGGCGACAAGCCGGAGCATCTTCTGGAAGCCATTCCGGTGATGGGATGCTACTGCGACGTCATAGGAGTACGGTCCTTTGCCCGGTTCGAGAACCGTGACGATGATTACAACGAAAAGATACTCAATCAGTTCATAAAATATTCCGGCAAGCCGGTCTTCAGCATGGAAGCAGCCACGAGGCATCCGCTGCAGACGTTCGCCGACATGATCACGATAGAAGAATACAAGAAAAAGGACAGGCCGAAGATTGTAATGACCTGGGCTCCGCATCCGAAAGCGCTGCCTCAGGCCGTGCCGAATTCGTTTGCCGAAGGCATCAATCTTACGGATTATGAATTCGTAATCACCCATCCGGAAGGATATGAATTGGATCCCAAGTTTACGGGAAATGCGAAAATAGAATACGATCAGGACAAGGCTTTTGAGGGAGCTGACTTCATCTACGCCAAGAACTGGGCGGCCTACAGCGGGGACAATTACGGGAAAGTCCTGTCAATGGACAGGAACTGGACAGTGGACAGCCGGAAAATGGCGTTGACGGACAATGCCTTTTTCATGCACTGCCTGCCGGTGCGCCGCAATATGATCGTGACGGACGATGTGATAGAAAGTCCGCAGTCCATCGTAATCCCAGAGGCTGCAAACAGAGTGGTTTCGGCACAGACCGTTCTCAAGGAAATCCTGCTGTCGCTATGAAAATCAGGGTATTCAAAATCGGCGGAAATGTCGTGGACAACCCGTCGGCACTTGAAGGATTCGCAACCGATTTCGCCAAGATTTCCGGGCCAAAGGTCCTGATACACGGAGGCGGAGCATTGGCAAGCCGGATGCAGAAGAATCTCGGGTCCGAACCGGTAATGATTGCCGGAAGACGGGTCACCGACGAAGAGACCCTGAAAATAGTCACGATGGTTTATGCCGGATGGTGCAACAAGTCCGTCGTTGCCCTGCTTCAGAAAAACGGATGCAATGCGATAGGGCTTTCAGGGGCTGACGGAGGCCTTGTAAAGGCTGACAGACGCCCGCCTGTCATGGTGGAACAGCTCGGAAAGACCGTGGATTACGGCCGTGTGGGGGACATCAGGCCCGACGGTATCGACAATGCCATGATCTGCAGGCTGCTTAAGGCCGGACTGACTCCGGTATTCTGCGCCATAACGTATGACGGGAAAGGCGGGCTGCTCAACACCAATGCCGACACCGTGGCTTCGGCCATTGCCGTAAGCCTGTCACGCGTTACGGAGACAGAATTGGTCTACTGCTTCGAAAAGGACGGCGTATTGCTCGACAAGGATGATGAAAACAGTCTTATTCCGTCCATTGACCCGGAATATTTCGAGAAACTGAAAGCAGACGGGACGGTCGCCGACGGCATGCTGCCGAAATTGGAAAATGCCTTCAAAGCGATAGCCGCCGGTGTAGGAAAAGTGACAATCAAGAATTCATGCAATATTTCCAATGACAGACAAACCGTATTGCTCGGAAAATAGGAATGCCTTGGACGAAGCGGTGGAACTGCTCGGACAAATGGTGGCCGTGCCGTCGGTTTCCTTCGAAGAAGCCGCCGTCTGCGACCTCGTGTCATCGTTCCTGTCTGCGAAAGGGATAGTCCATTCGAGGACAGGCAACAACATAATTGCCTTGAACAAAGGCTTCCGTCCGGGAAAGCGGACTATGATGCTCAATGCCCATTTGGATACGGTTCCGGCAAACGCCGGCTATTCTCTCGACCCTTACACGCCGGACTATGCGGAGGTCAGGAAGTTGACCGGTTCCGGCAAAGGGGAGATAGTCTACGGTCTCGGGAGCAATGACGACGGCGGGTCCGTAGTGTCCATGTGCGCTGCATTCATGTATTTTTATGAAATGGAACTTCCTGTCAATCTTATGCTTGTCCTGAGTTGCGAGGAAGAAAGGTCAGGGCCTGGCGGAATGACATTGCTGTGGAAAATGATGGAGGACGGGAAACTCCAGAAACCTGACTGGGCCATCGTGGGAGAGCCGACGGGAATGCGGGCGGCGACCTCTGAAAGAGGGCTTCTCGTCATAGACGGAGAAGCGTCCGGCGTCGCCGGACACGCCGCCCGCATGGAGGGAGTCAACGCCCTTTACATTGCGCTTGACGACATAAACGCCATGCGGAACCACACTTTCGACAGGATATCTCCGACAATGGGGAAGGTCAGGCTTTCCGTCACACAGATCGAAGCGGGCACGGC
This sequence comes from uncultured Bacteroidales bacterium, assembly GCA_944323245.1. Classification (GTDB taxonomy): domain Bacteria; phylum Bacteroidota; class Bacteroidia; order Bacteroidales; family UBA932; genus Cryptobacteroides. Next base: position 153,553 of record CALURT010000001.1, read on the forward strand.
ACACAACGTCATCCCTGACAAATGCAGGTTTGTAGCGGACATCCGGCCCACGGAAATGTATGACAATGCGGAAATCCTGTCGGAACTGCAGGGCATCTGCAAAAGCAGGCTCAAGGCAAGGAATCTTGCCAACAGATCTTCGGCCACACGGCCGGACTCCCCTCTCCTGCACTGCATCTCCGCATTGGAGATTCCCGTTTTCTCCTCCCCTACGACTTCGGACTGGATGAGGCTCGGGTGCGACGCCGTCAAAATGGGCCCGGGGGACTCTTCCCGCTCGCACAAGAAGGATGAATACATCACCCGCAGGGAAATCGAGGCCGGGATAAACGGGTATATTGCATTTTTGGAAAATTTTTTCGACCTTTATAGATTGGTAGGTTAAGGAGCAGAACGAAGTTCTGCGACGGACCTCCCGGCGAGGGAGGTGGCGGAGGGTGGCGCCCCTTAGTAAGGGGCTGTCGCCACAGCGACTGGGGATTAAGAAAAAGTGGATTTCGCAGAAATCCTTAACGACGGTTCGACGAATTCCTTAGTCCTGAACAACATAAATTCGTCGAACTGACGTTAATTATGGTAAAAAATATAGCATTGGTGGCGCATGACGCCAGAAAATTGGAATTGGTAAGCTGGGTGAAATTCAACGCCGGCTCATTGAAGGACTGTACATTGTATTGTACCGGAACTACCGGAAGACTCGTCGGTGAAGCATTGGACGAAATTCTCGGAGACGAAACTCCTGAAGTGGTGAAACTTCTGAGCGGACCTCTCGGCGGAGATGCACAGATTGGTGCGATGATAGCCGAAGGGAAGGTCGACATGCTCGTCTTTTTCTGCGACAACCTCATAGTGCAGGGACATCAGAACGACGTGCTGAGCCTCAGCCGCCTTGCATCTTTGTACAACATCCCGTATGCAACCAACAGGAGTACGGCTGACTTCATCATCTCGTCACCGCTGTACAGGGATCCGGATTACGTTCCTATTATCCCGTCCTGCATTGAAACCTACAAAAACAGAAAACTTTAATCATGGCCAATACTCTCTGGAGCAAAGGGACAAAGGCGTCTGATGTCGTGGAAGATTTCACGGTGGGCAATGACAGGACGCTTGACCTTGCCTGGGCTTCCTACGATGTCAAAGGCTCGAAAGCCCATATAAAAATGCTTGAGTCCATCGGACTGCTGACACCTGAAGAACTTTCGGCCCTGACTGCAGCCCTCGACAGGATTTCGGAAGACATTGAAAACGGAAAATTCATACTTGAGGACGATGTGGAAGACATCCATTCACAGGTGGAACTTCTGCTTACCCGTGAACTCGGCGACGTGGGGAAGAAAATCCATTCGGGACGCTCCCGCAATGACCAGGTTTTGGTGGATATAAAACTTTTCCTGAGAGACGAGCTGTTGAAAATCCGGGATGAAATGGTGGAACTGTTCTCCCTCCTCCAGTCTCTGAGCGAACAGCACAAGGGGGCGATGCTTCCGGGCTACACTCACGGACAGGTGGCGATGCCGTCTTCGTTCGGGCTCTGGTTCGGAGCATACGCCGAAGCCCTTGCCGATGACATGTTCATGATAAGGGGTGCTTACCGCCTCGTAAACCAGAATCCGTTGGGTTCCGCAGCCGGCTACGGCAATTCCTTCCCGTTGGACAGGGAGATGACGACTCGGCTCCTCGGCTTCGAGGATCTCGACTACAATGCCGTCGCCGCCCAGTTGAGCCGCGGTAAGGCGGAAAGGGCCGTAGCTTCGGCAATCGGAGGTGTCGCACTGACGCTCAACAAGTTTGCTTCGGACTGCTGCATGTACATGTGTACAAACTTCCAGTTCATATCGTTCCCTGACGAACTGACGACGGGCTCCAGCATAATGCCTCACAAGAAAAATCCGGACGTGTGGGAAATAATCCGGGGGAACTGCAACAGGATAATGGCTGCGGAAAATGAAATCTCGATGCTTTGCAGCAACATGCCGCACGGATATCACAGGGATTTCCAACTGCTGAAGGACATCCTCTTCCCCGCCCTCGTACTCATGCACAAATGCCTCCGCATGACCACATTCATGCTGAGGGAAATCCGGGTAAACTCCCATGCCATTGACCCGCCATTGTATGACTACATGTTTACAGTGGAAGAAGTCAACCGCAGGGCCTTGGGCGGCATGCCGTTCAGGGACGCCTACAAAAGCGTGGGAATCGAGGTCAACGAAGGCCGTTTCAAGGCAGACAGGAATGTCCGGCACACACATGCCGGCAGCATAGGCAATCTGTGCAACGACAGGATTGCAGCAAAAATGAAAAAGGTATCCGAATTTTAATTCATTGAAATATGGCACATTTTTACAGATTGGCCGTAGTTTCGGCTGTTTTGGGTATGGTTACGGCATTTCCTTCAATTGCCGGGGATAAATTTTCCATTGTACAGACTCCTTATCTGCAGGATTTGGGAGAAACCGGAGTAACTGTCGTATGGGAAACGAGTACTCCGTCCTTGGGCTGGGTAGAAATCGCTCCGGACGACGGAAGCCATTTCTATGCTTGCGACCGTCCGCAGTTTTATGATGCCGCTTTGGGAACAAGGAAGATCGGCAAACTCCACAAGGTGACGCTGACAGGGTTGGAACCTGCCACCACATACAGATACCGTGTCATCTCGAAGGAAGTCCTGGACACGGTCGCCGGAAACGCCACCTTCTATACCGGACACGTCTATACGTCATATTCCAAACCTCTGAAGTTCAAGACCCTCGGCAACGAGCCTTCGGAATTCCACTTCACGGTAATGAACGACATACATCAGGATTCGGCACGGTTCAGCACGTTGGCAGCTGTCGGCGGAATTGACAAGGCAGCCTTCGTGGTCTTCAACGGGGATATGGTATCTTCAATGGGTACGGATACGACCATTACGAAGCAGTTCCTGAACTATACGTCGTCTTTCTCGGGGGAAAAGCCGTTCTACATGAGCCGAGGCAATCATGAGACCCGCGGACAGTACGCCTGCACATTCATGGACTATTTCCCGTCACCGACAGGTCTGCCGTATTACACTTTCGAATACGGGGACGTGTTTTTCATAGTATTGGACTCCGGAGAGGACAAGCCGGACGACGATGTGGAATATTATGACAGGGCCGAATTCAGCAAATACCGCGCTCAGGAAGCCGAATGGCTGAAAACCGTCGTGGAAAGCCCTGAATTCAAAAACGCCGCATACAGGATTGTATTCGTACACATGCCGCCTGTTGCGGAGCGGGATTCATGGTACGGCTGCTTGGAAGGGAACAGGCTCTTCGTTCCGATTCTGAACAAGGCCGGCATCGACCTGATGCTCTGTGGACATCTGCACAAATATGTCTATCATCCTGCAAGCGGGGAAGCCAACGTCTTCCCTGTCATCGTCAACGGCAATAAGACGGTGGCCAACGTCTATGTCAAGGAGAAGTCCCTGAGCGTGGAAATCCTCGACCTCGAAGGCAAAAAGGTCAAAATCCATACGTTCAAGAAGTAAGGCTGATACCGGACTTTGCTTTCCTTCTTTATCGAAAAACCGACTGTATAACTATGCAGCCGGTTTTATTTATGTTATCTTACTGTGTTCGTACACAATTTTCACATTTTTTATTTGCTTTTATAAAAAAACTCGTTACCTTTACACGCAAATACCGATAATAAGCGCCTGTATTTACGTTAAAAGTTAAATTTATGTACGGACACAATTATTACAAAATCCATTATAGTAACCATCATAACCGACACAAATAATGACTTACTTAATTAATTCCACCATGAAAATCGCAATTGTTGCTATCGGTATAGTGACATGTGGCATTATGGCCTCTGCTCAAAGTAGGGAAATTAACGGTAAAGTAACCGATGACTCCGGGGAAAGCCTTCCTGGCGTTTATGTCATTGAAAAGGGAAATGATGAAAACGGTACGGTTACTGACAACGACGGCTTGTTCACTCTTGAGCTCAAAGATTCGGCAAGTGTTCTTGTTTTTTCATTTCTTGGAATGGAAACCCAGGAAATCAATGTAGCTCGGGAGAAAAGTAGATTTCTTAATGTAACAATGTATCCTGATGCAGTAATGCTAGACGAAATGGTTGTTGTCGGCTATGGAACACTGCGGAAATCGGATGCGGCTACACCAACATCCACAATCCGGGCCGACGATCTCAGCGGAAGACCCATAAATTCAATCGAAAATGCTCTTCAAGGGAAAGCAGCGGGCGTATTTGTCCGAAATGATTCCGGAGAGCCAGGCGGTGGAATAAACGTGATAATACGCGGAGCAAACTCCATAAACGGCTCAAATGCGCCATTATATGTCGTGGACGGATTCCCTATAAATCCTGGGGAAGACGCTGGCGGTGATGCAGCAGCGACTCGCTCAAATCCTCTTTCCTACCTTAATACTTATGATATCGAAAGCATTGACATTTTGAAAGATGCTTCTGCAACTTCAATATATGGATCAAGAGGATCAAATGGAGTAATTTTAATTACGACAAAACAGGCCAAATTAGGTAAAACCAGAGTAGATTTCAGTTCTCAGTGGTCTATTAGTGCAGCAGAAATGGGCTACACTTTATTGAATTCATATGATTACGCATCAATGAATAATGAAGTGGCAAGGCTGAAATATCCGAATATGACAGAAGAGCAAATGATCGCCAACAATCTATTACCATATTACGGAGATGCCGGTGATATTACTCCAAGCCCGGAAAATTGCACTACATCATCTGATTTCTTGTCGGCAATTCTCCGGCCTGCATTTTCCCAAAATTATCAACTTACCATTTCCGGAGGCAATCGGGAAAACAGTTACTTGATGTCTATCGGATATGTATCTCAAAATGGCGTGATACTCGGGAGCAAAATGGATAAGGCTAACGTAAGGGCAAATCTGAAAAACCAGCTTTTCCCAAGGGTCCGACTTAATTCGACTGTCGCTCTTTCTTACCTGAACAACTCGAAATCTGCCGGCACAGGAGCAAGCCTGCAAAGCGGGCCTGTATACAACGCCATCAGAATGCGTCCCCTCGTGCCGGTATATTCAAATGACGGTGTTCCGGTATCTTACGACGAGGACGGAAATTTCGTAAGAAATCCTGTAGTAGAAGCTACCGACAAATATGACGAAGTATATCTAAGGACGGGAATAGTCAATCTGCATCTTGTAATCGACTTGGCAAAAGGCCTGACATTCAATTCCAGAGAAGGATTCAATTTCAAATCCAGTTCCCGTGATATCTTCTACCCGTTTTCTACCGCTCAAGGGCAGCAATTAAACGGACAGGCAAGAACAAATTCCCAAACCACGACATATTTTTCTTCTGAAAATTTCTTACAATATAATAGAATTTTCAATAAGATACATTCTTTGAATGCAGTATTGGGTATTTCTTATGAACAGACCACAAAAAATTTAAGGCTTACGGAACAGTCAAACTTTACATTTGACGATCTCGGCATCAATGCTCTCGGACTCGGCACTGATCTTTCCCAAATAACATCCAGCAAGACATTGGATGTCCTCCAATCCGCTTACATGAGAGTAAATTACAGTTTGTTGAACAGATACATATTAAACTTTACCGGAAGAGCTGACGGAAGTTCGAAGTTCGGGTCTAACAATAAATGGGGATTCTTCCCTTCAGTATCCGGAGCATGGAGAATCGCTGAAGAACCGTTTCTTGCTTCATGGACATTCCTTGATGAATTGAAATTACGGGTATCTTGGGGGATGGTCGGGAATCAGGCAATTCCATCATACCGGACAGCAGATACTTATGTAATTAACAAATATTTTATCAACTCCACAGGATACACTGCGACTTATCCGTCCAAATTAGCCAACCCTGACCTTAAATGGGAGACCACACGTACGTTAGACGTCGGTATCGACTTGTCCGTATTCGACAACCGGCTCAATCTGTCCGCTGATTATTTTATAAAAGACACTTATGACCTCTTGTTTGAAAAAACACTTCCTACATCTTCTTCCTTTCCTACAGCATGGGTAAATATGGGAAGAATCCAGAACAAAGGTTTTGAAATCGAATTGTCTGCATATCTTTTCAACAAAAGAAATTTCAAATGGGACATTACAGCAAATATAAGCTCTGTCAAAACCATAGCCAAAGATCTTGGAGGCGTCAAATATATCGACGGACCTAATCTTTATACATCATTGTTCACAATGCCAGGTCATCGTATCGTGGAAGGCGAAGAAATCGGATTATTTTATGGATACGAATGTATCGGGCTCATCCAACCTGAAGATTTTGAAGACTACTACGGAGGCAATCTGAATCCTAAAATGGTAGATGTCACATACGTAAACGAAAACGGGGAAACCGTAACCGAGCGGCATCGTTCTTATATTCCGGTATCGGCCAACCATAATACGCCCGGACAATGGAAATTCAAGGACCAGAATCATGATGACATATTGTCTGAAAACGACAAGGTCCTCCTTGGGAAAGCCTTTCCGGACATGACATTCGGGCTGACGACCAACTTCAACTTATTCAGGCGATGGTCGATAAGCATGTTTTTCCAAGGTGCGACAGGATTTCAGATTATGAACCTTACCAAAGCTGTATCAAGCGGATGGGTAGGAGCAAACGGCAGACAAGATTGGTATGACAGAAGATGGACTCTTGAAAATCCGCACAACGACATCAACTACCCTGCCCCGGGAATGAACGATGCCGCTGGAAGGATAAACAGTGCCATGATTGAAGACGGAGACTATATCAAACTGCAGAACCTGTCTGTCAGATATAGCATACCATTAGGTAAAGCAAAATACATCAAGAAATGTGACGTTTACTTCTCTGGAAGCAACCTGTTTACAATTACCGCCTATTCCGGGCAAGACCCTGAAGTAAATGTCTTGGGTAATAACTTCCAGACTCCAGGCGTCGATTTAGGAGCTTATCCTGTACCTCGCTCATTCACCTTAGGCGTTGATCTGTCATTTTAATTTATAAGCCATGAAATATTCTGTAACAAATATAATTTGCAAATTAGGTCTGACAGGATGTCTGTTTTCCGGACTTTATGGATGCCATAGTTTAGATGAAGAAGTATTTTCCGAGTTCGACAGCAAAAACTTCTTTCAGAATGTAGAACAATTGCAAACGCAGTCTATGGGAATGTATCTGCCATATTCCCGGGCAAATACTTTCGAATTTCATTTCCTTGCATTGACATCGATGCAAAGCCAATACACCATGACTACTGATGCTATCATGCGTAATGCCAGCATTTATGGCATCGACAATACTTTTCAAAGCCTTGCCACTGTGTGGGAATGTACTTACCAGTCAATCAACCGGGCAAATACTATCATTTCCAACGCCCATAAGGCAGATGGCGATCCGGACATAATAAACTGGCATATTGCGGAAGCCAGGTTCATGAGAGCTTGGAGTTACTATAATCTTGTCGTACTGTTCGGGGAAGTCCCTCTTCATTTGAAAGAAGTGAAAAACATTAACGAAACCATAATGCCGAAAAGTCCGATTGAGGACATTTATGCCGTAATCGTAGACGATTTGAAATTTGCATGTGACAATCTTCCGGTAGAATGGACGACTACGGCACCAGGCAGGGCTACAAAAAAAGCGGCCATAACGTTGCTCGGCAAGGTTTATCTTACTATGGCAGGCTATCCGCTAAATAAGACAGAGTATTACGCAGAAGCGGCAAAAGTACTTGAGGACATTGCCGTACGACCGTACAAATACAATTGTGCGCTTCTTGACAATATCGAGGATGTTTATGATGTCAACAACAAAAACAATCCGGAACTGCTTTTCGTAATATCGACGGCTCGCGAAGGAGCAATGTCATGGGGAACAGCAATGCATTACTATTTCAGCGGACCGCGTTCTTTCGGAATCATGACAGGACAGGCGCCCGGATGCTCTGTCGGATGGAAAGTAAGTTTTTCAGAAGATTTATACAACCGCTATGAGCCGACTGATGACCGACGGACAAAAATCTGGGCATATTCGTACGTCGGTGACAATGGTGTCAAAATAACATATAATGTTGACAAGGATTATCGGGCAAGCGGACGAGGTATTGTTTTAAGGAAATACGTTGACACCGAAGCTACAAGCAACGTACTCGGACTGAATGACAGAATAATTTACCGGTATGCGGAAACGTTGTTGCTGGCAGCAGAAGCCTATGCCAATACCGGAGAATTGCAGAAAGCACTTGTAATGTTGAATAAGGTACGCGAACGGGCCAATGCAAGGACATATTCATACGGAGAAATCGGAAGCAAGGAACAACTGCTCGAACTGATATATACCGAACGGTCTCTTGAATTGTGCGGAGAATTTTCTGAAATCTACGACATCAGAAGATGGAACAAGGTTGAAGAAAATTTCAACAATCACAGTAACAGGCAAATGGCACAGTTCGACAGTAAATTCAATCTTTATCCTATTCCGTCCCGGGAAATGCTATACAATACTGCTATTGAAGAAAACAATCCGGGATGGTAAAATTTAGAAAATCATGAACAACTTGTTATTGAAAATCTCATATGCCTGCATGCAAGGCATATTTACAATTATCGCATTGTTCCTGTCAATGTCATCCTGTTCGGAAAAAGGCATTGACAAAGAAAGCGAAGATATTGTTTCGTACGAACTCGCTCCGTTGCATCGTATAGGAATCCGAAAAACAAATGACAAGGCCGAATTTTACGACACGGTTACTGACGAAACGTTTCATCCGATAGGAAGCAGTTATATCAAACTGTATGTAAAAGACAACGGGAATGTCTACCATGCGAATTTTGCCGAAGGGCAGTATGATGCCAATGCTGCCGAAGCTGCATTGAACGAAATGCGCAGATGCGGATACAATATCGTAAGACTTTGGCTTTATCATGGAAGTCCGTCTTTGCAACCGATAATGTCGGTAGAAGGTCCGGAATCTACAAATGTGCCGGATTTGTATAAACCGTACATGGACAACTTCTTAGACTTTCTCGAAAGGGCGACGGGAAACAAGGTCTATGTCTATCTCGCCATTGACAGGGTCCCGCAGAATCAGTATTATCTTTCCATGTACCTGAACGGATATGATGACATCGGAGGAATAATAAACAGGGAATACATGGTCCCGGATGCCATTTCGGCAAAGGAAATTTACATAGACAAGATCATGGAAGCGATAAAGGAGCACAATCCGGACCTGCTGAATACGATTTTCGCTTTCGAAATAAGAAATGAGCTACATTCGACGACGGCAGACGGACCGTTCGACAAGACCGAAGGCGTCGTGGAAACCGCCGCCGGAAGATACGACATGGCAGATCCCGTTTCCAGACAAGCCTGTCAGGATGACAATATAACCCTTTTCCTCAACAGATGCGTCGACAGAATAAAGTCACATGACCCTGACGCCCTTACGACTTCTAGCGTTTTCACTTTCGACCCTGTCGGGAAAACCGGAATGGCGGGTGACGGACTCCTTCCTGTAGACTGCAAGGACCAAAGATGGCCGGTAAGACCCGAAGTTCTGCTTAATACGAAAATCGATTTCATCGACATCCATAATTATTATCCGTGGAATTGGATGAATGGATTGGAAAGTTGCGGTTGGGAGTCACTCGACAAAACATCAAAACCGTTCATTGCCGGTGAATTCGGGGCTCACAGAACTGCGTTTCCCGATGTGAACGATGCCGCACAAGCCCTGTTCGATTACAGACAGGATATTTTGGACAGCGGCTTTCAAGGGGCCCTGCTGTTCACTTGGGATGAAACAAAGCATACCCGCTGGACCATGGAAGAACAAGGCGGCGTAATCAAAGAAAAACTCAAACCTGAGAATATACAATGGGAATAAATCTGATACATAGGCTATACGTATTTGCATTTGCCATTATTACATTGCTTTCCTGCAATTATACACTGCAAAAGCCTCATTCGTTGACAGTCGGAGAAGGGTTTACAAATCCTGTCGGCTACTATACCAATGAGTTGGATTTCTCATGGAAACTGCCTGAAAATGTGCAAGGGCAATCTGCCTATAGAATAACAGCAGCATCAACCCGAGAACTACTGGACGCTGCTCCGGATTTATGGGATTCCGGAAAAGTCATGTCCGACCAATCCGTTTTTGTCAAATACTCCGGCAAAAATCTTCATTCCAGACAACAAGTCTATTGGAGAGTCATGTATTGGGATCAGGATGGAAATCCCTCCGAATGGAGCGAAACGGCAGAAGTGGAACTCGGCCTTTTGGACAATAATGACTGGTCAGGGAAATGGATAAGCTATCCTTTTCTTCCGGAAGAAACAGACACTGTTTTATTTGGTGCAAAGCGGTATAATGTCCAATATTTGAGAAAAGATTTTTCCCTTCCCGACAACCCTGCCAAGGCGACATTATATGTCACGGCAAAAGGGGTATTCGAACCAATTATCAACGGTGAAAAGATCGGTCAGGACATTATGCCTCCTGGGTTTACGCCTTACACGAAAAGAATTGAAACACTGACATACGATGTAACGGAAAAGGTCCGCAAGGGAGAGAATGCCGTCTCATTCATATTGGCACCCGGCTGGTTTACAGAAAGAATCGGATGGTCTCCGTCTCAGTATGTTGAGAAAGGGTCTCCGGAATTGTTGTGTCAGTTGGAAATCTCATTTACTGACGGCAAAACAATGAAAATATGCTCTGACAGCACATGGTATGCCACGGACAATGGCCCGATAAGGTATTCTGAAATATATGACGGCGAATTTTATGACAGCAACCTTGAGATGGACGGATGGGATGAATCCGGCCATGATGTCTCCGGATGGAAACCCGTCAATGAGGAAAATATTTCCGATGAAATCAGATTGATGCCAAAACGGCATGAAACTGTCAAAAATCATGAACGGGTGGAAGCCGTCAGAATACTCCGCACAAAAACAGATGAGGTGATTTTCGACATAGGACAGAACATTGTAGGCGTACCGGAAATAAACATTCCCATGAAACGGGGCGATACACTGACTGTCAGATTTGCAGAAATGCTTACGGATGACGGACACTTGTATACTGAAAGTTACAGGACAGCCCTGTCTACCGATTATTATGTTGCGTCACGCGATGGAATCATAAGCTATACACCGAAATTCACTTTTCATGGATTCCGTTATATCGGACTGTCCGGATTCAATGAGTCACGGACTCCTGAAACTGATTGGGTAACCGGAATCGTACAGTATTCCGATTTCAAGCATACCGGTAATTTCCATTCCTCCGATGAAACGCTAAACAAATTGTATGACAATACAATCTGGAGTCACAAAGGGAACTCTTTCGATATACCTACCGATTGTCCGCAACGTGATGAACGCATGGGATGGACAGGAGACGCTCAGATTTTCGCGCCTACGGCATATTATATTGCCGATGTATATCCGTTTTTTGCTGCATGGCTGCAATCTTTAAGGGAGGAACAGCAAAGCGACGGCAGGATTCCTATTGTCGTGCCGAATGTTGCAGGCAAGCGTGTGAGTCCCGGGTGGGGAGATGCGGCAGTCATTATTCCATGGATTTCATACTTCATGACAGGGGACACGAAAATTCTTGAAGACAACTATGAATCGATGCGGGAATGGGTCAACTTCTCCATGACTCACTACAATGGCAAAACCATCATATTCGACGGGTTCGGAGACTGGTTGCAACCATATTCATCTTATGGCAACTTCGGCGAAACTCCAAAAGACCTCATTGCTACTGCATACTGTGCCCATTCCGTCAGTCTTCTAATAAAGACAGCCGAAAAATTGGGATTTAATAGTGACGTTTCTTATTACAGAAGCATACTGGATAAACTAAAACGAGGTTTTTCAAGCACTTTCTTCGATTCAGACGGGAAAATGCTCGGTCGGGAAACGCAAACAGGATATCTTATGGCACTCGGATTCGATCTGCTGACAGATGAAAAAATCAGGAACGGGGCATCTGACAATCTCATAAAACTTGTAAATGACTGTGACAATCACTTAAGAACAGGATTCTTGGGGACTCCTCTTATCGCTCCTATATTAGACGAAATAGGCCGGCCGGATTTGGCTGCTCAAATCCTGTTCCAGGATACATATCCGTCATGGTTTTTCTCAATCAGACAAGGGGCAACCACCCTTTGGGAAAGATGGAACAGCTATACTATTGCCGACGGATTCGGAGATGCAGGAATGAACTCATTCAATCATTACGCTTATGGAAGCATATTTGAATGGATTTATGAACGATTAATAGGTATTACACCGACATCTGCCGGATTCAAGGAAACGACAATCGCCCCATATTTTTATTCAGGCCTCACTCAGATCCATGGAGATGTGAATACGCCTTATGGAATTATATCTTCAGGTTGGAAGCAGGATTCACTTGGGAATATCCGGCATGATATAATCATTCCTCCGAATACGACTGCCCGGTATCTCGTTCCATCCGAAACATATAATAAAATTTTGATAAACGGGAAGCCGTTGCAGATGACGGCGCTCGGTCAGACTGGATATAAAAACAAGTGTTGTCTTGTCATAAATCTACATAGCGGAAAATATAATATAAACCTTATAAAAAAACCCAATCATGTTACGGATAAATAAGTTTACTGGAACGATCCTGTCCCTGGTCTGTTCTCTTTTCATCATGTGCGGATGTGAAAAAGACATATCTGAAAATGCAGAATCCGGCAATGCGTTAAAATTGGACAAGACCAACATCACCTTTCCTTTTTCTGAAGGGAACGAATACACAGTCACTGTCATAGCACCCGAAGAGCCGACTTACGCCATAACATACAATGATGAATCCAAAGACTGGCTCATTGCAGGACTTGCCGGTACCGGCGAAGAGAACACATGGCAACTCACTGTAAAGACAACATCCGAAAATGATACCGGGGCGAACAGATCCGCCACAATAACCATTTCCGCAGGAGGGGAAGATATAGCCATAAACGTAATTCAGGAATATTCGGATCCGGTAATCTACCTTGTTGACAGAAACATAACCTTTACTGCCAAAGCAGGGGTCTCGACAGAGGTAGTATTCGACATAGAAACAGACTGGACGGCAGAACTTTCATTCGCCGAAGATATTGAGCCATGGGTAAAAATGTCCGTAAATGCCGGGGCCGCAGGCAATAACAAGACAATCGGCCTGACGACTCTGTCCGAAAACAATACGGCTATAGCACGAAAAGCCGAACTGAATATATATTACGGGAGCAAGACATGTACCGTAGATCTGACACAGGATGTTGGAGAACGTGTAGTTGATTGCAACACTACTGAAATATCCTTCAACAACACTTCCGAAAATTCGGAAAATGTCGTATTTACAATCTCGAAAAACTGGTCTATTGAAATCGAATATGCTGAAGGCGACGGTAACTGGCTCAATGTATCAAAAACAGCAGGTGTCGCAGGAAGTAATATTGAATTTTCAATCAGTACCATATCTGCCAATATAAAGGATATTGAGAGGACAGCCACTGTGAAAATAGTATTTGAAAACGGATATTTCCCGATAGAGGTAATCCAACAATGTATTGAAGGAAATCTCGCAAGCTATATAGATCCTGATTTTCTCACCTTGTTGGTGGAAAACAAATATCTGTCTAACGGAGAAGTCGTCACTGAAGCAGACTTGGCTGCCATAAGGCGTATAGAGCTTACGAGGACCGCTTCGGACAGAGGCAATCTTACATCTTTGGCAGGAATAGAATACATGTCTGCATTGCAAGTCCTTAAATGCGAATATCATCAAATAGAAACCCTCGATTTAAGCAAAAATTCCGAACTTGTCGAATTGTACGTCATAGGGAACGGGCTGACGGAACTCAACATAAGCAATACACCTAAACTTGTCCGGCTGTATGTCCAAGATAATATGATTTCGGATATAGATCTTTCTGACAAACCGGTCTTAAGACTTTGCTATCTTGGAAACAACAATTTCCAAAGTGCGGATTTGACCGGATGCAGTCCTTCAGCACTTTTGGGATTCACATGCTCCGGAAATCCTGGCATTGAAGGAAAATTTGTTGTCAAGGCCTGGTTTGACAATAGTTCCATTCCGGCAAATTTCACAAGTAGCGGCTGGATATATCAGGATACTGAAAATATAGAAATAATATACGAAAACACCGTGAACAATTAAATTACAGGAATATGAACAGCATTGAGAAAAAAACAGAATGTGCAGGTAAGGCCTATTGCGCACCATCAGTGGATTGTATCATCACTAAAACCGAACTTGGTTTCTGCTCAAGTGTTGAAAACTTCTACGACGACTCAGAATATCCTTGGAATGAATAAAAATTATGCAACATGAAAATTCACTCTTTGATAATCATTGCTTTAATGGCAATCGCATGTAATGAAGCCGTTTTATATAATGACAATACAAATATCATCCGGTTCAAAGCGGATATTGAGAACGGTGCGGCCAAAATGGGACTAAACCAAGACTACTCCGTACAATGGTCTGCTGGAGATGCAATCAGTGTATTCACCGCCTCTGGTACAAACTTGAAATTCTTGACGGAAACATCCGGGACCAGTGTGGAATTTACAGGATTGGGCCAATCTTCTGACACATATTCATACGCTCTTTATCCGTATAATGCCGATGCCATAATATCCGGAGCATTAATATCGAGCAGGATTCCTGCCATACAGTCAGCAGCAGCCAACACATTCGGAGGAAACATGAATATGGCCGTAGCAGTCAACAACGATATGGATCTGTACTTTACAAATGCTATCGGATTGATGAAGTTCAATATAGCGGAAGGCGCAGATAATATTGAAAACATTACCCTGTCAGGAAACAACAATGAAAAAATTGCCGGAGATGTAACTATTGACATGTCCGTCGATTTGCCGATTGCCGAAGTAACGTCGGACGGAGACACAAAAATCACACTCCAATCCGAATCCGGATTTCAAAACGGAGTAACATACTATTTTGTTGTTCCCGTAATGGAATTTACAAAAGGAATCTCTCTTTTATTCGAATTTAAGGATAATACATTCGGCGTTCTGAATGGAAACAGCCCGGCAGAAATCAAACGGAGCGGAATTCTCGACCTCGGGACATTGACCCCTGTTGCAAAGTCAGGAAATCCGGCTGTATTCATCGATCCGGTATTCGCATCGCAGATGCTTGAAAAAAATTACATTCAGGACATCGGAAATCTTACGTTCAATGAATTGTCCGCAATAAAAAAGATAGAATTGTCTGCTTCCGCCAATGCCAAAGGCCCTCTCACTTCTATTAAAGGTGTGGAATTTATGCCGTCACTGCAAGTATTGAAATGCGAATATCATAACATTTCTTCCGCTGACATGAGTCACAACACCGAATTGGTGGAATTGTATATGACTGGGAATGTACTTGAAACCGTGGATTTGACAAATACTGCAAAATTGGTAAGATGTTACCTTGCCATCAACAAGATTTCTGAAATTGAACTTATCGGCAAACCTGTACTCCGACTACTGTATTTAGGTGAAAATAATCTTGCAGAATTGGATCTGACCGGATGCAGCCCTTCTGCCTTAATCGGATTTACATGCGCCGGAAATCCCGGCCGGAACGGAGAATTCAGAGTCAAAGCCTGGTTCGACAACAGTTCCATTCCGGCAAATTTCACAAATTCAAATTGGAAAGACGATTCAGGAAACCCTGTAATATTAACTTATTATACGGAATAACCGCATGACAAGAAAATTTTTTCTGATATTCCTGCTGATCTGGACAATGACTGATTCTTTTGCCGAAAGACAACGAATCGCCTTGAACGATAGCTGGGAATTTTATCCGGCGCTGCACGTCGGGAGCCAAAAGCCGCTCCCGACTGCGGTGTCGTTGCCCCATACATGGAATAATACCGATGTGCTGCACTCAACAGACTATCTAAGGACCACGATGTGGTACAAGCGGACAATCCACATTGATGAGCAAACTGCCAATGCCAAGCGTATTTTCCTATACTTTCACGGGGTAAATTCCATGGCTACTGTATATGTGAACAAAAACATGGCCGGGGAGCACAAAGGCGGATACACGGCCTTCTGTCTTGAAATCACGCCTTACATCAAATATGGTGAAAACATCCTGGAAATCCTTGTCAGTAACGCATTCCGTACAGACATTGCACCCGTGACCGGGGATTTCAATGTTTTCGGAGGAATCCATCGTCCTGTTGAACTGATTATCACTGACAAGAACTGTATTTCACCTTTGGATTATGCTTCCTCGGGAGTTTATTTGAAACAATCCAATGTAACGGATAAAAACGCCGATTTGGAAATCATTACAAAGTTATCCGTTACCGATATGGCACATGACCTGCGAGTCAGGTCGATAGTCACTGATGCCGGTGCCGATACTTTGGCCATTCTCGAAACGGCTCCGGATAATTGGTTTGAATGCCGGCAAACCCTCTCAATTGAGAATCCGACACTATGGAACGGAAGAAAAAATCCGTACATGTACAATGTCCGCGTCCATTTAATACAAGACAATAAAATAATCGATGAAGTCGTCCAGAAAACAGGTTTCAGATATTTCAACATAGATAAGTCAGAAGGATTTTTCCTCAACGGGGAATATCTCGACCTTTACGGATTCGGCAAGCACGAGGATATTGAAGGCAAAGGCTCGGCTATGAGCAAGGAGGACATCGCCGGGGATTTCGAAATCATAGAAGAGTCAGGAGCTACCGCCGTCCGTATGACCCATTACCCGCACAGCGATATAGCCTACGATATTTGCGATTCACTCGGCCTTATAGTATGGACTGAGATTCCGAACGTAGGACCTGGGGGATTTCTTGGTCCGGGATATTTTCCTACCGCAGAATTTCAGGAACATCTGAAGACTGTGCTGAAAGAAATGATCCGTCAGAAGTACAATCATCCGTCCGTCATTTTCTGGGGACTCTTCAACGAACTGAACTTCAATTATGACTGTCCTGTGGCTTTTATGAATGATTTGAATATCATAGCAAAACAGGAAGACCCATCCAGAAAAACAGCATTTGCTACATTCATACAGGACACATTGTTCGACAGCACTGCCGACCTTATTGCATATAACAAATACTATGGCTGGTATCAAGGACATGCCCGGGATTATGGGAAATTTCTCGACGATGTCCACGCTCTTCATGAAAAGCCCATAGGAATATCGGAATATGGTGCAGGAGGAAGTATAAACCATCATGACAATCCTTCAGAAAAGCCGAAATCGGGAGGGAAATGGCATCCTGAAGAATATCAGGCATGGTGTCATGAGCATGTATGGGAGCAGATGCATGACCGTAAATTCGTCTGGTGCAAATTCATCTGGAATTTCGCTGATTTCTCTTCATCAGTAAAAAACGAAGGGGACAGATTCGGGATCAATGACAAAGGTCTTGTAACCTATGACAGGAAGGTCAGAAAAGACGCTTTCTATTTTTACAAAGCCAATTGGAATCCTGAACCGATGCTGCATATAACATCCAAACGGGATTCGCTGAAATCTTCGGTTTCGGACATTAAAGTATATACAAACCTGAAAGAAGCCGTCCTGTATGTCAACGGCAATAAGATCTCGAAAAAAAGCAGAGATGAATTATGCAGGATTCATTGGAGTGACATACCGCTTGAAAAAGGAGAAAACTACATAGTTGTCGAAGGAAAGACAAACGGCAAAAAATACGTGGATTCCTGCAAATGGTATGTACAATAGCCGTTAATATTATGAAAAGGATCATATCGTTATATTTGTTTCTTCTCCTTTGCATACCCGTTGTCTCTTATGCAAAGTTAAAAATGCCGGGTATATTGGGTGACAATATGGTGCTGCAGAGAAATTCCTCAGTCATGATTTGGGGACATTCAAGTTGCGGGGGCAATATTTCAGTAAATGCTTCATGGTCGGATAAATCAATTGAATCCCAATGCGATGGTGACGGGAATTGGGATATCGTCCTCAACACTCCGGATGCCGGAGGCCCGTTCACTATTATTGTACGTGACAATGACTCCTCGATAATATTTGAAAATGTCATGACCGGGGAAGTATGGCTCTGTTCCGGACAGTCAAATATGGAAATGCCTATGAAAGGTTATCCAAATCAACCTGTTGACGATGCCATCGACTGCATTGTCGAAGCCGACACTTCCATTCCGATACGTATATTCAATGTCAACAGAAAAACCTCCCTGAAACCTGAATATGACTGTACATCATCATGGCAGACAAATAATCCGGAAACTGTAGCCCAAACAAGTGCCGTAGCATACTTTTTTGCAAAAAAACTATACTCCACTCTAAAAGTGCCAGTAGGAATCATTATTGCCTCTTGGGGAGGAACGCCTATCGAAAGTTGGGTCAATAAAAACACACTTGAAAAATTTCCGCTCTATGATCTCTCCTTTTTAGACACAGGAATATTACCGAACAAACCTCATTATTGTCCGACTACACTATACAATGGCATGCTCTCCCCTATTGTCGGATACGGCATAAAAGGATTTTTATGGTATCAGGGAGAAGCCAACAGAAACAGACCTGACAATTACAGAAAAGTCCAGGCTGCATTTGCCGGAATGCTGCGGGATTTGTGGCACAATCCGGAAATGCCGTTCTATTATGTTCAGATCGCTCCGTATAATTATGACGATCCGGACGGCCTCTCGGCTGCGAAATTCAGAGAGGGGCAGATGAAAAATATAGAAGAAATCGGCAACGCCGGAATGGCAGTCACCCTCGACATCGGAGATGCAAGTTGCATACATCCTGCGCAGAAAGAAGAAGTGGGAAACAGACTGGCATACATGGCTTTATATAACGAATACGGATACACTGCCTTTGATCCGTTCCCGCCAATATACGATTCTTATGAAGTCAGGAATGATTGCATAAGAGTCAGATTCAAAGTAGGTCCGCAAGGCTTGGCTCCTTATGGTGCCCCGCTTGTCGAAGGCTTCGA
This sequence comes from uncultured Bacteroidales bacterium, assembly GCA_944323245.1. Taxonomy (GTDB): domain Bacteria; phylum Bacteroidota; class Bacteroidia; order Bacteroidales; family UBA932; genus Cryptobacteroides. Next base: position 172,605 of record CALURT010000001.1, read on the forward strand.
AATCGCCGGAAAAGACCGGAAATTCTATCCTGCCACTGCCGTAATAATACGAGAAAACGGAGGGAATACAATAGATGTACGCAGTGAAGAAGTCAAAAAACCGGTAGCCGTAAGGTACGGATTCAAAAACGTAAGCAAAGCTTCATTGTACAACTGTTTTGGGATTCCTGCATCACCTTTCAGAACCGACAACTGGCCGGATTAGTCTGGTTTTATCCCATATACTTTGTCAAGGATTATTGTCGCATAGCGTTTCCCAAGCAAGATCTGACCATCCCGAGAAAAATGGAGATGGTCAGGATTGCTTGTGCATCCTTTTGAAGATACGCAGTATGCATTATCTATTTTACGACTGATTTTCCTTATTTGCCGGTTGAAATTTTTCGCATTTCTGTATCCTTCATATATTTCACCTGCGACAAACGGCACACCGGGAGCATTCAGGTCATTCCTCAAGTCCATTACGAAGCGGCTTAATTGGGAAAGATATTGTTTTGAAGCATATTCATCAGAATTACCTTCCCCTTGATGCCATAATATGCCTTTCAATTGTCCGTATTGCATGGCTATCCTCGTCCTTCTTACTGCCTCTTCATACAAAGAAGGAATAAGCTCCCCGTCTTTTTCAGGGTCATCGCCTATTTTTGCACTAAAACGCTCGGAGCCATTATAATTTTTCATCCATTGCTCGATTGTCGTTCCTCCACGTGCATTGACAACCAACAGAACTTTCCGTGAGGTTTTTTCTGAAACAATCCTGCAAAACGACATGGACGGATTTACTCCCTGCATCTCTTTTTTCTTTCTGACAGTCGAATATATGTTCAATGGAGCAGCTGCCGGTACGATACTGTCCCTGTCATCAAGTATATAGACTCTCGGAATGACATCCTTGTCCGAATCTGTCATTTCACCTCGCCCGGCCATATTGGACTGCCCTATCATCAAATATACATCATAATCGGAATGCTGTCCGTAAACCAACATTGAGATACCTGCAATCAGGCTGAATAAAATAGTAGAAAATATCCGTTTCATTTGGGCCTATTATATTTGTGTACGTACACAAATATAAGAATAAATGTATTACAAATCATATAAAATCTTCAGAACGGCTAAAACAAATTCCGGATTCAGAGGGAAAGCTCGGCAATCCCACCTGGCTTAAAACAGCCAACTTGCCGAATGAAAATCAGCCAACTTGCCGAATGAAAATCGGCCAACTTGCCGAATGCGTATCAAAAAATCCTTGATAATCAATAAAAATTATCATACATTTGTCATTTGGATAAAAGAACGTAAAATGTATAGGCCGAGAATAGCTGACATAATGCTGAAAAGCCAACTTTCAGCATCGGGGATAGTCCTGATACAGGGTCCAAAATGGTGCGGGAAAACGACAACCGCGGAGCAGCAAGCCCGGAGCATATTATATATGGACTCTCCAAAGACACGTGCTTCGAACCTGCTTCTTGCAGAAACGGATCCGCAAGTGCTTTTTCAGGGGGATACACCCAAACTGATAGATGAATGGCAACTGGCCCCCAAATTATGGGATGCCGCCCGTTTTGAAGTGAGTCACAGAGGCAAGCCGGGACAACTGATTTTCACTGGCTCGGCCGTTCCGCCGGACATGTCTGAACTGACTCATTCCGGCACAGGAAGAGTAGCGTGGCTGACTATGCGACCTATGAGTTTATGGGAATCCGGGGATTCCAATGGGAAAGTAAGTATCGCGTCTTTATTCAGAGGTGATTTTTCTTCTACAGAAGCCATGGATATGTCTTTAAGCGAACTTGCCTTTCTTGTCAGCAGAGGTGGTTGGCCGGGGTCTCTCGAACTTTCCCATAATGCAGCTTTATTGCAAGCGAACAACTATCTTGACGGTATTGTCCACAGTGATATTTCGAGAGTTGATAATGTGCAACGGGATTCTGAATTTGCCGGAAAACTGCTGCGTTCGTATGCCCGGCATCAGGGGCAACAGGTTCCGGTGAGTACGATATATGATGATTTATCGGGAAACGGTACGCCAAGTATGGGCGAAGACACGATAGCTTCATATATTCAGGCATTGAAGAAAATATTCGTAATCGAAGATATGCCGGCATGGAATCCAAACTTGAGGAGCAAGACCGCGGTCCGGACATCAGATACAAGGTACTTTGTCGACCCTTCCATAGGCGTAGCTTCGCTTGGCCTTGGACCGGAAGATCTGATTAACGATTTGAATACATTCGGGTTGCTTTTTGAAACAATGTGCATTCGGGATTTACGCATATATGCAGATGCTCTCGGCGGACAGGTCTATCATTACCGGGACAAGAACGGGCTTGAATGCGATGCCGTAATGCATTTGCGTAACGGAAGTTATGGTTTGATTGAAATTAAATTAGGCGGGGATACCCTGATTGAAAGCGGAGCCGGCACCTTGCTGAAACTTTCCGACAAAATAGATACCGATAAAATGAAATCGCCTTCATTCCTGATAGTACTGACAGGCGTAGGGCAATATGCATATCGTCGCAATGACGGTGTTTATGTCATACCTGTATGTTGCCTGAAAGATTAGATTTTGTCGTTAGTGCAAAAGAAATTGAATTACGCACGCCTGCGGGATGGGGACTCACGGTGAACAACTATGTGGACCTGACATCGGCTATTCAATAGGCAGATCCCTCCACTCGCTGCGCCCGGCCGGGATGACAATGATGCCGGTCGGGGTGACAATGGACAATAAAACAAAAAATCACTAAATTTACATCCTGAAAATTCAGGATGTGATGGAACAGGACATATACGGATACTCGTTGTGCGCAGCATTGACCCTGATGATTTTCTTCGGGGCATACTTTATTTTCTCCGGAGAACCGGACAAGCC
>CALURT010000002.1 GCA_944323245.1 uncultured Bacteroidales bacterium
AAAAGTGAAGACAATCTGCCCGTTTATCAAAAACAGGTTGTTTTCATTTTCGATGAGTGCCATCGCTCCCAATTTGGTGAAGCGCAAAAACAATTAAGAAAAAAGTTCAAGAAGTATTATCAGTTCGGTTTTACAGGAACTCCCATATTCCCGGAGAATGCTTATGGCTCGGAAACAACGGCAAGTGTGTTCGGCAGGGAATTGCATTCGTATGTGATAACGGATGCCATCCGCGATGAAAAAGTATTGAAATTCAAGGTTGACTACAACAATGTACGACCTCGTTTCAGAAATATAGAAACAGAACTTGACGAACAAAAGCTCAGTGCCGCAGAAAACAAACAGGCATTACTTCACCCTGCCCGCATAAATGAAATTTCGCAATACATCTTGCACAATTTCAGAATTAAGACACATCGGAATCAAAGCGACAGCAAAGGTTTCAATGCCATGTTTGCTGTCAGTAGTGTGGATGCAGCCAAATGCTACTATGAAGAACTGAACCGATTGCAGAAAGATTTGGAAAAGCCTTTGAAAATAGCTACCATATTTTCTTTCGCCGCCAACGAAGAGCAAAGTTCAATAGGTGAAATACCGGATGAGAACTTCGAGCCGTCGGCAATGGATCTCAGCGCAAAAGAGTTTTTGACAAAAGCCATCGACGATTATAATGCCCTGTTTGGAACAAGTTATGGCATTGACGGCAAAGAGTTTCAAAATTATTACAGAGACCTTTCCAAAAGAGTAAAAAATAAAGAGGTGGATCTTGTAATCGTAGTAGGCATGTTCCTGACCGGCTTTGATGCTCCGACTTTGAATACGCTGTTTGTAGACAAGAACTTACGTTATCATGGACTGATACAGGCATTTTCCCGCACCAATCGAATCTATGATGCGACCAAGACATTTGGCAATATTGTGACTTTCAGAGACCTCGAAAAACATACGATTGATGCCATAAAATTATTCGGCGATGATAATACGGCAAATGTAGTGCTCGAAAAAAGCTACAGAGAATATTTGGAAGGCTTCAAAGACATTGCATCTGGTGAGGCTCGGAGAGGATATATTGAAATTGTAAAAGAACTGGCTGATAAATTTCCTGATACAGACAAAATCGTTACAGAACAGGATAAAAAGGAATTTGTCAGACTGTTTGGTGAGTATCTGCGGGTGGAAAACGTATTGCAGAATTTTGATGAGTTTACGGCACTCAAAGCCTTTCAGACAATAGACACGGATAATCCGGATGCAATCGAAACATTTAAAAACAATTATTTTGTCACCGATGACGATATTGCAAAAATGCAGAAATTGCAGATGCCGTCTGATAGAATCATTCAGGATTACAAATCGACTTATAACGACATACGGGATTGGTTAAGACGGGAAAAAGAGGGAAAGAAGCCAGAAAAATCAAGGATAGACTGGGATGATGTCATTTTCGAAATAGACATGCTTAAATCGCAGGAGATAAACCTTGATTATATTCTTGAGCTGATCTTCGAAAATAACAAAAAGAAGATGGACAAATCTTCTTTGATAGAAGAAATCCGCAGGGTTATCAGGTCAAGTGTCGGCAACAGAGCCAAAGAAAGCCTGATAGTTGATTTTATCAATGACGTTAATCTCGATGCCATTTCTGATAGGACTGAAATTATAAAAGCATTCTTTGAGTATGCGCAAACGAAGCAAAAGAAGGAAGCATCGGATTTGATAACAAGTGAAAATCTGAATGAAAGAGAAGCCAAGCATTATCTGGAAGTTTCTTTAAGACGTGAGTACGCAAGTGAGAATGGAACAGACTTTAATAATATCCTGCCCAAAATGAGTCCGCTGAATCCTTTATATCTGACTAAAAAACATAAGGTATTTGAGAAGATTGCCGCTTTTGTCGAAAAGTTTAAAGGTGTTGGTGGTAAATTGTAATATTGATTTGAGTTAAAACAAATAATAGAGTAAATGAAATGGAAGAACAATTATTAACAACATATTCTTTCTTTGCGGCATTAACAGAAAATAGTACTGACATATATAGTGCTGTCTATATTCCAATATGTAAAAGGGCATTATCACTATATTCAAAAAAGGGAACTATCGGAACAGATCAAGATATACGAAATATTATTTCATTAGAATATGGAATTGATGTTCCTTTGTTGATTGTTCGCAAACTTATTAAGTCTGTAGGAAGAAATCTGTCAAGTAGAGACAAGGCCAAGTTTGATTTTCATATTGAAGAACAAGGAAATAGTTTTTCTTTCTCTTTTAAATCCTTTGCTTTTAGTAATATTGAAGATTCGTACGAAGCAGAACGACGCAAATCAAATGCATTGCAACAAGCATTTGAAATATTTGCAAAAGGGCAAGGCGAAGACATTAATAAATTGCCTACTTTTTCGGATTTTATTAATAAGAACAAAAATAAATTATCGTCATTCTTATCAGGAAAAGTAAGCAATATTGATTGCAAAGAAGTGTCATTTATGACACATGTCCGATTCCTTCAGTATATAGAGCATAATGATAACATACTATATCAAACTACAAAGCAGATATTCATAGGATCCGTTATAGTCTCTTATCTAGAATCGGATTTTGATGTAGATGCCAAATTGGAACGAGGAACATCTTATTATCTAGATACACAAATATTGCTGGAACTTTTAGACTTACAACGGGCAGAAGATACAATGCCAACCAAGGAGTTGATAAAATTAATTCAGGAAACAGGTGGAAATATTAGGTTATTGGATATTACATTAGATGAAATAAAGACTAATATAGAAAACGCAATAATACATTATGATAAGAAAAATCCGACAACAACAATTAACGAAGCTTGTATCCGATTAGGGAAAAACAAAACTTGGTTAATTGCATTAAATGGAAAATTAGAAAACATTTTGCAAAAAGATTATAAAATCAATATAGACAAAATACCAGAGTCTGATATTGAGCTATTCTCAAATACAGAAGATGCTGCTCAGTTGAAAGAGATTTGGTATAGGAAACATTCTGCAATACATGATGTTGCAGCATATTTGTATGTTCGGGAAAAACGCAAACGTGATTCAAATAAAAGATTGCTACAAAAAGCCAGTTATTGGTTTGTTACGGCAAATAAAAAATTATGCGATTTTAATATTACGAAAAAGCTTAATGGCAATGTTGGAGAGATAATAATGCCAGATGAACTGACAAGCTTACTTTTTCTACAAAATCCCCAAAAATTATCAGGAAAAGTGTCTTCAATTGGCTTAAACGAATTAATAGCTCAAACATTGTCCGAAGAATATCCTAGTCGTGATTTGATTAATGAATTTGATAGTGTTGTTTCGTCTTTAGAGAATATTTCTGCTGAGGATTATAAGATATTGCTGTCCTCAATATCACAAGAATCAACTATGAAGATTCACAAATTACTCGATAGTTCTATCTTAGACCCAGCACAATTTAATAAAGATGTTCATGCAATTATTGAAAATGAACGAAATAACAAATTGAACGCAGAAAAAAAGCACAAGGAAGAGATTGATAAAAACAAGAAACTTCAAGAAACAAATAAAGATTTATTAAAAAGATTGGCAGATATTTCTCAACAGATTGCAGATATTCAAGAAAATCAGAGGCTGGATAAACTTCAGCAAAAAGAGAAAGATAAGAGAACTCGAAGATGGATTTGGGTTATTATATCTATTGTTGTTGTTTTAATAACGCTACTACTATTACAAATATTTCCTAACATAACAAATTACATGCGAAAAGGTATTCAGGTAATTGGTGGTTTAGGCGGATTCTGGGGATTTTGTAATTTAGGATTAAACATTTGGTCAAAATTTAAATCTCATTAATTATGACAGCAAAAGAGCTTCAACAATACTTGATTCGTGAGTTCCCGCAAGAGAATGCACGCTGTGAGTGGAAAGAGATGAAAAATCTCAAGAATTCCTTTGCCGGAGACGAAAAGAATGATGTCATTTCATATGTATCAGCCATAGCGAATATGGAGGGAGGACATCTTGTTATCGGTGTGCAGGATAAAACATTGGCAATTGTTGGGACTGATTTATCCAAGTTCAATCTGAACGCCCAATCTGCTGTATGGAAACTGGTAGAGCATTGTACCAATCTTTCTTCCGAAGGATTAAGTATTGACGAATATACTACAGAGGATACACATAAGACGGTTTGGATAATCCATATTCCAAAACATTTACCTCGACGTCCGGTTTATGCTCATAAAAAAGCATGGCAGCGTGTCGAAGATTCATTGGTGGAGATGACACAAGAACGGCTTGCCGTTATTCTGGAAGAACCTGTCTTTGAAGCAAAAGACTGGTCCGCTGAAATTGTTCCTAATGCAACAATAGCGGATTTAGATGAATTGGCTGTAGCGAAAGCCCGCATTATGTTCAAAAAGGTACATTCTTCCAATATTCCTTCTGAGGAAATTGATGCATGGACGGTGGAAGATTTTCTTTCCAATAGTGGAATAATGATCGATGGGAAACTGACTCGTGCCGCTATTATTCTGTTGGGAAAACCTGTTTCTGTATTTAAACTTCGTCCTGCCGTAATTGAAGTTACATGGACTTTACGGGACGAATTCCAAAATGTCGTAGATTATGAACATTTCACTGCTCCATTTATTCTCACCGTTGACAAAATATTGAGCAAGATACACAATCTGACGATGAGGGAATTGCCAGGAGGAACACTATTCCCGGAAACAATGAAGCAATATGACGACTACACTATTCGTGAGGCACTGCATAATGCCATTGCACATCAGGATTATACTTTACAGCAGCGTATCAATTTTGTAGAAAATCCCGGATGGCTTTACTATGCAAATGGAGGCAGTTTTATTCCTGGCACTTTGCAAAAGGCTTTGGAAACCAAAGGACCTCAACGTCATTTCCGTAATGAGTGTCTTTGCCGTGCAATGGTGAATTTCAACATGATAGACACCGTAGGTCGTGGCATTAAAAAGATGTTCAATGAACAAAGGCGTCGTCATTTCCCGATGCCTGATTACGAAATAGATGTATTGAATAAAGAGGTTGGTGTGACAATATATGGGAATACAATCAATGAAAAATATACACAGCTACTAAAAGAAAACAACACATTGACATTGGAGGATTGTATTCTTTTGGACTCAGTACAAAAAGGACGTCGAATTTCTGATGAGAATGTGATAGACTTATTGAATAGAGGTCTTTTAGAGGGGACTGTTTCTGAATATAGCATATCCCTTGATATCGCTAAAAAGACAAAGCAGTTGCCACATTATACTCGCACCAGGGGACTGGAAAAAGCAAAACTCCAACAAATGATTTTGCAGTATCTTCAAAATGCTGGTTCGGCAGGAACCAAGCGAGACGCTATATTTGATTACCTCAAAGATGTACTTCCTAAAACCAAGACTTCGGAACAGCAGGAACGAATGGTTGGGAACATTCTTGTGGAAATGAAAGAAGCAGGGGCAATTATTCTTAAAGGCAGGATGTGGTTTGTTAAGTCATAAATCGGTGCTTTCGACTAAATATGCCGAATTACGACTATTTACGACTAAATATGCCGAATTACGACTAAAAATAGCCAATTATTTTGCTCGGCTATGGATTTTGACTACTCTTTGCATAAAGAGTCATTTGACAATAAAGACACTGCAAAACACTGAAAATTGCATGGTTGCTAAATCGTTACCATTATTTAGACATTCAGTTAAATGTTTATTTTTCAAATGGTTATATAAAACCATTCACAATCTGAAATAAATTTGGATTTAACTCAGAATTCATCCTGCGGAAGCGAAGCGCACTGCCTGCTATCCTGAAGGAGCGAAGCGACTCGGAGGATCTGCGGTTCCAATCCGTCAGATGCCTCGCCTACGCTCGGCATGACATGAAAAGCAGATCCTTCGACTTCGGACTTCGTCCTACGCTCAGGATGACAGGGGACATCGATACCCGCATTAGCGGCAGAAGTACCAGAATTACATTTTTAATGTCTCCATACATACATGACATGCCGGAATGACATATATTTGCATATTGAAAAACATAACGGACAGGCAATATGGAAACAATTAAGGCAGACACAATCGAACAATACAACCGCTTCTTCGGTTTCCAGACAAAACACCCATTGGTAGGCATCGTTCATTTCGACGGTTCCATTCCCCAGCCGGAATACAAAATGACCCTCGGCTTCTATGCGCTGTTTCTGAAAAAGACTACAGGATGCATCATCAATTACGGAAAGACGGTATATGATTTCGACGACGAGACAGTGGTCAGTTTCGCTCCCGGGCAGACGATAGAAATCCACCGGGTGGAAGACGGTCCCGCCCCTTCATCTGTCGGCCTGCTGTTCCATCCCGATTTCCTTCACCGTACTTCATTGGCGCAGAAGATGAATCAATACTCCTTCTTCTCGTATGCTTCCAACGAAGCCTTGCACCTGTCTGCCGACGAGCGGATTGTCATACAGGACTACATGGACAAAATCGCCCATGAGATTGAACATCCCATCGACAAATTCTCCAAACCGTTGATTATCTCGAATATCGAGGTCCTGCTCAACTATTGCATGCGCTTTTATGAACGGCAGTTCGTGACCCGTGAAGAATTGAACAACGACGTACTTGTGCGCTTCGAACAATTGCTGAACGGGTATTGGGAGTCAGGGATGGCGAAACTGCACGGATTGCCGACCGTGAGATACTTTGCCGACAAGATTTGCCTTTCGCCCAATTATTTCGGAGACTTGGTGAAATCCGAAACAGGCAGGACTGCACAGGAGTACATCCAAAACAAAATCACGGAGGTGGCGAAAAACGCCCTGCTCGACCCCAATCTCAGCACAAAACAGGTCGCCGACATACTCGGATTCCAATATCCCCAACACTTCCTGCGCTTCTTCAAGAAACAGGTCGGCTGCACGCCAAAAGAGTTTATGAACAGCGCAACAGCATAAAATGTCCTTTATGAAACTACGCAGAAAATTCGTCCATGTCATTTTGACATGACAATACGTTCAGGCACTGATATTGATATAGGAATGGACGGTTCTCCGGAACGGAGACAGGGAAATTGGAACAAACAATTAAAAACGATACAGTTATGATTTCGGAAAAATTACAGAAAGCGTTCAACGACCAGATTACAGCTGAGCTGTGGTCTTCGAACCTCTATCTTCAGATGTCTTTCTACCTTGCAAAAGAAGGTTGGGACGGATTTGCACACTGGATGCTGAAACAGGCAGATGAGGAAAGGGAACATGCTGTAAGCCTCGCAAATTATCTTACAAAGCGCGGCGGCGTGGCAAAAGTTACCATGATCGATGTCGTTCCTGACGGTTGGGGCGATGTAAAGGCTGTCTTCAGCCACGTTTATGAGCATGAGTGCCATGTATCACGTCTCATTGACGATCTCGTGGATGTGGCATCAGCAGAGAAAGACAAGGCCACCCAGGATTTCCTCTGGGGCTTCGTAAGGGAGCAGGTAGAGGAAGAAGCTACCGCCCAGGGCATTCTCGACAAGGTTTCAAAATTGGGAGATGCCGGTCTCGTCGCTCTTGACGAACAGCTCGGCAGAAGATAAACGGCTTCGCCGTCTAAGATAAAAAAGAATGGAAGTTCACAGGTTTTACAACACCATGAACTTCCATTCTTTTTTGTTGTCATTATTTAACGTGAGTTCGATGAAATGAAAGCGTTGAATTTCAGAGAACTACCTCTTATAGAGGATTCGCAGACGAATCCGGCAGCAAGTCCTCCCATACGCAGGGGAGGATTTAGGCGGGGTGACACGTGGAAATAAAGGGATTTCGCAGAAATCCTTAACGATAGTTCGACGAATTCCATAGTGTTGAGCAACATAAATTCGTCGAACTGATGTTATTTATTCCCCGTCGGCAGTGAATGTCTTTGCGATTCCGGCCTGGAGACCCCTCAATTCGGCGATTCCTCTCATCCTGCCGTAATATGAGTATCCCGGATTTGTCTTGCGGTTCAGGTCGTCGCACATCTGATGCCCATGGTCCGGGCGGACCGGCAACGACACCTTTCTGCGTTGCTGGACTTCCAAAAGGGCTTTCATCATGCCGTACATGTCGACATCGCCTTCGAGGTGGTTGGCTTCGTAAAAATTGCCTTCGGCATCCCGCTTGGTGCTGCGCAAGTGCACGAAACCTACTCTGTCGCCGAATTCGTACATCATCGACACGAGATCGTTGTCGGCACGCACGCCGAAAGAACCGGTACACAGACACAGTCCGTTCGAAACGTTCGGGACGGCTGCAACTATTTTCCTGAAATCCTCCGCCGTGGAAAGGATTCTCGGCAGACCGAGGATAGGATAAGGCGGGTCGTCCGGATGAATCACCATTTCCACTCCGCACTCATCGGCTACAGGACAGATTTCCTTCAGGAAATAAACAAGATTCGCCCTCAGCCTGTCCTCGTCTATACCATCGTATCTTGCAAGCGCCTCGCGGAACCGGTCGAGAGTGAAACTTTCCTCGCTGCCAGGAAGGCCGGCTATCATATTCCTCGTTATCAGATCTTTTTCAGCATCATCCATCTGCCTGTAACGATCTTCGGCCCTTGCAATTTCAGTCTGCGTATATTCTTTTTCCGCTCCCTTTCTTTTGAGGATGAACAGATCGAAGGCCATGTATGCAGCCCTCTCGAACCGCAGTCCCCTCGAACCGTCGGACATTTCGTATGCGAGATCCGTCCTCGTCCAGTCAAGGACAGGCATGAAATTGTAGGTAACGCACCTTATACCGCACACCGCAAGATTCCGGAGCGACTGCTTGTAATTGTCTATGTATTTCTGAAAATCCCCGGTCTGGGTTTTGATGTGTTCGTGTACGGGCACACTTTCTACCACACTCCACGTAAGGCCCTTGTCGGCTATCATTTTCTGTCGGGCCTGTATCTCGTCTACAGGCCACACCTCTCCGTTCGGAATATGATGAAGAGCATGTACGATATCGGTGACTCCGGCCTGTTTTATGAAATCGAGGCTTATCGGATCATTCGGGCCGTACCAGCGCCAGCTTTCTTTCATTAAAAACATGGTATCGTTATTTTTAAGATTAAATGGAAAATGCGTCGAAACCTCCGTCCACTACGGCCACTGTGCCAGTAACGGCAATGGATGCGTCGGATGCCAACCAGTGAAGGGTGCCGAGAAGTTCTTCCGGTTCGAGAAAGCGGTTGATCGGGGTATGGGCAAGAATCTGATGGGACCGTTCCGTAAGGCTACCGTCCGGATTCGTCAGGAGAGTACGGTTCTGGTTCGTAAGCAGGAAGCCGGGAGCAATGGCGTTGACTCTTATGTTTTCACTGAATTTTCTCGCCATTTCCGTACATAGATACTTGGTCCAGTTCACTACGGCAGCCTTGGCTACTCCGTAGCCGGCGACCCGTGTAAGCGGACGCAGGGCCGACTCGCTGGCGAAATTTATGATGGAACCGCTTTTCTGCCCGGCCATCGCCCTTGCAAACACCATTGTCGGAAGAACAGTGCCGAAAAGATTCAGTTCAGACACCTTTTTCACGGCATCCACATCGAGATCGAATATGGTCTTGTCAGGCGGGACCGTAGCTGCAGGCATGTTTCCTCCGGCGGCGTTCAGAAGCACGTCTATCCGGCCGTATCTGTCCATAATCTGCCTGAAATTCTCTTCAAGGACAGCCTTGTCGAGTACGTTCGTGGCGATAAAGCATGCTTCTCCTCCGTCTGCCTTTATTTCGTCTATTATCGAATTTCCGAGTCCGGAAGCTCTTTCGAGGTCAAGGAGGACGACCTTGGCGCCTTGGCCGGCAAAATATTTCACGATGGTCGTCCCGAGAACGCCGCAGGCTCCTGTCATGACGACTGTCCTACCGGCAATGTCAAAAAGATTTTTCATATAATACCATACATTTATTAATTTCCGTGGGATTTGTGTACGTACACAAAAGTACTGCATTTTTTGGAATTCTCAATAAAATTTTCAATATTTGTGCACGTTTGATGCAAAAAACTCGGAATTTCATGGCGAAACAGGTCAAAATCAAGGATATTGCCCGAATGGCAGGCGTGTCCGCCGGCACGGTCGACAGGATTCTGCACAATCGCGGAAACGTCTCACGCACAAGCCGGGAAGCCGTCGAAAGGGTGCTCTCCGAAACAGGCTACAGATACAACATACACACCTCGGCCGTTTCGCTGAGAAAGGAATACAGAATAGTCATAGCAATCCCGACCGCAATCAAGGGAGAATACTGGGATTCTATCCGGACAGGTATAGAACACGCAATCGACGAGTATTCGGACATCAGTATTGTCAGGGAATATGCATATTACAACCAATTCGACATCTATTCCTGCAGGGCATCGTTCAAAAGCATCACGGAATCAAGTCCAAACGCCGTAATAATCGGGCCTACATTCGCCTCCGAGACAAGGGAGCTATGCTCTGAATTGGACAGGATGAAAATCCCGTACGCATTCGTTGATTCCGTCATAGACGGCCTGAATCCCACGCTTTCATTTTCATGCGACCAGAGAACCTGCGGCCTGACAGTGGCCAGGCTTCTGCATCTCATGACTCCCGGAGGACAGGATTTCGCCATTCTGAGCTCCAGGAGGACTGGCAATGAACGCTCCAACAATTCCCTTGCAAGAAAGGCGGGATTCATGGAATATTTCGGAAGGAACTGCCCTGAAAAAAACATACGTGAGGTCAAATTCTCGGTACTTGACCCTCAGGAAAGCGAACGGGACGTACTGAAATTCATCGAGGAGAATCCCGATGTCAGGGGAATTGCCGTCCTGAATTCAAGAGGATTCATAGTCGCCGACATTCTTGAAAAAAGAGGCATCGGAAACGTCAGTCTCGTATGTTTTGACCTTACCGACAACAACAGACGCTGCATTTCCAAAGGGACCATTTCGGCAGTAATCTGCCAAAGACCTGAACTCCAGGGATTCTATGCTGTCAGCGGGCTCATAAGGAATCTCCTGTACAATCAGGAAGACGGGCAGAAAGAACATCTGATGCCCATCGACATCATCATCGCAGAGAATCTGCCGTATTACAAGGAATATTTACCTTAATTCAAATCCGGTTTCAGAATCGCCTGCAATCAGGCTGAATTTTCCTTTTTCCAAAATCCTGTTGCCGTCGGAATCAGGATAGGACAAATTCCTGCGAGGCTCGATTTCAAATCTGAAAGTATAAGTTTCTCCTGCAGGTATGAAATGCTTTTCAAAATGTTTCAACTCCTTGACTGGTCGGGAGATCGATGCCGAATGATCCCTTACGAACCATAAAAGCGTCTCCTGTCCGTCTGTTTTTCCTGTATTCGTCACATCTATTTCAGCAACGAGGGTGCCGTTCTCCGTCACCACGGGACTGCTCAGACGGATGTCGCCATACTCGAAATCAGTATAACTGAGACCGTAGCCGAATTCATATACCGGCTCTTTGGGGATGTCCTGATAATGCCCCATGAACGGACGGGCGGATTGACGCTGATTATAGTAAGAAGGCTGCTGTTCGGCGTTGTATGGAAAGGTAATCGCAAGTTTTCCCGACGGATTGACCTTTCCTGAAATTATGTCGGCCACTGCATTTCCGCCTTCCGTTCCAGGCTGCCATATCAGCATAAGGGCGTCCGCCCATTCGGCTATACGTGAAAGTTCCACGGCCCGGCCTGATGATACGAGGACAATGACAGGCTTGCCGCAGGCGGCGATTTCCCTTATGAAATCCTCCTGGATACAAGGCAGGGCAAGACTTGCCCGCGATGCGTTTTCACCGCTCCATGACGCCTTTTCGCCCATGCATAGAATCACTGCATCGGAGGCGCGGGCAATACGTTTCGCCGCTGCAAAGCCGGATCTGTCGTTTCCGTCAAACGGACAGCCTGCAACATACTTCACATCAGTTCCGTACACGTTTTTCAAACCGTCGAGGATGCTTACAGCATCTTCTCCCGAACCGAAGGCACTCCATGAACCCAAGATATCCACGGAGTTGTCGGCCAAAGGTCCCATTACGGCAATTCTGCTATTTTCGGAAGACAAAGGCAGCAGACCGTCACGGTTCTCCAACAGGACAAAAGTCTCCGAAGCCAGATTCCTCGCCACAGTCCTGTATTCGGGCAACAGGAATCTTTCATCCTCGGACAGTTCTTCTATATACGGGTTTTCAAAGAGCCCGAGACGGAATTTCACCCGCAATATCCTTCTTACGGCCTCGTCGAGTATCTTTTCGTCAAGGATACCGGTTGTGACGAGACTGTCTATATTTTCCAAATAGACATCATCCACCATGTCCATGTCCACTCCTGCGGAAATGGCTTTAAGACATGCTTCTGCACGGTCTTCCGCCACTCCTTGCGTCTGCAGCTGCTTGATTGCATCCCAGTCCGACACAACGAAGCCGTCAAATCCCCACTTGTCACGCAACACTTCCGTAAGAGTATAATGATTTGCCGTGCCAGGCACTCCGCTGATGTCGTTGAACGAGCTCATGAGTGTGGCTGCTCCCGCCTTGACTCCCTCTTCAAACGGAGGCAAGGCCGTATCCCACAACGATTGGCGGGAAATCTCAGTGTACTGGTAATCCCGGCCGCCCTGAGAATAGGCATAGCCGACATAATGCTTCAGGCACGCCGCAATGGAATTTTCCCCGTCAAGGGATTCTCCCTGGTATCCGCGGACCGCAGCGGCTCCCATTATACCGTTCAGGTACGGGTCTTCACCGTAGCCTTCCGAGACTCTTCCCCATCTTGAATCCCTTGCCACATCCACCATCGGAGAAAAAGTCCAGAACACTCCGGAGCTTTTGGCTTCGGACGCCGAGACTTCGCAGGCTTCCCCGACTATTCCGGGATTCCATGAACATGCCTGCGCCAAAGGTAATAAGATTTCCCTTAGTATTTCCCACAATGCATAATCCCCATATGCACAAAAAAATCAAATAGCGACACGATTCAGTCAAATACAAATTCCCGGGGAGGGAAATTCTTGGGAATTTTGTCATGAAAGCCGGAGCATTCGGAACAAAGCCGGTGCCGGTTTTCGGAAAACCATTTGATTAATATATTCTATCACTATGAGTACCAACAGAATCATTTTAAACGAGACTTCATATTTCGGTCCCGGTTCGAGAGAGGTCCTGATATCGGAAATCAAGGCGAGAAATTTCAGGAAAGTGCTGCTTGTCACGGACAAGGACCTTGTAAAATTCGGCGTAGCCGGAAAAATCACAGCCCTTTTGGAAAAGGGCGGCATAGGATATGAACTTTTCTGCGACATCAAGCAGAACCCCACGGTCCGCAACGTGAATGATGCTCTTGCGGCTTTCGAAAAGGCCGGTGCAGACGTCATCGTGGCTTTGGGTGGCGGATCAGCCATAGACACGGCCAAGGCCGTAGGTATCATTTCCGCCAATCCGGACTTCAGGGATGTGGTATCGTTGGAAGGAGTCGCTCCGACGACGAAAAAAAGCACTCCTGTCATAGCTCTCCCTACTACTGCCGGCACTGCAGCCGAAGTCACTATAAACTACGTGATCACGGATGAGGAGAACGTCAAGAAAATGGTGTGCGTGGACCCAAAGGACATACCGGTAGTGGCCATCGTGGATGCGGAGCTTATGGCGAGCATGCCAAAAGGCCTTACTGCGGCTACGGGAATGGATGCCCTGACACATGCCATAGAAGGTTATATCACCAAGGGAGCATGGACGCTTACCGACATGTTCGAACTGAAAGCCATTGAACTGATAGCCAAGTATCTGCCTGCCGCTGTGGAGAATGGCGGAGA
Source organism: uncultured Bacteroidales bacterium (assembly GCA_944323245.1). Taxonomy (GTDB): domain Bacteria; phylum Bacteroidota; class Bacteroidia; order Bacteroidales; family UBA932; genus Cryptobacteroides. The sequence continues at coordinate 13,842 of CALURT010000002.1, forward strand.
CATGGATGCACGCAACGGAATGGCTGTGGCCCAGTACATTGCCGGCATGGGATTTTCAAACGTAGGCCTCGGTCTTGTCCACGGAATGGCGCATCCTCTCGGAGCATATTACGACATACCGCACGGAGTGGCCAATGCCATGCTTCTTCCTGTAGTAATGCAATACAATATGGAATCATCTATCGGCAAATACGCCGACATTGCCGCAGCTCTCGGAGTTGACACCGAAGGTATGGATGAGAAACAGAAGGCCCAGGCCGCCGTGGACGCTGTCAAGGCACTTGCTGTCAGGGTCGGCATTCCAGAAAAACTGTCCGCACTCGGCGTCAAGGAAGAAGGAATCCCTGCCTTGGCGAAATCGGCATTGGCCGACGTATGTACTCCGGGCAATCCTAAAGAGACCTGTATCGAAGATATTGAAGCATTGTACCGGAAAATCCTGTAACCGCAGCATAGAGTCACAATGGAAAAATCTCATTTCATCGCTTTCGACCTCGGGGCCACGAGCGGAAGATGCATGGCGGGAAGCCTGTCGGACAAAGGGTTGGAATTGAAGGAACTCACCCGGTTCCCGAACAGCATGCTTCTCGTCGGGGGACATTATTACTGGGATATCTTTTCCCTCTACGGACATCTTTTGGACGGGCTGAAAGCGGCGGCCAAGGAAAATATCAGGATAACTTCAATTGGCATAGACACTTGGGGCGTGGACACAGTATGTATCGGCAAGGACGGAAGCATCCTCGGCCTGCCTTATTCATACCGTGACAGCCGTACCGAAAACGCTCCCGAAGAATTTTTCGAAAAGATAATGCCATGCAGGGAACTGTACGGAAAGACAGGCATTCAGATCATGGACTTCAACACCGTGTTCCAGCTGTATGCGATGAAACGCGACGGCTCCTCCGCCCTTGAAGCGGCGGACAGGCTCATGTTCATACCGGATGCCCTGTCATACATGCTTACAGGCAATGCTGTCACGGAATACACGATAGCATCCACCTCCGGCTTCATCAATCCGTACACGAAACAAGCCGACAGGGAGATTTTGGAAAGCATCGGCATCAGTCCGGAACTTTTCGGCGGAATCATCATGCCGGGCAAGACCGTGGGGATGCTGAGAAACGACATTGCTCACGAATGCGGGCTTCCTGAAGGAATACCCGTGGTAGCTGTGGCAGGCCATGATACGGGGTCAGCCGTCGCCGCGGTACCCGCCGCTGACAGGAATTTCGCATATCTCAGCTCCGGGACATGGTCGCTCATGGGAATCGAGACAGACTCGCCCGTCATCAACGACGAGACATTCAGACTGAACATCACCAATGAAGGAGGCGTGGACGGGACTGTCCGTCTGCTGAAAAACATTACCGGAATGTGGCTCATGGAAAACTGCATGAAGGAATGGAAGGCGGCCGGAAGGGAGTATTCCTACACGCAAATCGTGGAAATGGCAGGCTCTTCGCCGTCATTCAGGAGTTTCATCGACCCTGACCACAGATATTTCGCCAATCCGGAAAGCATGACCGGAGCAATCGCAAGATATTGCATGGAAACAGGACAGCCGGTACCGGAATCTGACAGCGACTTCATATCCTGCATTTTCGAGAGCCTTGCCATGAAATACCGCAGGGTTCTCGGATGGCTGCAGGGATTCGCCGGAAACGAAATCTCCGTACTGCACATCATCGGAGGCGGAGCCCGCAATTCCCTGCTGAACGGTTATACGGCCAATGCGACAGGAAAAAAAGTCGTTGCCGGACCGTTCGAGGCCACGGCCATCGGCAATATAATGATGCAGGCAAGGGCTGCCGGACTGTGCAATTCTCTCGAAGAAATGAGAAAACTGACTCTCGACAGCATAGAAACCCAAACATTCTACCCGTCGGACACCGAGGCATGGGACAATGCCTACGGCAAATTCCTGAAGACAATTAACGGAAAACAAATACAAACAACATGAAACAGGACAGAATAATAGCTGCTTACGAAGCTGCAAAGGAACGTTATGCCGACCTCGGCATAGATACGGAGAAAGCGTTAAAAGCCTTGAAAGACATTTCCCTGTCAATACATTGCTGGCAGACTGATGACGTCATCGGATTCGAAAACCCGGACGGACAGCTCAGCGGAGGGATCCAGACCACCGGCAATTATCCCGGCAAGGCAAGGAACATAGATGAGGTAAGGCAGGACATGGAAAAGGTGATTTCCTTGGTGGGAGGACACCACCGGCTCAGTCTCCATGCCGTCTACGGCGATTTCAAGGGGAAAAAGGTGGACAGGAACGAAATAGAACCGGAGCATTTCCAAAGCTGGATAGACTGGGCCAAGGAACACGGGATGAAACTGGATTTCAATTCCACGTCGTTTTCACATCCTAAAAGCGGGGACCTTACATTGGCCCACAGGGACAAGGCCATCCGCGACTTCTGGATTGAGCATACGATAAGAAGCAGGAAAATCGCCGACGAAATGGGCCGCCAGTTAGGAAGCAAGGCCTGCCACAATCTTTGGATTCATGACGGCTCCAAGGACATCACGGTGGACAGGTATTATTACAGAAGCCTCCTGAAAGATTCGTTGGACAAAATTTTCAGCGTCAGATGCCCGAATGTCAAGGATGCGGTCGAATGCAAGCTGTTCGGAATGGGATTGGAAAGTTTTACGGTGGGCTCGCATGAGTTCTACATGTGCTATGCCATGAAAAACAATATCATGTCGACCTTGGACATGGGACATTTTCATCCTACGGAGGAAACATACGACAAGATTTCGGCCCTCCTCCTTTTCAGTCCGGAAATCATGCTTCACGTAAGCCGCCCGGTAAGATGGGACAGCGACCATGTGGTGATCCTCAACGACAGCGTGCAGATGCTTGCACAGGAAATCGTCTGGGCGGACGCCCTGTCCCGCGTAAACATCGGGCTCGACTATTTCGATGCTTCGATAAACAGGATAGGCGCATACGTAATCGGCATCCGAGCCACACAGAAAGCCTTCCTTCAGGCCCTGCTCTCCCCTATCGGACAACTTCGGGAATACGAGGCCTCCGGACGCAATTTCGAACGTCTCGCCCTTTTGGAAGAAGCCAAGGGGCTTCCGTGGAATGATGTTTTCAACTACTTCTGCCTGACGGAGAACGTTCCCGTAGCCGAGGACTACATCGCTGACATAGAACAATACGAGAAAGACATCACATCCAAAAGATAAGGTATAATAATGGAAGTTCTCATAGGACTTTTGATAATAGCTGTCGGAAGTTTCGGACAATCCAGCTCCTACGTTCCCATCAACAGGGTCAGGCAATGGAGCTGGGAAAACTTCTGGCTCGTACAGGGAATATTCGCATGGATAGTATTCCCTCTCATCGGGGCTTTTGCAGCCGTTCCGGAAGGGGCTTCGCTGACAGAACTGTTCAAGGCCGGAGGCGCTTTCAAAGCCGTTGTGTTCGGTATCCTGTGGGGTGTAGGCGGCCTTACCTTCGGACTGTCGATGAGATATTTGGGAGTGGCATTGGGCCAATCCATCTCGTTGGGAACATGCTCGGCATTCGGAACTCTTCTGCCTGCACTGTTTGCGGGAACTGACTTGTTCCACGGTAACGGACTGATTCTCCTGCTCGGGGTCTGCATCACGATTGCCGGCATCGCCGTGATAGGCTTTGCAGGGACATTGAGAAGCCGTTCGATGAGCGATGAGGAAAAGGCTGCGGCCATCAGGGATTTCGCCCTGACCAAAGGATTGGCGGTAGCATTGCTTGCAGGTGTAATGAGCGCATGTTTTGCCATAGGGTTGGATGCCGGAGCTCCTGTAAAGGAAGCGGCGTTGGCCAAAGGGGCGGCTCCCCTGCTTGCCGGGCTGCCGGTCATAGCCTTGGTGACTGCAGGAGGCTTTGTAACCAACGCAGCATATTGCCTGTGGCAGAATGCGAAAAACAGGACTTTCGGAGAATATTTTGCGCCGGAAGGCAAGGTCCTGCTGTCGAACATCCTGTTCTGCGCATTGGCAGGACTCCTGTGGTATTCACAGTTTTTCGGACTCGAAGCCGGGAAAAGTTTCCTTACGGACTCTCCTGTGCTTCTTGCGTTTTCATGGAGCATACTCATGTCCCTCAACGTGGTTTTCTCGAATGTCTGGGGCATTATCCTCAAGGAATGGAAAGGCGCTTCGGTGAAAGCGGTGGCGGTATTGGCCGCAGGCCTTGCAATCCTTATCTTCTCGATTTTCTTCCCTTCGATCATTTGACAAATTTGTAGAACAGACTATTTTTCATGAAATACAACGAAAAACTCCAATCAAGAATAGACGAGGTCGCTGAAGTGGCCGGCTACCTTTGGGAAAAAGGCTGGGCGGAACGCAACGGAGGCAACATTTCGTACAATATCACCGATGTCGTCGATGACAATATCAGGGCTCTGACTCCTGTTTCGGAAAAATTCCCTATCGGAAAACCTGTTCCGGCCCTTTCGGGAAATTATTTTCTCGTGACGGGAACGGGGAAAAGGATGCGCTACGTACATTCCTCACCGATGGACAATGCTTCGATTATCCGCATCTCCGGGGACGGCTCATATTATGAAATCATGGCTGAAAAGCCGATCAGACCTACTTCGGAACTGCCGTCGCACCTGATGATACACAATCACATGGCGGAACAGGGCAGGGACATAAAGTCTGTAATCCATACGCATCCGATAGAACTTGTGGCCATGACCCACAATCCGGCAATGCTCGAAAAGGACGTGCTCGGGAAAATCCTGTGGAGCATGATACCCGAGACGAGGGCGTTCTGTCCCAAGGGACTCGGAATCATCCCTTATACCTGCCCGGGAACGGTGGAACTGGCCGAAGCCACGGTCAGGGAATTGGACGAATATGACATCGTGATGTGGGAAAAGCACGGTGCCGTAGGCATAGGAACTGACCTCATCGAGCCTTTCGACATGATAGACACCTTCACCAAATCGGCGAAAATCTACATGTCGGCCATGGCGATGGGCTTCACGCCCGCCGGAATGACCGACGCTCAGATGGACGAAATGAAAGAGAAATTCAATCTGTAGGCCGGGCTGTCGTATTGGCTCCCTTTTCGTTGAAAAAGGAATGGAAAACCGCTCATGCTAATAAAAACGCATTCGCTTCCTTTTCCATTCCTTTTTTCATGTCCTGCAAGAGGCCCTTTGTCATCCCGAGCGGAGGCTCGCCTTTCTTTTCGGCTTCCTGTTCATGACATCACAAGCCGCAGCATCCCTTAAAAACGGCACTAATCTCAATTTGTTGGGCATAAATCCGTAAAAAGAAAGGGTCAAAACGATGATTGCATCATTTTGACCCTTTCTGTGCTCCCTTAGGGGCTCGAACCCTAGACCCCAACATTAAGAGTGTCGTGCTCTACCAACTGAGCTAAGGAAGCGTCATAAAGCCACATTCATGGCTCTTTCGTGATCCGTTTGGGATTCGAACCCAAGACCCCAACATTAAAAGTGTTGTGCTCTACCAGCTGAGCTAACGAATCTTACCGTCCGTTCCCGTCATTGGAAGCATGCTTCCGAAACGGGATTGCAAAGGTATGTCATTCCGAATTAATATCCAAATTTTTCCATAAAATTCTGAAAAATTTTCGGATTGCACACCCCTTTACGGATTGGTAAGTTCATCGTATATTACCGACAGGGACGACCTTGCCCATTCGGGAAATTCCGCCACCGGCTCGAATGTCCCTGCGAAATCGAGCAATGCGCTCAAATCGAATGCTTCCGCCGGGATTCCTATTCCGCACCTTGCGGCATCGTATGCGTTGCATTTCTGCTCTACATGGGACGGGACCATCAGGACCGGCTTGCCGAGATATGCAGCCTCGCAGACCGACTCGAAACCAGCCGTGCTTGCGTATGCCATGCAGCCTGCCATCTGATGCAGGAACTTCTTGTCATCCAAAAGATAAAATGACAACTTATCGTCTATCTTCCTGACAGGAGGTTCCGTCCACTTGTCCCAGAAAAATCTCAATTCCACATCCGGATGCGCCTTATGCCATTCAAGCACATCTTCCGAAAAGCCAGCATTGAGCATGTATCCGTGTATGTAATTGCCCTTGCTTGGCTTGAGGTCGAGCACTTCCTTCCGCAAAAGAGGCGGGACCACCCTTATCCTGTGCTTGTCGTCATCGGGCATATCCTTGAAAGACAATGCAAGACGCTTGCATGCGCCCACTGCCGTCAGTTTCGTAAAGAGCAGCAGCCCGTCAGTGCCGGGAATTCCGGAAGAGGACAGATCAAAACCTTCGTGAAGAAACAGGTACTGGTGCCCGATGGAAATATTCGGGACACTGATCCTGAAATTCAGATATGCTATTCCCGTAAGCAGTTCGTAGAAATTCACCACGACATCGGCTCCGGACGAATTGATGGCATCCCTGATAAATGTCACGCTCTTGAAATACTGCGGAAAGGTTACGATATTGTAAGCCACGCTCTTGAGCATGTTGGCCGTGCGGTTTTCAGCGGAAGGCTGGAAATTGACGCTTTGGAACTGATGTATCGGGGCAGACACTCCTTTTCTGAAAAAATCAGGCAGTTGCCTTGCCGGACTTTTGCCGACAAGCATGGCCACGACCTCGTGACCCTTGGAAAGAAGCATTTTCTCCAATGTCATGGCCTGGGTCAGATGCCCGCGGCCTTCACCTTGAATTATGAACAGGAATTTCATGGTAAAAATTCATCTCGGTATCGGTAAATGCGCCAGTTGCCGTTTTCGTCTTCAATGAGGGCAGACAGGGATTCCACCCAGTCGCCGGAATTCAGGTAACGGATTCCGTCAATCATCCTGTCCTCCGGATAATGGATGTGTCCGCAGATGACTCCGTCGCAATGTTTGCTGCGGGCCAGATCGGCGAGCATACGCTCGAAACCGGATACGAAGGATACCGCTTTCTTGACCTTGTGCTTGATGGCCTGGGACATAGAAAAATAAGGTTTCCCCCGCCGGGCTCTCATCCTGTTGTAGAAATTGTTGAATTTCAAAAGAGCCGTATAGCTTATGTCTCCGAGTTTGGCCAACCATTCCATTTTAGAGGTAACGCTGTCGAAAACGTCGCCATGCGTGACGAAGAACCTGTGTCCTTCGGACTCGAGGACATAGTCTCTCAGGAAACTGATGTTGGACAGATTGACCGGAACAAGATTGTCAAGGAAATCGTCATGGTTGCCTCTCAGGTAAATCACTTCTGTGTTGTGGTTCTCCATCATTTTCATGATGATTTTCATGAATCTCGTATAATCGGAATTCCATCTCTTGGCAGCCGACTTCCTCTGTATCTGCCAGCCGTCGATGATATCGCCGTTCAGGACAAGACGGTCACAATCCACCGAACTCAGGAAATCTCCGACTTCCTTGACCTTGGCGTATGCGGACCCGAGGTGTACGTCTGAAATCACCACCGTCCTGTAATGACTGCGAACTTCCATAATTCTGTCAAAGGTAATTAAAAGTATGTAAAAGTCATCCTCCGATGCACAAATATTCGATTCCGTTGTCCTTCATTTCGGCAGAATCGTATATGTTGCGTCCGTCGATGACCACAGGCTGCCTCATAAGCGACCGCACGAGTTTCCATGCAGGCATGCGGAACTGTTTCCATTCAGTCAGAAGCAGAAGTGCGTCGGCATCCTTTACAGCGTCGTACATGTCCTTCGCATAGGTCACTTTCCCGCCGAGGCGGCGCCGTCCTTCCTCCATGGCCACAGGGTCGAATACCGTGATATTGCACCCCGATTTCAACAGCAGGTCGATGACGACAAGTGACGGAGCCTCCCTCATGTCATCCGTTTCCGGCTTGAAGGCCAGACCCCAAACCGCTATGTTCAGACCGGCAGGATTGCCGCCGAAATGTCTTGCAACCTTGTCGAACAGAATCCGTTTCTGCTTCTCGTTGACTTCTTCGACAGCCTTGAGGACCTTCATTTCATAGCCGGCGGATTCCGCAGTCCGGATAAGCGCCTTGACGTCTTTCGGGAAGCAGCTGCCTCCGTATCCGCAACCCGGATAAAGGAATTTCCCGCCAATACGGGTATCGGAACCTATCCCCCGACGGACCATATTCACATCCGCTCCGACCAATTCGCAAAGGTTGGCGATGTCGTTCATGAAACTTATCCTCGTGGCCAACATCGAATTGGCCGCATACTTGATCATCTCGGCGGAAGGAATATCCGTAAATATCACCCGGAAATTGTTGAGCAGAAACGGTCTGTAGAGCCTGCGCATTATATTTTCCGCACGTTCCGACTCCAAACCCACCACGACACGGTCGGGGCTCATGAAATCCTTGACAGCCGCCCCTTCCTTCAGAAATTCTGGGTTCGAAGCAATGTCAAATTGCACGGAAACCCCTCTCCTGTCGATTTCTTCCTTTATCGCAGCCTTTACTTTCTCAGAAGTTCCCACTGGAACGGTGGATTTGGTGACAACGAGGGTATAATTGTCCATCAGCCGTCCTATGTTACGGGCAACGTCCAGCACAGCAGACAAATCGGCGCTTCCGTCTTCGTCCGGAGGGGTTCCTACGGCGATGAATACCACTTCGACGTCTTTTATGCATTCGGACAGGTCTGTCGTGAATTCAAGCCGTCCGGCCTTGGCATTCCTCGCCACGAGTTCGTCCAACCCGGGCTCGTAAATCGGAATCACGCCCTTTTTCAGATTGTCGATTTTCCTTGCATCTACATCGACGCACGTCACATATATGCCCGTTTCGGCAAAGCATGCTCCGCTCACGAGTCCCACATATCCTGTTCCTATTATCGCTATGTTCATAATTATTATATTCCTTTTGGTTTCAGCGGATTATCAGGCGAAAGGTACCATGAGGCGAATTTTTCCAGTCCTGTCTTCAGCGGCACGGACGGACGGAATCCGTAACATGCTTCAAGTCTGGAAGGGTCCGCAAATGTCCTTGTCACATCACCCTGCTGCATAGGGAGATATTCCTTTTCGGCCGTCTTTCCGAAAACATTCTCCATCTCCGATATAAAATCCGTCAAAGCCGCAGGCGCACCGACTCCGACATTGAATATCTCAAAACCTTCGTCCGTCCCTGAAGATGTCCGTTTGTCTCCGACAATTCTCATCGTAGCTTCTACCGCATCATCAATATATGTGAAATCCCTGACGTGCCTGCCGCCGTTGAAAATACGCAAAGTCTTGCCTCCCGTTATGGCATCCGCGAAAATAAACGGAGCCATGTCTGGCCTTCCCCACGGCCCGTAAACCGTAAAAAACCTTATTCCGGTCATCCTTATCCCGTACAGCGAATTGTAGGCATAGGCCATGACCTCATCGGCTTTCTTGGTGGCCGCATATAGGCTTACCGGACAGTCCGTCCTGTCATCCTCCGAAAACGGGACTTTGGTTGCCCTTCCGTACACGGAGCTTGACGATGCGAAGACAAGATGCCCCACGCCGTACTTTCTGCAACACTCCAATACGGTCAAAAAGCCCGTGACATTGCTCTGGATATACTCGAAAGGGGCTTCCGTGGAATGTCGCACCCCGGCCTGTGCGGCAAGGTTGACGACCTTGTCGAATTTCCCGTCAGAAAAAAGACGGTCCATCGGATCCCTGTCCTCGATGGAGACCTTTACAAAGGAAAGATTCGGGAAAAGGCTGCTTGCCGTCATGCCGGACGCACCGCCTTCTGCCCTTATTCCGTTGTACTCCAACCGTGCGGTTTTCAGCACCGTCGGATAATAGTCATTGAGATTGTCGGCGGCCACGACTTCATGTCCTTCAACTGCAAGACTCCGACACAGGGCCGCACCGATGAATCCCGCCCCTCCTGTTACCAATATCTTCACTTCGTTCGCTTCGATGAATTTGCCGAATAATCCTTGATACGCTGCTCTTCGGACAACCTGCAGACAAGAAGTTTCCCGTTCTTTTCCGCAACGATGTACCCGTCCAACCCGTCTATGACAGCCGTCTGCACATCCGGGAGATGCACGATGCAATTGCGGCTTCCGAACATCCTGATGTCGCCGCCCACAATGGAGTTGCCGTCTTCATCCCCGGCGATGTGAGTCTTTACCGAGCCCCAGCTTCCGAGGTCGCTCCAGCCGAAACTTCCGGTAATCACATAAATATCATCGGATTTCTCCATGACGGCGTAATCTATGGATATTTTGTCGCAGGTCGGGAAAAGCCTTGCGAGCGTTTCCTTCTCACGGTCCGTGTACAGGTACGGTTCTATTTCGTCCATCACCCCGGCTATCTGCGGGGCGTAACGCATCAACTGCTTCTCTATGGTCTCCGCTGTCCACACGAAAATTCCCGCATTCCAGAAATATCCGCCGTCGGCAAGATACTTCCGAGCCGTCTCAATATCAGGTTTTTCCTTGAATGCATCCACCTTGCATACCTTCTCCGGAGCTGCATTCCCGGCATTGATGTAACCGTAACCCGTCTCCGGCCTCGATGGAATGACTCCGACCGTCACGATACTGTCATTTCCGGCGGTGAACGCCAATGCTTCGGAAATCAGTTTCCGGAACCTGTCCGTCTCCAAGACAAGTGCGTCCGCCGGAGTGACGACAATATTTGCCTGAGGGAATCTTTTATGAATCTTCCTGCAGGCCAAGGCAATACACGGAGCCGTATTTCTCGGCTCGGGCTCGGCGATGATATTGTCTTCAGGAATGCCAGGGAGCTGCTCCATGACCGTGCCGACATATTTTTCCGATGTCACCACCCAGAATTTCGAAATGTCGCACAACGGGAGAAACCGCTCTACCGTCAACTGGATAAGTGTCTTCCCGACTCCGAGTACGTCGATGAACTGCTTGGGCGTTTCCGGCGTGCTTGCGGGCCACAGGCGGCTTCCGATGCCTCCGGCCATTATCACTACATGATTGTCCATTATTGTAAAATCATAAAATCATAAAATTAAATTCATGAGACCTGCTCCTGCCCGGTCGGGGCGTGCAGATCCCATGAATCCGTAAAGGTATGCAAAATTATTGTGTTTTGAAAGCACGATACAAGCAGGCGTCAGAATGAAAGTCCGAGTTTGAAGCCGGCATTGTTGATGCCGTTTATGTTGAAAGCCTCGCTCCTGTTCGTACTGTAGGCATAGTATGCCGCCAACTGGAATCCGAAATTGCTTTTCCTGAAAGGATGCCATGTAAAGCCTATTTCAGGAGACACGTAAAAGCCCCAGCCGCTGTCCCTCATTCCGAACGTGGACATGAAACGGTACGCTTCCGCATAGTTGGCCCCTAACTTGGCCCCGACGTAAGGCTGGAAACGGGTATAGGTGAACCTGTATCTCAACTCCGCTCCGAACGGAATCTGGAACAGGGAATGCGCCATGTCGGTAGTCAGGTCAGCGCCGTTCCCGAGGTCATACGTGGCTTTAGGGATATATTCGTTGTTCGTGTTGAAACTTGCAAATGCCCCGACGCCCACATGAGGAAGGATGTAATAACCGCCTTCGGCATACGCACCCCAGCCGCTTGCATTGCGGACGAAATTGTTGGAAAACGTCCCGTTGAACTGCCATCCGGCATCGATATAGAACCGTCTGCCCACCTGGGCATCCATGGTAAATGCTGTCGCTACGGACAATGCCGCAACAATCAATATGTATTTCAATTTCATGATATTCATAATTTCAGTTACCTCAAATATTCCGACTGTGCAAATGCCTGCCTTATCCCTTCAAGCAGACGCTCCTTGTCATAATACGACACTCCGAGGACATCGCCGTCTATGAAGGCGTTCCATACTACAGGAAGATTTTCATCCTCGCCCTGTGCGGACGTCAGGTCGGCCATATCAATAAGCAGTGAATGCGTGGAATAGGAATATGTCACCGGATACGGATAATACCAGCCGCCCCATGTGCCCCAATAACCCGGGCTCCAGTAACCCGGATAACCGAGCCACCAGTACGAATCGGCATAACCGCCCACATAGTCGGTAAAATAATCGGTATCCATTATGTATGTCAGCTGCAGACCGAGGTCGGCATTTTCCTTGTTTTCAAGTTCGACATACTGGTAACCTTTGTTTTCCATCATTTTTCTGACTTCGGACACCAATGCCGAAGCGAATGAGTTCTTGCTGTACGACGAATGGCTGCCGTCTATGACAAGGACACTGTCCACTACGGTAAATGTCGAATATTGCGAAAAGTCGCTGTTTTCAGAGCGGGCCGTGAACACCAGGCATTCTCCGTCCGCATCGACCTTGTCAGGCATTTTCTGACAGGCAACGGCAGCTGCAAGCGCCAGCATTGCCGATAGAATTATTTTTCCTTTCATTGTTTTCATTTTTAATAGTCGTTAAAAAGATATTCCCTCGACGGTATTCGAGTATTTGTAAGGTACTATCCGGCCTTCGAGCCGCACCCTGTTGGAGTTGAAATTCGGGGAAACGTCGGCATAGGCCCGGCTTGAACCCTGAGACAGGGAAATCGTCACAGCAGCACTGATTCCCCTCCCCTGAACGTTCATCGAATATACCAGGCCTCCTTTCCTGTCGTAGGAAACCTTAACATTCGACACCGATCCCTCGACAGTAATGCCACCGACCCCGTTGGGGCCTGCAAACGAATAGCTCGGCGAAATCTGGACAACGGCTTCGCCGTCATGGAATGAAATGAAGTTGGTCGTGGAATTGACCTGCACCCTCGTACCGTATTTGAAAGTAACGGCATCCGCTTCGAGGACGAACGAAGAGTCGTTCAACGCCTGCACAGCCTGCAACCATACCAATGTATCCATTACGGCAGCTTTTTTCACGTCATCGCTTCTGCCTTCATTGAATTCATTCATATAGTCTTTCCAGCGGTCCATTCTTTCCTCACGGGTCATTTTGTTTTGGGCTGACCCTGACACCCACGCAACTGATGCCAACATCAGAATTAAAATCACTCGTTTCATAATTTTCAACTTTTAAAATTTACCGGATTTTTCAATCCGAGGCGTGTTCATGGCAAACCTCGTACCAAAATGAAAACAGCCTTGTTTTTTTATCATGCTGAGGTATTTTGATTATATTCGCGGCCGGATAAATTTTTTATATGATATGAAAGGTTACGCATTTCTTTTCGATTTGGACGGAGTGATTTTCAATACAGAAGACCAGTACACGTTGTTCTGGGACGGAATAGGCGCCGAATACCTCGGGGACTGTCATTTGGCCGCCAAGTTGAAGGGAGAGACCATAGAAACGTCGTTGCGCAGATGTTTCCCGGATGACACGTTGAAAAGAGACGAGGTCAGGCGGAGGCTTTATGAATTCGAAGAGAAAATGGCTTTCGATTACGTTCCGGGAGCGTTTGAATTTCTCGGCAGGCTCAAGGAGGAGGGCTGCCGCACTGCCATCGTCACGAGTTCCAACCGTGACAAAATGTCAAAAGTGTACAAGGTACACCCCGAGATACCCGGTTTGGTGGACCATATTCTCACATGCGATGATTTCGGCAGGTCCAAACCGGATCCCGAATGCTATCTGCTCGGCATGAAACTGTGCGGGGCGACGGCTGCCGACACATTCGTCTTCGAAGATTCTTTCAACGGGCTTAAGGCCGGGCGGGGCTCGGGAGCGCATGTGGTGGCCCTTGCCACGACCAACAGCAGGGAAAGCCTTGCCCCGTACGCTGACATTGTCGTCGTCGACTTCCTTTCGATAGAAGAAAAACTGAATGAATTTTTGAGGATCTAATTTATGAAAAAAAACATAATTCCGGTCCTGCTGCTGACCGGATATCTCGGCAGCGGAAAGACAACTCTTGTAAACAGGATCCTTTCCAACAGGAAAGGGATACGCTTCGCCGTAATTGTCAATGACATAGGAGAGGTCAACATCGATGCGGACCTTATCCAGAAAGGCGGAGTCGTGGCACAGAAGGATGACAGTCTCGTGGCGTTGCAGAACGGATGCATCTGCTGTACACTCAAGACGGACCTGATAGAACAGATATTCGAGTTGACAAGGTCAGGCAAATTCGACTATATAGTCATCGAAGCCAGCGGAATTTGCGAACCGGAACCTATCGCTCAGACCATCTGCAGCATTCCGACATTCGGCGGAGCCTATACCAAATACGGGACTTGCCGCCTCGACTGCATCGTGACGGTGGTCGATGCCCTCAGGATGAGGGACGAATTCGGATGCGGGGACAGCCTCGAGCGCAAGGACTTGGAAGAAGACGACATAGAGAAACTTATCATCCAGCAGATAGAGTTCTGCGACATGATACTGCTGAACAAGGCATCGGAGGTCAGGCCTGATGAATTGGGACGCATCAAGGCTATAATCAAGGCTTTGCAGCCGAAAGCCGAAATCATCGAATGCGACTATGCCGATGTGGAAATGGAGAAACTCCTCCATACCGGGAAGTTCGATTTCGACAGGGCGGCGACCTCGGCAGGTTGGATTTCGGGAATAGAAAGCACTCCGACGGAGGAAGCCGAAGCGGAGGCCCGCCCGGCAGGACATCACCACGGGCATGAACATGAGGCGCACGGGCATGAAGAGCACGGGCACGAGTCTGAAGGACACGGACACCACGGTCACCACGATCACGAAGGGCATCATCATGAAGAAGGAGAGGCTGAAGAATACGGAATCGGAACTTTCGTCTACTACCGCCGTCCGGCATTCGACATCAACAGGTTCGATTATTTCGTGACGAAAAAATGGCCGTCTTCCGTCATCCGGGCCAAAGGCGTCTGCTATTTCAGCGACGAAAAGGACATGTCCTATCTTTTCGAACAGGCGGGGAAACAGAAACAGCTCAGACAGGCCGGACAATGGTACGCCACTGCCCCGGAGGAAGATTTGAGGCAGCTCATGAAATCCGATCCCGGATTCATGCGAGACTGGGACCCGCAGTACGGTGACAGGATGCAGAAAATCGTCTTTATCGGACGCAACATGGACAAGGAACAGATATCCCGCGACCTTGACGACTGCTTGGAACAGGCATAGGCCGGCCCAATACCGTTGAATCATCATGGATTACGATTTCATAAGACCCGGACTGTCACGCTACATTTATGAGCGCATTGTCCCCGAATATGCCGGATTCGACCCTGCGCACCGTGAAGACCACGCCATCGCCGTTATAGACAACTCCATAAAGCTATATCTCACGGCACCTGATGATATAAGGGACGGCATAAATCCCGAAATCCTGTTCACAGCAGCCGCCTGCCATGACCTCGGCAGGATAAACGGCAAGGAAAACCATCATATCGACTCCGGGAAAATCATCCGTGCCGACTCGAATCTGACACAATGGTTCGACGGGGAGCAAATCGGACTGATAGCGGAAGCAGCCGAAGACCACAGGGCGTCAAACGGAAACGAGCCACGCAGCATTTACGGGAAAATAGTAGCTGAAGCCGACAGACTCATCGACCCCGAAACCATCATCCGGCGGACGCTGCAATACGGACTTTACAATTATCCCGAGCTCGACATTCCCGGACAAATCGAAAGGGCAATAAAGCACCTCAGCAACAAATACGGGGCAAACGGTTACTTGAAACTGTGGATTCCATGGAGCGACAATGCCCGCAAACTGTCGGAACTCCGCAACCTCCTCGCCGACCCTGCCGCCACCCGTGCCGAAATCCTCCGTCAACTGTCTGACTACAAAATGTCATCGAACACGGCCGGGTAGCCGAGAAGCTGGAAGGCCAAGGCCCAGGCCATGCGGAGCTGGCCCGGAGTATTCGGATGTAGCCTGTCGGTATCCGCATTGCGGAAATACGGAGCCTGCGCATCCGACATCGGATAGAGTCCGCTGATGCTGTTCAGGTCAATGACAGGCACAGCCCATACGTTTGCAAGTTCCTTGATGGCAAGGACATAATCATCAATAAAATATCCGCAGGCGTTGGCGTATGATTCGGATGGCTGGATGTTGTTGTCGCCGAAATACGCATATCCCCTATGAAGCGGAGTCAGGAAAATTATCTGTTTGTCGGGATAATGCCTTTTGAGCCAGCGCATGACGATATTGGCCTTGCCCCTAAACGTGGAATTGTCATAAATCAGTTCCCGATACCGCCTCTCCTGCATTACATGGCCTGATACTTCGACTTTTTCTGTAGAATAACTGTACCATTCCCCGAGAGGGACATTCCCGTTGTAATCGTTCGTACCGATGAAAACGATGATGGCATCGACTTCCTGTCCGTGTTCGGTTTCCAACTTTTCGGCCTGTCCGACAATATCGTCCATCCGGTGTCCGCTGATGCCGTAGACATAGGGTTCTATACCCAATATGTCCTTGAGATTGTTCCAATAGACGTCATTGGTGGTACCCAACTGCGCAGCGTCAGTTATTGAATCCCCGAGAAAAGCCACTCTGGCTCCCTCCCACTGGCTCTGAATCAGCGGCTGCGCATTGGCCGTCAATGCAAAGACCAGTGCTGCTGCGATTGTAATTATGTGTGAGTAAATGCGGGGCATGGTATAAAACATTTAAATCAAATTATTATCGGTATGAATGCTGCTCATGGCAGCCTGTGACGTTATGGTTCGCCATACAAGTGCCGAATCCTCGGTCAGGAAGTCGATGTCTCCGCACTCTTTCATCCATGACAGATAAGACCTGATGGTCGAACCGACCAATACATATTGTTCCATGGACATCGTAAGGCGGTAGGACTTGAATATGGTCTGGATAATCGAGTCTATCGTTTGCGGCGACGTACATATCCCGGCGATTTTCTCCCGGATCTCATAGATTTTGGCACGGTTGGCTGCCGCAAGCGGGCGGATGTCCCTGGTAACCTCTGCATGTGAAGGCACGAAAACTTCCGCTTCCATGGTTTCTATCTTGTCAAGTGTCGCAAGATATTGTGCCACGTCGTAGATGAATGTCACCCCGTATTTCTCCAATGTCTGCGGGCTGCTGACGCAATCAGCTATGAATACCGTCCCGTCGGGTACACGGATACCTGTCATGTCGAAAAAATGCCCCGGCAAAGCGACCGGCTCCAGTTCGGACGGAAATTCCGGCGAGGAAAAACCGGTCGCCACGCTTTCCTTTGCCATTAGAAACTTACAGCGGAGCTCCTTGCACGGGAAACCGCCGTAAAGGAAAGAGGGTTCAAGAAGAGGATAGTTCGTAAATGCCGCCTCAATTCCGTTTGCAAACACCGGACAGCCAGTATTTTTCTGGATATGGTTGTTTCCGCCGATATGGTCCGCATTGGAATGGGTATTTATTATTCCTTTGACGGTCCAATTGTTCTGCAACGCTATTTTAAGTATTTTCTTTCCTGCTTCCTTGTCGTTTCCGCTGTCTACAAGATAAATATCCGTATCGTTCCGGCGGTAGATACCTATCTTCGCAGGACTTTCAATATAATAGCTTTGCGGGCCGACTTGAATGAGTTCGTACATTTTTCCGTATATGTTGACGGCCTTTGCGGCATCGTGCTTCCTGTCTACAAATATAATCTTTTCCGCCCGATCTGCAATTCATGTATCCTATCAGTGCAGTCCGTCGTCGAGGATTTTATTTCAAGCCGAGGTCATGGGCTTCCGTAAAATGTCTACGGCTCTATTGTCGGGGCCAACAGTGTAGTAACGCGTGATGTGCCTCCCATGCCATTGTAGGCGGGAATCCGGCAAAATTCATCAGGAAAATCGGATAATATGCAGTAAATTCTTATATTCGCTCCAAAGTCAGGAATTCATCATGATACAAAACGGACAAATCATCATACGGACGGAAACGGCATCGGATTTCGCCGCCGTTTCAGACGTGGTGCGGCAGGCATTCGGGTTATAATCATCTTTTCCGACCGTCATTTTATGGGGCCCGGTTTGCCGCAAAGGTCGTCAAATCTCACCCGGTATCTGATATAGGTAGGGTCTTGTTTTCTTCGGTATTTCAAACTCCCTGTACGACGATTGTATAAAGCTTTTATTGGCAAGGAGTTTCCTATTTCATTAAAAATACCGGGACTTTCTTTTCAAAAGGCACAAACGTCGGCAATCAAACATTGTTATCGCATACCATAGGCAGGGTGTCCCCTATAAGTGCTTCCGGTATGGACATCTGCCGAATACAACAGACACATTCAAAATCTATCCCGGTATTATTCATCAGTCAAAAATAATTATAGTCAAAAAATAATCAGAACTGCATCTGCTCATAATGCCGAAGTAAATAAGGCCGCCGGATTCGATACTATGTTGGACATGGCGTTGTCATATAAAAGATCCCGGTTACTCATGACATAATCCAGCAACTCTCCTTGCATTTCCGAACTATAATGGTATGTAAGAAATCCGTCGCTTATTTCCATTGCAGTAAAAGTATCTGTTTGATTGATACGGAGCGGTAATTGCGATAAATTTTCTTCACATATACATTCGATAAGATGTATGGCGACATTCTGAATAAAATAATCTGTCTGCCCGTATACCTGGTTATTGCATGTTATCGTCAGCAAAAATACTATAGCCAATTGTCTGCACCATTTCATAACATCTTATTATAATGTCACTTTTGCGACTTTATGCGTCACTTTTATGACGTTTTTGGAATTGTCTATCTCTATTTTCCCGAGTTTGCCTAATGCGGACTGTCCGAGAAGCAGCGGCGCAGACTGGGATTTCCTGACGGAAGCCTTGACATTTTTCAGTTTCAATCCTCCGAATTCCACGGAAACAAGATTTATTACGACTCCCTCGGAGATTTCCCCGTCAGCGTTGATGTAATTTTGACTGCCTATAATGTCCGAATGTTTCAGATATCCGTTTTTCAGCATGAAAGACGCTTCCAATGATGAAATCGACACGTCGGAAGCACCGGTATCGAAAATGAAATGCAAAGGCAGGCCGTTGATCGTGCATTTGACGTTATATACGCCGCCTTCCTTATACATCGGGATTTCTGTCGAAACTTCGACATAATCGTCTTCCGCGACTCCGGATATGCCTGAGATTCTTTCCTCGTATTGCGTCTTGTATTTATCGATCAAGGATATGAAAGAATCAAGATTCCTGATATTGTCAAGGTCGGAATCCACTTTGATATGGTTAAATCCCACATAGCCTGTTTCGAAGGCTTTCCTCAGATAATCTATGGCGGTATCGGTCTCTCCAAGAAGAGAATAAAGGCAACAGGCGTCATAATAATAGTTTTCAGGATCGGATTCGAGAATCGCAGCCATCGCATTCTTTGCAGTTTCCGCATCGCCGAGATAAAAGTGCGCATATACAGCCGCTATATTCTCTCCTGTCACCGTATCAATGGCTATGACCTTTTCAAAATCCGCTTTGGCTTTTTCCTGTTGACCGGTTTTCAAATATGCCGTTCCTCTCAACATATATGGATAGGCGTAATCCGGATTCAGGCTTATGGATGTAGTCCAGTCTTCTATTGCTTCATCTGTTCTCCCGATATAATTATGATAGCGCCCTCTTTGATGATAGTAAAAGAAATAATCCGGCTCCATTGAAATGCCGGTACTTATCGTCCTTACCGCCTGCTCAAAGTCTCCCAAATCCGATTCAATGGATGACTTCATGGAAAAATTCTCTGCATCGTCGGGCTGCATTTCTATCGCCTCGTCGATGTACTGCATTGCATGAGCATAATCCCCGATGCTTTCGTAACACGACGCTATTCTGTATGCGGCATCACCTGTCCTGTCGATACTGTAGGCTTTATTATACCAGTCTATTGCATCACTGTACGCCTCTTCCATCTCGCAGATAGAACCGGCAGCATTCGGCCAGAAACTTTGGTTAGGTTCTTTTGCGAAAGCCACTTTGAGGCGTGAAAGGACAATATCGAACTCTTTCCCAGCGATAAACACCAATTCCCAATAAGCCTTTTCATCTCGATCAATTGACAAGGCAGTTATTGCGTCATTGACTGCTTTTGCATAATCTTCAAGACCACGATAAGATTCTGCCCGAAAAGAATAACCAGAAGAATATTCCGGAGCCATATTTATGACCTTGTCAAAATACGAAATAGCCTCCTCATAATTTTCACGGGCGTTCGCATTACGGCCAAGGTACATATATCCCATCACATCCCCTTCGTCTATTTCTATCATTTTCCGATAATCCTGATCCGCAAGATCATATCGTTCCTGCTCATAATATATCTGCCCGCGACGTTCGTACATATCGCTGTCTTCTCCATATAAGGAAATAGCCGAAGTAAAATCATCAATTGCCTTGTCATGCTCTTCCAACACATAATAGATATCGCCTCTCGTCCGATATGCGTATGCCCTGTAAACCTTGGATTTTCTCGGCAGGTTCTTTATGGCATCATTGACCGTAGTCAAAGCCGAAGAATAATCCTCCTGCTTCAGGCAGATGTCCGCCAGATAAAGACTTGCAAATCCATTCTTGGGATTTTCATCGAGCTCCTTGACAAAATAGTCTATGGCACTTTCATAATCATCGTTTCTCATCGCTTCGAGCCCCTTGGTGAAGTTGTAGGAGTCGTATTTCTGTCCGAAAGCCTGGACGGACGACAGTATGCCAAACAAAATAATGCTCACCAAGAATATTTTCAGTGTATTTTTCATATCGCAGAGTTTAATAATATCACTTTGAGGTTTCACACAATATCACATTTTTATAAAGCCTTTGCCAGCATATCCTGGAATAATCATTGAGTGCATTGCCTACAATCGGATACAAATGAAGAAATTTTTCTATCGACTTTGATTCCGACTTAGATATAACGAAGTTTCTGGCTGCATCCCTGTCATCCGGATCTACACCTGTTTGGTCACAAACTTCAAAAAATTTCGGTTTTCCATCTTTCTCGTCAAATAGAGGAGCACATATTTCTGTAAATCTGGCATCCACCGCAGAAATATACTCAAGAGCTTTTGTCGAACGGTCATTGGATTCCGCTATAGAATAAACATTCTGCATAGGAGTCCTCAATTCCAAAAGATAATAGTTAACCATCGCCGTAATTCTGAATATTGCGAAACACTCTTCATAGGCAGTTCCCTTTGTCTTGTCCGCCAGCCATTCATTACATAAAATACCGAGCTCCTGAGACTGTATCGCCATTTGCTTCAAATATTCCGAATGCTCTCGTATTGGTACATTCTGTCCATCATATTGCCGTCCCTGATAACGATATTTGCGCATAGGTGAATTTTCATCCATTATTTGCTTCAAAGTATCCATATCACACTTAGCATAATAGTATTCCAACAACATATCTGCGTTGTCTTTCGTAAAAGGAAATTCTTCAACGTCAGATGTCGCCTTTTCATCGCAATCTAATGCTGCAAAAAATACCGGATCGTTATAAAATATTCTAAGATCGGGAATATAATATTTATCCAACCACTTTTGCAGGTCCTCAGCAGAGACATTTCTTTTCACTGAAATATTGTCAGCGTTTGGCATCAATTCCTTGACCGCAGTAACAGCTGCATTAAACTTCATTTCAATCAACCTCTTATCAAAGATACTGTATGCGGGCCTGTCATCCCATATTGTTTCTTTTTCCGGATAACTTAAAATTGCCGAACACCTGTCATAAGTAGACGGGTGAGTACTCATATCATCTACATTTGAAAGACGGGAACCTATTTCTCTGACAGGTTCTATGAAATGCTCCGACGGAGACAACGCAAATCCTGAAATCTGACAGTTGTCATACCCGATAAATGCATCGAAACAAGACAGAGAATCTTCCGGACATCGACTGTCTTCTTGAATAAGAGATCGCAGAATCATCTCAAAATTATGCCATTTACCCGCGAACTGCTCAATCTTATTTAGGGCCGAAACACTCCCGCCTGAGCCGACAATCGAATATGAAAAACTGTCCGCATCAAATTCCTGCGCCCGTGAAAGAACCTTGTTCAATGGTGCTATCTTATAATATTGGCGAATCATTATTTTTGTAATGAATCTGGCAAATGCTTTTGCCTTCGATTGCATTTAGCCGTCTTCGGCAGCCTCAAATTCTTTCTCTGCACGTGCAATTGATGCACATATGAATTCGGAAAGGTTGGCTATCCTGTTTACCGACACGGATTTTTGCGTAAAATGGCCGAATTCGTGACTTAAAACGGATTTCAATTCAGTTAAATTCAAGGAATATAACAGCGGAAGACCTATTGTGAGATTCTGCCTTCCTCCCGAGAAAAAATACCCCCAAACATTGGAATAATATACATAAGCATTGCATTCTCCCGATACAAACACATGCTTCGGTTGCCTGCATCCTGCCAAGGATACGACTTCATCTATCATTGCTGACAATTCCGGGTACTTTTTACGATCTATCATTGTGCCTTTTTCCTCTCTCGGAGCAAATATTTTGTTCAATGGATTAAGAACAAAACCCACACAGACCGCTGCCGCAATGATAATACCGCCACCAAAAATAATGAACCGGATATTCATCACACCTTCATTTATCTCCCAAACCACCGCAACAACTACCGCAGCAGTAATGGCAAGGAACAAGAGAATCGTTCCGATAATCAGGGAAAAGTAAGTGAATACCAGATTGTTTACTTTCTTTTTTAACTGACCTGCAAGGCTATAGAGATTGTTGGAATCTATTTGTTCATGTTGTGTTATCATGACTTATATCTTAAATGTCTGAGCCAGAATCTATCAATGAAGAAAAATCAGCCGGATTGATATCCGAATGATTGTTTAACCGATCCAATGCTTCTTTTATCTGTCCGTTCAAATACCTGATATTCCAATCCCCTTTGTAATATTTCAGATAGTATGGCATACTTTCAATCATGCGTATATACTTGTTTTTATATTCTTCGCAAACAAAGGGACTTTCGCGGTCAATATCACTTTGAGCCTGTCTTAATATGGACTGAAATTCACGGTATGACCGTTCATAACTGTACAAAAGTTCTTGAACAATTGACAGATCTTCTTTAAGACGGCTTGAATATATTCTATCAAAATAAGAAATCGCGTCATCCACATCCGCCTTGTCAAAAGGTTCATACAGCCATCTGTTGGCCAATTTGACCATACAGGTATCAACAAATCCGATATTTGACTTCAACACAATGATTTCCTTATCCTTCTCTCGGATAATGCCGGACAAAGAGTCCTTTTGAGATTTGGTCGCAGCGACCATTCGTAAAGAGTCCGACTCATTTTTCCGATAGATTGAGTCTATCAGTTTCATATTTGCACTGATAGTACTGTCGCGGTTGGACAAAACCCTCTGAAGAGAGTCAACGATTATTCTCATACTATCGATTGCCTCAATTGCATCGGCACTTCGAGCATTTTTAAAAGATATTTTCTTTTCTTTCTTTTGAGCAAAGGAGCCTGCACAAGTAATACACAGTATGAGTAAAATCAATATCGGCCTGTTTATTTTCATATTCTCAATTATTTGCATATGGTATCAACACATATCCTCTATCCGTACCGACGTTATTATAACCATCTTTACAATACACGACATATACCGTATATGTGAGCGATTCTGACAAATTATTCAAAGTCACAGTCTTATAATAGGACATTGATGTTCCCGGAGAAGAATAACCTTGTGTATTCGAATAATTCGACATCGTAGTAGGTAATTTATCCACTCCGACCATCACATAGTCAAAATGAGCTTCCCCATAACTTCTGATATAAAAAGTAAATGATCTGTACCCCTTGATACTGAAAGACATCACGGCTTCTGAATTCGGCTTATGATAGTTACTGTTGGACTTGTACGCCCTATACCCCGTATTCGGAGACGGCATACTGACCCATTGATAATTCGTGTTGATTTTTATTTCCTTTGTTTCCTTTAAGCGGGTATAGTACGCTTTCGCCTCACGGTAATATTCGTTGGCCATCATTCTCAAATCTTCAGCAGATTTGACTCTGCTTCCATACATAGAGAGATTATTGTCATACTCCTGTATTTTATTATTGACAGCCACCATCAGTGAATTAAACGATTCTTCCGTCATTTTATTGTAATCAGCCATTTCCTTTACTTTCGACAGGACAGACTGATAATGGGAATTTCCGATTCTGCTCTTGACAGATGACAATTCAACAACCAAATCCCTGCAATTTGACAACGGCTCCATTCCGATATATTTTTCAGCTTTCTGTATTTTTGAATTGGCATCCTTTACAGAATAAAAAGTCGAATATGCCGCTATCTTTTTCGCATCTCTATAATAGTAGATAACCTCCTCAATCCTGCTTAATTCAGAATCATGCACTGCCGTTATTGCCATTGTCTCACCGTTATCTATCTTCAAGGTTCTCAATTGTGCAATCCTGTCAAGAATGGCATTGTGTTCAGACTCGTTCCAGACAGGAGAAGCAAATTTAGCATTGCAAAATCCTATGAAGATCGGCAAATACTTTTGAACAAAAGCTCCGGTTTGATCATCGATTTCGTCTTCTGTCATAAAACTTTCTGCTTTGTATAATACAAGTTTATCTATTACGACATTGTACAACGAATCATTGATGAAAAAATTCTTTTTATCTGAAAAACCGGCGATGTTATTTTCAAGGGACAGTTTATGCAGATTACGGACCGGGACGTCTTTCGGAGGTGCGACTATTGTCGGATAAAACGCGAAGATGCAGGAAACAGCAATGGCTGTCGCTACACCAAGAATGATTATTTTTTTACCTGTGTTTTTCATAACCAGTCTCTCTGTTCGAATTGTGTATTTTCTTCCACGGTTTCTTCCGTCGGTACTTTTTTATTATTTGGAACATTATGCTTTTTCTTATCATCAGCATAGGGATTCAACGCATCCTCAAGTGCCTTGATATACCCCTTCTTGTTTCCTTCCTGTCTGATTGTTATATCATAATCATCCGGACTTTCATTGAAAGTACCTGTGAAATGCTTGTGCCTGTTCTTTCTGATTGCAGTTACGATATCATTGAACGCTTGAGATTTATCCAATCTGTCTTCATATTCCAATATATCTTCGAACCGTCTTTCATTCAACGCGTCCCAAAGTCCGTTAATTTCATGGAACCTGTCCATTTCATACTTGTTCCAGACATTATGGTCATCAAGGTATTTTATAATATCCGTCCAATTGTCCTCAGTCTTCCGGACTTCGTTTTCTGATTTAAGCTTTTGCACATTATCAGTCACGTCGGTTTCCAATTGATTTTTTCCTTTATAATCCAAAATCCTATCAAGATTCAAATAATCGGAGGCATACCACCCTGTGCCAACACCGATAGACAATAGGATTACCGAATATATCAGAATCGCCACGATTCTTTTTTTTGTCCATGTTACACATTCCAGCCAATTGACTCCTACTTTAGTGGGAATACATCCGTTCTTTAATTTGAATCCTTTGAACGGACACACATTCAACTTTTTTTCCGGAGAATAGGTGATTTTTTCATATCCACCCTCTGCCAGCGGAAGCATGAACGTGTACTCATGTTTTATCTTGTCCAGATATATTTTCTTTTCCTTATCGTCCCGTAAATCAATGGTAGTTTCTTGTGGTTTATACATTTCACTATCTTCAGGTTCGACTCTGACACGTATATTGCCAAGGTCACTTTCGCTTACAAAGACACTTTCATCAGGTTGAATAGACTTGCCGTTAATTATCAGTTCATAGCAAGCCGCATCTATCTGATTGCCCGATTGGTCATATACATGTATGACACTATGCGGTTGTATTTGGACTTTATATTCATTTGGTTGTGGTACGGGTATGTCATTGCCGGCCTCTTTTATGATAATTTCTTTTGATATGGTTTTATATCCATTCCTCTTCCATAAAACTGTCAATGAGTCTCCTACTGTTACCCTTATAGATTTAGTAAACCTGCAATCTTCGATATATGGTTCAAATCCATGGTCTTTTTGCGGAGGAGCGACAATAACCGACTTTTCCAACTCCTTTCTTGTCAAGTCATCTCCTATCTTGCACGAAATACCCGATTCTTTATCAATCAGAAACACGTATTCATATGCATTATAATATGACTGATACAGATTTCCCAGCAATTCAGGCAACAAACAGAACTCGCCATAATACCTGTATGCTATTCTGCCGGGAACTATCCGCAAATGTCTTTCCTGCAAATCCACCGATTCATACCGCTTCTCGAACAATGCACGTAATTTTTCAGGTGAGGATTCTTTATTCCATTGCCTCAATTCATCCTCTGTTTTGGATATTATGTCCGACAGTTCCTTTCCAGAGACACATTTGATGTCCCACGGGACAAAAATCGATGCGCTCATATAGTCGTTGCGACCGGAATTGGGACATATTGTCCTGAGTATGATTCCGCATTCTATCCTTTGCAAGACCTTGATAGACCAATCCATCTTGTCTCCTTTGTCAATCTCTCTGATTTCCGCTATTTCACCGAGGTATTTTTCCCATCGTTGGTCTGTATTTAAGGACATCAATGGATTCAGCCCCTTATAGGTATATTCGACGACTAAACCCAACTTGTCATATCTGTTCTCCATAATCTTGAATCTTATTTTTTCAATTTGTCAATAATTGCCGCCCATTTTCCTTTTCTGAATCCGGCGGATCTTGTCAATATCACCTTCACCACATTGGTGGCTGCCTCCACATTGAACCTGCAATAATATTGGAAACATACGTCGCCCAATGTGAACGGCACTATGACGACCTCTCTTTTGTTGATCTCATAATCGGTGCAAATCCTTTTAAGCACATTATAGAATCCGGAATATTTGGAACTAATATACGTCCTTAACTTTTCGACCAGCTCGCTTCCTGTAGCTTTCGCCTTATCGACTTTCGTGACAAGAATATACACGGCATCCGTATCTTTCTTGAAAATTCCGGTATCATAAATGTATTCGACAGCCGATTGAAGATATGTCCTTTGGGGAACACCTCTGTATTCCTTGTCTTCGGCTCCATATTCTATCACGAAAAAATGAATTTTCCTGTTGTCCGTGCGATTGTCTATCAGAATGCCGTTCAATGTGTGAAGAACTTCGTACACTTTTAAATTCAATGAATCCTTCCCATTTGACTGCAACCTATGTATATCACAAAACACTTCTCCGGCAATATCAATACATGTGATAGGGTGTACCTTGCCGGCAGAGTCCTCCAATTCAAACCCCATTTCGTACGTCGTGGATAATGTTGCCATAGTACGTTCAGGCAAAGTTCCCACATCTCCGTCCAGGCCAAACAAATCCGACAAGGAGGACATGTATCCGTATCCTTGGCATTTACTGTCTTTGATCATACTGACTGCCGCATTTCCGTTATTGGCCGCACTGAGGATAGCTCCTATTGCACAGCTTTTCCCGGAAGACGGAATACCCCAGAAGTATATTTCCGTACAGGGAATCTTCGTGACCTGTTCAAGACGCTTTGCAGTGTCCAATTTCTTCGGGAAAATTCCATGCATCATATATTTGATAAAGTCGTCGGAAATCCCCGCATTGGAAAAATCATTTGCCGAGACTATATCGTTTTCATATAATTTATTGGCCACCTTTCCACTTATGAAATTGTTGTCATTCCTGATGGCATCCAGCAAATCGTCAACTGTAATTTTCCTTTTATCGATGAATTCCTTTATCTTGTTGTATATTTCATCATCCTGATTCAGACTATCCTCTGTCTCAATTGCTTTTATCGCACTTGACAAAGCCGGCATGCCAGTTCCGAAATATACATCTTCATCCAATTTGCGAAGCAATGCCTTGGCCTCGCCTGCATGTTTACTGTCAGGATATTTTGATATGAAATTTCTTATCCGGTCAATATCCTCTTTGTCGATACCGTTCCACTCGCTGTCGCTTTCTTCAATCACCGATTGTGCCTGCAAACGTGAAATATGAGACCTTGCCTCATCCCTATGCTTTCCGTCCGGATAATTTTTCAAATAGTCAAGATACGAATCTTCCGTATCATCCTGCAATGCAGCACTCCAATCGTCATCGTCAGAATTAATAAATTTTGACGCCACCTGATCCTGAATGGATTTTTTGACAGGAACACCTGCCTTTCTTGCAGCAATCTTGAACTCGTCGAAATTTTTAATGCCTGTCCGTCTCAAGGCTTTTATCAAATCATCGATATTATTTTCATACTCATCGATGTTGTCAAGTATTGTATCAATATCAATCATATATATAAGTATTTTCTATCACATGGTAAATGATTCGTATTTGCTGACAGAAATCGGCGAGTCATCCAATTCGGATTTCTTTTTCTTGCGTTTTGTATCGCTGCCACCTCTCTCGCTTCCTATGAGCCTGTATGTACTCTTGCTGTTCCGCCGTTGTATTACATACGGGCACATCAGCAAGAGATAAAGGCACAGGCAAGTAAGAATCGAGACAAGGGTTGGAGCCTCCATAGTCATATAAACAGACCTGAGAGTGGATAATTTGTCCTTGGCAGCCGCCACACTTGGATCTGACGCTGAAAACGCTTTTATATCATCCGGCTCATCTGAAAGGGACTTGATTGAAAAGCCATTCAGTTCTGAATTCCAATTTTCAATAGCACTTTCTATTTGCCTGATATTCCCCAGCATAAAAACATTCCATACAGTGGCATCAGACGCATTGTCTATCCATTCGATAGCTGCCGTTTTCAGGGCATCGTAGTTTTCATCGAGGATTTGAAGCCTTAATGCTTCTACTTTATTAGTTTTCTGAACAGTTTTGCTCTTTGTCCTTGTCAGCCTTTCATCATATTCCTTGATACGATTTTCGGCATATAATTCGTATGCCGCGAACATTTCTTTCACAGCATTTACAGACTCTGAAAACGTTGTTTCCACTTGTTCCCGGTTTTTGAAGACCGTCCAAAAATGCGAATACGGTATCATTGCCCCTATATAAAACAATGGAGCTGCAAAGATCAGGATCCGTTCAAAAACTATCTTACTGTCAAATTTCCGCTCTGTCCCTTTCAATATCTGAGGTAAGATAAAAAACGCAATCAAGACCAGATCGATAACCAGAACACCTAACCCGGAATAAAGGAAATTGCCGTCTGTCAAATAGGTAATCCCCATGAATGAGACATAACTGATAAAAATCAGAGCGATAAACGCTATGATATGTCCCCATGAAAATTTCAGTGTTTCATTTATTGCCATGTTTTCTCTTTATTTGTTCTCAGGTAATAATTTTTCCAATTCTCTGATTTTTTGTTTGTACTCCTCAATAAGCCGACGGATTGCATCGTAATCCGTAACAGGCGAAGAAACGGCATCTTCGGAAACGGATGTGTCATCGTCTGACGGCAATATCTCATCGTCGGTAATAGAGGTATCATCGTCAGAGGTGGATTCCTCTTTATCCGAGGGCGATGCCGCATCATCTGACGGTATATCAGGAATCACTCCGGTCGTAAGAGCTATAAGTGCATCATCAACCTGAACCATCGGCGGTACATAATCAGATACTGCTTTTCCAGTTGCCTGCAATATGTGTAATACTTCCGCGACGGAAATATCCGGCTTACAACTTTTCATAAGGGCGACAGTACCTGAAACAATCGGTGCTGCCATACTTGTTCCATCAAATATCGCATAATCATTGACCGGTACCGAACTTATAATACCCTTTCCAGGAGCGGAAATATTGGAGCCAAAGCCATAATTTGTAAAATCGGTACCATTGATACCACTGTCTACTGCAGCCACATTTATCGTAAAATCCGTCCTGTTCTCCGGAGGTATTCGGGCTAGAATATTATCATTACCGGCAGCGAATACTATAACTGCATTATGTTCATTCGCTACATTTATGATACGTTTCCATACGCGTTCTTCATTCTTGAATTGTGTCCTGGCAATATAATCCTGATCCGGAAGAGGAAGAATATCCAGACCTCTGAAATCTGGTCCTATTGATACGTTTATGACATCTGCCTCATGGTGGATTGCATACATTATCCCACTTATGACAGAAGAAAAAGTACACATTCCATTGTCAAAGACCTGTATAGGCATCAATTTACATTTGGGAGCTACTCCTGAAATTCCTTCGTCATACAATTTGTCAGAACCTACCGCCAAACCGGCCACGTGCGTACCATGCCCCTGACCTGTGGACAACCTGTTATCTTGAGTGAATACATTATATGGATTTATAATCCGCCCTTTAAGCATTTCATGATTGGCATCAATCCCATCATCCACTACTGCGACCACAACATCCGGATTACCCTTCGTTATATCCCATCCGGCTTCAACATCAATGGCATTCAGATGCCAGCCGGCAATGCCCGTATCTGAACTGATACTACCTACAATAGTGAAGATTGATTCATCTACAACGAAAAACTCATAATCAGGAAGTTGCCCATTCAAATTTTCCCTGACCATATCCCGTAGATTCTCAGGAATAAGAATCTGTATCATCGGCACATGCCTGTCAATTCCAATGACTTTGCACTGCTCTTCCGTATAAATTCCATTCAGATCTGAAACAAATTGTTCAAGATTTATGTCTGCATTTTCAAAATAAATATTCAATCTGTTACCGACAATATCAGGAGCTCCAGGATTTGTAATTATCGGTGGTTTCTTACCATCATTCCCGACTATAGGCGCAACGACAATACCGTCCGATAATCCTCCATCATCTCTGACAATATCTTTTACTGTACCATTATCATCTATTATTTCTCCCGAAGGTGTCTCTATTTTCGGGACAGGCTTGACCTCGGTTACGTCAATATCGGAGCGGCATGTCCTTAAAAGCCACATCAGCAACAAAATCAGCAAAATGGCAAACAGTAACCACAACAACCATTTGAAACAGCCTTTACCTGTAAGCCACATCCATGCCTTTTTATACCATGGTATCACTTCCTCGTACATGGCATTGAATGTCATATCTTCATCCAACAGACAGTCAGACGGAGATTTATCCCAACCTATGAACTTATATCCTTTCTTTACTTTAAGTACCGGTATATCTTCGTTACGAAAGCGAGTTCCGTAAGGTAATGAAAATCTATCTTGACCTTCTATGATACCGTAATCTCCTGCATTGAATCTGCACTCAATACGATTATGACTGAATATTGCCTTAAAAACAGTATCTTCATAGATTCGGGCGCTTACAGAGGGTGTCCAACCGACAAATTCATATCCTTTAACAGGCTTGGCAACAGGGACTTGCGAACTGTCCAAAATTGAACCTTTCTCTATCTCATACTCCGTAGTACCACATAAGAAGCCACCTTCTTCAGCTAAAAACGAAACAAGGACCTCTTCTCTTTTTTCCTGCGTATCTTCTACATGCGTATCTTCTACAACAGGTATTTTTTCGTAGGAAGCCGTAAAAACCAACGATTTTGTCACTTTCGTTCCTAAAGGGTCTGGCGTCCATCCCTTAAACACATACCCTTGCTTGGGAATGACTGCAGGTATGTCTATATATTTGAGAACATAACCATCGGGACGGCTCAACACTCCGGCAAGGACATCCGAAAAAGAGCCATTCTCGCCTGCTATGAATTTGACTTTATGATTGTTTTGGATTTTCAAATCATGGATAACTGCACCCTTGACGGAATGTTTGTGTGAATCAGGTGTCATTCCCCATGCAACTACCACAACCTTGTCATCATAACAAAACATGAAATCCTCATCAAGATACTTTATGGCTCCGTTAAGAATTTGTCTGTCCTCACCGGACAAATTCTTCATCACTCTCTCATATTCACTTACTGTCTTTTCCTTGATAAGGGAATATCTTGCCTTTTCTATCTCAGATAAATCGTTAAATGCGCAAGGAAGCGTATTCCACTCCTTTACATACCATAATATCTGATCATCCTCGGAATATACCGGTTGAGCCAAAAAATCCCTGTACTGCGAATCGATATTCTTTTCTATAACAGCATGGACACTATCGTACCTCTTATACAAAGGATCTCTTCCGATCCCTTGAAAATCGGTAAAATCTGTTACTTCTGTATAACAGAGCCGTTTTTTCCCATATAAAATATATTCACTCATATGCTACTTATAAAGCCCGCCACATTTTTCAATAATCAACTTGACTGCCGTATTTGCCACCGGATCCACATGGGAAATATCGCTTGCATATAACAGTCCTATTGAGATATTGTTCTCCCATCTCTGATAGCTGTTCCAAAACGGCAGTTTTTTCAATGTATTCAAATCGATACGCGAATTATTCATCTCAATCCTTGACTGGTCCAAGGCTGAAAGCACATCCAGCAACGGTTGCCGCCTTGCATCCGCTCCATAGGCAGAGGAAGACAAATCCACTTCAAGATGACAAGTTTTCGCTTTTTGAGCGATGTTTGCCATATCGGCGTCTGTCATATAATCCCTTCCAATGGAACTGACAAAGTTATTAAGCGTCAATGCAGCATAATCAGCAATTGCGTTCGGAAGACTATTTATGTCAAACACCGAATAATATTTGCTTATTTTGTCGGCAATGGATTTTCTTACTCCCAATTTATTCAACAATGCCAGAATCATAAAAATAACTTCATCGGAATGTGGAATAATGCCGGAGATTTCTTTAGCTTGTTTATTGAGATGATCAGTCCAGTAATCTATGATATTCTTTGCTATAACATCTGGAATCGTAGCCAACAATTCGCTCTCATTGGAAACTATGTCTTCCAATGTTACTCCCATTCCCTCAAAGAATTTCTTCAATTCTGCCTCACTCTTATTGTAGCGACTGCATAATTTCCGGATATTGACATCCCTATCATCTTTCATGTCTATTTCGCAAAAGGCCTGGATCATTTTTACTGAAGAAACGCTTTGCGGTTCTTCTGTATGCCGCACTATGATATCATACGCAATAGTTCTGAGATCTGCGGAAGATACCATCATCCCGTCAATAATCTGTCCGAACAATTCCGGTTTTTCCCCGAAGGCAAATTCGGCATTCAATTTTATATCACATGCTATCTGACGGATTTTTATATTGGTTTCTTCCTTGCTTTCCGATTCAAAATATACTGCCAACCTATTTATGATTTCATCTCTCATCTCTTTCAACTGTCGGAGATAGCGATCTTTCCTTGCATCATCCAGCACCTCTGCTATCGCATCCAGATTCCTGATAATCGCCTTCGACCCGTCATTATTTACAGTGGCGACATCATCCCATGCTTGTTGAGGTTTTGCAAAATGTTTTCTGACAAATGGATTTGACAGGAAACTTTTTTCCAAATCACTGAAATAATCAGGATATTCATCAAATATATGTATACCGGACTCGATAGTGCCTTTCGATTCATTGTATCCGTCAAAGATCTGATTCTTGGAGGACCAGTAAAAATCCCTCAACAGATACACGTTCTGAAAACACGGTGATGCAAATGCTCCTCCTTGCGGAACCCATTCGTCAAACCACTTTTCAGGTTCTATAATCTTGGGAATGGTAGTATTGAACCTTGCCCAATGATTGTCCAACTTCGATACCGTTTCCTTAGTGTCATTTTTTGTCTTTTCAAGATCTATATTGAATTTGGTGCATATCATGAACAACGGTGCTATACCATTCGTTCCGGACAATGTTTTCGCCCTTATTTCAGGTGTTTCCCCGATATTCTCTTCTATCCAGTTGTTGATTGACGGGCCGATTGTGGACTCCGTTTTCTGATCATTGTGGTGGCAGAACAACACTGCGCTGATTTTCAATGAACGTGAGTATTTATTAAACAAGTATGCCACTTTCCCTCTCCTAAGCACCGTAGGCAGCACCTCGCCTAACTGCGACTCCTTGATTTTTTCCCGTGACCTGGCCCCGGGAAAATCCAAAAGATCTATTTTTTTCAGAAATTTGCGTTTCGTCGAAATTTCCTCCGGTAATACGAATGTCAGTTCACCGACAAGGGCCGACAGAGAAGCCTTGCTGAAATCCTTTGCCAAAAGATTTCTATCTCCGTCATATACGTCTGTATACAATACATCGTCTGTGGGTTCTTTATGGATCCCACAGACAGAGTCAAGCCAATCTATTTTCAACAAAGTCCCCTTATCTCTGAGAACGGCATCAAAAGGTACATATACTTCCGTCTGAAAATCCAGTTTTTTATACTCGTTGACAAGAGTACTGAACAATCTGTTCAATTCCGGATTATTGTTCCATATCAAGCCGAAAATCCGCACCCAGTTGTCCGTGTGGATATGTGTGATGACAGGAGCAACGACCTTGCAAAAATTGGATTTGCATATATTGGCTGCATTATTACCGATTATATCGTTGATATAGTCACATATATCCCGGATATCGTCATCCTCAATTATGTTTTGAACAGCAGAATTGACACTCCACAAATCAGACATTTGGCTAAGTGTCATGTCAATATCCTCTTTCAGCAAGACATTTTCGTTATTTATCCTTACATCATTATAGTATGAATCAGCAAGTAATAAAATAATATCGACTACAGAGAGATTTGTGATTTTGACAAAGTCCGCCATTTCGGAATTACTTTGCCTGATTGTGAAACGTGTAACCACTCCTGTCGATTCGTTCTTGGTATTGTTGCCGCCGCTGGGATTGATTTCATCTATAAAACTATAACTCTTTCCGTTATTCTCTATCACAAAAGGATGGTCAGGAGTAGAAAGAAGACTACTCATGAGATAAGATTTGCCAACCTGACTTTCACCATAGGCAGCAGCAGAACAATTCTCTGTAAACGTATCGCGGATTTTTCTTAACTGCCTGCGGTAATTCTTAAAAACTTCCCGCGGGAATGAATCCTTGCCATATTTGTCCGCCCATGCAATGGATTGTCCTATGATTTCAATATTGCTGTTGATATCTTGTATCATAATACCCAATCATTCAAGAATTAAAAATCAAATTCCCCGGAATCGAGCCAATACTGGTAGTCTGCACCCAAACTCTGGATATGTATTTCTATATTACTATCAGATATTTCTGAACCATTTCTGTCCTCAACAGAAACGATGGAAAGAGATTCCTTATCTTCCACATCGCGCTCAATTGTGATTTTGAAAGGCATTCTCTTTTTAAGTTCATCTATCTCCTTGTTTACCATGGCCTGAATGGCGGCATCCGACGGATTATTTCCATTATCGAAAGCTCGGTGACGAAGTTTATTCATTAACTTCATATAGTTGAAATCTATGGAGTATAATGTCCTTGAGGGATAAGTGGCAAGACCTAATTGACGGACATTCAGCACTTCTGGAATACGGCTTACCGTAAGTTCGCCCTGTTTTTTGTCCGGGGTTATCAAATATTCAATAGGTTGCCCGTCTCGTGAAGCCTCGATATAATTCACGGTTGACTTCAGATTATTTTTCAACTTCTCCAAATTGATCGAAAATTTCTCCAAGTTGGAATATTCTGAAGCATAATGACCGATCACACCACCCATTGCAACGATGGTTTTAGGATTGGTGATATATCCTGTATTTTGGCAAAATGGATACCAGTCACCTACATAATAATTATTGAGCGTTATCAGTCTATTTGGTGAAACAGGGTAATATTTCAAAAATATATTCCTGATTGCCTGCAATGAGGACGGTCTTCCGGACAAAAGAATCACATCACAAGAATATGCGAAGAACATGGCTGCTATTTTCTTCAATAAAGGTTCAAATTCCTTTGAAATAATATCCGCGACTCTCTCTCTATCATATTCCCATACCAATGAAGTTATGTCTATTCCCATCCGCACCTTGAAATCGTCAATCACCCTTGCGTTCGGATAATTTTCCGAGAAAACATCATCATATTTAACGATACAACTGCGGCTATCATTCGATGCCAATTCCAAAAAATATGTCATCAGCGGAACAGAATACTGAATATTGAAATCCCTCCTTGCAATGCGCTCTGCACGTGTCTGTCCATTGTAATCCGGTCCGAAAAAATTTTTAATCTTTTGCCTGTACTGTATTGGATCCAAATGTCGTAAAGCCTTACGAAAAGCACTTTGTCTTTCATCCAAAAGCATTATGTTTTTAACAAGGGCCTTCAACATATCATCACCGGCAAAGTAAAAACTGTCATAAAATTGAGGATCCGGGGTTATAGTCGTTATATCTCCTTTTTCATAAGAATATTCACAAATCATCACATCAGAAGTGCCTGCACCAATATCAAGGGATCCGACCGTAAGTGTAGGCTGGCCACTCTCGCCTGTATTTTTCCCGTAAAGATTAAAAAATTCACTGCATACACCTTTGTATTTATGCCCGACTTCGCCATAGATATACACAAGTTGGGCACAAGTGGCTTCATCATAATACCAAGATGAGCTATCGTCATCCCTCATAGAACGTACTGCAGGGATTATTTCAATGTCCGATATAGTGTTTTCATAAGAAAACTTACCATGCAATGTCACCGCGTCTTTGGCGCATTTCACTAATGCTTCCCTTTCTATCTTAGACATAGCTGTAGGACAGGTTATAATGATACGTTTGATTTTACGAGGTTCAGTATTCCTCCCTACATCTGTCCTGTAAGACTCGCTGTTGATATAGGTATTTGCCTGTGTAATCATTTCAAGAAAGGCAAAAGTCATCAAACTTCGCCTCGAATAGTGCGAAGACCGGCCTCCATCAGTGCCTGTCGTATCTACACGGCCATCACTCATCAAACTGGAACTTATCCCTTTGATGTTCAAAATGTGACTTGACTTTTCTCCGGGTAAGACAAGAAATTCCCATTCTTTCTTACTGGGTTTACCGTCCCATAAATATCTCTTGGGACTCGAATAGGTCGATAACGTTTCCTCTTCCCACGAAGAACCGCATGCTCTATGAATTAATGTACTGGCTTCTTGTCCTAATCGGACAAAACTTGGATACACAAATTGTTTGCTGTCATTAATGCCAAATGAACCAAAATCCGCTTTTCTGAATGCCAGCCTCATATCAAATGGCTCATCATATGACCGTATATCCGTCTTATCATCCCTTTCAATCAGCAGATCAGTGTAATCAATTAATCTCAACGGTTTTACCTGATTAAAATTGGAATTATCCTCTATTAAGAGTGCGGTAGTTCTTGAATTGCCTATATCAACTACCATATCAACGTTTCTTACTTCAACATCGTGATCCTTATATAACTTGACTGTAGGGAATAACTTATTCTGAGCTAAATAACTGATTAAAAACACATAGGACGCGATATATGACATTTTACGGACATTCGTTCCTTTAATTGACGATACTGAACCTAAAGTCGGATGAACAAGTTTGAACAGATACTCATCTATATAACTCCAGTTTTCACCAGGAGAACAATAGTCCATAAGAAAAAATTCATTGTCACATAAATCGAATGCCATTTCTGAGCAATACTGGTCAGGAAATACAGGGTATTCGTTATATTCGTTTGAATTATATCCTGCTCTTGTATCAAAAGCGAGAATCAGATCATATTCAATGTAATTCGGATTACTTGTTTTTTTCGGAATAAACTTAACGCGAGCCCAATTCATAGGGCTGAACTTAAATCTTTTTTCTGTTCTCCTAAAGAAATAGGGCAACGGTAACCAATGGTTCTCAAAACATTTAAGTGCATTATACTTATCAGAGAAAGTCAATTTATATAAATCTCCCTTTACGCCATCGGACATGTCATCATCGATTCGAAGGGGAGTTATTCCTTCGTTTCGTAATTCAATTGGATCGTATTCGACATTAGGATCATTAAGATAGCCGGCATCGAACAGATCTTGTTTATTGTAAAATAAAACGTTGTCTTCTGTGGTCACTTCATGGACAAGGTCCAATCGCCATTGACCGTTGCCCGTATCGTACCATTCATGAAACCACATCTTAAACTTATCCTGGACATTTACCTTTAAGTTAAAGGTAAATAACTGAATACCAGAATTGGCTATTAGTGAATATTGCATACACATCCGTTGTATTAGATTACGCTTTACAGTAATATTTACAAATTGTATTATACAAACAGAAAGTGTGGAGCCGTAGCTTATTCTGTCGGAGGCTCTGGTAAGCCAAAGTACGAATAAACAATACAATACCCCACACCCGTATATGCAATTATCGAATGATAATTTACAGTGATACAAGGCGATGAGTGCTATAGCCTGTCCTCGTACTTTTGAAAATTTACCAGATTTCCGACAAAGGATAAAAACCTTACACTTTCATCTACAATATGTAATGCCGACTTTGCAGCATCGCAAAATTAGCAAATATTTTGTATATCGGGGTATTGTATTGATCTTTTTATCATCTCTTTTCCACATATTTTTCTGTAAAAATATGCCGCGAATACGTTTTTCCATCTTTTTCGCAAGCCTTGCGGTTTTATTGCAGCATAGAAAATTATTTTATCTATGACGACAGTCGCTCGCTACAATTACGAGTTCCCGAGGCAAACGTATACATTTCCTGTCACCTTTCCTGCCGTCGATATAATACCAGCCGGCAAGTTCTTCGTTGAACCTTGAAAGAAATGCCATTCTGATTCTTGCGCATTTTTCATTAATCGAATTGTCGTAAGGGTCAGTCAGTCTGTCTATGCTTTGAACCATTGCATCCGCATCGGTTCTACCGGATATTGAAGAATATATTTCATAAAGTTCATCTTTATAATCAGCCAGATCCTTGAAATATATACCTTCCGGATGTCTGAGAAACAGAAAATACACTGTCTTCTGTATCGGGGAAAGCTTGATTTCCATATTATTGAAATCCGGCAGAAATATCCTGTTGGACGCATCTATAAACAGTCTGCCGGGCCTGTCAGGAACTTCTCCGACCAGTTTTCTGATAACGAGAGATGACAGACCTCTTGATTCCAATTCCTTTATTTTCGACCTTATCTCCCCTCCTATACGGAGTATGTCATCATCGAAACGTTCATCAGCGGTAAATTGTGACATATAACGCTCGTATTCTTCATCGGTCATCATCCGGAACCGTATATGGTCATGATAAATACAGCCGAGATATGCCGGAAATTCTATCGCAAATGATTCATAACTCAAAGATTCTATTCTCCTTATACTGAATCTGACATATCCCGTATCATCGTACCTGCTCATGCAGCGCAACAGGCATGGAACCTTGATTTCGTCCGTAACGTTATATGCTGCAGCTATATCCTGATACGTAAGAAATTCTTCAGGGACGTACCCGTTACAGTATATTGCAGGATTCAGATATGAAACATTTTCACTGTAATCATGTCCCGACTGACCTTTATTGTATTCAGGCAAATAGATGAATCTTACTCCATGCGATTCTGCCATCCCGGCAAATTCGGCGAAGTGCGAAGAGATTATTTCATTCAATTCTTTACAATACTCCCGTTCGAAATACACCACTTCATACTCGGAAGGCATGAATTTCAAGTCTTCCTTATTTACCGAAATGTATTCCGGTTTTGATTCCCATGCAAATCCTGTTTCGGCGTTATTCCTATTTTTTGTCTTATGAAAATATGACCGGATATTTCTCCACCACATCAGACACGACATTACACATAAATCATCTACGTCGCTAATATACGCATAAACTGCATGTATAGCAAATGTATCATGTCTAAAAAATCCCCGGAACCTTATCGGTAACATGGATTTGCTGTCAGATTCCTTGACTATGCTCGGAATGACAATCTTGTTCTTCCACAAAACTGTATGAAAGGATGAACTTTGCTATAAATCATTATCTGTCTGAAGAAAAAAATACAATATCTCCTTACTGCACTTATGCTTGAAGTCAATGATAAAATACTTTGTTCTTTATATGGTTGTGGATAAGAAACTGCATTACAGATTGTAATGCAATTCTTGTTAAACTTGAATATCTTGTTTTAATCAGACCTATTGCTTTCTTTCCAGTCTTTCAAGAAAGGCATCATGCCTTCCTGATTCTACATCATTGATTATGGTTTCTATCACTTGCAGTAATTCAGGAATATTGACCTTGGCTGTATTAAAGACCTTTTCAGGGTCTGTGGCAGAATACTCGTGGGATATTATGTTCCTCATACCTATTATTGCTCTCCAAGGTATTTGAGGATAGTGAACTGAAAAGAAACCATTATCAGTCATGTCATTTATCTTTTTGACTGTTTCTCCAACTGTCTGAAGACACATACAGGTAGAATTATAAAGCACCATTCCTGCAGTAG
Source organism: uncultured Bacteroidales bacterium (assembly GCA_944323245.1). Taxonomy (GTDB): domain Bacteria; phylum Bacteroidota; class Bacteroidia; order Bacteroidales; family UBA932; genus Cryptobacteroides. The sequence goes on from CALURT010000002.1 coordinate 53,998, forward strand.
TGACCAGCAGTTCATCCACTTCTTTCACATCTGAGGTGGTTTCAATTATAAACTCCGACTGATGCCTGATGAAACCAAGCATCTCCAGCAAGACATCTTTAGACATATACTGCATCTCTTTCCATGTTTTTCTTGAATACTGGTCTGAATATGGCTCCAAGAGAAACCAAATCAACCTTACAACTGAAAATACTCTCCAAATCCTCCTGTATGCCAGTCATATTGAAGAAGGTCGGCTGTTTCAGCTTTATGCACACATCTATGTCACTGCCTGGTTTCTGCTCCCCTCTTGCATAACTTCCAAACAGACCAAGAGTCTCAATGCCATAGACATCAGCCTTTTCAGCCTTGTATTCCCTCAATTTGTCAAGTACTTCGTCTGTCTGCATATCCAAAGCATTTATGTTGTCAAATATAACTATTTTTGCTCAATCTTCATCCAATATGTCAAATTCACAAAGCTTTTGAAAGGGAAAGATGTATCCACTTCTCCCATATAAATCCATTCAAAGTGAATACATCTGTATCTTCACTCTATTGGCATATTATTGCAAGGCCAGAAAACCTAACATCGGATATAGATGAACATCATAGCAGGGATGAGTACCATAAGCAAGTTAAATACAATCCTTACCACTCTTAAACCTTTTGCATGTCTTTCCAATACCTTGAATATCATCTTTCTTGCAAGGTAAAGCACCAGACAATACAATGATGCAGTCCAGCCCCAAATCATATACCTGTCTATTGTCACTATTTTGAAGCTCCAGTCTTGCTCATATACTATATACAGCCAGACTGCAAGCATCAGTAATATTTGTGCGCCAACGGCTATAATCCACTTCTTTAATGGAAGTACACTTAAAAGGCAATAAAAGAATGTAAATACAAAGATACAAGCACCTATCGCTAAAGCTATATTGAATGGTTCTGTATGTGATAAATTTATCAATATGATACGTCTTTCCTGCTCCTGATAGCACAAAAGAATGCAGAACTCAACTGCCCGTATTGTCAAATTGAACAGCATCATGGAAACATACCCATACCAGACACCTTGTAAAACTCCTTTGGGCAGTTTTTTCAGTGCAATCAGAAATTGTTGTTTCTTAGATACCATATTAATAAAATTGTATTATATACCTAAGTGCGCTCGTGCATTATAGTCTTTCATCTAAAATGAAGCACAAATTGCCCATAAAATCAATGCGCCTAAAAGTGTCAGGCAATATATAAATGCAACAGGCTGTGGGCCTTTTGTACTGAGTTCTGAATTGAAGTCAGCCTTATCTTTCTTTTCTATTTTTGGGGTAATGTTGCACAGGATGTCTTCCAATGCCCCTATATTATCCTTGCTCCTTGTCAGCAATATACATATCCTGTTCATTTCCGAAACTTTCTCCTTGTCATATGGTTCCATTATCTTTCAGGGGAAAATATTTCCATCAGGTAGTTGTAGAAAGCATCTGTATCCAGTCTTATATCCAAACTCTTTTCAGATGCAAGCCTTATTTCTTTCAGCCCAAGCAAGTCATCAGCATCTGTGGTTTTAAGTCGGTTGTACAGTTCTATTGCTGCTGTCACTTTTTCCGGGTCATAAGGCTTCATGAAATTATTGGGAGCAATAACTTTTGCCAGTTCAGACTTCAGCCCATAAGTGTCATTGTCACATCCTCCCCATTTCCCAGTTAATTTGACATCTGTATGCTTATTTTCAGGAGATTTAAGCCTCCATAACTCCAAGAGTTACAGAGGCTTGATTTTATTTATCAGCAGGAATTACCCTTTTTGCTGATTTTGGATTACTTGTTCAGAGCAGTAGCCACATCCACAGCACAGGCAACAGTACATCCAACCATAGGGTTGTTGCCTATTCCAAGGAATCCCATCATCTCAACATGGGCTGGAACTGAGGATGAACCTGCAAACTGGGCGTCACTGTGCATACGGCCCATGGTGTCGGTCATACCGTAGGAAGCAGGACCTGCGGCCATGTTGTCCGGATGGAGTGTACGTCCTGTACCGCCGCCGGAAGCCACTGAGAAATAAGGTTTACCGGCAAGTACACGCTCTTTCTTGTATGTACCTGCTACCGGATGCTGAAAACGTGTAGGATTGGTAGAGTTTCCTGTAATGGAAACATCCACGCCCTCATGCCACATGATAGCGACACCTTCACGCACGTCGTCCGCACCGTAGCATTTAACCTTGGCACGAGGACCGTCGCTGTAAGCTATTTCACGCACGACTTTGAGTTCGCCTGTATAATAATCGAACTGAGTCTGCACGTATGTGAACCCGTTGATACGGGAAATGATCTGTGCAGCGTCCTTTCCGAGACCGTTGAGGATGCAGCGGAGAGGTTCTTTACGTACCTTGTCGGCCTTTGCTGCAATCTTGATAGCTCCTTCTGCGGCAGCGAATGATTCATGTCCTGCGAGGAAGGCGAAGCATTTGGTTTCCTCACGGAGAAGCATTGCTGCAAGGTTGCCATGACCGAGACCTACCTTGCGGTCATCTGCCACCGAACCCGGAATACAGAAAGACTGGAGTCCGATACCTATGGCCTCGGCAGCGTCGGCAGCGTTCTTGCAGCCTTTCTTCAAGGCGATTGCGCAACCTACGACGTATGCCCATTTTGCGTTTTCGAAGCAGATAGGCTGTGTCTCCTCGCAAGTCTTGTAAGGATCGAGACCATACTTGTCGCAAATAGCGTTTGCTTCTTCTATATCCTTGATACCATTTGCGTTGAGTGCTGCAAGAATCTGTTTGATACGACGATCCTGGCTTTCGAATTTAACTTCTCTTATCATAGTATGTCTCCTCCTTATTCTTTACGTGGGTCAATGTATTTAACTGCACCGGCCTCTTCAGAGAAACGACCGTATGTTCCGGTAACTTCCTTGAGAGCTTCGTTGGCATCTACACCTTTCTTGACAAGATCCATGAATTTGCCGAGGTGGACGAATTCGTAGCCGCAGATTTCATCATTCTTGTCAAGAGCGATCCTCTTGATGTAGCCTTCGGCCATTTCGAGGTAACGGGGACCTTTTTCAAGAGTTCCGTAAAGTGTACCCACCTGGCTGCGAAGTCCTTTTCCCAAATCCTCGAGACCTGCTCCGATCATAAGACCTCCTTCGGAGAAAGCCGACTGCGTACGTCCGTAAACTATCTGAAGGAAAAGTTCACGCATGGCAGTATTGATGGCGTCGCATACGAGGTCAGTGTTGAGGGCTTCCAGAATGGTCTTGCCCGGAAGAATTTCCGAAGCCATGGCAGCGGAATGAGTCATACCGGAGCAACCGAGAGTCTCTACGAGGGCTTCCTGGATGACACCGTTCTTCACGTTGAGCGTAAGTTTGCACGCACCCTGCTGAGGAGCGCACCAGCCCACACCGTGAGTCAAGCCTGAAATATCGGTAATTTCCTTTGCCTTAACCCATTTCCCTTCTTCAGGAATAGGTGCCGGACCATGATTCGGTCCCTTTTTGACGCAACACATCTGTTGCACTTCATGAGAATATACCATAACCTTAAATATTGTAAAAATGTTTTTTTCAAATCCGACGCAAATATACGAAAAAAGTTTTTTGTAAATTTGATGTTTCAATTTTTCGTCATGAAATCATTATGAAATTCAAGATAGTATCGGATTACAAACCTTCAGGCGACCAGCCGGAGGCCATAAAGGGTATCTGTTCGGCTCTCAACGACGGTGTCGATGCAGTCACCCTGCTCGGAGTGACAGGGTCGGGAAAGACCTTCACCATGGCCAACGTGATAGAACGCCTGCAGCGTCCGGCCCTCATATTGAGCCACAACAAGACCCTTGCAGCCCAGTTGTACGGCGAGTTCAAGTCATTTTTCCCGAACAACGCAGTCGAGTATTTCGTGTCCTATTACGATTATTACCAGCCGGAAGCATATATTCCCACCACGGACACCTATATAGAAAAGGACCTCAGCATCAACGACGAGATAGAGAAACTCAGGCTCAGTGCGGCCTCCTCCCTCCTTTCTGGCAGGCGGGACGTGATAGTCATTTCGAGCGTGTCGTGCCTGTACGGCATCGGCAACCCGGAGGACTTTCATGCACAGACGGTTACGGTAAGGAAAGGCGAAACGAGGAGCATGACGCAGCTGCTCTACAAATTGGTCGATGCGCTCTATTCGAGGACGGAAGCCGATTTCAAGCGCGGTTCGTTCAGGGTCAGGGGCGACACCGTGGACGTTTGCCTCGGCAACGGGGACAATGCCGTAAGAATCGAATTTTTCGGCGATGAAGTGGACAGCATATCCGTAATAGACCCTGTTACAGGGGCATACATCGACTCCCTCGACGAAGTGTCCATATATCCGGCGAACAATTTCGTCACCACCAAGGAGCGGAGCATCAAGGCAATAAGCCAGATACAGGACGACCTCGTAAAACAATGCGCCTATTTTGAAGACATAGGCAAACCGTTGGAGGCCAAACGTCTGAAGCAAAGGGTGGAATACGACCTCGAAATGATAAAGGAAATGGGATATTGCCCCGGAATAGAAAATTATTCGAGATATTTCGACGGCAGGAGCGAGGGCATGCGCCCGTTCTGTCTCATAGACTATTTTCCGAAGGATTTCATCACTTTCATAGACGAGAGTCACGTGACCCTGCCCCAGATCAGGGCGATGTACGGCGGGGACCATTCCCGCAAAAGCGTCTTGGTGCAATACGGGTTCAGGCTGCCCGCTGCGGCCGACAACAGGCCGTTGAAATTCGACGAATTCGAGGAAATCACCGGGCAGAAAGTGTATGTGAGCGCCACTCCTGGCGACTATGAACTGCAGAAATCCGAAGGGCTCGTGGTGGAACAGGTGGTAAGGCCGACAGGTCTGCTTGACCCTCCTATCCAGGTAAGGCCTACCAAAAACCAGGTGGACGACCTCCTTGAAGAAATCCGGATAAGGGCCGAAAAGGACGAGCGTATCCTCGTCACCACGCTTACGAAACGCATGGCCGAAGAACTGGAAAAGTATTTCACACGGATGGGTGTGCGGTGCAGATACATCCATTCGGACGTGGACACACTCGAAAGAGTGGAAATCATAGAGGATTTCAAGAACGGGCTTTTCGACGTTCTCGTGGGAGTGAACCTGTTGAGGGAGGGGCTCGATATTCCGACCGTCTCCCTTGTGGCCATATTGGATGCGGACAAGGAAGGGTTCCTGAGGTCGGGAAGGTCGCTGACGCAGACTGCGGGCCGTGCAGCAAGGAATGTCAACGGTCTCGTGATAATGTATGCGGACACCATCACCGGCTCCATGCAGGAAACCATATACGAGACTGACAGGCGCAGGGCCAAACAAATGGAATACAACAAGAAACACAACATAACCCCGACGCAGGTCGGACTGAAGAAAAACGTCCTTGCCGACGGGCTGCAGGAAGCCGCCGATACGAAACGCCGCAATCCCCGCCTTGCCAACACCGTCAGCGGAAAGGTCAGCGCAGCCAATTCATACGATGATCCGAGATACATTCCTGACCCTTCCGATTTGGGTACAGGTTCCGTTTCTGTCGGCCTCGGCCATGACTCGAAGCGCAGTTCCAATTCCGCCTACACAGACGGCTATATCCGCGCCGACCTTGCCGCCGTGCTTCAGGATCCGGTAATCCGGTCAATGACAAGGGAACAGGTCGTGAAGGCGGCGGAGACTGCAAAGAAAAACATGCAGAAAGCCGCAGCCGACCTCGACTTCCTCGCTGCCGCAAAATACCGTGACGAAATGTGGGCCCTTCAGGAATACCTCAAAGTGTGGAAAGACTGAAATTTTTTCGTAAATTTGGCCTGACGGCACTGAGACTTGAAAAGACAATATGAAAACTCAAGAGAAAAACAATACAACGCCATGTTTTGTGAACAACAACGGCTTTATTCCTGATATGGAGTACAATCAGTGGTTCAGCAACTTAAAATCACAATTCAGACAATATCAGACAAAATTGGCCGTAAGGACGAATTTGTCCATTCTTGAATTTTATTGGAAATTAGGCCGCGATATCGTGACCATGAGAGCCGAATCCGTATGGGGAAGCGGCTTTTTCAACCGGCTCAGTCTGGACTTCAGGGATGCTTTTCCTGGAATAAACGGATTTTCAGTGACTAACCTTAAGTATATCAAACGTTGGTACGAATACTATAGCCCCTCAATTCGTCAACAGGCTGTTGACGAATTGCAGATGCCGGAAAAATTCGCATTTGTACCATGGGGACACCATATTGAAATCATCTCGCATTGCAAAACTCCCGATGAAGCAATGTTCTATATAAACAAAATCATTGAAGGCAATTGGAGTAGACGACAATTGGAGGATGAAATCGGCTCAAACCTTTATGGACGGCAAGGCAAAGCCATAAACAAACCGATAGGTGTTGCAACATACGAACTGCAGCAGTTGGCCGACAAGCTTCCTACAATAGAGGAAATTGAAAAACAAATTGAAAACATATGAATTAATAGGAATTTCAAGGGTTGGGCGACAATTTTATATTTACGGTCATGGACAGAATAGACGAACTTTTCCCCAATTATGATGAGAGCGGGCGGAATCTCATCAGGGCGGCATACGGCATAGCGGAAAAAGCCTTGGACGGGCGGACAAGGGGCAACGGGCATCCTTTCTTGGAGCACCCGACAGGCGTAGCCAGGATAGCATCCGACGAAATCGGACTGCCTGCGGAATGCGTCGCCGCCGTCTTCCTGCACGAAGCCCAAAGATTCGAGACCGAAGCAGACCCGAAACAGACGGCTGATTTCGGCAAGGATGTCATGACCCTCGTGGACGGCCTCAACAAGATTTCCACCATCAAGCCGAAAGACACCAAACTCGAAGCCGAGAACTACAAGAAACTGATAGTTTCCTATTCAAAAGACCCCCGTGTCACTGTCCTCAAACTCGCCGACAGATTGGAGGTGATGCGCTCTTTGGACATTTTCCCGAAACTTTCCAAGGAAAGGAAAATCCTCGAGACGCTGATGCTCTACATCCCTCTTGCCCACCAGCTCGGACTGTACAACATGAAAAGCGAAATGGAGGACATATACTTCAAATACGCCGAACCGGAGCAGTACAGGGCCATCACGAACAAGCTGAAAAGCACCGAAAAGGACAGGCAGCTCCTCATGACCCAGTTCATCGAACCGCTGAAAAGCAAACTGTCCGAAGAAGGTATAAGGTACAAGCTCAAAATCAGGACCAAGACGGCATATTCGATATGGAGGAAAATGCAGAAGCAGAAAGTTCCGTTCGAGGACGTCTACGATGTTTTTGCGATAAGGTTCATCATAGACTGCGAACCTGACAGGGAAAAGGAGCATGCCCTGTGCTGGAGGGTGTTCTCCCGCGTCACGGAAGAGTACGAACCCGACACCAACCGCCTCAGGGACTGGATTTCAAATCCGAAGCCCAACGGTTACGAATCCCTGCACATTACGGTCAAGAACAAGGACAACGTCTATCTCGAAGTGCAGATACGCACCAAAAGGATGGACGACATGGCCGAAAACGGACTTGCGTCGCACTGGTCGTACAAGGGAATCAAGCACGAGGCGGCACTCGACAAATGGCTCGTGTCGGTAAGGAATATCCTTGAACATCCCGGAAATGACAAGTCAGCATACTACGAAGATGACCTGCCCGAGCCGCCATCCAAGGAAATCTTCGTGTTCACCCCGTCCGGAGAACTCAGGAAACTCGCCGCTGGAGCTACCGTGCTCGACTTCGCATTCGATATCCATTCCAACCTCGGGATAAAATGTACCGGAGGCAAGGTCAACGGCAAGGCCGTCCCGATAAAGGAAAAACTCAACACCGGCGACGTGGTGGAGATAATGAGCAGCAAGAACCAGAAACCGTCGCAGGACTGGCTGAACTTCGTCGTCACCAACAAGGCAAGGACCAAAATCCGCCAGAAACTCTCCGAAGCCGAGTTCCAGAAAGCGTCCGAGGGCAAGGAACTGCTCGAAAGACGCCTCAAGAACTGGAAATTGGAACTCGACGACGAGACCCTCGCCGCCATAATGAAAAAGCTGCAGTACAAGAATGTCAACGCATTCTATGCCGCAGTAGGCGACGGTACCGTAGACATTGCGGACATCAAGACCTTCATCGACAAAACCGCTGAAAGGCAGGCTGTGGAAACCCCTGCCGGGAAAACCGACAGCACGGAACGTCCGACCGCGTCCAAACCGGGAACAGCCTCCGACGACATCATGGTGATCGATGCAAGGAACGTTAAATCATTGGATTACAGGATGGCCAAGTGCTGCAATCCGGTGTACGGGGATGACGTATTCGGCTTCGTTTCCATCAAGGACGGCATCAAGATACACAGGATGTCATGCCCGAATGCGGCCCGCCTCATGGAAATGTACCCATACAGGATTCAGAAAGTCAGATGGAGCGACAACCCGAGCTCCTCGGGATTCCAGGTGGTGCTGAAAGTGATTGCCGCACACGAACCTGCCGTCATCAACGAAATCATCGACACCGTCAACGCTTTCAAGGCGTCCATACGCAGTTTCAATGTCAATGAAAACGAGCGTCACGGGACATACGATATACAGTTGAAAATCTCCGTTCCGAGCAACCTCGAACTCGACAAGGTAATCTCGCAGATCAGGGTGCGCAAGAACGTGTTGAAAGTAAGCCGCAGTTAGATCCCGGCCCGTCTTGCCCCTGCCAATGCCGCCGTGAACACCGCAGCAGAAAAGGCAATGGTAATGTAAAGACCGTTTCCCTTCATGAAATCCGTGAAACGCGATATTAAATTCCCTGCGTCCGGCACGGCAACTGCAGGGAGGAACATGCCGTAAACCACACAGGAAGCTGCAACGAGCAGCAGGACTGCCACAACGGATATTGCGATAGGGATAAACAAAGCAATAATACTTTCCATAATTTCTATAAATTTAACGGTTAATGATTTTAATTAACGTGAGTTCGATGAAATTCAATTTATTGAGAATCATCGAACTACCTCTGAGGAGCAGAACGGAGTTCTGTGACGGGCTCCCGGAGAGGGAGCGGTGAGGGTGACGCCCCTTAACAAGGGGCTGTCGCTATAGCGACTGGGGATTAAGAAAAAGTGGATTTCGGAGAAATCCTTAACGACGGTTCGACGAATTCCTTAATCCTGAGCAACATAAATTCGTCGAACCGACGTTAATTACATCCGTTAGACCGGAACCGTCACCGAAATGTTGCAAAGATTGGGAAAAAATTCGCCGGATTTTCATAAATTCGCCGTTCGTAACTGTGAAAAATATCGTTTTATGGATAAAAGAATACAGCTTCCGGCCGGTTTCGACGCGGAAGAAAGGGCTCAAACGGCAAAACAGAATTTCCTGAACGGGTACAATTGCTGTCAGGCGGTGATGCTGGCGTTCAACGACGTATTCGGCACTGACGCAACGACTGTTGCCACCATAGCTTCCGGCTTCGGTGGAGGAATGGCCCGCCTGAGGGAGGTCTGCGGTACCGTTTCCGCAATGGGAATGGCCGCAGGATTCATTTCACCGGCCATCACACCGAAAAACATGGAGGAAAGGACGGCCAATTACGCCTTGGTGCAGGAACTCGCAGGTGAATTCCGCAAGGAAAACGGAAGCATTGTCTGCAGGGAACTGCTCGGACTGGACCGGAAACCTGCTGCCGGCAGCGGCGCAGAGCCGCAGATGGAATCCCCTGCCCCGTCGGAGCGGACCGCAGAATACTACCGCAAACGTCCGTGTCCCGAACTCGTAGCCTGCTCCGCCCGCATCATTGCGCGAAAACTGCTTGACCTTGCCGCTAAAGCGTAGCCCTGTCACCCGAAGCGCATCCCTGTCACCCTGGGCGGAGCCTTGTCACCTTGAGCGCAGCCGAAAGGTCTGACTTAAACAGCCGGAAAGGTCTGCCCCAAAGCACCCTCCGATGCCTCGACCTTGCCCGGCATGACATGTGTATTGCCCGACATGACACTGCCGGAATTATTTTCCGGAAGCCTTGCGCCGGGCGTCGAGAGCACGCTGGAAATCCCGTGCATTCTTCAGATGTTCCCGATAGGTCACAGCGAACCTGTGAGTTCCGTCGAACTCGGGACTTGCGCAGAAATACAGATAGCCGTGTTCATCCGGATTCAGGACCGCATCGATGCAGGCCTTGGGTGGCACGCTGATCGGAGCCGGAGGCAATCCCCTGTATTTATAGGTATTGTACGGGGAATCGACTTGCAGATGTTTTTTCAGCACCCTGTCTATCTTGTAATCAAAGCAGAAGCAGACTGTCGGACAGGCCTGCAGCTTTATCCCCTTGCGAAGCCTGTTGAGATAGACCCCTGCGATTTTCGGATAATCCTCGACCTTCAGCGTCTCCCCGTTGACGATTGATGCAAGAATGGAGACCTCCATCGGGGTAAGTCCGAGGTCTGCGGCCTTCTGTTTCCTCTCATCCGTCCAGAAAATATCGTATTCCTTCTTGAATCTTGAAAAAAGCGACTCCACGGAATCCGTCCAATATACCTGATAAGTGTCCGGCAGGAACATCGCGAACACGTTTTCCGGAGTAAATCCGAACTTTGCAAGCAGTTCTTCGTCATGCAACGCGTCCATCACCGCCGCGGAGTCCATCATCATCTGCCGGGAAATGGCAGCGGCCAATTTCTCCCTTGTCCTGATTGTCCCGGAAAGAGTCAGGTTGTGTGTCGTCTGCCATCCGTTGGCTACCATCCTGACTGCATACACGGCGGAAAAACCGGGCTCTATCGCATATTTCCCGGGCTTTATCCTTTCTGCAAGATTTTCGGCCTCCGCACATCTCCTTATACTTCCCGGCCGTTTGGCCACAGCCGACAACGAGTCCGTCACCGCCTGCACTGTCATGTCAGGATACACATACAGGACATATTCACTGTCGAAGCACGAAGCCTTTTTATCGAAATAATAACGCAGCCCGACTGACAATCCGGTCGCGAGCACCACGGCAGCCGCACAACACCCTGCCACCAACCATTTCAGCGAACCTTTCATCATTTTCTTCCTTTACGCAACATCACCGTTTCTCCCTCACGGACAATCGTATCCGCATTCATCCCGTTGTATTCCATAAGATTCTTCAACTTCACGGCGAATCTCTGGGATATGTCTCTCAGGCTTTCGCCGCCTTCTGCAATATATTTGTCCACATGTTTCGATGCCTTTGCCTTTTTCGGCTGCAGGTAGACCACAGTGCCGGGCAGAAGTTCCTCATCCTCAAGAAGATCGTTATATCTGAGAATTTCAGCAAGGAAAAGGTCATAGCTCTTGGCCAAGGAAGCGTACGTCTCGCCCTCTACCGAATAAACGAAAGGCACCCCGTTCTGCGAATAAAGCTGGCGTGAAAGGGACAGTTTGAAAACACTGCCTTTCGAAGTATCCACCGGCTTCGGGGTTTCAAGCTGCAGCGGGGTCTCAAGCGGCTGTTTCACCTTCTCCTCCGCTTCGCTGGCATTTCCGGATGCGGACGATTTCCTGTCGAAACGGTCAAGACCGTACTCCTCGATCAGCCTTATCAGTTTGGACGGATAGTTCGGGTCTGTGGCATACCCTGCCTTTTTCAGACCGTAAGCCCATGACTTGTAATCCGTCACGTCAAATTCAAAAAGGAATTTGTATCTGTCCCTGTACCTCAGGAAATCGGAATGATCCCTGAAGGATTCTTCGACCGTGGAATATTTCCGGAAACATTCCCCCTTGTGGTCGTCGTCATAATATGTCTTTGCACCTTTCCAGTCATGGCATTTGATACCGAAATGGTTTTTCGCCTTTACGGCAAGGGCCGACTTGCCGTTGCCTGATTCGAGCATTCCCTGGGCAAGGGTGATGCTTGCCGGAACCCCGGTCCTTTCCCTTTCCCTCACGGCAATGCCTGCATATTGCCTGATATACTGGTGCTGCGGGCTGTCGCCGGTAAATGTCTGCGCTATATTTTCCGCCGATGACGAAGAAACCGTATGTGATGTCACTCCGCAGGCTGCCGCAACAAGCATAGCCGCCAATATTGAAGCCGAACGAAAATATTTCATGTCAATCCGATTTAAGTTCGCGAATATAGCGAATAAGCGAGAACAAAGGAAATTTTTCCTTTGTCAAGCGGGAGCTATATGTGGGCACGAAGTGACCAAATATAAAAAGTTTCATTAACTTTGTCATAGTTGTCATCCCGAGCGAGCGCAGCGAGCCGAGGGATCTGCAGCCAATACGAAAATTTTAAAACCCATTCATCATGACATTGAAAAAATTTGCGGCCCTGTTCCTGTTGTCATTCACCGGAATCTTCCTGTCGGCAGGGATTTCCGCCAAAAGCGATTCCCACAAGGGAAATCCGGTAAACAAATACAAGGAACCGTTTTACGAGGTATTCAACATAAACACGGTGGAGTCCGGCAACAATTTCGAAATCTTATTCTCGAAAAAAGGGTATGCCGTCATTTGCGGAGAGGCTGACGGACAGCAGCAGAATTTCTACTACACCTATACCACCGGCAAAGGCAAAGTATTTCTGAAAGGAGCCTGCATCATAGTGTTCGACGGCAAGATATGGAGAAAGCATATAGGCGTTCCGGAAGACATAGAACTGACACTGACCGATTCCCGCAGGCCTGAATACGTGATGGGCGGTACAGGCAGCCAATCGGAAGCCACATACAGGGTCAGCTATCTTGACAAGCCGAAACACTCATTCATGTCGTATGATGCAGAGTGGATCGTCCGGTTCTGTGCACGCGGTTTTCTCGACAATCCGCAGAACGTATGGAGAGTCACGGATCCCGACGGTATAAAAGTCGTCAACATCGAAGGGGACAGTGAAACGTCGTTCGGGTATGGAGACATAATAATAGGCAGTCCCGATGAAAAGAACGGCGACTATATCGCAATCGACTATATAAAAGGCAGGAAATTGTATGTCGAAAAATCCGGGGTGGAAAATTTAGGCTCGAAAACCGCCGTAGACCGGTATCTGTGGGAGAATGCCAAATCGGTGATAAATTTTTCGAAATGGGATTCCTCACTACGCTTCGATGAATGGGACGAAGATACGGCCGGATGGTTCAACGGATGGCGTGCCGGACGCAAGTCGTTCTGGATTCTGTTCGCGCTCCTTGTCGCATCGGCTGTCCTGTATGTGCTCAACAAGATTGATTATAATCCGGAATTCTTCTTTCCGGATACTCTGTACAAAGTGACCTTTGGTGTGCTCGCTGCCCTTAACGTAACGGAAATATGGTACATAATCTCGCTTAAGCAGGATGCCTTATGGATAATCTTCGATGTGGGCCCCCTCGGGTTTCTGACATTTCTGGTAATTACCGTACTGCTTGTGCTGCAGATGCTGCTAATACACTTGACAGAAATCAATCTTGTGGCATACAACGACACTTATTCATGGTTCCCTAAAAAAATCGAATGGATAATCGGCTTTATCGTAATGGGATCGGCAACGGGCATGATGGTTTCGGGAAATCTCCTGTCCGGCCTCGGAGGCTATGCCCTGCTGATAGCCGCAGGACTTCCGACTACCATAAACTATGTCAGGCATTCCAACGGGAACTGTCCGATACTCCCGTTCATGCTGCTGTGTTATCCTGTGACATATCTCCTTTTCCTTGTCTACATAGTCATGCTGATAGCAGAAAGAGTGGCTTCGATAAAAACTCCGTACGATCCTACCAGGCGCACCCTCAGGGATGACTACGGAAATATCATAAATGCGCATGTCGACGCCAACGGGAATGTCCGCGACAGTAACGGCCGTGAATATAACAGGGTGACAGGAGGAGGGTATGTGCCTAAGGGATCGCAGAACGAAGGTCCATATTATTAACAGGTCCGGCAGATGGTTCGGCTACCGCTCACCATGACAGAGCGGCAGGTCGATTTTCATCCCGTCTTCGGTCAGTTCCGTATTCGGGAAAATTTTCTTTGCCTCATCAAGAAAGAATCCGGCATCCGGAAAGCGTGAGGAATAATGCCCTATCAGCAGTTTGCCGACACGGGCCGCCGATGCACATTGCGCAGCCTGTACGGTAGTGGAATGGGCTGTCGCAGCGGCAAGCTCCGTCATCTCTTCCGGAAACGTTGCCTCGTGATAGAGCAGGTCCACGCCTTCCACCCACTGCGCAAGCTCCGGGAAAGGAGCGGTATCGCTGCAATAGGCATAACTTCTCGGAATATACGGGATGTAGGTCAACTCCCCGTTCGGTATTGTGGCGCCGTCCCTCGTTATGTCCTCTCCCCGTTTCAATGCACCGATCTCCGCAAGCGTAAGCCCGTACTTTTCCAATGCATCCTTCCTGATGTTCGGTGCGGGCGTCTTTTCCCTGAACAGGAAACCGAAAGTCTCTATCCTGTGATTGAGCGGGAAAGCCGAAATTTCAAGCGACTTGGATGAAAATACTGTCTGCGGCTCATCCGTCACAAGAGGATGATGCTCGATACCGAACCTGAGTCCGTCACCGAAATGTTCCATAAAGGACTTCAATATGGAAGAAAACTTCTCCGGAGCATAAATATGGATGGGAGCAGTCCTTCCGAGCATTCCCATTGTCGAAAGAAGTCCGAAAATCCCGAAACAATGGTCCCCGTGCAGGTGGGAAATGAAAATCCTGTCCAATTTGAGAAATGACAGGTGCATGCGGCGCATCATAATCTGTGCTCCTTCGCCGCAGTCAATCAAAAACAAGCGCCCACGTACGTCTAATACCTGGGCGCTCGGATGTCTGTTTACAATGGGCAAGGCCGAAGCCGTGCCCAGTATATTCAGCGTGAAGTTCATTCCCGACGAAAATTATTCGCCTTTCTCGAGTTTGTCTTTAAGGGCGGCAAGCTCGGAAATATCTCCAAGAGTGGTCTTTTCGATATTGGAATTGATCTTCTTGACTGCCTTCTTCGTGTTGTCAGTTTCGGCGGCTGCCTTCTCTGCTTTCACATCAGAATATGTCTTCACATGTGAAAGAACGACTTTCTTGGTGCTGCGTTTGAGATCGATTACCTTGAAAGCAAGTTCATCGCCTGCAACCGGCATTGTACCGTCTTCCTTCACAAGTTCCTTGGCGGAGCAAGTAGCCTCTACATCGTCTTCCAATGCGATGACGGCACCCTTGTCGTTCACGCTCGTGATCTTGAGAGTATGTACGGAACCTACAGGATATTTGTTCTCGATTTCCTCCCATGGATTAGGCAGAAGCTGTTTGTGACCAAGGCTCAGCTTGTGGTTTTCCTCGTCGAAGTCAAGGATTACCACGTCAATTGTATCGCCTGGCTGTACAAGCTCGGACGGATGTTTGATCTTGGTCCATGAAAGGTCGCTGATGTGTACGAGACCCTCGATTCCTTCCTCAAGCTCTGCGAATACGCCGAAGTTGGTTACATTGCGTACGATAGCCTTATGGGTAGAACCTACAGGATATTTGTCGCGGATATTCTCCCATGGATTAGGCACAAGCTGTTTCAGTCCGAGAGACATCTTCTTCTCGTCCCTGTCCAAGGTAAGGATCTGGGCTTCAACCTCGTCGCCTACTTTCAGGAAATCCTGTGCGATGCGGAGTCTCGGAGACCATGACATTTCAGATACATGGATAAGGCCTTCCACGCCCGGTTCGATTTCCACGAATGCACCGTAGTCTGCGATAAGCACTACCTTGCCCTTTACCTTGTCTCCTACCTTGAGGTTCGGATCAAGAGCCGACCAAGGATGCGGAGTAAGCTGCTTCAGGCCGAGAGCGATTCTCTTCTTGGACTCGTCGAAGTCGAGGATAACGACATTGATCTTCTCGTCGAGATGAACGACTTCCTCTGGATGGTTGATTCTGCCCCATGAAAGGTCGGTGATATGGATAAGTCCGTCCACACCGCCGAGGTCCACGAATACACCGTAGCTCGTAATGTTCTTGACGGTACCTTCGAGCACCTGTCCTTTTTCGAGCTTGCCGATGATCTGGCTCTTCTGCTGCTCGAGTTCTGCCTCGATAAGGGCCTTGTGGGAAACGACGACATTCTTGAACTCCTGATTGATCTTGACAATCTTGAAGTCCATATTTGTATCAACATACTGATCGTAGTCCCTGATAGGTTTCACGTCGATCTGAGATCCCGGGAGGAATGCCTCTATTCCGAAGATATCGACGATCATACCGCCCTTCGTACGTGTCTTGACGTAACCCTTGACGATGTCGCCGTTGTTGTAGGCCTCGTTGACCATATCCCATGAACGGAGGGCGCGGGCCTTCTTGTGGGAAAGTACGAGCTGGCCTTTCTTGTCTTCTGCAGTCTCTACGTAAACTTCCACCTTGTCTCCTACCTTGAGGTCAGGATTGTAGCGGAACTCAGGAGCCATGATGACACCTTCGCTCTTGTAACCGATGTTCACGATAACCTCTCTCTTGCTGATGGCTGTAACAACACCTTCAACTACTTCGTTTTCAACTACTTTCGAGAGAGTATTGTCATACATCTCCTCGATTTTCTTCTTGTCCTCGCCGTAGATGTCTTCATTTTCGAAGGCATCCCAGTCGAATTTGTCCGGGTCTACAGACGCATTGGACGCCATTTTCGGTTCTACGATTGCAGGAGCCTGCTCCGTTACCGGAGTCTCTTCTGCTGCTGTTGTCTTGTTTTCTTCCATTTTGTTAAATTAAAAACAACTTAGTGGGTTTGACATTATTTTATGTGCCTTCCGGAAACAGAATTGCCCGTCTTCGGAACAAAGGCGGGCAAAATTATGCATAATAATCGGATTTTCAAAAACTTTTACAACATTTTTCTTTTTCTGAATATAAGCAGTATCACCGAGAAGGATACAAGCATGAGAAGAATCACTATGGCCGCATCCCAGCCGGTATCCGTCAACGGAAGGATTACGTTCATGCCGTAGAATCCGGTAATGAGGGTAGGAGGCATGAAAAGCAGGGACACGAGGGTGAATATCTTCATGATCTTGTTCTGTTCGAGATTGATAAGACCCACTACGGTATTCTGCAGATATTCAAGTCTTTCGAAGCCGAAATTGGTGTGATTGATGAGAGAGGAGATGTCTTTCAGCATCACGTTCAGTTTCGGAAGAAGGGATTTAGGATATTTGTTGCTCTTCAGGAGGCTCGATATTATCCTCTGCTTGTCGACGATGTTCTCCCTCACGAGCATGGTATTTTCCTGAAGCTGGTTTATGTCGAGAAGGAATTCCTCGTTTATGTCCTCGCCGAGGCTCACTTTTCTGCTGTACTGCTCTATTTCCTTGGACATCAGCTCAATCATATCGGCATCGAGGTCGATTCTCTGTTCAAGGATACTTCCGAACACGATGAAGCCGTTCTGATACATTTTCGGAAAAGCCATGATTCTTCTCTGCAGGTCGGTAAAACTCCTGAGCGGGCACTCCCTCAGGGTCACGAGAATGTTTTTCGTAAGCATGAAGGATACGGTCTCCATGGAATATTCCTCCGGACCGGGAATAAGAAAGTTGGTATTCACGTAGATGGCTGATTCCGATTCGGAAAAACGGGAGGAACTTTCGATTTCCTCAGCCTGCGCACGGCTCTGGATAACGGTGCCCACGAAGTCTTCAGCCCCTCTTTTCTCATCACCGGTCGGAGCGAACAAATCTATCCACAGTACATCTTCAAGACGCAGACCGTCGAACGCCCCGACAGACTGCGACACGGAAATCTGACCGGTCCCCTTATCTCTGTAGAAGATTTCCAACATACCCTGCCCTCCTTTGATGTTTGATGACACCTCAATATCCGCGCAAAGATAGTGAATTTATGCCATATATCAAATTTACAGGTGCAGAAAATGTTCAATGAAGGGTTTGCAGCCAATCAATATCAGGATTATTCCTCCGGCGATCCTGGCAGGACGGCCGAATTTTCTTCCTGCGGCCGCACCGGTATGCATTCCGGCTATCGAGAATATCATCGTGACCACAAGCAGGACAAGGGTCAGAATCAGGGAAGTATTGAAATCCGTATCCGCCATGGCAAGCGAAACACCTACTGCGGCTGCGTCTATGCTTGAAGCCACGGCCGCCGCAAGCAACCGTTTCGTCCCTGCAATGTCGACTCCGCGGCCTTCATCGTTTCTGAATGCCGAAAACAGCATGGAACCGCCGATATACGCCAAAATCACGAACGCCAGGACATGTGCCGCAGGACTTATGTATGACACTACGGAATATCCTGCAGCCCAGCCTGCAAACAGGAACATCGACTGGACCGTTCCGAAAACCGCAGCCACACTGAGAGTCTTTCCGGCAGACGGACGGCCGAGAGAAACGCTGCCGCCCATCGATACTGCAAAGGAATCGACGCTCAACGATGCCGACAAAAGCAGGATTTCGAATAGTGTCATGGCTTGAAAATCTGTCTGTTGATGATGGAGCGGCCCAAGGTCAGTTCATCCGCATAGTCGAGATCGTCCCCGAAGCCGAGACCGCGGGCAAGGGTGGAGATTTTCACTCCAGACGACGCTATCTGCCTGTATATATAAAAGGAAGTGGTCTCCCCTTCCACGTCTCCGCTCAATGCCAATATCACTTCCACGTCAGAGGGATTTTCGGACTCCGCACACAGGGATTCCACCCTTTCCTTCAGTTCCCGTATGGTCAGGTCCGACGGTCCGACCCCGTCGATAGGGGAAATGATTCCTCCAAGGACATGGTAGACGCCTCTGTACTGTCCTGTCCTTTCGATGAGCATGACATCCCTCACGCTCTCCACGACGCAGACCGTCTTCCTGTCGCGTTTGGAATCACCGCAGATGCTGCATATGTCATTGTCCGAAATCATACTGCATATCCTGCAATACTTTACGTCATTTCTGAGTTTGGAAATCGAATCGGTAAAATGCCTTACGTTTTCGGACGGCTGCTTCAGCAGATACAGGGCAAGCCGCAAGGCGCCCTTTTTGCCTATTCCCGGCAGCATGCCTATCGACTCGACGGCATTCCGCAGCAATTCCGAAGGATAAGAGTCCTCTTTATACATTTTTTAATATCAGCCCGACGAATTAATTGTTTCAGCGCATGGGAATTCGTCGAACTGCCATTAAGGATTTCTCCGAAATCCGGATTCATCCTAATCCCCAGTCGCCATAGCGACAGCCCCTTATTAAGGGGCGCCACCCTGCGCCACCTCCCTCGCCGGGAGGTCCGTCGCAGCCATAGCTGCTCCTCAGCGGTTGTCCGATTCATCGGACTCATTTTTCATACATTAAATCTCCCCAATTTTTGGAGGTGCAAAATTATAATTTTCGTGGTAACCGGACAAGACTTTTATCGGCGAATCTATGAATTTCACGAAATATATCCCGTACTCCCGCCCGAGGGCTTCCAGCAACGGCCGGCAGGAACATCCGAAAGCACCCGTCACGCCCGCTTCCATGTCCTCACCTGGCCGCCTGTAAGCCAAAAGGGCCCTCTCGATGAAATTCCGGAAATTGTCCGTGACGATTTTTCTTGCATATTCATTCCTTTCGGCTCTCTGCACGACAAACGGTGCGAACGAGGCAAGGAATCCCGAAGGATTGCGCCCCTTGTACACGGCATCCACGACCTTCTCGTAATCCAATCTGTATTCCTCTGCGAACTCATCCCTCAATGACGGCGGAAGAAGATCCTTGATGAAATCTGCGATAAATCTCCGTCCCACGGAAACCCCGCCCCCTTCGTCTCCGAGGATATAGCCTCCGGGCTTCACGTTCTTCACTATCCGCTTCCCGTCATAGCTCCCGCTGTTTGAGCCGGAGCCGAGAATGGCCACTACACCCGGCCTGTCAGCCCACAAGGCTCTTGCAGCCGCCATGAGATCCGAGGCGAATTCCATAGCTGCATCCGGGAAATATTCCGAAAAAACGGCACGCAGACGCTCCGACGACTTTTCGGAGACAATACCTGCCCCGTAAAAGAAGAGTTCCTCCACGTCTCCGGCCTGTCCCGCACCCGTAAGGGCGTCTACGGCATCCTCCACGACTGTCCTTATGTCATTGTCGGACATTACGGCAAGATTAATCCCTTTCGTCCTCACATGCATGTCGCCGCACAGCCAGTCCGTTTTGGTCGCACCGCTTTCCACTATAAGTCTACACATGAATATTCAAATTGTTTTCCGTAAATATAACATATTTTTGCGTATATTTGCTTATTCCGTGCCCACATATACAAACCCTTGATCATGAAAGATAAATTTGACATTTTGGATGACGCCGTCAGCGAAGACGGAAAATGGGAAACGATATCGAGCGAATACCTGTTCAGAAGACCATGGCTCACGGTAAGGAGAGATCAGGTAAGACTGCCTGACGGCAGGATAAATCCCGAATTCTACGTAATCGAATATCCGGACTGGGTCAATGTGATTGCCATTACCGAAGACGGCAGGTTCGTCATGGAAAGACAGTTCCGCCACGGGCTCGGCAAGACATGCTACGAAATTCCCGCCGGGGTCATCGAAGAGGGCGAAACCCCGTTGGAAGCCGCAAAAAGGGAATTGGCCGAAGAGACCGGATACGAGGGTGGCGAATGGTCGCTTGTCATGACAGTTTCGGGTAACTGCAGCACTACGGACAACATCACCCACTGCTTCCTCGCCGAAGGTGTCAGACAGACAACTTCCCGTCATCTTGATGCCACGGAAGACCTTGAGGTGCGGCTTCTGACAGAAGATGAAGTTTTCGCCCTCCTGCAGAACGACAAGATCCGTCAGTCGCTCATGGCAGCCCCTCTGTGGAAATACTTCGCCTCCCGCATCAGTATGAATAAACGTGCGAGACCGGGGAAATGATGAACGAAAATTCATAATTCCCGTACGGAACCATATATTCCTCCCGAGGAAGTGCGCCCCAGCTGTCCACGCAGCCGAGACCCATCTGTACCTTGTCTATGCAGACTTCCGTATAGTCGGCTACCGGCACTTCAGGAGAATGTCTCTGATCCTTTTCCGGACCGTCATCCAAAGATTCGATACTGTAGTTCAATGCCGAAGCGGAGAACGGAACATCGCAGTAGAACTTCAGTCCGCTGCTGCTCCTGTCCACAAGCGTCCACCACCTGAGACCGGACTTCGTCCCTGTCTCCTGAGGCCTGATATACGGATAAAACTGGTCCTCAACGCTCTGACGGTAAAGTCCGACCATCGCCGCACTATGTCTGTCGGCATAATTCTCGAACGGGCCATATCCATAATACTCCACTATGTCATAATCCACAGGCATCCTGAACCTTACCCCGAAACGGAACATGTTCGGGATTTCCGTGGAAGGTCCTGCCGTCATGGTCTGCGTCACCCGGATTTCCCCTGCATTGTTAATCAGATATGTCATTTTCAATGCTGTCTGGGTCTCCGATATGCGATATTCCGCAGTCACTTCCGCCATGCCGCCCTTCATAACCGCATCGAGAGAACCGAGCCTGAAATTCGGGCTCTTCCATATCGCGTATTTCTTCTGCAGATTGGCGCCGAAATCATTGTCGGTAGGCGCTCTCCAGAAATTCGGCCTTATGTCGGAACCCGGTTCTATCATCGGCCGGCCTCCGACCTCAAAATATGTGATAAATCCGGTAGTACGGCTGAAATCCACGACAAAATCCTCTCCGCGGACTATCACATAGCCCTTGTCATTGTCCAATATTTCCGGTCCGACAACTTTCTGATTTGAGCCTGCACGGTTGGCCATTTCGAGGGACGGATACTCATACTCCTTGAGTTGCAGCTGGTTGTATGCCACCGTATGGCCGGCCGGAAGAAGCTGCTCCGTCTTTTTCAACCGGAAATACACGTTCAGGAAAGATTCTCCGCAGTCCGAGGCAAGGGACGGGTCCCACCCTATCTTCACAATGGACGTCTGCTGCGGCGCCACCTCCAGATCCTGCACCGAACCGCTCTGGACACACTTGCCGTCAGCCATCAGTTCCCAGTCAAGACTGTAGGCCGACAAATCCCTGAAAAAATATTCATTGAACACGGAAACCGTACCATTCTCCGCATCTTTCAACGTGGTCCATACCGGCTGGTAAATGTGTCTGACCTCGTATGCGTGAGGGTTGAACTGCCTGTCAGGGCCGATGATTCCGTTGTCCTGAAAATTCTTGTCGGATGCGTCATACCTGTTGAAATCCCCGCCGTAACCGTAAACTTCAACTCCGTCGGCATTGGTCCAGTGGCAGGACTGGTCCACGAAATCCCAGATGAAACCGCCCTGATATGCCGGATATTTTCTCACGAGCTCCCAGTATTCCCTGAATCCTCCTAAGGAATTACCCATCGCATGGGCATATTCGCACTGGATGAGAGGCCTTGAAGGATTGCTTTCGCAATACTCGATACAGTCTTCGTAATTGTAATACATCGGGCAGAAAATATCGGTAAAATCGTTCAGTTCCGCCCTTTCATACTGCACCGGCCTTGTCGGATCTTCCTTTTTGACCCATTCGTAGCATTTCTCGAAATTCCTTCCGAAACCGGCCTCATTGCCGAGAGACCAGAAGATTATCGAAGGGTGGTTGTAATTCCTGTTGACATTCCTCTCATTTCTTTCCAAATGGGCCTTCTCGTACCGCGGGTCATCCCCGAGAGTGCCTTTCCCGTAGCCCATTCCGTGTGATTCGATATTGGCTTCCGCCACCATGTAAAGACCGTACCTGTCACAGAGTTCGTACCAGTAATTGTCATCAGGATAATGACATGTCCTTACTGCATTTATATTCAACTGCTTCATTCTCAGTACATCCTGAAGCATCCTTTCCTTCGACACCACATAACCTCCGTCAGGGTCCATTTCATGTCTGTTTGCACCCTTGAAAAGGACCGGCTGCCCGTTTACGAGCACCTGTCCGTCCTTCATTTCGATTTTCCTGAAACCGGCATTCAGATTGATGACTTCCAAAGTCCTGTCTCCCGACACGGTCGTCGCAGTCAGGGTGTACAGATACGGAATCTCGGCTGTCCATTTCCGTACATTCTCCACATCGAATGTCACAGTATGCGTTCCCGGGCCTGAAGTATTGCCCTCGTCCACGACGAATCCCTCGGCATTCCTGAGACTCAGCACCACATCACATTTTCCTGTAACATCATAATCTATCCTCAACGTTCCGTTTTCATAGTTTTCATCAAGATCCGGGGTAATCCTTATATCGTTTATCCTGCTTTTCTCCCTTGCATAAAGATAGCAGTCCCTGCCGACTCCGGAAAACCTGAAAAAGTCCTGATCCTCAAGGTAAGTACCGTCGCACCACCTGAAAACCTGAAATGCGAAAAGGTTCTTTCCCGGCTTGAGATATTCAGTGACATCGAACTCCGCTTCCAATTTGCTGTCTTCGCTGTATCCGACAAACTCCCCGTTGATCCACAGATAGATATTGGAGGTCACCGAACCGAAATGGGCGAAAATATCCTTGCCCTTCCAGTCGGAAGGTATTTCCACGACCTTACGGTAGGAACCCACGTGATTGTTTATGACAGGAACTATCGGAGGATTGTTTTCATACTGGTTTCTCCATGCATAGCCTATATTGAGGTACAACGGATCACCGTAACCGTTGAGTTCCCATACTCCGGGGACAGGCATGTCCGCCCAGCCTTTGTCGTTGAAATCCTCATTATAGAAATCCATCGGCCTTTCGTCGGCATGCTCCACGAAATTGAATTTCCATTTGCCGTTGAGGGACAAATAATTGGATGATGACGTCATATCCCCTCCAAGGGCCTCCTCATAGGACGGATAAGCAAAATAAAAGGAGTGCATCGGAGCGCGGTTCACCTCATTCACATTGGGATTCTGCCATTCGTCCTGTGCAGCGGAAGCGGAAATGGGCGAAAACATGGCCGCCAGCAACATGACAGCCGAAAAGATATATGCCAATTTATACATGTCCGGAAATTTTGCAGTTTCACATGCGGTATATCGGATGCGAATCTACAAAAAATCGGGGAAATAAAAAAGGCAGTACGAAATCACTTCGGACTGCCTTCTCTAATAAATAACTAATACTATTTTAACTATGAAAAAACTCAAAAGGTGACCTTCTGCGTTACGCTTAAAGTTCTTCCTTTTGGGTCACTTCATTTCTATTATTCTGCCTTGCCGTCTGAGCCGAGCACGTTGATGATCTTGTGAATGTAAAGTTTCTTCATCTCGTCACGTGCAGGACCGAGGTATTTGCGAGGGTCGAATTCTGCCGGTTTTTCTGCGAACACCTTGCGGATGGCAGCAGTCATTGCCAGACGTGAATCCGAGTCGATGTTGATCTTGCAGACAGCGGATTTTGCAGCTTTTCTGAGTTCTTCCTCAGGAATACCGATAGCCGCTTCGAGGTTTCCGCCGTATTTGTTGATCATGTCCACATACTCCTGCGGCACTGAAGACGAACCGTGAAGTACGATAGGGAATCCCGGGAGCTCCTTCATCACGCCGTCAAGAACGTCGAATGCGAGTGGCGGAGGCACGAGACGGCCTGTCTTCGGATCAAGCGTACACTGCTCCGGTTTGAATTTGTATGCTCCGTGTGAAGTTCCGATGGAGATTGCGAGTGAATCGCAGCCGGTCTTGCTGGTGAAGTCAACCACTTCTTCCGGCTTTGTGTATGTATGGTGTTCAGCCTGAACCTCATCCTCTACTCCGGCAAGCACTCCGAGCTCGCCTTCCACAGTCACGTCGTACTGATGGGCGTATTCCACAACCTTTTTGGTCAGGGCCACGTTCTCGTCATACGGGAGGTGAGAACCGTCGATCATTACGGACGAAAATCCGAGGTCAACGCAGCTCTTGCAGAGCTCGAACGAATCGCCATGATCGAGGTGAAGCACAATCTGAGGATTGGCCCATCCGAGTTCCTTGGCATATTCCACAGCGCCTTCCGCCATGTAACGGAGAAGGGTCTGGTTCGCATAGTTGCGTGCACCCTTGGAAACCTGGAGGATGACCGGTGATTTGGTCTCGGCAGCAGCCTGGATGATGGCCTGAAGCTGCTCCATGTTGTTAAAGTTGAAAGCAGGGATTGCGTACCCGCCGTTAATGGCCTTTGCAAACATTTCCTTGGTGTTTACAAGACCGATTGTTTTGTATGATACCATAACCTTTATATATTAAAAGATATTCTCTTCACAAACTTCGCAAAAATAATCATTTTTGGAGAAGAATACAAATCGGCGAGGAAAAGAACGACAATTTTAGTACTTTTGCAGACCGTAAATGCAAGATGAACCATGAGCAACAAGGTAATAATTTTCTCTGCTCCCTCCGGAGCAGGCAAAAGCACCATTGTGAACCATATCCTCGGACGTTATCCGGAACTGGAATTTTCAATATCCGCCACGTCGAGATCCCCGAGAGGAACGGAAGTGAACGGAAAGGAATATTATTTTTTCCCCGTAGAGGAATTCCGGAAGAAAATCGAGGAAGACAGTTTCGTCGAGTATGAAGAAGTGTATCCCGGCTCCTTTTACGGCACATTGAAATCGGAAGTCCGGAGGATCTGGGACAAGGGGCATGTCATAGTCTTCGACATTGACGTCAAGGGCGGCGTGAACCTCAAAAGGATATTCGGAGACAAGGCTTTCTCCATTTTCATACAGGCTCCTTCCATAGAGGAACTGCGTTCCCGACTGATACACAGAGGCACAGACAGCCCCGAAGCGATAGAAAAAAGGGTTGCCAAGGCGGCGGAAGAAATGACGTATGCCGACAGATTCGACCATATTCTGATAAACGACGATCTTGAAAGCGCACTGAAGGAAGCCGATATCATCGTCGGAGAATTCATCGCAAGATGAAAATCGCCGTTTACTCGGGGTCGTTCAATCCCCTGCACATCGGCCACAAGGCCATCATCGAATATCTGACCGGGAAAATGGATTTCGATGAAGTTTACCTTATAGTATCTCCGCAGAACCCGCTCAAGGGCCCATGCGACGACCCTGACGGAATCAAAAGGACCGAGGCGGCGAAAAAGGCCGTATCCGCCTACGGACTCAAGGCAAAGGTCGACGACATCGAAATCGGAATGCCGGCCCCGCAATATACCATAAATACATTGGACGCACTGAAACGCAGGGAGCCGGACAACGAGTTTACCCTTGTCATCGGGGCGGACAACCTCGACAGGATGCACATGTGGAAAGACTACCGCCGCATCCTGTCCGAATACGGAGTGCTCGTCTACCCCCGCAAAGGATATGACATGAAACGGATATGCGACGGACTCATGGCCGAAAGCGGGAAATACAGGATAACGTTGGCAGACGCTCCGACCGTGGATGTCTCCTCCACGGAAATACGTGAAGGACTCGCCTCGGGAGAAGACATGAATGACGTTATGCTATAACATATCTGATAAAATGCTCAATATCGAAACGGAGCGCAAGTTCCTCGTAAAGGACAGCTCATACAAAGACATGGCAGTCTCATCCCACAGAATCATACAGGGATATGTCTGTAAGGAAAACGGAAGGACTGTCCGCGTAAGGATAGCCGACGACAGGGCGTACCTGACAGTCAAGGGCCCGTCAGCCGACGGCATCAGCCGATTGGAATGGGAAATAGAAATAGCGGCGGAAGATGCAAAGGATCTTCTGCCGCTATGTCAGGACGGACTGATAGAAAAAATCCGTCATATCGTTCCTTTCGAAGGGAAGACTTTCGAAGTGGACGAGTTTCTGAAAGACAACGCCGGACTCACAGTGGCCGAAATAGAACTCGAAAACAGGGACGAATCCTTTTCAAGGCCCGGCTGGCTCTCCGATGAAGTCACCGGAGACCGCCGGTACTACAATTCCTGTCTTTCAAAACATCCGTACTCTACTTGGCCCCGTCCTTGAAAGCGTGTTTGTAACCGTTGACCTTGTTCCACTCGCCTCTTGTGAAGTCAGGCACTTCGACAGGTGCGTTTCCGTTCTCGATTGAAATTGCCGAGAGTTCGGATACGCAGCACCATTCTGCGAGGTCATATACGTCCATGTCGAGAGGAAGACCGTTGCGCAGGCAGTAGATAAGCCTGTAATCCATGATGAAGTCCATTCCGCCGTGTCCTCCGACTTTCCTGGCGATATCTTCAAGTTCCTTCTGGATAGGATGCTTGTACTGTTCCATGAGTGCATTCTTGACATCCTCAGGCACGAAATCGTGTGCGAAAAGTTCGTCAAGCCCGATCTGTGCGCTGACGCCTTCGGAAGCAGCCGTTTCCTGATGCTTGGAAGCCGTTTCGATATCGATCATATAGCCCTCGATCGGATACTTGTTGGCAAAGCCCTTGGTTCCTGTCAGCTGGTACAGCCTGTTGTAAGGACGAGGTGTCACCACATCGTGCTGGATCATTATGGTCTTGCCCTTTTCAGTGCTTATCATTGTCATGGTGTGGTCGCCGTTCTTGAACTCAGGGGCCGGCTGGCCGTTGTTCCTGTGCTGTTCGTAATATTCACGTCCGCAGACGGATTTGGTGTCCATGGAAACGAGAACGTTCATCTTGTCTCCTCTGTGGATGTCCATGGCCTGGCATACAGGGCCTATACCGTGGGTAGGATATACGTCTCCCCTGTGATCTCTGTTGTAGGTAAGACGCCAGTCGTTCCAGTAGCCGTCCCAATAATCGGTCAGATTGTGGATATAAGCGCCTTCTCCGTGCAGGATTTCACCGAAAAGCCCTTGCTGTGCCATGTTGAGGGTGGTAAGCTCGAAGAAGTCGTAAACGCAGTTTTCGAGCTGCATGCAATGTTTCCTTGTTCTCTCCGAAGTGTTTATCAGATCCCAGATTTCATCGAGGGTAAGGGCTGCAGGGACTTCGATGGCAACATGCTTTCCGCATTCCATCGCATATTTTGCGATTTCCGCATGGGCCTGCCAGTTGGTGGCGATGTAAATCAGGTCTATGTCATCCCTTTCGCAGACCTGTTTCCATACCTGGTCGTCGCCGTAATACTGCTGTGCCTCAGGCATGTTGTGGTTCTTGAGAATTTCAGCGTTCTTCTCGGTGTTTTCCTGAAGGATATCGCACAGTGCCACGACCTTGACTCCGTCTATGAAGCAATATCTCTCCACAGCTCCTGTACCCCTCGCCCCGAGTCCGATAAAGCCTATGTGCACTGTATCAATCGCAGGGGCTGCGAACTGAAGCATGCTTTCCTGACCTGCAGGACGAGCAGGGACTTCGGTACGGATGATGCCGTCCGAATTGCAGCAAGAGGCAAAGAGCGCCAATGCCATGATCGACGCAGATACCAATCCTAAAATCTTTTTCATAATCATTTAGTGTTTAAATATTATAAATATGGTTGTATTCCTTTCCACGAAGCAGGCAGCGGCGCTTCGATATCCAATTCTATCTTTTTGACAGGGTGGACGAAGACTATCCTCCGTGCATGCAGGCAAATCCCTCCGTCAGGATTGGACCTGTCAGCCCCGTATTTCAGGTCGCCTTTTATTACCATGCCCTTGTCGGCAAGCTGGCAGCGTATCTGATGATGCCTTCCTGTCAGAAGGGCGACCTCCACGAGCCAGTACCTGTCAGTCTTTCCGAGGAGAAAATATTTCAGTTTCGCAAGTTTCGCATCCTTCCGTTCCGAAACATTTCCATGGAACATGTACGACTTGTTCCGGGCCTCATTCCTGACAATATACCCCTCCAGCATCGCTTCCGGCGGCTGCGGTTCCTCGCATACCAATGCCCAATATGTCTTGCGGACCTCCCCGTTTCGGAACATCGCGTTCATCCTTTCGAGCGCCTTTGACGTCTTGGAAAGGATCACGGCGCCGCTGACCGGCCTGTCGAGACGGTGCGGGACACCGAGAAAAACATGCCCCGTCTTGGCGTCCCTCATGGCTATAAATGCCTTATACAAATCCACTAAGGTCTCGTCATTCGTCTTGTCTCCCTGCACTATCTCCCCCACCTTCTTGTTCACTATCAGAAGATGATTGTCCTCATACAAAATCCTGCTCCCGGCATCTTCATATTCCTCTTCCGTCAATTTCCTGTACGCTTTACGAACAATACTGTCATCCATCTCTTCAACGCATTATCATGACAAAGATAAACCAAGTTTTCATATTTCAAGCATCAAAATAAAAAATCTGCAAACGCCTGTGAAGGCTGCTGCCGGCTGCCACGGTGAAATTCCCATGACTGACACTTCTTTTCCGGCAGACATGACATTTTGACACGTTTTTACAGGAAAAAGCCAATGGCACAGGATTGGATATATGGCAGTCGTCTTTCCGAAGACCTTGAAAAGAGGCGGCACGGAAGACGGGACACGGCTGAAGCCTGTCCGCAGAAACAAACGATAATAAATAAAAAGGAGAACATATATTATGGGAAAAATCATTGGTATTGACTTGGGAACCACGAATTCATGCGTGGCAGTCATGGAAGGTAACGAGCCTACGGTAATCATAAACAACGAAGGCCAGAGGACCACTCCGTCAGTAGTTGCGTTTACCGACGGCGGCGAAAGGAAAATAGGCAACCCGGCCAAAAGACAGGCCATCACCAATCCTCACAAAACCGTATTCTCCATCAAGAGATTCATGGGTGAGACTTACGATCAGGTGACCAAGGAAGTCGAAAGGATGCCGTACAAGGTAGTCCGCGGCGAAAACAATACGCCGAGAGTTGACATTGACGGCAGACTCTACACTCCGCAGGAAATCTCCGCCATGATTCTTCAGAAAATGAAGAAAACAGCGGAAGAATATTTGAGACAAGATGTTACGGAAGCCGTCATCACTGTTCCTGCATACTTCTCGGATTCGCAGAGACAAGCCACGAAGGAAGCCGGAAAAATCGCAGGTCTCGATGTGAAACGTATCATCAACGAGCCGACCGCAGCAGCCCTTGCATACGGTCTTGACAAGAAAAACAAGGACATGAAGATAGCCGTCTATGACCTCGGTGGCGGTACATTCGATATTTCCATCATGGAACTCGGCGACGGCGTATTCGAAGTGAAATCCACCAACGGTGACACCCACCTCGGAGGAGATGATTTCGACCAGGTCATCATAGACTGGTTGGCATCGGAATTTGCCGCAGAAAACGGCGGAATCGACCTGAAGAAAGACCCTATGGCCCTCCAGAGGCTGAAAGAAGCTGCCGAAAAGGCGAAAATCGAACTTTCAAGCCAGACTTCTACGGAAATCAACCTGCCGTACATCATGCCGGTCGACGGTATTCCTAAACACCTTGTTAAGACCCTGACCCGTGCAAAGTTCGAGCAGCTTGCCGACAGTCTTATCCAAAGGACCATCGAACCGTGCCGCAAGGCTCTTGCAGACGCAGGCTATTCCGCTTCCGACATAGACGAAGTATTGCTCGTGGGAGGTTCCACCCGTATTCCTGCAATTCAGGCAATCGTGGAGAAATTCTTCGGAAAAGCTCCTAACAAGAGCGTCAATCCGGATGAAGTCGTAGCCATCGGAGCCGCAATTCAGGGCGGTGTACTTGCCGGAGATGTCAAGGACGTGCTTCTGCTTGACGTGACGCCGCTTTCTCTCGGTATCGAGACCCTCGGCGGAGTAATGACGAAACTTATCGACGCCAACACCACCGTCCCTACAAGGAAGTCGCAGATATTCTCTACGGCAGCGGACAATCAGCCGTCAGTTGAAATCCATGTACTTCAGGGAGAAAGGCCAATGGCCAAAGACAACAAGGAAATCGGCAAGTTCCACCTCGACGGTATCGCACCGGCTCCAAGGGGAATCCCTCAGATAGAAGTCACCTTCGACATTGATGCCAACGGTATCCTCAACGTATCCGCAAAGGATAAGGCTACCGGCAAGGAACAGAATATCAGAATCGAAGCGTCTTCCGGACTGAGCGAGGATGAAATCAAAAGGATGCGTGACGAAGCCAAGGCCAACGAGGCAGCCGACAACGCCGAAAGGGAGAGAGTCGACAAGATCAACAACGCCGATGCCCTCTGCTTCCAGACGGAAAAGAACCTCAAGGAATACGGAGACAAGATTCCTGCAGACAAGAAGTCCGCTATCGAATCAGCTCTCAACAACCTGAAGGAAGCTGTCAAGAATCAGAACATCAGCGATATAGACAAATACAATTCCGAACTTGAAGCCGCATGGCATGCCGCATCGGAAGACATGGCCAAAGCAGCTCAGGGAGGACAGTCCGGACCTCAGGGACCTTATCAGAACGGACCGCAAGGACCGCAGAACGGGCCTGACAATCAGGGACCTGACGAACAGTAACAATATCGCCAAGCAAAAAGATGCCGCTCATGCGGCATCTTTTTTGCTTAACGGGCGACCGACAAACTAAAAAAATCATACATGACAACAGCATTAATTATCGCAGTATTCGTGATAGGATACGTTTTCATCACATTGGAAAGCGTAACCAAACTGAACAAATCGGCCATAGCGTTGTTCATGGCCGTCCTCTGCTGGAGCATATACAATATCGGCTTCGGAATTACTCCTGAAGGCACAGCGGGGTTTTCAAGTTCTCTTGCCGAAACTTGCGAAATCATCCTTTTCCTGATGGGCGCAATGACCATCGTGGAAGTCGTCGACCGCAACGGAGGCTTCAATTTCGTCAAGGAAAGGCTCAAGGCCAAGACCAAACGGGGACTTTTATGGAAAATCACCGTAGTGACCTTCTTCCTTTCAGCCGTGCTTGACAACATGACCACAGCCATAGTGATGGTCATGGTCCTGAACAAACTCATATCCGGAACTTCCGACAAACTGAAAATGGCGGCCATGGTAATCCTCGCAGCCAATGCGGGCGGAGCGTTCTCCCCTATCGGAGACGTCACGACCATAATGCTTTGGGTAAAAGGCAATGTTTCATCCCTCGGAATCATCAAGGAAGCGTTCCTGCCGTCAATCATTTCAGTACTCGTCCCGGCACTCATACTGCACTTCACCCTGAAAGGCGAAATTACCGTCCCTGAAGATGAGGTGCAGGCAGAAAATTCCGAAAGCGAACTGAGCAGAGGCGCAAAGCTCAGCGTACTCTTTATCGGAGTAGGCGGACTGCTTTTGGTCCCTGTCTTCAGAGCTCTCACCGGACTTCCTCCATTCATGGGTATCATGCTCGTCCTCTCGATCCTGTGGATAGTCACGGAGCTCATCTTCCATCAGAAGAGATACAGGAAAGTCGATTTTGCCACCTTGCCTGACGTGAGCAAGCTGCTCCATAAGATAGATCTGAGCACGATACTCTTTTTCCTCGGCATACTCACGGCCGTGAGCGCATTGAGCCAGACCGGAGTACTGAAAAGTCTCGGCGAACTCCTTGACCGGACATTCGACGGCAATCCATACCTTGTCACAGGCATAATAGGCCTCCTGTCCGCAGTCATAGACAACGTACCTCTCGTGGCAAGTTGCATGGGTATGTATGACATAGCTACGCCTGACACCATGGCGGCAGTGGCAGGTTCGGCAGAAGCCGTTTCCCAACTCGCCACATACGGAGTGGACGGTACGTTCTGGTCACTGCTTGCATATTGCGCCGGAGTAGGCGGAAGCATACTCATAATCGGTTCCTCTGCAGGCGTCGTGGTCATGGGCATAGAGAAAATATCCTTCGGATGGTATCTCAAGCATATTTCAGGACTCGCCCTGATCGGATATCTGGCAGGTATTCTCATGTTCTGGCTTCAGAATACGTTTATTTTTTAACGATACATTTTAATCCTGTCAATAACGATAGCGGCCATAGAGGTCGGAGTCGTAGCCGGAAGGGTAATGGGATGCCCAACTGCAACAGTGGAGGAGCGATTTCAACAGCGCTCCTCCACTGTTGTGTAACGTCACTCCGAACAGATACGGTTTCCCGTCGTAATACGCTTCCGCAAATTCCCTGTCTGTATAATAATACGTGCGGTCAGGTGCATTCCTGTCTTTGAACGGATCATACAGTTCCGCATCATACGGCCCGAGAATGCCCCATCTGAACACTTCGCAGGCGCGGGCATCCGGATTGGCCATTGAAAGCTCGGCGAAAGTCCGCTGCGGAACCCAGTCGCGGATAAAGTCCCCGATAGCATAGTTTCTCATCGGCGCAGCGCTTGGCGAAGGTGTAGGATCTCCGGTATAGGAAAGCCTTATGTATTTATCGGAGGAAGACTGCGGGAATGCAGCCACCAATTCAGAAGACGAAGACGTCGGGTGCAGATTCCATATCATCCGCACATTGCACTCGAACATCGAGCCCTCGTCCCATTCGACATAAGGTCCGCACTCCAACATGAGGCATACATCCATTTTCACCTCCCGATAATATTCCCGACCGGTGAGCGGATTCGTCCTCACGAAGCGCACTGCATAAGGTCCTGATCCGTCTATGCCGAATTCCAAAGTCAGGGTCCGCTCTGTGCCGGCGTTTATATTATGTACCCTCAGTTCCGTACTCGGCGCATCCGTGCCGTTCTCCCATACCCTGTCCCACTGC
Source organism: uncultured Bacteroidales bacterium (assembly GCA_944323245.1). Classification (GTDB taxonomy): domain Bacteria; phylum Bacteroidota; class Bacteroidia; order Bacteroidales; family UBA932; genus Cryptobacteroides. The sequence continues at coordinate 87,464 of CALURT010000002.1, forward strand.
AGATGCCTCAGCCTTATTTCGCTTTCCGGAAGGTCCTCCGCATCGGCGAAAGAGGTAAAGGATTTGTTGTACTTGCCGTTATATGTCAGGAATACCCTGTTTTCCACGATACCGAGGTCGGACGGCACTTCTCCGAATACGGGATGCACCGACAGGACGGCTGCATCGGGATCTTTATATCCGACGGTCCCTGAATACGATGCAGAGACATTGACGGTCTTGCCCTGACCGGAAGTTCCCGCAGACAGGGCTGCAATCATGCCTTCACCCGTATCCGGATCGTATTCCCAGACATCCGCCACCGAATTGTCCGCTATCGAGACTTCAACATCGCCATAGCAGCGTTCATACAGGACGGCATTGAAATCCTCTTTGGTCAGAGTGCCTCCGGCTCCGTCACTCATGACGGCGGAAAATGCGGTATATTCGTCTTCTTTCAGGGAAGTCCTGTCAAGCAGGACCTCGATTTCCGGTATATCCGCCTGTCCGCTGCGTGCCACCTTCTTGCCTGAAACCGACTCTATCTCCATATCGAAAGCACAGCGTTTAATCAAGGTGAGACGGATTGATTTCTTTCCCGTCCCGAAGTATCCGACAGGGTCATAATCTATCCTTACGTATTCATTCTCAGCACTTCTTATGTCATCTCCCCCTCTCAAATCCATATATAGTTCTTCAGGACCCCCACCTGTATTGACGGTAATGGTCAGATCTCCTCCGAAGGTGGCATTGAACGGGATATCCACCGTCTGGGCGACGAAAAGATTCTTCAGTTCACCGAGTGAGACATAATCATCCGTAGGATCCCTGACCGTCACCTCGCACACGGCTTCGGCATCCAATACCGGGGAATATACCGTGACCGTTGTTGTCCCTCTCCTCAGACCGTAGACACCTCCGAGCAGATCCACAGCGGCTACGGACGGATCAGCCACAGTGTATTCAAGGACATCATAATTCATGACCTTGCAGTACAGCAATTCATATTTTCCGACAAAGAGGTCCAACCTGTCCGTTTCCAAGTCCAATTCCGCATTTTTCACGTCTACACGATACGATACTTCGAAAATCCCGGCTTCCGTGACGGAAAATGTCACGTCATACCTCTTGTTCCTCTCTATCTTATAGTCCAGCAGTATCCTGTATTCTATATCAGCCGTTTTCAGCCCTGCAGTATTGACAATTTTCCCGGTTATTTCCATGTAAGGGATATTTTCAGGAAAATCCGTCCATGGGGACGGCGGTTCGGAAGAGTCTGGTGGAAGTACGTTGGCACTTGACATGTCTTCCGGCACAAGAAAGGCGACGGCCTCGCCGTCATGCAGTTTCAGACACTCCCCTACAGCATCGCTGTCACCGTCCGCCCTCCTGACCGGAGCCGTATTGGGGCTGAAAGGGGTTATTGTCATAGGGACCGACCTGAACTGCACCGACTGCAGCTCTATGGCGAGGTCCTTTGGACATTCGAATCTCAGCGAAATTTCCGCCGCAAGGCTTTTCAGGGATACGGCATACTCTGTCTTCTCCGCCGTATCTATTTCAAATTCGGCCGACATCGGAAGCATACCGTCCCTTACCAACCCTGTGATATCCCCGATTTCATAAACATGGCTTCTCATTTCTTCCATTGTCAGCGGCACATCTTCATTTCCGGCATTAGCCATGACGAAGGCCGTGTATCTGCAGCCATGATACAGTTCCGCGGAGAATGTCCCCGTCCCTGCCGTTTCATAATATTCTTCATGAAACAGCAGTCCGCCTTCATCATATACAGCTATCTTCAGGTCGGATATTCCGGCTTTTTCCGCAAGCATTCCCTCCACTACGCCTTTGGAAACCGGGCTACCGATAATGAAGTCCACTTTCACGGTTTCATTCATTCCGGACACTTCCGTCAGTTCCCGCAGGGTGCATGATGCCATGACAGCAATGATTGCCGTCATGACGATTAGCGACTTTCCCATAGGCCGAATTTATTTCAATACGTAATCGGAAACGTTTTTAAGCCCCACAAGTCCGAAATACGACTCGACTATATCTCCGTTCAGACACACTTCCCGGCCGAGCATTTCCGGATGTTCGGCGAGATTGAGCATGTCCCTCACGTCGCCTGATGGCAATTGTACTGCGATACAGCTCTCCCTTGACGATACCGATTTGCGTGCGGCAATGATCAGATTGGTGGCTGATTCGAACGGCGGATTGAAAGAAGCCGACGACGATGTAAGGTCTCCGCCTACGATGAATCCGTTCACCCAGACGTCCTTCATCCCTATGCTTGCCTTTGCCTGACTTACGGTCAGGGCATTGTCATGGGCGGCACCCTTGTTGTCCTCCCCTCCGATGACGAAAGACTCGTCAAGCCATATTCTCGTGGTGTCAAGACTGATTGAAATCCCTTTCTCAGCCCTGTCGCTATGTGAGACGGCTACCCTGAGAGTCATCACCTCCTGAGCTGCCAACACCCTCGTCAGCAATACATTCTCCTTTCCCTCGTTCATCATGACGAGAGACACGCTTCCGGGCTTGAAATATGCGATTCTTTTCTCCGTGTAGGCATACATCAGCCGTCCCGCATCCGATTGCAGGAACAGCACGCCTCCCGGATATTCCGTCAGGAAATCGGGAGAAACATCGAGTCTTACGCCGGAATTGATTTGCCGGCATTGGAGATGCACGGAGGCATCTCCTCCGGCAGGCACGACAGTGCACTGCTCGTCTCCGAACTGAGGTTCGGAGAATGCCGGCACCTCGAAATCGGACGACCTCACGTAAACGTGATAACTGCCGGCGTCCAAAGAAAACTCTTCTTCCGCATCGCAGTAAAGTCCGTCGAAAACGATGTCACCGTTCTCTTTCCTGATCGTAAGCAGAAAATCGTTGGTGTCAGGAAGTTCCATGGATACCTTGGACACTTCCGACGGATTGGCATAGAATTTCAGCCTCAACCGGCCTTTCCCGGCTTCGGGATCATCACCGGGGCCTTTTTCGCAGGCTGAAAACAAAAATGAAAACATGAAAACCGCAGTCAAAGCGGCAAAAAATCCGAAACTCCTCATATCTTACTCCTTTTTTATTGAACATTCATCCGACAATCCGTAGGCTTACGGATAACGGACATGGACAAAAATAGGAATAATGCAAGCAACGGAATGTCGAAAAAAGAAAAAGCTGAAAATGTTTTTCTTTTTTCGACGGTTTTGCTACCGCCAGATCCTTCCGCTCGCTTCGCTCGGTCAGGATGACAGGATGCGGATTTTGGCGTATTTGAGCAGAAGAATCTTCTCTCCGTGGTCATCGAAGAGAATCCTTGCCTTGAGATCGGTGCTGCTTCCGGTAATTTCCTTTATCACGCCCTTTCCGAAACGGTTGTGCTCGACCCGCTGGCCGGCCTTCATGTCCAATACGGATGACGGGATGAAATCCGGATCCGGAGCCACAGGACGTGAAGAAGCATCCCGAAAACTCCTCTCCACCCTGCGCACACCCGAAGCGGAAACCGGAGCAAAGGCCGGAGAATGCGAAACCGACGGTCTCTGACGGTCGTAACCTGACCCGCGGCGTGACAGTTCCCGACCGGTACTGCCTATGCCGCTCCTGAAAATCTCACCCCTGTCATAAGAGTCCGAAGAACTGTCTTCCAATGGGTTGTATATATACTGCCTGTCGATTTCCCGAATAAAACGGCTCGGGGAATTGGATTCTGTCTTCCCGTTCCTCATCCTCGTGGCGGCAAAAGACAGGCACACAGCCTTTTCCGCCCTTGTCACGGCGACATAGAACAGCCTCCTTTCCTCCTCTATGTCGCTTTCGGAAGCCAGCATTCCTCCTGAAGGGAAAAGGTTTTCCTCCATTCCGGCCACATACACGTACGGAAATTCAAGACCTTTGGACGAATGCACTGTCATGAGGGCGACCTTGTTGTCCCCGTCCTCATCATCGCCCATATCGACAGCGCTCAGAAGGGAAATATCTTCAAGGAATTCGCCCAATGTCACCACAGGAAGATCGGATACCGAAATTACCGTCCCGTCAGGCATGTCCACAGCCATTTCCTCCGCATAACTGTTCTGCCTGTCCTCGACAAAGGTCTTCACGCTGTTCAGCAGTTCCTCCACGTTCCCTGCCTTGGACTGGCCTTCAATGCTGTTGTCCTCCTTGTACATCCCGAAAATCCCGCTTTCCACGGCTATCTTCGCCGACAGTTCCCCGGCATCGGTGACTGGCAGCTGACGTGAAAATCCGAGAATCATGTCGCAGAATGCCCTGATTTTCGATATTGCCGCCGGTTTCAGTCCGAAACTCTCCAAATCATCGGAACAAGCCGCCCTGAAAAGTGTCGTTCCCTTGATCTGCGCCGCATTGGCCAGAACGGACAGCGACGTATCGCCTATTCCCCTTGCGGGCTTGTTGACTATCCTTTTGAAAGACTCGTCGTCGTCGACATTGGCCGTCAATTTGAAATAGGCCATCACATCCTTGACCTCGGCCCTGTCGAAAAACGAATTGCCCGAGTATATAATATAAGGTATGTTCCGCCTTCTCAAAGCCTCCTCTATGGCGCGTGACTGGGAATTTGTCCTGTACAGGATGGCGAAGTCCCTGTATTCCGCCGACTCCGACCTTAACCGTGAAATTATGGAGGAAGTTATGAGCAAAGCCTCCTCTTCGGCCGTATAGGCCTTTATCAATTTTATTTTCTCCCCCTCGTCACCTCTTGAATAGCATGTTTTGGGAATCCTCGACTGATTCTTGGCTATCAGCGAATTGGCTGCATTCACGATGGTCTGAGTGGAGCGGTAGTTCTGTTCGAGACGGAAAATCCTGTTGTCCGGATAGTCCTTCCTGAAATTCAGGATATTTTCGATCTTGGCTCCGCGGAATGCATAAATCGACTGGGAATCATCGCCTACGACGCAGATGTTGTGATGTCTCGCACTCAATTTCTTCAGAATGACATACTGCGAATAATTGGTATCCTGATACTCGTCCACCATGATGAAGTCGAACTTGGCCGAAATGGCGTCGGCGGCTTCCGGATGGTCTCTCAGCAAAATGTTCATATTGAGCAGGATATCATCGAAATCCATCACCCCGGACTGTCGGCACTTCCTGTCATACAGGCGGTATATGTCGCAGATCCTCGGCTTCTTGCGTGCCGTATCGTTCTGGACGGCCTGTGTGTTCATAGCGTACATTTCCGCTGTCACGAGATTATTCTTGGCCATGGAAATCCTCGAAAGCACCTCCTTGGGCTTGTACACCTTCTCGTCCAACTGCAATTCCTTGATACACGCCTTGATTGCGCTTACCGAATCGCTCGTGTCGTAAATCGTGAAGTCCCTTTTATATGAAATAAGGTCGGCATACTCCCTCAAAAAGCGTATGAAGACGGAATGGAAGGTCCCCATCCACAGCTTCCGGGCCTTTTTCTCCCCCACGAGAAGCGCAATCCTCGTCTTCATTTCATTAGCCGCCTTTTTGGTAAAGGTAAGGGCAAGTATCCTCTCCGGAAGATACCCTTTTTCAAGAATATATGCAATCCTGCCGGTCAGAACCTTGGTCTTCCCCGCACCCGCTCCGGCCACTATGAGTACCGGACCTTCCACACAACCGACCGCCGATTTCTGAGCGTCGTTGAGTCCATTGAAAATACAAGATAGATTGTCTGTCATAATTGCGCAAAATTATCAAAATTTGACTATATTCGCGGCGTTTTTTCGAAAATACGCATAAACAGTTTTAATAATGTCAAACAACATCGAATTGAAGAAGGGCCTCGACATCCCAATTTCAGGAGCGGCGGCCCGAAAAACCAAGAAGGTGATCGTTCCGGACATCGTTGCTGTAAAACCCACTGATTTCAGGGGTTTGATCCCGAGACTTCTTGTAAGGGAAGGCGACACTGTTCTTGCCGGTTCACCTGTATTGTCTGACAAGGTATCGCCTGAAATCCTGTTTACGTCTCCCGTCAGCGGAGTCGTCACCCAAGTGGTCAGGGGAGAAAAGAGAAAACTGCTCGCAGTCTGCATCAAAGCCGACAAGGAGCAGAAATCAGTGGATTTCGGGACGCTAAAGACCCAATCCACCGATGCGGATACCATCAAACAGGCATTGCTCAAAAGCGGATTGTGGCCGACTATCGTTTCAAGACCTTACGGAGTCATAGCCAATCCGAATGTTGCCCCTAAAGCAATTTTCATTTCGGCTTTTTCCACCGCCCCTCTCGCTGCCAATGCGGAGTATGCGCTTAAGGATGAAATGGCCGATATCCAGACCGGAATCAACGTACTCTCGAAGCTCACCAAGGGCGGAGTTCACGTCTCTTTCAACAGTGAAAACTATTCCGGCACCCCACTTCACAAATTGGAAAACATAGTACCGCACATCTTCGGAGGCAGACATCCTGCCGGAAACGTCGGTGTGCAGATTCATCATATCTCTCCAATAGTCAAGGGAGATACAGTCTGGACCGTAGCCCTGCACCATGTAGCTTCCATCGGCAAACTGTTCAACTCGGGCAAATACGATGTCAGCAGACTCGTGGCCGTGACAGGTCCGGAAGCGAACGACCCTTGCTACGTAAAGGGAATCAGCGGAATGTGCATGTCGGAAATAGCCGGGTTCTGCAAGGACGAGGAAAAGACGAGATTCATCAGCGGAGACGTGCTGACAGGCACGGCTGTCGGCAAGGACGGATACCTCGGATTCTTCGACAATCAGATCACCCTTATCAAGGAAGGAACGGAATGCGAAATGTTCGGATGGGCAAAACCGTTCAGGACCAAGCAGTTCAGTTCTTCGAGAACATATTTTTCATGGCTCACGCCGAAGAAAAAATACGACATGGACACGAACACCCACGGAGAACCGCGTGCTTTCGTAATGTCAGACGTATATTCCAAGGTACTTCCAATGGACATCTATCCGGTTTATCTCATCAAGGCCTGTCTTGCAAAAGACATCGACAAGATGGAAAAATTCGGGATATACGAGGTAATAGAGGAAGATCTGGCGCTCTGTGAATACGTATGTCCGTCCAAGATCGCCATTCAGGCCATCCTGTCCGACGGAATTGACTTGATGTTGAAAGAAATGGCTTAACGATTATGAACGGATTGAATAAATTTATAGAAAAAATAAAACCGACTTTCAGCAAAGGCGGTAAATTGGGTTTCCTGCACTCGACATTCGAGGCATTCGAATCTTTCCTTTTCGTTCCAGGTACAGTCACTTCCGGCAAAGGAACACATGTCAAGGATGCGGTAGACCTCAAGAGAATCATGATTATAGTCGTGCTTGCCCTCGTTCCGAGCCTCCTGTTCGGAATCTGGAATACCGGCTATCAGCACAATCTCGCATTCGGCCTCGACTGGGGCTTCTGGCAGATGGTATGGTACGGATTCGTGAAAATCATTCCGCTGTACCTTGTATCCTATATTGTAGGTCTCGGCATCGAGTTCGCATCGGCTCAGATCAAAGGACATCAGGTGAATGAGGGTTACCTTGTTTCAGGTATGCTCATTCCTCTTATCGTCCCTATCGACGTTCCGTTGTGGATGCTCGCCCTCGGTGTGGCATTCGCCGTAATCATCGGCAAGGAAGTTTTCGGAGGCACAGGTATGAATATCTGGAATCCGGCCCTCCTCTGCAGGGCATTCCTCTTCTTCTCGTATCCGAGCAAGATGTCCGGCGACACCGTATGGACCGGAGGTCTGAGCAGATTCCTCACCGAAGGTACGGCATACGCAAGCGGCAGCGGAGTTGTGGACGGATTCTCAGGAGCCACGCCTCTCGTGCATGCACAGGCTGGCATCAGCGGACTTAGCGACGCAGGCCTCAGTTTTATGGACCTTTTCATAGGCAACATCGGCGGTTCGGTAGGTGAAACATCCGTCATCGCCATCCTCATAGGGGCAGTCATCCTTATCTGGACAGGTGTCGCAAGCTGGAAAATCATGCTCTCATCCGTAATCGGCGCACTTGCCGTAGGCGGACTGGCAAATCTTTTAGCTACTGACGCCACTCCTTACCTCCAGCTTCCGGCATACTACCATCTCGTACTCGGAGGCTTCGCATTCGGCACCGTATTCATGGCTACCGATCCGGTGACTTCCGCTCAGACGGAAACAGGCAAGTGGATTTACGGTTTCTTCGTAGGTGCATTCACCGTCATGGTACGCCTGTTCAACCCGGGCTACATGGAGGGCATGATGCTCGCAATCCTTCTTATGAACACATTTGCTCCTCTCATCGACCACTATGTGATCGAGGCTTCGCTCAGCAGAAGGGCAAAAAAGTTAAAATCGCTTAATATATAATAGGTATGAATACTAACGGCAATACATATACAGTTATCTACTCGACCATTCTTGTCGTATTAGTGGCAGCGATTCTGGCTTTTGCGGCCTTGAGTCTTCAGGACAAGCAGAACGAAAACGTCAAGTTGGAGACGGTAAGCAAACTCCTCGGAGCCGCATCGCAGGCCGACGGGAATTTCACGATAGAAGAGGGCGCTGACGTGCTCGGCCTCTATGCAGACCATATTACCGACGCCTTCTATGTGGACGGAAACGGCAACAGGGTCGGAGAAATGAACATGGGCAAAGAGGACAAGAACGCCATCGAAGTCACCACGACTTCCGACCTCAAGAAACAGAACGACATCATGAAGAAAATAGAGGCCGGTGACGCATCCCTGAAACCGTCACTCAGAATGCCGGTCTATGTTTTCGACATCAACGGAGCCAAAATAACGGTGATTCCTTGCTACGGAGCAGGCCTCTGGGGACCTATCTGGGGCTATATCGCATTGAACGCTGACGGAAAGACCATCACAGGTGCGGTTTTCGACCATAAGGGAGAGACTCCGGGCCTTGGCTCCAAAATAGCCGATGCTCCTTTCTGCAACGAATTCAAGGGCAAGACATTGGATTTGAGTTCAGCCCAATCTTTCGCCGTAGCCAAACCGGGCTCGTTGGATAATCCCGAGCATGGTGTGGATGCCATAAGCGGCGCCACCATTACGTCAAGGGCTCTCGGACTGAGCATCGACATGTGGGCAAGGAACTACAGTGCATATCTCATCGCAGCGGCTGCTGAAAACGAAAACGCACAGGCGGCTGCGGATGAATTGACAGAAACAAACGAAAACGTGGAGGAATAGTTTTATGAGTGATATAAATTGGAAAGAAGTATTGTTGAAACCGATATTCAAGGGCAACCCTATCACGGTCCTCGTTCTCGGTATCTGTTCTTCTCTTGCGGTCACCGTCCAGTTGAAAGGAGCGTGCGTCATGGCACTTTCCGTGACCATCGTGACCGGACTTTCGAGTTTCGTATGTTCGCTTCTGAGAAATACGATTCCCAACCGTATCAGAATCATCGTGCAGCTTGTCGTCGTGTCGCTCATGGTAATTCTCGTGGACCAGGTCCTCAAGGCATACGCCTACCCTATCAGCAAGACATTGTCGGTATATGTGGGTCTTATCATCACGAATTGTATCGTGATGGGCCGCATCGAGGCCTACGCCCTCGGCAACAAGCCGATTCCGTCATTGCTTGACGGACTTGCCAACGGTGTCGGTTATGGACTGATTCTCGTCGTCCTCGCATTTTTCCGTGAACTTCTCGGTTCGGGAACACTGTTCGGGTTCAGAATCATTCCTGAATCGTTCTATGCCGCAGGATACATGGACAACGGTCTGATAATCCTCCCGCCTATGGCCCTGATTCTTCTCGGAATCATAATCTGGATACAGAGAGGGATACAAAAGGATCTCCGTGAGGAATAACAACAACTAACTCGAATCGAAAATGGAATATATAAGCTTGTTTGTAAAGTCAATCTTTATTGACAACATGATATTCGCCTACTTCTTAGGCATGTGTTCGTATTTAGCTGTATCGAAGAATGTAAAAACAGCTACCGGTTTGGGTGTCGCTGTTATCTTCGTGCTCCTGATTACTCTTCCCATAAACTATCTGCTGAATGAATTCGTGTTGAAGCCGGGAGCATTGGCATGGATGGGCGAGAAATTCGCTTCCGTGGACCTCAGCTTCCTGAGTTTCATCATATTCATTGCCGTCGTGGCTGCCATCACACAGATAGTGGAAATGGTTGTGGAGAAATTCGCCCCGACACTGTATTCGCAATTGGGTATTTTCCTTCCTCTGATTGCCGTGAACTGTGCAATTCTCGGCGGTTCGCTCTTCATGCAGGAAAGGGATTTCGTCAATGTAGGTGAAGCCACTGTCTATGCCCTCGGCTCGGGAATCGGCTGGTTCCTTGCCATCGTGACTCTTGCCGCAATCCGGGAAAAACTCGCATATTCGCAGGTTCCGGCTCCGCTCAAGGGTCTCGGCATCACATTCATCACCGTGGGTCTCATGGCTATCGCATTCATGACATTCATGGGTATCCAACTTTAATTCCGGAGGTCAGATAATATGGACAGTCTTATTTCAACACTGATAATCGCCGTGATAACGATAACCGTTGTCACGCTCATACTCGTGGCGCTGCTTCTTTTCATCAAAATCAAGCTCACGCCGTCGGGAAAAGTCAAAATCAGCATTAACGACGGCCAGAAGGAGGTGGAAGTGACTCCGGGAAGTTCACTGCTCGCCACTCTTGCCGAACAGAAAATTTTCCTCCCGTCGGCCTGCGGCGGTAAAGGCAGTTGCGGCCAGTGCAAATGCCGTGTGCTCGAAGGCGGCGGAACAATCCTGCCTACTGAGGTCGGATTCTTCAACAGGAAACAGATACTCGACCACTGGAGATTGGGATGCCAGGTCAAGGTCAAGGAAAACCTTAAAATCGTCGTTCCGGAGTCAGCTCTGAGCGTCAAGAAATGGGAATGCGAAGTGGTTTCCAACCACAACGTGGCCACATTCATCAAGGAGTTCGTGGTGAAGCTGCCTGAAGGCGAGCACCTGCATTTCCGCTCCGGCGGTTACATTCAGGTGGACGTACCTGCCATCACTGTAGACTACAAGAATATAGACGTGGATGAAGACTACCGTGCAGACTGGGAGAAAATGGGCATGTTCGACCTGAAGATGACCAATACGGTTCCTACCCTGAGGGCATATTCGATGGCCTGCTACCCAGCCGAAGGTGACATCATCAAACTGAATGTCAGGATAGCCACACCTCCGATTGACAGGGCTACAAGGAAATTCGTTCCGGTCAATCCGGGTGTCTGCTCATCGTATATCTTCTCCCTCAAACCGGGAGACAAGGTCATGATTTCGGGACCTTACGGGGAATTCTTCATGCCGGAGAACCTTCCGGAAGATCAGGAAATCATCTTCATCGGCGGCGGTGCCGGTATGGCTCCTATGAGAAGCCACATCATGCACCTTTTCAAGACCGAAAAGACCACGAAGAAAGTCAATTTCTTCTATGGGGCGCGCAGCCTGAAGGAAGCGTTCTATTTGGACGATTACCATGCTCTCGAGAAGGAGTTCCCGAACTTCAAGTTCCACCTTGCGCTCGACAGGCCGGATCCGGAAGCGGATGCAGCGGGAGTGGCTTATACTGCAGGTTTCGTTCACACGGTGCTTTACGAGACATACCTCAAGCAGCATGAAAATCCTGAGGATATTCTCTACCTGATGTGCGGACCTCCTATGATGTCCTCATCCGTAGTCAATCTGCTCGACAGTCTCGGCGTACCGCCTGAGAACATCCTGTACGATAACTTCGGAGCATGATTTCTGACTGAATACAAAGTCATGAAAAGTGCATAAAAAGAGAAAGAAAAGCCCCTGAAAATCAAGGGCTTTTCTTTTATCCTAACTGGTAAGCGTCTTTCTTTTTTGTAGATTCTTGATTTTTTAGTGTTTTGCCACGTTGAAGCAGGAGTTATCTGTAATGATACCGCATAGCCAACACCTCAACCTCAATAATACTTCTGTTGTTCCCAAATCTGCAATCAATCTTCTCCGCAGTCTATTCCCCGCCGCTGCGTTTTCCGAATCTGTAGCCGATACCTATGTAATATTGGTTCGTAAACATGTCGTATGTCTCGGAATATGCGCCTTTATACCTGTCAATCAGCCCCTTGGTAAAACCGGCCCGTATTTCGAAATGATTCCAGAAGCGGAATCCGATGCCAACGTCAAAGCGGAGATCGAACGACCTCTGCTGATATCCGGCCTTGTCCAACTCTGACTGCAGGTATTGCTGCATGGCTGCCGTACCGCTGATGCCGATCTGCTGGCCGAGAATGCCTCCGAATGCCACGTCCGTAATAGCTCCCGAATAATTGTTGTACTTAGCCTTGACGGTCAGTTCATCGTTTGACATGAACATGTCCGTCACGGAGCCTGCACCGAATGAAAACACCGGACCGGCATAAAGGTAAAAGACCGATTTGCTGTTGCGGAAGCCGAATTCATACTTGAAATTGACAGGGATGTTCACCCAATGGTCCACCTGCTGTTCAGTACCGTTGAATCCGGATATATCTCCAGAATAGCTCACCGAAAGATAATTGTAATCGAGACCTGGCGTGATGTAGAATCCTTTCACCACGTGGATGTTGTAATCAATACCGATATACATCCCGTCCCCGTAGCGTGAGGTGAACCCCTGCGAGCCCGGCTCTTCAAATGTCTGGATCGGAAGCGTTACCCCGCCCTGAAAACTCAACTGCGCCGAAGCGGAAATTCCCGCTGCCGCAAACACGACTGCCGCAATGACAATTCTCCTGAAACCTTTCATAATATCGTAATATTTCATTTCAAAATCCATTTACCGACTGTACTTCCTTCTCGAACCAGTCTTTTTTCTTCACGCAACATATCAATCATTTTCCGGACTCAGCGTTCACTTAAATTAAGCCGCCTTGATAATTCAGCTCTCGAAATAGACGTGTGCTGCTACTGCCAATCCTGTCCATTACAAATATATTGTTTTTCTCTGAAATCGGTAATTTATATCTTTTCATCGGACAACAGCTTCCGGAAATTTTGCTCGAATCGTTCATCTTCTTCATTATCATATAGTTTAGGTATGTTAATCCTTTCTTACAAACATTCCATTGCTTTGGCCCGGTCTCCTCTTAAATAATACACGTGAGTTCGATGAAATTCAATTTATTGAGAATCATCGAACTACCTCTGAGGAGCAGAACGGAGTTCTGTGACGGGCTCCCGGAGAGGGAGCGGTGAGGGTGACGCCCCTTAACAAGGGCTGTCGCTATAGCGACTGGGGATTAAGAAAAAGTGGATTTCGGAGAAATCCCGACTTCAGCATTCTGAAAGGCCGTCAACAACTCATCCGGATCAGAATATTTCTGAAAAACCGGATAACCGTACTCTATTATCGTATCCTTGATTTCACCAAACAATTCAGCAGAATCTGCGTGATCATGGTAATCCCATTCATAAAACTTACGGGTAGGCGTGAAATATCCTATTTGATGATTCAGTACAGGATATATGGCTTTCAGGTCCAACGACACTCCACATCTGTAAAGGAGCTCTTCCAAAGGTCTGTAATAGACTCCTGCTAAACAAGATATGAAAATATGTCCCTTGTAGCGGAATGAAGCTGTTGAAAAGCCCAAGGTGCCGTATGTGTCATCGCTTATTTGTTTGACATAATAGCGGCTCCTGTTCTTTTTGAATCCAATTTCCTGGCACATTTCTTTCAAATGTTTCTCCAATTCTTTTCTTAACGGTGACATTGTGACCTCCTTCGCTTTATATATTCTATTCAATCATACCTGTACTTCCGTTGTTTTCGGAATATTTAAGGACTTTTTCCACTACCATCCGTCTGTAGTCTTTGAGGTCAATCCCATGACACAATATCTGCCAGTTGGCATCAAATTTTTCGTTGCTTCGCAAAGGCATATAAGCAGGAATAGGAATAGCGGCATGATACTGTAAACCATATTTCTCTGATACCCGGGGCGAGACCAACTTGGTAATTATTATTGTCACAAATTCAGAACTATAGTACAATTCAAAATCAACCCAGGAAATATTTCCCTGATTATCATATATCAGATCTACGAGATTCGATAGTCCCATAAATCTGTTTTTGACGAAACATCGGTATATCTTTCTTGTTTGCCCGCTATGTTCCCTGTCGTTTTTCCATCCTGAACAAAGTGAAGGAATCTTCGGTCTGATTCGCCGGCGGTGCCATCTGCCGGCGCAGATTTCCACAGGCATATACAGGATGCTTTCGGACGTGTTATTGACACATGTGTCCCTGCACATATCCAATAACCGCTCCGTCATTCCTCTACATGATTCCGATATTTTTTCTTTCGTCTCCATTATACTTTATCCATTACTTACTCTGGACCTGTAACCTAATCCAAAATAAAAATTATTGATATTAAGATTGTTATTCTTTCCGGCAATTTTCCAATCCTGTTTCAATCATACCTGTTCGACCCTTCACCATACGGAGGAAACATTTCAATATCTTTCATTTCCTCTGTCGGAGGATAATATACTGTCCAATTCAATTTTTCCAATTCGTCTATACTCAAATCATATCGTTGAAGAACCATATAATCTTTTCTTATCGTTTCCCATGGTACGCTGTTGACAACATCCTTGTAAAAAATAAAAAGGCACATTTTTTCATTTACAATTGTTCTATTCCACCTGCGCGTTGTAAAAGTCGCTCTGCCAAAACTATGCGGCAATACCTCTTCAAAATACATTTTTTCTTTTATGGTCGTATCCGGATAATCATAAGTTCCATCAGTCAATAATGTATATCCCGAATTATTGTGCATGTATATATCAAGTTCATAATCTCCAAATGGTCCGCAGCTTGATATGCAGAGTCCTGCAAGTACAATAAATTTTAAAGATGCTTTCATTTTCTCAATATTTTTTACAAAAAAATCCTGAAGCAATTTGCCATATTCTTCCCATAATTGTCCTATTAGGATCTGATTGGAATAAACCCATATCAATTTTCCAATCCTGTTTCAATCATACCTGTTCGTCCCTTCGCCGTACGGAGGAAACATATGCATGTCCTTCATCGCAGCCGTCGGAGGATACGGAATAGTATAGCCGGTTCCGTCATCCTGTATTAATGCCATAATATCTTCAATACTGAGATCGTATCTGCGCAAGATTTTATAGCCTTTCACTATTTCATCCCATGGTTCGTCCGCAACTGTTGTTGAATCCAATATGAAAACCATCAGCGTATCGCATGGTATACCTTCAAAAAAATCTTCCAATGTATGTGCATATGTATGCTCATTATAACGCCTTCCTCCTCGTATTTCAAGTAAACCCGATTCAGGTGAAAAATAAATCGCTGTATCTTTATACGATTTTTTATATTCTTTGTTAAGGCTTGTCTCATAGCATCTTATGCATGAGGACGATCTGTTTTGCAAAACAATAGTATCTCCATAAGTGAACGATCCGGGGCATCCGGTCAGGATTGTAACTATCCCTGCAAAAACCAACAGTTTGAATACTGAATTTTTCATCGTCTATCCGATTTTTCTACTCTAACTTCTGCCCACCGGACAACAGC
This sequence comes from uncultured Bacteroidales bacterium, assembly GCA_944323245.1. Classification (GTDB taxonomy): domain Bacteria; phylum Bacteroidota; class Bacteroidia; order Bacteroidales; family UBA932; genus Cryptobacteroides. Next base: position 102,996 of record CALURT010000002.1, read on the forward strand.
ATCCGGAAATTCTCATCAAATTTCACTTCGGCTTCATTTCCGAATTTTTGGTTTTTGATACGTCTTTCTTCCAAACATGCCAGTGCCTTGTCTTTGTCTCCTTTCAGATAATATAATATGGCTTTACCTGCCGTAAGGGATACTATCGATGCACCTACATCTCCACAATTAAAGGCTTCCATCAGTGCATCGGGGTCAGAATATTTCTGAAAGACTGGATAACCGTACCTTATTATTGTATCCTTGACTTCATTAAAAAATTCTACATTATCGACATCAGCGTGATAGTCCCATTCAAAAAACCTATGAGCCGGTGTAAAATATCCTATTTGTCTACTTAATGTAGGATAAATGCCGTTAAAATTTATCTCTGCGTATTTGCTGAAGATTTCTGCCAATGGACCGTACGAGACTCCTACCAAGAATGACAGATAAACATGTCCTCTTTTTGAAATCATTAAAAAAAAGAGTGTACCATATGTATCTTCATTAAGCTGCTTGACATAGTAACTGCTCCTGTTCTTTTTGAATCCAATTTCCTGGCACATTTCTTTCAAATGCTTTTCCAATTCTTTTCTTAACGGTGACATTGTGACCTCCTTCGCTTTATTTCATCTCAATCAGACCCTATGTATTGCTTCTTCATCAGGAAATGCCGGAATAAATCTTCCTTTTGTGAGTTTACATATAATATTTGATGGCTGAAACAAAGGACCCCAGTATGCATTTTTAAATCTTCTCGGCAATCTCTTGAATTCTCTGTATCTCTTAAAATATATACCCCATACATACCAGCTTTCTGGGTATAGATCATCTGCTTCATTATACATCATGAAGCGGATTTTTTTAACATTGCCAAGCATCTCTGAATTCGCGTATTTGCTCCACACTTCATCCCTTATGCCGTTCTTGATAAAAACATGGGAACAGAAATCTACGTCATCGTTTACAATTTCCTCTACGGTTGGGTACTCATCCTTTCCGTAAGATTTTGCAAAAACCCTTATCGTTTCTCCATTCAGTTGATTAATGTCCAATCCTAAAAATTGAAAATAGCGTTTTGTTCCATTTTCCAACGGGACCTCGAATATGTCCCCGATTTTTAGCCTTATACGTTTCATTTCTTTGGATATTTTATGTGATATATTCCCCAATACTTTGGGTTTATTGAGTTTATTTTATTGTATAAATTATCCAATCCATAGCGGTTTATTAAAGTCTGTTCCAAAACTCTAGCTTGTTCATAATTCATATGTGTCCTATAAGTTCTATATAATAAATTACTTTTAGGGGTATTTGAGTGCCTATGCTCAACAAATCTCATCTCAGGATTGCGTTTTGTCATTCCTACGTACTTTACTTCAGTTGTATCGGGATCTTTACCTTTATATACAGAATATGGTATATTTTCCCCTGTCCAAGGATTTATATGATTAGCATAGGATATTCCTATAGTACTGGCAACTCCTACTGTTGTGCCCATTATAACACTCTTTCCAATGCCTTTAAGAGAATTATTGAAAGCATCTATAGCAAATTCTCCATGCAAAATCCCAGCAACAGTCCCTGCAGCAATATGACCGGCACCTGAAGAAATTGGGGATACGATCAAAGAAGTCAGCACTGGACTGTTTATACCGTTAATCGGTAAAATTTTCCCTGCTATCTTTGTTGCAGTAAAACCTCCGATGGAGCCAAATAGACCTGAAACTCCGCTTACCGCAGCATTTATTCCAACCTGTCCCCAATTTACATTTTGAATTCCTTTGAAATTATGACCAGTCTGAGCTATTATGTCATTAGTCGCGGATATTGCAGCAGAACTTACCATACCTACGGCCGCAGTAGCTAATACCGCGCCCCCGGTCGCAGCTACGACAGCACCGCCGGCAAAACCAATACCGAAAGCAGCTGCATGTTCCCAAAATCCGTCACAACTATCCCATGTCGAAATCATATTCACAATTCCTCCTATGGCCCCAGCTATCAGCCACCAAAATTCCCCGCTTTCGTCAACATAGCTGAACGGATTGTTCAGCCCGTACAGGTAGCGGTTGAAGTTGGCGGCACGTTCGGTCATCTGTACGAACGGATCAGGTGAGACGAATCGTCCGAGCAAAGGGTCGTACAGCCTTGCATTCATGTTTATCAGACCGAACCATGTCAGATGCTCATGCCCTCCGAAGCCTCTGCCGAGCATGAGTTCCGGTTCCTCTCCCGGTTTATACGGGACAAGGGTTTCAGGGTTACGCAACCGTCCCCACGGGTCATAACTGTATTCGGCCACAAGGATACCGTCCACCGTGGCGATATGTGTAATACTGCCCAAGTAGTCTCTTCCTATATTGTAAGGTATCCACGAGCCGTTTCCTTCTTTTACCAACACCATAGGTGCGGAATAGGCCGTCCCTCCCGCATACAGCCGTTGCGTCACTGTGCCGTCTTCAACATCGATTTCATAATTGTCTCCGATATAGTATCGGGTGAAGAGGGTATCGAGATCTTCTGTGACAAGCATCCTGACCCTGTCGCCGCTTCCGTTGTAGGTGAAAGCCGCACTCCGACCTCCCTCCGAAAGCACTGACGGACGGCTGTAGCAGGTATAGCTTATCGTCTGTCTCCTGTCAGGGATCAATGTTTCGTCCTCGGTAAGTATGCTTGAAACCTTGTCCCCTGTGTAAAACATCGAGCCTACTCCCTCGATATATGAAATGCCGCCGTTCTCATGATACTGTACTTCCTTGCCGGAGAACGAGGAAAGTCGGTTGTCGGTATCGTATGTGAAACTTTCCGTACTCGACCTGTTCAGGTCAGTGCGGGACATGAGGTTTCCTTTCAGGGCATCGAATACGTAGCCGAAAGCCTGCACAGTACCCATACTCCTTTCAGTCGGATTCCCGTCCTCGGAATAGGCGTATGTCCTCGTCACTTCACCGGTGATTCCCGACAAAGGTTGTCCGAATTCATTTTCAGAGGTAAGCCTCCATACGGTCTGGCCGCCGGCAAGCAGGACAGCGACATTGTGTCCGTTGGCATACAGGTAATGCTCCGTGTCTATCTCCCCGTCCTGTGAAGTATATTTGATTGTCGAGACATTACCGTCGGCACCATAGGTGTAGTCCTTCCTCAACCATTTGCCGTCAGGAACCGAGTCCGTCACGGATGACACTCTGTCGAACGCATCATAACTGTATGTAACGGATGTCCCGTTGGACGAAATTTCCGACATCAGGAGACCGTAATCGTCATAAAAATATTCCGTCACGAACTCTCCCGTCCTGTCTGTCTTGGTCGTCCTTCCGAGACTGTCGGTGTAAACGATGATCTTGCCGTTCGGATTTATATGTGTGGTAACCGACGCCCCTGACGGAAGATATGCCGTGGTATCCGTCTGCCTCCCCGCACTCGGATCCGTAATAGAGTATCTGTTCCCGTATCTGTCGTACTCGAAAGCTATTGTCCTGTCTCCACAGACTACGCTGTCGCAAAGCGCACCGACAGGATTGTAATAATACTGAATGGAAATGCCGTTGTCCACGACTTCGTCCACCGTACCGTCTATATTGTAATGCGTCTCCGTGGTAATGCCTCCTGTCGTCTCGGATTCGTACAGATTGCCGTAGGAGTATGAAGACAGATAGCCCGTGCCCTGCTTCCATGTGGAAGTGATCCTTCCATAAATGTCGTATCCGTGGTTTATCCATATTTTAGTGGAATCTTCCCTGTAAGGATAGGATTCCCTTGACACTTTTCCATTGATGACATCGTATTCGGTATCCGACCATACCCATGTACCGTCATAACGTTTTTTTCCGCGTCTCAATTCCCTGTCGGCAGCATCGTAATGGACACGTGTTTCAGGCTGTCCCGAACGGATATTTGAAACCGTGTAGACCCCGGCCCCGCCCCATTGGACCGAAACCGAATCCTTCGTCCCGTCGGGATATGCAGTACACAGGAGATTGCCCCAATTGTCATAAGAATGGGTCGTAGTCCTGTTCTTGGAGTCCGTGACAGTTTCCGGCTTTCCGAACTTGTTGTAATTCCCGTATGTCTCGGTAAGGCCGAGGGCGTCCGTATGCGTCAGCATGAAACGCCCGTCGTTCCCGTAGGTATATGTATCCCCGACATAAGCTGTACTATTGTACACAGCCTGTTTTTCCGACAACGGATTTCCGAAACTGTCGTATGTCCACACCTTGTCATATACTCTCGCCAAATCAGCAGAATACGGTGTGCGTCGGCCTGTAGAACATGTTTCCTTGACAGGGAGGAAACGGGAATCGTACTGGTAAGTCCTGACTTCGTTCCACGACGCCGGAGCGCCGTCCTTGGTCTTCCTGAAATCCTCTTTCACCACAGTCCCGAGGCGGTACAGGGTATCCGAAACCGTATGGGAGAATGTGTAGGTGGTAACTTCCTGCCAAATGGCCCTAAGACCGACGGGCCTGCCCAAAGTGACGATGTACGGCAGGCCGTATTTCCCGTACTGGTATGAATAGAAATATCTTTCCCCGGTAAGCAGGTCGTAACGGAGCGTCTGTTTCAGCAACGGCCTGAACTTGTCCGAGAAATCATAGCTGTCCGTCTGTTCGTAAATCAGATTTTCAGGAGTCCGGACATAATACCTGAGGACTTCCTTTGTCACACCGAAATGTTCAGGGTCGAATTCCGTCTCCGTCACTATGTCATTCCATACATGCACTACATAGTCGTACTGCCTTACTTTCCCGAACCCGCAGAACCCGAGTCCCGACCTTCCGAAAACGGCATCATAGTACATGAACTTCACGCTCCGCAGCCTGTTGTCCGTCGAAATGTCCGATGACCCGTAGGTATTGAAGCCCCTGAGCACATAAAGAGGATAATTCCTTCGGGCAAATCCGCTGCCGTAGGTTCTGAGGGAATCGTATCCGTAAATATCGGCTGATGAGAGGGAAATGTCGGCATAGTCGTTGACCGTGACTTTCCCGTGGCTGTCTGAAAACATGGTGACCAAGCGGTCTTTCCGCCTGTCCCGGGTAAAATCATAGACGAAAATCTCGTCTCCGGAGACTGTAATGAAATTGCCGAGGCTCTTGTTGTCTATGGTATTGAACGGGAGGAATTCGATCTTGTCATCATAGTGTATAGAAGTGGTTTTCCGCTTCGTATAGTCGATTATCCCGGCATCGTTAAGGGTAAAATAGTAATTCGACCCGCTTGCATGTACCAAATCGGCGAGGCCGTCTCTGTCGAGATCATAGAATGCATATCTGTCGCCAGGAGAGAAAGCTCCGCTCAAAGTGAGTTCGGACCGTGTAAATTCGTCTCCGGTAAAAGTAAAGACCGCAGCAGCACGCCCTGTCCTTCTCACGATTTCCTGATAGCCGTCCCCGTTCAGATCCGTAAGATGTATCTGCGACAAGGTATCTGAATAGCCAGGCAAGTCGTACACGTCAAATCCGGGAATCGTCCTGTCCTTGATGAAAGTATTGCCGGACAATTTGTAAACATCCATTCCGGTATAATTGGCATGGCAGAGTTCGGTCATGCCGTCACCGTCGATATCGTATGAGAAGACGGAATTGGTATTGGACCTGGTATTGATATCGAAAAGATTGTTTTCGCTCAAACGCTGGCCGGTATTGAGATCTATGACAGCGGCCTTGGACGGAGTATAGTTGCCCCGATAGGTACGGCTGGCATTCATCGAGACCAACTGCACCGTCCCGTCTCCCTTGAAATTCCCGTACCAGAAGAACCGCTCTATCGGATTTGTATAAAATCCGTCCGGGATAACTCCCGTCACGGATACGGTAAAAGTATTTCTTACCCTGAGAGAAGTGCCGGAATACTCATATATCGTGATTTTCAGTTTAGCCTGATTATTCACACAACCGGCGAAATTGAGTTTTATGATTTCATCCGTCCCGTCTGCATCGATATCCATAACTTCTATTCCCTGGAATTCGACATCTGCCGTTATCGTCTGCAAGGAACTTTTCCCGTTCAGCGTAGGATAGACCAATATGATCTGATTCGCATCATAGGTGCTTCCGTATTTGTAATATCTTTCCGTATGAGTGGAATTCCACTGTTCTGCTACTTTGGCATAAGTGGAATAATTGGGAAGGGCCACCATCGCATCCCCGTAATTCCCGGGTACGAGTTTCCCGCTCCTGAATATGAAATTTTCCCTCCCTATTTCAAACAATTGCGGCAGAGCGACGGTGTCCACCGGGGAAAATGTGCCGGATGACGGAGTATCCGGGTCGCCGTAAACGAACTGCAGGGGATTGAGTTCCTCGTTTTCCGAAATGGAGGAAATCCGTGTCAGAAGACAGTCACCGCCTTGCAATTCATGCGTCAGGGAATATTTCACTATCTCGGCATCCCCGTCGCTGCTCGTCACTGACCGGAGCAGGTATTTGTGCTGCGTAGGAATTCCGGCAAAATACTCCACGGGATAACCGGAGACGGATGAATACTCGAACGATATGACACCGGCAGGATTACCAGCTCCGTCGAAACCGTATTTTATCGAAGAAATATAATATTTGTTCCCGGAAGATGTGCCATACGGCAGATATTCAAACTCTACCTTGTTTCCGAAAACATCGCTGCATTCCGTAATAGGGAACATATAACCGGCTTCCGTATTGTCCGGAAAGCCGAAAACAGCCTTTATTCCATCCGGATAGAGCGCTGTGAAATGGGTTACTGTCCCGTTTTCATCCACATGCTTCTTCAGCACAGTATTTTCTCCGGCCGGCTGCAGGTCGAAACCTTGTGGGTAATACTCACTTTCAGTAATAGCAAGCATTGGCTTCCCGTCCAAACTGTAGACTGTCTCGTCATCGCCAACGGTCGCCGGAGCTGTCTCTCCGTGATAGAAAAGGCTTTTCCCTGTCACGGTAACTGCCGACAACCCGCTTATGTTCCATCCGTAACCTGCCGGGCCTTGTCCCGAATGACTGCTGTACACAAGACCCACCTGCGGAGTCAGGCGGAAACCTGCCGCGGTCGCTATGGAAACGGAATATACCCTTGCTCCGGTAGCCGTGACATCCTCAGTGACAGGGATTTTCCCTACCGAAAGGCTTGTGTCAATATCTGCTATTTCCGAATTTGCCGACGATGCGAAAAGGACCTGCGCCCTTTCCCGCGGATCGGAAAGATCCGCCACGGAGACACTCGATCGCTCCTGACAGTCAGGCAGGACACCGAAGTCGAAAATTTTCACTTTCTCCACCGGTACTGATACGGGAGAGCTTCCATAGAGGTCTTGTAACTCCTGCATTTCCGGCTGCGGAGACACCATGACGGGCGACAGACTCGAATTGGTCTGCCTTTGGATACGGTTTCCCGCCCCGTCATACATATACCTTGTAAATCTCGACATCCTGACAAGGGAGTCGAGGGACGGAGACGATGCCGTCCTTGCCGGTATTACCTGGGAAACGCCGCTGAGCGCCGTCACGGACAGCGTCAGGAGCAGAACAATGATTTTTCCGAAATTCTTCATGGCACCTGTTATCGGATTATGTAGTTGACCAATGCCGGAGGGTCACCCTCAAATATACGAAATTCCGTATGAAAGGACAAAAAAAGAGGGAAGATCCGAAAATCTTCCCTCTCAGTTCCGTTCTCTGTGATGTGCCGGATTATTCTGCAGGAGAAATAGCTCCCATAGGGCATGCGTCAGCGCATGTACCGCAATCCACGCAGAGATTCGGGTCAATCTTGTAGATATCGCCCTCGATGATGGCATCTGAAGGGCAGGCGCTCTTGCAGGTTCCGCAAGCTACGCAATCATCTGAAATTTTGTAAGCCATATTCGTTGATTTTAATGTTGGTTTCAAAAATATCCGGACAAATTTATCCTATAATTTTCAAATTTCAAACAATACAGGGGCAGAATCATGCACCACAAGTGCAAGTTTTATTTTATCTTTGCAGTTCCAATTCGAATTGAAAATGAAGAAAATCTTTATTATAACGCTCTGTGCGGCATCCTCCATGGTGCTTTTCACTTCGGGATGCTCTTGCCGCAACTCCGGCGGCAATCCGGCGTCGGCCGCCGAAACCGTATCTGCAGAAAACTCCCCCGCAACCGATGTCAAGGCAGAGCCGGCATATCAGGAAAAACTCGGAACGATAGAATTCGACAAGACGGTTCACAATTTCGGAGACGTAATGCTTTCCGACGGCCCGCTCAGCTGTACGTTCACGCTGAAAAACAGCGGAGAAAAGCCGGCCGTCATATATAACGTGGTCACTTCCTGCGGCTGCACCGACGTGAAATGGACACAGGAACCGATTCTTGAAGGCAAGACCGGCACAATTTCGGTCACCTACTCCAACGACGAAGGCCCCTACCCTTTCGACAAGGCCATTACAGCGTATATTTCAGGGGTTGACAGGCCCGTGATACTCAGGCTCCGGGGCATCAGCCATGACAGGAAACTCAGTTTGGAGGAAATGTATCCTATAAAAATCGGGAACTCATTGGGAATCAAGGCCCTCGACCTGAAATGCGGAAACATCGAACAAGGCGGACGCAGGAGCGACGAAGTGAATATCGCCAACCTCTCGGACAGACCTGTCGAAGTCTCCTTTACCGGAGTGTCCGATTTCCTGTCATTGCAAGTATCCCCGAATCCGATACCTGCACGTCAGACGGCCCGCCTCGTATTCACCGTGACGGCCGACAAAAGCATTTACGGCAAGAATCTCTATTATGCCACACCCGTGGCGGACGGCAAGAAGACCGACAGCAGGCTCAGCGTCTATGCCTTCACCAAAGAGAATTTCAGCGGGATGACGGAAGCCGAACGCAGGTCCGGACCAAGACCCATATTCACCACCAACACGTTTTCTGCAGGCAAGATAAAGGCAGGGACCGTCGTGGATGCCGAATTCGTATTCAGCAACGCCGGAGCATCCGATCTGAAAATATATAAGATAGATGTGGACAATGCACAGGCTTCCGCTATTCCTGCGGCTCCTGTCAAACCGGGCACGAAAGGCTCGGTAAAGGTAAAATTGGACACATCTGGGCTGCCGGAAGGTGAAATGCTCGTGACATGCACGCTTACCACCAATTCACCGGCACGTCCGATCATCAATCTTTTCATCGCCGGCTGGATAGAATAACTTCCCTACCATGTTCCTTCATCTGCTTACCGACGTTCTGCGCAACTCGATACTCATCACGGGCCTCGTCATCGTGATGATGATGCTCATAGAGTCCCTCAACATCGAATCCCGGGGAATGTTTTTCTCCGGACTCCGCAAGACGAAGATCGGACAGGTAGTGTTTTCTGCCTTTCTCGGCATGATTCCGGGATGTATGGGAGGCTTCGCCGCCGTATCGCTTTACACACACAGGATGATAAGTTTCGGAGCACTGATAGCCATGATGATAGCATCCTCCGGAGACGAGGCCTTCATGATAATCGCCATGGTGCCTGACAAGGCAGTGCAGATTTTCCTGATACTTTTCGCTATAGCTGTGGCCTTCGGCCTTGTTACGGATATGATTGAAAGCCGGATCAGAAAAAACAGGGAAATGCCGGATGAAACTGCCGATGTCAAATGTACGGACGGCTACGAAGTACACGAGGAAGCCGACAGGACAAGGACGTTTTCATGGCTGAGGGTGTGGCTGTTCCTCGGAGTGGTCGTATTCATTGCCGCCTTGGTGACCGGGACCCTTGACCACGGACATGCAGCAGCACAGGGCGCTCCAGGGAAGCAGGACTTCGCCATCAATCTTCTCGACGAGACATGGATGCAGTATCTGTTCGCAGGACTGAGCCTTATAGTTCTCGGCTGCCTTGTATTCGCATCCGACCATTTCGTCAAGGAACACCTGTGGCATCACATCGTAAAAAAACACCTTCCCGGCATATTCTGCTGGACATTCGGCGTATTGCTGTTCGTCAGCGTCGGACTGCACTATATCGACATCAGCGGATGGATAAGCAGCAATACAGTACTGATGATACTGCTTGCGGCTGCAGTAGGAATCATTCCAGAATCCGGACCTCATCTGATATTCGTCACCCTCTATGCAGGAGGTCTCGTCCCTCTTCCGGTCCTGCTTGCAAGTTCGGTGTCACAGGACGGTCATTCCACCATTCCACTCCTTGCTGAAAGCAAAAAGAGCTTCGTCAAGGCGAAGCTCATAAATTTTGCAGTTGCGCTCCTCATCGGATACGGAAGCATGCTTTTTGTCTGACAACAGGTTACCTGTAAAGTAGTACCCCGGTTACTCGTAAAGCAGCTCGAACTCATCCACGAGCAAGGTACTGCCTACGCCTCCCGTAAAATAATCACCGTATTTGCTTGCACAGATTGTGATTACGATATATTTCGGTTTCCTCGTCATGTCCCTGTATTCGAGATCTATGGAAATTTCCCTGTATTCAGCAACGGTTTCTCCGGTCTCCATTTTGCCGTAGGCAATGATGTGCGGATCATTGTCGAAATCCACAAAGACACCTGCGCTCGTATTGATTTCAAACGGGGCATTCCAATCCGTAAGCAGAATCTGCACCTGGCAAGTATCTGTCTTGCCTATCAAATACTTATGCTCTTCGTCGGACTTGTTGATCGCTGCCGGAGAATACTTGAAATACCCTTTCAGGCCAGACGGTCTCGAATCAAAGGCCACACCCCAGTCTATCAATGCTCCCAATCCTGCCAGCTTTTTGAATTTGCCCGTGTACATGTTGCCGGCAGCAAGCAGTCCGAATGCAGTTGAACTTTTCAGTGAAGCGGCCTGCTTTCCGTCACCGGAAACATATACGTCCGATGTAGGTGTGGTAGGGAAAACGCTCAGGATTTCCGTTCCCTTGTTCGCCGAGTCCCAGATGAAATTGTCGGCACTTTCGTTCGGGAACCACGTTTTTCCTGTCTGATACCATTTGTCAAAACCCATGTTAGGGAGCTGTGCCGCAGATTCCGTCTCGAACACATATTCTTCGGAAACGACATCCCCGTCGACAAGTCTCAGAACATATTCCGATGCCGGAACCAAACCGGAGATTTCTGCGGAAACAGTCAATCCGTCCGTCACCACGTCCTTGCAATCTGTCCAACTTCCGGCCGACGAAAGTCTGTACTGGAAATACGGGCTGTCCTCTCCGTCCGCCATGGCTTCCACGTTTACCTTATGCGTCCATGCGTTGGCAAGGGTTATTGTCGGCTCTATCGTGACGAGAGAGACTTTCAGACCCCATTCTACCTGCTCTCCTCCGTATTCCAGCACGAAATATCTCGTACTGCTGCAATCCAATACCAACGGGAACGAATTTACAGGGACTATGCGCTCACCTTCCCTGTATCCGAGAAGCACGGCCCCGTCCGGTTCCAATTTCAAGTCATTGATTTCTATCGCCGAAATATCCTCCTTGTCGGAAACCTGTACGCTGACCATTCTCTCTGCAAGGTCGAATTCGGCTTCCCCCAACTGCTTCGAGCAATGCAGATAACGGTCTACCGGCACTATCGCCGAAATTGTCCATTCATAGTCCTGATACGTCCTGAGCAGGATTTTTTTTGCCGAAGACAGATTAATTATGTCGCCGGCACGCAGATCCTCGCAGGTGGCAGCTTCGGTATATTCGAATTTCGTCACTTTCAGATTCGAGACATCCGCCGTCTCCGAAAGCACCACATCAACCCTCCTCGAATTTTCGTCAATGGAGACGGAAACCTGTCCTTCCACCTCGAATGCCGTTATGGAAGCTATGATTCTCGGATAAGCCATGTCGTTCTCCACAAGGCATGACACGGCCGACATCATTACAAGAACCGCTGACAATATATTGAATGCCGATTTCATCATTTCCTGTCAGATTTGAATTTGATATTGCTTGTAGGAATATAGAACGACAGTCCGAAGCCTATCGACAGCAGATTGACCTTGAAATTCGCCCCGCTGTTTTCCATTTCGCTTCTCTCCACCTGATTGGTAAGCTGCACCACCTTCTGGTAGTTGAATCCGAGAAGGCCGACAGAAATCTCGAAAGCCACCTCATTGGTAATGAAGGCTGCGATTCCCGGGACAAGACCGAGTTCGAAATTGTAGATGTCCTGATATGTCCCGACATTCTCGTTTTCCACAATCTTGTAGGTCTTGGCCTGCCCGTAGCCTCCCGTGGCCCTGACCTCAGTAAACATGGCGAACCGCCTGCTGTTTCCGAACGGAATATAGTTCCGGAGCATTATGGAACCTGTGTACGTATGCTTGAAATACCTGAACCCCTGAAGCGAAAAATTCATATCGTTCATGAGTGACAGGCTTGCGTTGTCAAGACCGAGAGACGCCCTGTTGTAATCAAACCTGGCGCCCACGGCAAGATTGTCAGCTAAAAAATAGGATGCGAACGGAGAAATCCCGAAAGACATCATATTGCCGTGAACATCCTGTATCAATGAAAACAGGGCGGAATATCCGGCATCACCCAAGCCGTTGCCGAGACTGTATGTATTGTAGGAAACCGACACGCCGGCCCCTACCGTTCCCTTAGGTATGAAGCAGGAAGATTTCCGGCTGATACCTCTGTCGAAAGGTTCTCTGTCCGTTTCTTTCCCGACATTCTTCTTCCCGTTGGCGAACGCCGACGACGCCATGACCGCTGCCGCCGACATCATAAGGAATAATGCTATAACTCTTTTCATATAAAATAAATCTGCGCAAATATAGTGATTAGGGCGGATTTTTCTTATTTTTGCAGAATATTTTGTATATAAAAGGGATTTTTATGAAAGAGAACCCGGAGATGATTTCCGAATACACCGATGACAACATCAAGACCTTGGAGTGGAACAAGCACATCAGGCAAAGGGCCGGGATGTATATCGGAAACCTTGGAGGAGGGACCAATCCCGGAGACGGAATCTACATTCTTCTCAAGGAAATCATAGACAATTCCATAGATGAATTCTCCTCCGGATTCGGCAAGCAGATAAACGTGACAATCGACGGCAGGAAAGTGACCGTCAGGGACTTCGGACGAGGGATTCCGTTGGATTCCGTGGTCAAGGCCACAAGCAACCTGAACACGGGGGCGAAATTCGACAGCAAGGCATTCAAGAAATCCGTGGGCCTCAACGGTGTGGGTACGAAAGCCGTCAACGCCCTTTCCGAGCATTTCTACATCGAATCATTCCGTGACGGGGAATCCTCTTTCGCCGAATATTCCCGCGGAGAACTCATAAATTCCGGGAAGAAAACCGGAGTAAAGGAAAAGAACGGCACTTTCGTCGAATACACGGCCGACCCCGAACTCTTCGGCGACTTCGCCTACAAAACGGAGTTCGTAGAGAACACCCTCAAGAATTATTCATACCTGAAAAGAGGGCTCACGCTTACCCTCAACGGCACATCGTACTCCTCCAAAAACGGACTGCTCGACCTTATCAACGAAAACATGTCGGAAGAACCCCTTTATCCTCCCATCCATCTGCAAGGCGAGGACATAGAGGTCGTAATCACGCACAACAACAGCTACGGGGAAAACATAGCGTCGTTCGTAAACGGACAGAACACCCGAGACGGAGGTACTCACCTTGCCGCTTTCAGGGAGGCTGTAGCCAAGACTCTCAAGGAATTCTACAAGAAGGACTATGCTCCCGAGGACATCAGACAGGGCATAGTCGGAGCCATCAGCATAGGGATTCAGGAACCGAAATTCGAATCGCAGACCAAAATCAAATTGGGTTCCATCTACATGTGGGAGGAACCGGTAAAGGACGAAAACGGCAACGTCACCATTGACCGCGGGCCGACCATCAGGAGTTTCGTCAACGACTTCATAAAGACCAATCTTGACAACTACCTTCACATCCACAAGGACGTCGCTGCCGCCATTCAGGAAAAAATCATCAATTCCGAACAGGAGCGCAAGGAGATTTCCGGAATCCAGAAGAAATCCAAGGAGCGGAGCAAGAAAGCCAGCGTCTACAACAGGAAACTGCGCGACTGCAGCATACATTACAATGACAAGCTCGCAGCGAACAAACAGGGACTTGCAGAGAAATCGAGTATATTCATTACCGAGGGAGATTCGGCAAGCGGAACCATCACGCAGGCCCGCAACGCCACGACCCAGGCGGTATTCAGCCTCAGGGGAAAGCCGCTCAACTGCTACAAGGTCAGCAGGAAAAAGGTGGCTGAAAACGAGGAATTCACTCTCCTTGTCAACGCTCTCGGAATAGAGGACGACATGGCAGACCTCCGCTACAACAACATCATCGTGGCTACGGATGCCGATGACGACGGAATGCACATCAGGATGCTCGTGCTTACGTTTTTCCTCAAGTATTATCCTGATTTGGTGAGACGCGGACACGTGTACATCCTGCAGACCCCGCTTTTCAGGGTCAGGAACAAGAAAGACATCAGATACTGCTACAGCATAGAAGAGCGCGACAAGGCTGTAAAGGCGTTGAAAAACAATGTACAGATCACCCGATTCAAGGGATTGGGAGAGATTTCCGACAAGGAATTCAGGGAATTCATCGGGGACAATATCCGTTTGGACACGGTCAGTCTCGGCGATGAGGAATCGATAGCGGAGCTTCTAGAATTCTACATGGGAGACAATACCATAGACAGACAGAATTTCATCAGACAACACCTCAAGTCCGAAGAGGAACTCGAGGATATCAATCTATAAGTTTTATGTGGAGAAAATTTTGCGGATTTTTACTCAGACTCTTAGGCTGGACGGCAGATTCCGACCCGGTGCCTGAAGACAAATGCATAATACTCGGAGTCCCGCATACGTCAATCTGGGATTTCGCCATATCCTATCTTTACTACACATCGGTGGGCGGCAAGGCCTACGTCATGATCAAGAAGGAATTTTTCGTCGGCCCGCTCGGGTGGTTCCTGCGCAAGCTCGGAGGACTCCCCGTTGACCGTAAAAACGCCACCCAATTGGTACTCAGCGTCATCCATGAAATGAACAAGACTGACAAACTTCACCTCGCCATCGCTCCGGAAGGCACCCGTAAGGCTGTCAAAAGATGGAAAACAGGATTCCATACAATAGCCAAGGAGACCGGAGTTCCAGTTTATTTGGGCTATTTCGACTGGGGAAGGAAACACGTCGGCAGAGGAGAAAAGGTCGAACTTACGGATGACGCAAAAGCTGACATGAAACGTATCCAGGAGATATACGAAGGCATGCATCTTGTGGGGAAACACCCGAAAGGCTACGTCACCCGTTAATATCCATACGATGAATTTCATATACAAGAAAATACTTAAACTGCGGGAAAGATACATCGATACGCTCGCAAAACTCTACGAATATTCCACGGCAATATATGCCGACAACAAACTGTCGGTAATGCTCGATTCAGACATGGGCTATACCTACAGCAGTTTCAAGCACAAGTGCGACGAGATTTCGGCAAGGCTTTCGCGCTACGGCATAAGTTCGGGCGACAGGGTCGCCATATTGTCACAGAACATGCCCAACTGGACAGTAGCCATGTTTTCCCTGGTCCCTTTCGGCAGGATTTCCGTTCCAATTCTTCCCGATTCGTCCGAAACGGAGATAACGAACATTCTCAACCACTCGGAAAGCAAGGCCATATTCGTATCGAAGAAACTGCTGCCGAAAGTCAGCAAGGAGTGTATCGACAAACTCACTCTCGTCATCGACATCGAGGACTTCACGCTCATAAAAAGGGACGAAGCTGCATTCATGTGCAACGGCAGGGTTTCCTCACCTCTTCCCGACGACCTCGCCACAATAATCTACACTTCTGGGACTACGGGCAATGCAAAAGGAGTAATGCTGAGCCACAGAAATCTCTGCCACAATATCATAGCCTCGTTCCATGCACACAAATGCACGGAAAAGGACTCATGGCTGTCAATCCTTCCGATGGCACATACATACGAGCTCAGCATCGGGGTTCTTTACCCGCTGTTCGTAGGAGCCTGCGTATATTATATCCAGAAGCCGCCGACTCCTTCGGTACTGCTGTCGGCCCTGAAAACGGTGCGGCCGACCGTCATGCTGTCCGTGCCTCTCATCATCGAGAAAATATACAAGAACAGCGTCGTGCCGACAATCCGCAGGAGCCGTGTCCTCAGATGGATGAGGAAACACATGCCGTCCATGCTTTACAGGATCATCGGAATGAAACTGAAAACCACATTCGGCGGCAGACTCAAATTTTTCGGCATCGGAGGTTCCAAACTCGATCCTACCGTAGAAGAATTCCTTAAAAAGGCCAAATTCCCGTATGCCATCGGATATGGGCTTACCGAGACCGCCCCTCTCATCTGCAACGCAAATACCAAACAGACAAAGGTCGGCTCCACCGGAGTGGCCGCATACGGTGTTTCGGTCAAACTGTACAATGTCAATCCGGAAACCGGCGAAGGGGAAATCATAGCCAAGGGCGACAACGTGATGCTCGGCTACTACAAGGACCCGGGACGTACACGCTCGGTATTCACCGATGACGGTTGGTTCAGGACAAATGACCTTGCCGTTGTCGACGAGAAAGGTCGTTATTATATAAAAGGGCGTCTGAACAACATGATTGTCGGTCCGTCAGGAGAAAACATCTATCCTGAGGAAATAGAAAGGGTCATCAACGGCATCAATGAGGTCAACGAATCCATCGTAATGGAGAGAAACGGACGGCTCGTGGCCTTGGTGCAGCTCAATGACAACATCATCGACTGGAACCAGGAGGGCGAAGACCAGTTCTTCGAGAAACTCGAAGCCCGCAAGAAGGCCATCATGAACTACGTCAACAAGCACGTGAGCAAATTCTCGAAAATCAACGACGTGGAAGTGGTGAAGGAGCCGTTCGAAAAGACAGCCACCCAGAAAATCCGCCGTTTCAAATACAACAAAAAGGGGGAAACCGCCCCTGCCTCCAAGGACGAAAACACGACGGAGCAGACTCAAAAATAGCAGCTTAAGCTGTTTTTTGCACTTCGCAAGTGCAAAAATTCAATCATTTTGCACTTGCGAAGTGCAAAATGATTATTTTTGTAAAAAAATTACACAATGGACCGGCTCATACAAATCAGCAAAAAACTTATAAATGAAACCGATACAAGATTCCTGCGCTATTTATATGAAGATATAGGATGGAATAACAGAATCATAGGTATAAGGGGCGCCAGAGGTGTCGGGAAAACCACATTGATGCTACAGCACATAAAATTGGCTGTTCCACCGGATGACGTACTGTACGTAAATGCAGATGATATATATTTCAGCAATCACCGGCTTATCGATACCGCAGAACTCCTGTCCAACAGAGGAATCCACAATTTTTACATTGACGAAATCCACAAATACAAGGACTGGTCCACCGAAATCAAACTAATCTATGATTATTACAAGGACCTGAAAGTGGTCTTTTCAGGGTCGTCAATACTGAATCTGAACAAAGGCGCCTCCGACCTGAGCAGAAGGGCCGTAATGTATCAGATGTACGGCCTGTCTTTCCGGGAATATCTTGCATTGTTCCGTGGAATCATAGTCCCGATGTATTCTTTGCCGGAAATATTATCAGGCGTTCCTGAAAACATACGTATTCCGAATCCATTATTGTTTTTTGACGACTACCTGAAGCGAGGATATTATCCATTCGCTACGGATGACGGATTTGAAAACAAAATGAAGCAGATAATCAATCTTACTTTGGAAAACGACATTCCCGTGTATGCGAACCTGTCTGCCTCGATGGGTAGAAAACTGAAAGCCCTTCTTGTCATCATTGCGCAGAGTGTCCCGTTCAAACCGAACATGAGTAAAATAGCGGAAATAATCGGCGTGGGAAGGAATCAATTGCCGGAATATTTCAATTATCTGAAAGATGCCGGAATGATAGAAATGCTAAAAGATGATACACAGGGCATAAGAAGTCTCAGCAAAATAGAAAAAGTATATCTTGACAACACCAATCTGATTTATTCCCTTGCCGAAAATACAGTAAATACCGGAAATTTACGGGAAACTTTTTTCCTCAATCAGACAAAAGTCAGGAACTACGTGACCTCATCCAAGAAATCCGATTTTACAATTGACGGATATACATTTGAAATCGGAGGCAAGTCAAAAGGGAAAAAACAGATAGAAAACATTGAAAACGGATACGTTGTAAAGGACGGCATTGAATACTCCGCCGGTAACGTCATCCCGCTATGGTGGTTCGGGCTGAATTATTAAAAAAGGAGGATGAAAGATCACCCTCCTTTTTTTGATATTTATGTAAGCCGGAATTATTCCGCTACAACTTCGAACTTGAAAGTACCTCTGATATCCTTGTAGCACTTCACTGAAGCCTCGTAGACTCCCGTTTCCTTTACGGACTCGGACTCGATAGCCACGTCCCTCTTGTCAACCTCTACACCGGCTGCTGCAAGTGCATCGGCAATCTGGGCGGTAGTGACCGAACCGTAAATCTTGCCGCTTTCGCTGACTTTTACGGTAACCTTTACGGTCATTCCTGCAAGTTTGGCTGCAAGAGCCTCGGCATCCTCACGGAGTTTGGCCTCCTTGTGGGCACGCTGGCGGAGATTCTCTGCGTGAACTTTCTTTGCAGACTCTGTAGCAAGGATAGCATATCCCTGAGGAATCAGATAATTGACAGCATAACCTGTCTTAACGACGACTATATCGTCTGCATGGCCCAATTTGGCCACATCTTTCTTCAATATAATTTCCATATAGCTATCCTCCTGTTATTTCAAAAGATCCGTAACGTATGGAAGAAGTGCAAGATGTCTTGCTCTCTTCACTGCCTGAGCGACTTTCCTCTGGAATTTGAGTGAGGTACCTGTCAGACGGCGAGGAAGAATCTTACCCTGCTCGTTAAGGAATTTCTTGAGGAATTCAGCATCCTTGTAATCCACATATTTGATACCTGCTTTCTTGAAACGGCAGTATTTCTTTCTTTTAACCTCTACTGTAGGAGGGTTAAGATAACGGATTTCATTGTTCTGTGCCATAATTCATTCCTCCTTATTCAGCTTTTTGTTTGTTGGCTCTTCTCTTTTCTGCGTATGCGATGGCATGCTTGTCCATGGCGAAAGTAAGGAATCTGATGATTCTCTCATCCCTGCGGTACTGTGTCTCAAGCACATCGATAAACTGAGTGTCGGCCTTGAATTCAATCAGATAATAAAAACCTGAAGTTTTTTTCTGGATAGGATAAGCGAGCTGTCTGAGCCCCCAATCCTCTTCGTACACGATTTCTCCACCATTTTCCTTGATGAAGTTCACGTACTTGGCAACCGCTTCCTTCATCTGGGCCTCAGACAAAACGGGAGTTGCAATGAAAACGGTCTCGTACTGTTTGATCATTTCGTTTATAATTAATTGTTAGTAAATAAAATGCCCGTTCGGGAACGACGTTTTTCCTCAAACGGGCAGCAAAGATATGCAATAATTTCCTTATTTCCAAATAAGGCCCTGAAGCATGACGTCTATTTCTTCGGGATTTCGGCCAATACGGCTTTCAGGAAATTCCAGCATTTGTCCACGGAAGCGATATTCACCCTCTCGTCCGGAGAATGCGGGCTCAGGATGGTAGGTCCGCAGGATACCATATCCCAGTGCGGATATGCGCCGCTGAGGATACCGCATTCGAGACCTGCGTGTATGGCCATCACGGCCGGCTCTTTCCCGTAAAGTTTCCCGTACACGTCCTTCATGAGGTGCAGGATCTGCGAATTGCCGTTCGGAGCCCAGCCGGAATAACCTCCGGTAAATTCCACAGTACCTCCGGCGAGTTCAATCACAGCCCTCATCTTTTCCGTCAAAGCCTCCTTTGCGGAATCCACGGAACTTCTCATAAGGGTCTTGATCATGAATTTCCCGTCCTCTGTCCTGACAATGGCCGTATTGTTGGAAGTCTCCACGAGTCCCGGCATCTGGTCGCTCATCCTTTCCACACCTTCGGGAACAGACATGAGAGCCCTCATGCAGCGCAACGCATCCTCTTCCGCCATACAGGCCTCAGGCTCTTCACAGGCCCGCATACCGACATAAAGCTGCGGATCGGTCGCTGCATATTCGGTTTTGAGGACAGGCAGCAATTCGTGCAGATATTGGTCCACTTCACCGACTTTGCCGTCAGGTATCAGCACTACGGCCTCTGCCTCGCGAGGTATTGCATTCCTCATGTTTCCGCCTTCCACGGATGCAAGCCGCACACCGTAATCACGCACCAAAGGAAGCAGGACACGTGCAAGCAGCTTGTTGGCATTGGCACGGCACAGAATGATATCCATTCCCGAATGTCCGCCCTGGCATCCGCTGACTCTTATCAGATGGGCATGGTGCCAGCCTTCCGGCACAGCCTCCGTACGGTACGGAATCGAAGCAGAAGCGTCAATACCGCCTGCACAGCCTATGTACAGTTCTCCTTCCGTCTCGGAATCGAGATTTATCAGGATGTCGCCTTTCAGCAAACCCGGCTTGAGAGCGTTGGCTCCTGTCATTCCCGTTTCCTCGTCTATCGTCACGAGGACCTCGACAGGACCATGCTGCAAATCCTTTGCTTCCAATACGGACAACGCCATGGCGACACCCACGCCGTTGTCGGCACCGAGAGTCGTCCCGTCGGCCCGTACCCAGTCTCCGTCCACAATCGTTTCTATCGGATCCTTTTCGAAATCATGGACCTTGTCTGCATTTTTCTGAGGGACCATGTCCATGTGTCCCTGCAGGATGACACCTTTGCTGTCTTCCATTCCCGGCGTCGCCGGTTTTCTGATTATCACATTGCCGATCTCATCCCTTACGGTCTCCAATCCCAACGATTTCCCGAAATTGTACAGGTACTCGGATGCTTTCTGTTCTTTCTTGGACGGCCGCGGTATGCGGGTCAGTTCATAAAAATTCTTCCATACTGCGGAAGGCTGTAAATCTTTTATCGTCATATCTGATTATTTTTTGGATTCTGAAACAAGGGGCATGTTCGATTCGATACCCATTTGGTAGACAGGGATACGGCTTTGCATAAGCACTTTCGTGCCGTCGGTAACCTTCACCGTGCATACCGCCGGTATCCTATATACTATATAAGGAAGTTTGGCTGCCTTGGCGTTTTTCTTGTCAGGGACAGGCTGGTCGACAGGCTGTGGAATTATCTCAAGTATCACCGGCTTGCCGGAAATATTGTCTGCCGGGACAAGACCCTCGGTTTCGGAAATCCTGAAAGCGACGTAAAGCTGTGAATCCCTTTCCTTTTCAGGCACGATGTCGAAAGTCATTTTCTGGGACCTCGTCTCGGAATATCCTGTAAACAGGGTCATGTATTCGTCTTCGAGCCTGGCGATTTCCGCAAGGGCGGCCCCCATTGCCTCCCCGTCGTATGAAGCGTCTGTATCTCCAGTGATTATCTTCAGCCTCTGGTCCCTCAGGGCAAATATCATGGCGGCAGCCTCTTCCGCCCTCTTTTCAAGGGATTTTTCCACTACCATGGACTGCTGCACCGAAACCCTGTCATACACGGAATCCTTTTTCACCCCCACATAGAGGGTCGTGGCCTCGGTCATAAGATTAGATGTCACACCCTTGTCTGAAAAATCAGCCTTTGACGGGGCGGGAAACCTCCATGACCTGATGTCCGGACAGCCCGAAGCCACGGATACCAAACCGGCAGACGTGAGTTCAAGCATGGCGGTCCGCGAGCCGGCATTCTCCATATTCAGGAGAAAACGCCTCTTCGTGTCCGGTTCCGTACATGACGAAATCCTTATATCAGACAGCGAACAGGTCACGGCATCCTTCTTCCTGACGTCTATGCCAAGATATTTAGATGCGTACATGGCATACGGACCTGCATAGTAATTTTCCTGCACTGCCTCCACCTCAAGTGTCAGCACCGTCATCGGCAATGAATAGGACACCTTGCCGACAGGATCCTTGCCGGAATATTCGGATTGTGCGCCGGCCGGAACGGAGGCCGACAGTAAAGCTGCCGCAGCAGCGATGAAACAGAATGCTTTCATATCAAAATCCTTATTGTTTCCATCGTTTATGACTCCAGAGCCAGTTGTACGGAGTCTCCCTGATTTCTTCTTCGAGAAGTTCGAAATACCTCGCTGAAATCTGCTCCGGCGTCATTTCAGATGCGTTGTTGCATATAGGAATGAATGTCATTTCATAATGTCCGCGTGATACATGCTTCATCTTCAGGTATAGGACGCTCATGCCGAGCTTGTGGGCGAGAGCCGCCCCTCCGAGCATTCCCTTGGTCTGCTGGTTGAGGAAGGTGCCCACATCATGCTTGGTCACATACGGATACTGGTCGGTGAAGTATATGTAAATGAACTTCCTGTCCCTGTGCTTCAGCGCATAGCGCAGTATCGCGTTAGTCTCGATTTCCCCCTTGAAGTCCTTCAGCGGGCCTCTTCTGTTTTTCATCATTACAGCATCCCAGACAGGATTGCGGAGACGCTTGTACACGACCTTCACGCAGTCTTCCGTATCAGGATAGGATACGCTTTCATCGTAATTGTAAGTCCAGATACCGCCTATCAGCTCCCAGTTCCCGCAATGCGAACCGAGAACGGTAATGCTCGGAGAACTGTTGTAGGCATCCACGAGTGCCGAAAGATTGGTAATCCTGCATATCTCCGACTTGTGGATACGCCTGTAGTCGGAGCCTCCGAACCATATCGCTTCCGCCATGATTTCACCGAGGTGCCTGTAAAACGCCGATACCGTCTTCCTGACATCGGCATATTGCATTTCGGGAAAAGATCTTGATATGTTGGCCATTACGACATCACGTCTGTAATGCACCACGCTTTTCATGAACCATGACACCACGTCTCCGCAGAAATAGTGGAATTTCAGGGGCAGTCTGGAAACAAGCCGCAATGTCCCGGATATTATCTTTATTTTAATTTCAGTCAAATTCATAAATAAAGTCGGTCCGGCGAATATTTCCGCCGCACATTTTACAAATATACCGATATTTTTTGATTTCGGGACATTTGCATATACCTTTTATTTATTACCTTTGCTTTTCGGATTAAACGAATACTAAAATCTTGCACTATGTTTAAAGGTCAACCTGCAGGGCTGTTTGCCCTCGCCCTTGCCAACACCGGCGAACGCTTCGGCTACTACACGATGCTGGCTATCTTCACACTCTTCCTTCAGGCGAAATTCGGTTTTTCGGAAGTCGTGACTTCCAATATTTTCTCGGGATTCCTCGCCGCCGTCTACTTCCTTCCTCTCCTCGGAGGATTCCTTGCCGACAAATTCGGTTACGGAAAAATGGTCACGACGGGTATAATCGTAATGTTCATCGGATATGCAGCCCTTGCCATCCCTGTCGGCGACGGTACAGCAGGAATCGCAGCCATGATTGCCGCCCTGCTGATGATCGCATTGGGAACGGGACTTTTCAAGGGGAATCTGCAGGTAATGGTCGGAAACCTTTACGATGATCCGAAATACAGCAGCAAACGTGATGCGGCCTTCTCGCTTTTCTACATGGCCATCAACGTAGGTGCGCTGTTCGCTCCGACCGCAGCGTCCAAAGTCACGGACTACTTCATGAAACTGAAAGGCTTTACATACAACGGCGACATCCCGGCATTCGCACACCAGTATCTCGACGGGACCATCACGCCGGAAGCCATGGAAAAATTCAACGCATTGGCACAGGCTCAGGGAGTAACCGATTTAAGCGACCTGACAGGGTTTGCGAACAGTTACATTGAAACGCTGTCGGGTTCATATCACTGGGGCTTCTCGGTAGCCTGCATATCCCTTGTGATTTCCATGCTCATCTATGTGGTGTTCAAAAAAACGTTCAAACATGCGGATGTCACGGCCAAACAGGCTGCCAATGCAGGTGTCAAGGTTCAGGAACTCTCTCCTGCCCAGACAAAATCGAGGATCATCGCACTGCTTCTCGTGTTCGCCGTCGTCATTTTCTTCTGGATGGCTTTCCATCAGAACGGGCTTACGCTTACGTTCTTCGCACGTGACTACACGGAGCAGAGCGTGACAGGACTCGGAAGCATGGCATTCGACGTCATAAATCTCGTATTGATAATAGTAGTGGTCTACGGTCTGTTCGGTATCTTCCAGTCGGAATCCGGAAAGGGAAAGATAACCGCTTCCGCAATAACGGTCCTTGCACTCCTGTGCCTTGGATGGAAAGGCTATCTTGCCGCTGACAAGACCATTCCTATCCTTCCGCAGATGTTCCAGCAGTTCAATCCTTTCTTCGTTGTGGCTCTTACCCCTGTGTCGATGGCCGTGTTCGGAGCCCTTGCAAACAAGGGAAAGGAACCTTCCGCACCGAGAAAGATAGGCATCGGAATGTTCATTGCAGCCATAGGATTCTGCATTATGGCCGTATGCTCGCTCGGGCTTCCTACTCCGGATGAAGTGAAGGCCGGCGCCGATTACACGAGGGTCTCATCGAACGTACTGATTTCCACATATCTCGTGCTCACATTTGCAGAGCTGTTCCTGTCTCCTATGGGGATTTCCTTCGTATCGAAAGTGGCTCCGCCTAAATACAAGGGCATGATGATGGGATGCTGGTTCGCCGCCACCGCCATAGGAAACTACCTTGTGTCCGTCATCGGCATGCTTTGGGGTGGCATTCCTCTCTGGATTCTCTGGAGCATCCTCATCGCACTCTGCCTGGTATCGGCACTGTTCATCTTCTCGATAATGAAGAAATTGGAAAGCGCTACGGAATAAGGAACCATATATCAATAAAAAAAGCGGCCTTACGGTCGCTTTTTTTATTGAATCATTATAACTTAAGCCTGTTCGCTTTTCCATGTCAATGAACAGAGTGCGACGGCAAATATGCTTGCCACGGCGAGCATCATGAAAGTGAAATGCCAGCCTGCGTGCTCGGCCACCGAACCCATGAGAAGTTTGGAAAGGACGGCATCCCCGAAGAGATAACCGAAGAGGCCCACGAAACCGGCCGCTGTACCGGCTGCGTTCTTAGGCACGAGATTCAGCGCCTGGATACCTATCAATGCCACAGGTCCGTAAATACAGAATCCCACAAGGCAAAGAGCGAAATAGATGAGACCTTTCGTCATGGCAGTCACCGTCTCAGGAGACCCGCCGAAAGACAGGAAGGAAGCTATCGGACCGGCCTGCCAGTAAACGAGGGTCCCGACAAGGACGGCAAGCATGAATATCACATTCGGAGGAGTACATCTTCCCTTGAAGAACTTGGATGAAATCCATCCGCAGATTATCGTTCCCGGAATACCGGCATAATTGTGAAGTGCAAATGCAAGATTGCTCTCTTCAGGTGTCATTATATCCATTTCCTGAAGATAGATAGGTGCCCAGTCCCCTACTCCGTACCTTACCATATATACAAAAGCATTGGCAAACGCTATCACCCACAGGAACTTGTTCTTGAACACATAGTCCACGAACAGCGTCTTGAACGGAATTTTCTCACCTGTCTTGTCAGCAGCCTTGATACCGGAATAATCGTTCCTCCAGTCCTGTACGGACGGCAGACCGCAGGATTCAGGCGTATCACGCAGGGCCCACCAGCCGAAAAGTGCTATCAGCAGGGCCACTGCAGACGGTACGATGAATGCGGCACGCCATGTCTGTTCTATACCGATTCCGGCGAAAATCACGACTCCCAACGATACGAGAAGGCCGAGTGTACCGCCTCCCAACGTATGTGAGGTATTCCAGATGGACATCTTGAAACTCCGCTCGTTCTGTGAAAACCAATGCGCCATTATCCTGCCGCACGGAGGCCAGCCCATTCCTGAAAGCCAGCCCACAATCAGCATGAGGACGAAAATGATACCTACATTGACTGCCTGATTGCCCCCGAACGGGATGAAACCTGTCAGCATCATGGTCAGAGCCGACAGTACAAGGCCTATGACGAGGAATTTCCTGGCATCGGACCTGTCGGACACGCTTCCCATGATGAATTTGCTGAATGCGTATGCAATGGATACGGCGGACATTGCGATGCCGACACCGGCCTTGTCCACAAGGCCGTCCTCTATCATGCCAGGAGCAGCCAACGAAAGATTCTTACGCACGAGATAATACGCTGCATAACCGAGGAACGAGCCCATGAAGACCTTGAAACGCATCGATTTGTACACTTTGTCGATACGGTCCTTGTCGATCAGAGGCTTGGGTGCAGGTGGATCGAAAAATTTGCTCATAGTCGTTATTTTTTTAGTTACAGTTGTTATTTTGCAGTTACAGATAATAGTCGCAATTGTATCTGTTGATAATGTCCATGTGGGTGTAATTGTCCTTTTTGGCGGGAACCGTATGCATAATGAGATAATCGGTAATGGCCGTAATGGCGGCAGCGGTCTGCTTGTCGGACCTCTGGGCTATCAGTGCCTGGACAAAGCCCTCCCTCAGCAGTGCGAGATTCCTGTCGAGAACGTCGAAACCCACCACCCTGCAGGTGGTGATATTCTTTGCCCTGAGGTAATCCGCCACGAAATGCACCCGGGAATTGAACATCACTATGTATTTGTACGGATCAGGGTCGGAAGCAAACAGTTCGTCCAATTTGGCGAACCTCGCCGCCTTGTCTTTCGGGTCTATGAAGGTATTGTCCACCGTACAGTCAGGATAATGTTCGGCGATATAGTCGAGAAAACCTGTCCTTCTCGTGACCGTAGGGTCGGACAGCCCCCTCTTGTCCCTCTCTATTCTTATTATGTGTATCCTTTCTATTTTCCTCTCCAAGGTAAGGATGTCGGCACACAGATAACCGCTCTGATACATCGGCATGCCGTAATAGGCGAAATAGTCGTCTTCCTCGATTTTCGAATCGATATACACGTAAGGCACGCCCATCGCATGCAGTTCCTTGGCGAACTTCAGGGTCTCGTTCCTGAACATCGGGGCTATCACGACCCCTGACGGGCAGTCTTCCAGGACTTCGGCGCATGCTTTCTGGAAAGATTCGAGGTCATACTGATCGTACATGACAGCCTCTACCGTGATGCCGTATCTTTCCGCATATTCACGTCCGTATTCAATCCCCTTCTCGGTCAGCTCCCAGAACTCACCGTTATGGAACTCGGGGATTATGCACACTATCCTGTAGTTTTTCCTCGATGCAAGCAGCGACGCATGCATGTTCGGGCTGTAGCCCAACTGCTCGATCACCTGCATTATCCTGGCCCGGCTCCGCTCCGAAACCTCTCCGCGGTTATGCAACACCCTGTCAACGGTACCTTTCGACACTCCCGCAGCCTTCGCCACATCATTGATCGTAACCTTCTTCTCCGTATCCATAAAAATCTCCGATTAAAAGCAATCGGAGGCCAAATTTAACATTTTCCAGACAATTTTCATAACTAATTACACATTTTTTCCGTTACCGAACACGGAAATATAAAATAATTACTATCTTTGCACGGTTTATGCGTATTTACTTATAATTTTAAATTTATTGAAAATGCCTAAAGTTATTACATTCGGAGAGATCATGCTCAGACTGTCTACTCCCGGTTATCTCAGATTTTCTCAGGCGAAGGAATTCGCCGCCACATTCGGAGGCGGTGAGGCCAATGTCGCCGTATCACTTGCAAATTACGGAATCGACGCCGAATTCGTCACGAGATTCCCGAAAAACGACATCGCTGCAAGCTGCATAAAGGATCTGCACAGCTACGGGGTGAAGACGGACCACTGCATATTCGGAGGTGACAGGCTTGGAATCTACTTCCTTGAGACAGGAGCCGTAGCCCGCCCGAGCAAGGTGGTATATGACAGGGCACACTCTTCGATTTCAGAAATAGAAAAGGGAATGATCGACTGGGAAAAAGTCTTCGAAGGCGCCGACTGGTTCCACTGGACCGGAATCACTCCTGCCATCAGCCAGGGTGCAGCCGACGTATGCCTTGAAGCCATCAAGGCAGCCAACAGGCTCGGAGTTGCCGTTTCCTGCGATCTCAATTTCAGAAAGAACCTGTGGAAATACGGAAAGACTGCAGCGGAAGTGATGCCGGCTCTCGTAGAGGGCTGTGACATCATCCTCGGCAACGAGGAAGATGCCGAAAAGGTTTTCGGCATCAAGCCTGAAGGCTTTGATGTCACCGCCACGAAAGGCCAGGTCAATGCGGCCGAATTCGAAAGCGTATGCAGACAGCTAATGGCAAGGTTCCCGCGTGCAAAAAAAGTGATAATCACTCTGAGAGGCTCGATAAACGCCAACCACAACACATGGGGCGGCGTCCTCTTCGACGGCAAACAGCTTTACCAGTCGCCTCGCTACGACATCACCCATATCGTCGACAGGGTCGGCGGCGGAGATTCGTTCATGGGAGGACTCATCTACGGTCTGCTCACCTACACGGATGACGACCAGAAGGCATTGAATTTCGCAGTAGCCGCCTCCTGCCTCAAACATACGATTTTCGGGGACTTCAACCAGGTCACTGTAGCCGAAGTCGAAAACCTCATGAAAGGTGACGGTTCAGGCAGAGTTTCAAGATAATAAGGATTTCAATTCAAACGCATAAGATAGAACAATGGCTAAATACAACAAGATTCAGGTATTGACGGCAATGAAGGAAACGGGCATGGTTCCCGTTTTCTATCATGCCGATGCCGAAGTGGCAAAGGCCGTGGTGAAGGCCTGCTACGAAGGCGGAGTAAGGGCATTCGAATTCACCAACAGAGGGGATTTCGCTCAGGAAGTCTTCGGTGAACTCGTCAAATTCGCCAACAGGGAACTTCCGGGGATGATACTCGGAGTCGGCTCTGTCGTAGACCCTGCAACTGCCGCCCTTTACATCCAGCTCGGAGCCAATTTCGTGGTCGGACCTCTTTTCAATCCGGATATAGCCCCTGTCTGCAACCGCAGGCTCATACCTTACTGCCCGGGTTGCGGTTCGGTTTCGGAAATAGGCAAGGCACAGGAGCTCGGATGCGACCTTTGCAAGGTATTCCCTGGAGACGTGCTCGGGCCTGCATTTGTGAAAGGTCTTCGTGCCCCTATGCCTTGGAGCCAGATCATGGTGACCGGAGGCGTGAAGCCGACCAAGGAAAATCTTGAAGGCTGGTTCAAGGCAGGAGTAACCTGCGTGGGCATGGGCAGCAACCTTTTCCCGAAGGACGTGATCGCAGCCAAGGAGTGGAGCAAGATCACGGAACTCTGCAAGGGTGCTCTCGACATTATCAAGGAAGTCAGATAACATAAACCGATACGAATGGAAAAAAAATCTACTACACAGAAACTTATGACCAATTGGCGCTGGTGGATGTGCGCCTTGCTTTTCATTGCCACTACTGTCAACTATCTTGACAGACAGGTATTGTCCCTTACGTGGAAAGACTTCATCGCACCGGAATTCCATTGGACAGACAATGATTACGGTACGATTACGGCTTTCTTCTCCATAATATATGCAATCTGCATGCTTTTCGCCGGCAAGTTCGTGGACTGGATGGGAACCAAGAAAGGTTATCTATGGGCCATCGGTATATGGTCGGCCGGAGCATGTCTTCATGCCATCTGCGGCTGGGTCACGATGCACATCGAAGGTTATGAAAACGTAGCCGCCATGTCAGCCGTCGAAGCAGGAAGCGGAGCCGCACTTGCCATAGCTTCCACGAGCGTATGGCTCTTCCTTGCGGCACGAAGCATCCTCGCTCTCGGAGAGGCTGGAAACTTCCCTGCAGCAATCAAGGTGACGGCGGAATACTTCCCTAAGAAAGACAGGGCATTCGCCACTTCCATTTTCAATTCGGGAGCATCTATCGGAGCCCTCATAGCTCCTGCCACAATTCCGCTGCTGGCCAAATATTTCAAGAGCATCGGAGTCGGCGGAGGCTGGGAAATGGCTTTCGTCATCATCGGTGCCCTCGGTTTCGTATGGATGGGTCTGTGGATCTTCATGTACGACAAGCCTGAAAACTCGAAATTCGTAGGCAAGGCTGAACTTGACTACATCCGTCAGGATGATGCCGAAGAAGAAAAGGCCGGCAAGAAGGTCGTGGCCGAGTCTGAAGAAAAGAGCATACCGTTCTGGAAATGCTTCACATACCGCCAGACATGGTCATTCATCGTGGGCAAGTTCTTCACCGACGGAGTATGGTGGTTCTACCTGTTCTGGGCTCCGGCATATTTCTCGGACCAGTACGGCTATACATCCGACTCTGGAATGGGCATAGCTCTAATTACGATATTGTACGCCATTGTGACGGTACTTTCAATATTCGGAGGCTATCTTCCGAAACTCTTCGTCGAGAAAAAAGGCATGAACCCGTACAACGGGCGTATGCTCGCAATGCTTATCTTCGCATTCCTCCCTCTTCCGGCCCTGTTGGTACAGTCAGCCGGTGAGCACTGGGTGTGGTGGGCGGCCATCATTATCGGGCTTGCAGGCGCAGGTCACCAGGCATGGTCGGCCAACCTGTTCTCCACCATCGGCGACATGTTCCCTAAATCGGCCATCGCCACCATCACGGGAATCGGAGGCATGGCAGGAGGTATCGGCTCGTTCTTCATCCAGAAAGGGGCCGGAGCATTGTTCACACATTCTGAAAAGATGGGCGAGGCTTTCCAGTTCATGGGCTTTGAAGGCAAACCTGCAGGTTACATGATAGTGTTCTGCGGCTGTGCCGTGGCCTACCTGTTAGCATGGGTCATCATGAAATCCCTCGTGCCTAAGTACAAGAAGATCGAAGCATGATGCGACAACCAATGCACTGATACCAATCCTTAATACATTAATCATTCATGATGAGGGCGGGCACCGATGTTCGGACCCCGCCCTCAATTTTGTCGTCCCTGTCGATCCTGCCTCGGAACGACAAAAACGTGGAGGCTTCGCCGGCTCCTTTCCACGCCAATCAGTCCGTAAGGATAAATTTGCATAAAAGGATTCGGGAAGTTTGATATTCTGAAAGTTATTCATAACTTTACCTTCCACAGGATACTATAAAACAATAACCGGTTTGAATCCCCGATTGACCATGAAAATACTTACATTTGCCCAATCAGTGTTTATGACACTGATTGTATTTCTTATTGTTGCGGGGGTGCCGGCAGGTGCGGCGGAGAAGAAGGACAGCCTGGCTAACGTACACGGTATCCTGCAACGCCCCCAGCCTAAGTTCCAGACGCCCGGATTCGACAACACCTTCTTACAGAAAGCCACGGCGATGCTCGTGCAGGAGAAATCGGGGAAATTAGACACCTCATACGTGGTGTGCAATGATGACACTTTTTCGTTTACGAATCTTCGACCGGGGAAGGTCTACCTTAAGATCTCGCACCTGTCATACAATACTGAAGAGGGTATATACGACCTCGTAGCGGGTGACAATGTGATATATTTCACGATGACGGAAAAGGTGCGGGAGATAGAGGAGTCGAAAGTGACTGCGGAAGTCCCGCTGATGCGGATTCTTCAGGACACGACGATATACTATGCAGCGGCCGTTC
Source organism: uncultured Bacteroidales bacterium (assembly GCA_944323245.1). Lineage (GTDB taxonomy): Bacteria > Bacteroidota > Bacteroidia > Bacteroidales > UBA932 > Cryptobacteroides. The sequence continues at coordinate 134,439 of CALURT010000002.1, forward strand.
CGACGGATGAATGGGATTCTGCGTTGGAGATCATCAGACAGCTGCCGGGCTTCGAGGTCTCGGGCAAGTCGATAACGGTCAACGGGGAACGGGTGGCGAGGACCTACGTGAACGGAGTCCAGATCTTCGGGAACAATCCGTTGACCGCCTTCGAGGCGTTGTATGCGGACGAAGTGACGCAGGTGCGGGTGTATGACCAGCAGACGGCGGAAGCCCGTCACAAGGGTGTGAAGGTCAGCCGGAAGGAGCGTGTATTGGACATCAAGACCAAGGACCCTATACTGTCTCTTGCGAGCATACTGATGTCAGCCAGTGCCGGAGCGGATGAGGCGAGGCACGAGGGAGGGAAAATCCAGCCGAGATACGACGGGTATGCCGGACTGGATTTTTATTCCGAGATGCTTACCATGTCGGCTACTGCCGATATGAACAATTCACTAAATGGGAACCGCATGAACGTATCTGGAAGTGGAATGGGTATAGTCGGGGATTTTGTTTTACAGCCGTCTTTCTCTTCATACGATGAATTTGCCGGGGCCAGATTTATATTTGCCAAGTATTGGAAAGACCGTGAATACGGGAACAGTTTGAGAGCCCATTATCGTATGGACAGGCAATACAGCCGCAGCGTCACCGAATCGCTCACTGAGTATTTCCCGGGGGACGGCATCCCGTACATGAGCTATGAGGACTCCCTGTCCAATTCTTCCACCTCGATCAGCCATAATTTCGGGGCAACTGTGGACCTGAAAGATACGAAAATAGAGGACATAAAAATAGTAGTGGGCGGTTCGATTTCCGAGGCCCGGAACAAAGCCCTGTCCTCCACGCTGAACCGGACGGAAGGTGAGGCAGACAGGAGCCAGTTCCAGGATACCGGCTCAGACGGGAGAAATTATGGACTGAACGCGAATGTCCGTTGGTCCAAAACGGACAACAGCAAGTTCATACCGAGCGTGAGTTTTTATACTACGATGTATTCGAACAACAGCCTCTCATGGGACACCGACACCCTCTCCTCGTCGTTCACGAGGAGGCAGCTCCAGACGGACGGCATTGGGAAGGGATTCATGACATACGCACAGGCTTCGGTACAGAGCTATCTTGTGAACAACGACAGGATGTCCCTGTCGGGCACCGTAGGATACACATTCCAGTATGACAAGATTAAACGCCGCCAGATGACATACGACTTTCTGGACAATCCGGCGGATCCTGCCCTTTACATGGCAAGTTCCTATGATTACGACTGGAACATGATGACGAACGACGTGGCCATCGGGCTGACGATGGACCTGCCAAAGGTGTCGATGAACCTCATGGTCAAGGGCGGCAGGGTGACACAAATGGACGACGAGAGGTTTCCGGAGGCTGCCAGCTACGACAGGGGCTACACGAAGGTGGAGCCTGCATTCGATATCCGCTACGGGACGCACCGCTTCTCCATATCGTGCAGTGCGACCCAGCCGTCATTGCAGCAGACGAGGGACAGGATAGACGACAGCAACCCGATGGTACTGACTGCGGGGAATCCGGACCTGAAGCAGGTATATTCGACGGAAGCGAAACTGGGCGGAATGATATACAGGAACATGAAGACCGGGATGACTCTGATGTACAATGCCGGGGCGACGTATGTTGCAAACAGCATTGTCTCGCGGAGCAGGTACTTCACTCAGGACACACATATCGAAGACTACGGAGGATATGACGTCAAGGCCGGATCGATGCTCTACACCTATGCCAACACGGGAGAGGGAGTATGGAGGGCCAATGTGAGCCTGCCGTTCTCGGCGATGTTCCGGAAAACCGGACTGACGGTGCATGCCGCTCCGGAGGGCTATTTCGAAACGGCACCGCAGTATGTTGGAGAGAGCCTTTCGACGATGGTCACGGCAAGGGCAGGCATAACGGGGAGAGTGCAGTGGCGGCCGGGAGGATTTTCCTTCACTATGAGACCGCGGATATATTGGTTCAATTCGGACAACACGTCAGGCCGGCACATCACGTCGGGGTGGCAGGTCGGAGGAGGGCTGTATGCGACCTATACGTTCCCTTTCGGAATGTATATCAATGCAGATGCCGAAGACATGTATTTCAAGTACCTGTCGGGAGCCGGTACGGATAACAACGTTCTCCAGTTGAAATGTTCGATAGGGTGTTCGTTCCTTCAGAACTCGCTCAAGGTGTCGCTGTCGGGAATGGATCTTCTGAACCGGGGGAGTTCCTACACGACGACATCCACGAGTAACTATTTCAAGCAGGAGTGGAAGCCGACCTACGGGCGTTATTATATGCTGACCGTAGTCTATGAGTTCAGACATAAAAAGGGTTGACAGGAAGGGCAGATGGTTCGACTCCTCCCCAAGAAACAGAAAGAGGAATGGAAAAGACAGCGAATGCGTTTTCGTTAGCATGAGCGGTTTTCCATTCCTCTTTCGATGAAAGGTAAGGCTGTGCAACAGATGGTTCGGCTTCGGACTTCGTTCTCCGCTCACCATGACAAAGAAAAGAGGAATGGAAAAGGCAGCGAATGCGTTTTTTATTAGCATGAGCGGTTTTCCATTCCTCTTTCGATGAAAGTGAGGCTGTGCAGCAGATCCTTCGGCTTCGGACTACGTCCTACGCTCAGGATGACAGAGGCAGGATCGGTCGGGATGACAACAGGGCATGACTGCCAAATTGGCAGGGCTGGAGAGATGGCAGATAATTTGTATTGATGCGGGAGATTGATTTGCAAAAAAGGAAAACGAGATATGTCACAGGAAAAAACAGAAAACACGGAAATCAAGGAAGAAACCCTTGGAAACGGCAATTCAGCCTGTCAGAAAAAGGATTCCAAGAAAGAAACATCCGACAAAAAAGAGTCGAAAAAAGAGAAAAAGGAGAGAGAAAAGATAGAGGCGCTTGAAAAGACCGTCGGAGAACTGACTGACAAAATTGCAAAGGACAAGGACGATTATATCAGACTCATGGCAGAGTTCGACAATTTCCGCAGAAGGACTTCGCAGGAAAAACTCGAACTCGTGAATGTGGCTGCCGAAGATACCATCAAAGGCCTGCTTCCGATACTCGATGACTGCGAAAGGGCGATGTCTGCATTGCGGGAATCCGAGGATACGTCAGCAGCAAAGGAAGGAACCGAACTGATATACAACAAACTGACAGGCTACCTCAAATCCAAGGGACTTGCCGCCATCGAAGCAAAGGGTACCGCATTCGATACCGACATACATGAAGCCGTGGCCCAGTTCCCTGTCGAGGATGAAGCCATGAAGGGAAAGGTCTACGACGTGATTCAGACCGGTTATACGCTTAACGGCAAGGTTATAAGATTCGCCAAGGTAGTGGTTGGAATCTGACGGGAGGACGTGGATTATGGCAGAAAAAAGAGATTATTACGAAGTGCTCGGCATCAGCAGGAATGCTACTGACGAGGAGATAAAAAAAGCCTACAGGAAAAAGGCCATACAATACCATCCGGACAAAAATCCGGGGAACAAGGAAGCCGAAGAAAAGTTCAAGGAAGCTGCCGAAGCCTACGATGTGCTCAGCAACAAGGAAAAACGTGCACGTTACGACCAGTTCGGACATGCCGGTTTGGAAGGTCAGGCCGGTCCTGATTTCAGCGGCGGATTCGGCAACCTCAACGATATCCTGAGAGACCTTTTCGGAGGCGGAGGATTCAGCGGTTTCGGAGGTTTCAGCGGATTCGGAGGATTCGGAGGAGGAGCGCAAAGTCAGGGACAACGCGTCTACAAGGGGCGTGACATACGTGTCAGAGTCAAACTGACCTTGGAAGAAATCGCCCACGGAGCGGAAAAGGAAATTCAGATAGAACGCAACGTTCCGTGCCCTGACTGTAACGGCAGGGGTGCCAAAAATGCTTCCGACATCAAGACCTGCCCGTCCTGCAAGGGTACCGGCCAGATCAAGAGGGTCGTAAACAGCTTCTTCGGACAGACAGTCAGCTATTCCACCTGCCAGCAATGCGGAGGAGAAGGAAAAATCGTCACCAATCCGTGCCGCTCTTGCGGAGGAAGCGGACTTGTACGTAAAAAAGAGACCGTCAAAGTCAAGATTCCGGCCGGAGTGGAAGACGGAATGCAGCTTACAATGCACGGAGAGGGACATGGAGCCAAGAACAACGGAGTAAACGGAGACCTGCTCATCGTCATCAATGAAGTCGAACATCCGGACTTCAAAAGGGAGGGCAACAACCTCATATACACGAAATTCATAAGCATACCGGAAGCCATACTCGGCGGCTCGGTGGAGATACCTTGTCTTGACGGTACATACAGGGTAAAAGTAGAACCGGGAACGCAGTCGGGAAGCATAATAAGGCTGCGCGGCAAGGGCCTTCCATCCGTAAACAGCTACGGAACAGGCGACATGTATGTCAAATTCATCGTATGGGTTCCGAAAAAACTTTCCAAAAACGAAAAGGAACTCATTGAAAGCGTCAGGGACAGCGAAGGCTTCAAGCCGAATCCAACAAAGGATGACAAGAGTTTCTTCGAGAAACTGAGGGATATGTTTTAATAAATAACGTATTCTGCGGCAAGCCCTCGGCGAAGGGCGCCCTTCAATGCAGAATATTCTTAAAAAAATTTGTCGGAATAAAAATTATTTGTACTTTTGCAGTCCCAAAAACCGAACAACCTCTTGCGGACGGATTGAAAAAATACGCAACGTTGTCATTAATATTTGAAAACGATGGATTTAATAAATGTAGTCAATCAGGCTTTCGCCAACGAGAAAGTCGCTGAATATCCGAAATTCAAGGCCGGTGATACCGTCACCGTCACTTACAGGATCAAGGAAGGAGACAAGGAGAGACTCCAGAAATTCAGAGGAGTGGTCATCCAGCTCAGAGGTGCTTCTCCTGCAACCAAGACCTTTACTATCCGTAAAATATCGAACGGGATAGGCGTAGAAAGGATTTTCCCGTTTGCTTCTCCGTTTATCGATTCAATCGAAATCAACAAGGTCGGTAAGGTTCGCCGTGCAAGGATTTTCTATTTGAGGAATCTTTCCGGTAAGAAAGCAAGGATCAAGGAAAAGAAACTTGCCATCATAAAAGAGGAAAACGCATAATAAAATGCTATAATAGGACGCAAGTCCATTTGGCCCCATAGCTCAACTGAATAGAGCATTTGACTACGGATCAAAAGGTTACAGGTTTGAATCCTGTTGGGGTCACAAAAAAAGGATGCTGGAAGGCATCCTTTTTTTGTAATGTAATCCTACAGATTATTTCCGGACGTAAGTCAGGAAGCGGTTGAGTCCGTCTTCGAGGACGGCTCTCGGGCAGGCGATATTCCATCTCATGAAGCCTTCGCCGGCAGCTCCGTACATTTTCCCTGCATTGAGCCACAGACGGGCATCCTGAATCAGAGCCTCTTCCAAGGCCTCGGAACCCAAACCGAGTTTCCGGCAGTCCATCCACACCAAATATGTCCCCTCCAATTCGGCTATCGGAAAATCCGGAAGATGTTTCCGGCAGAAAACCCGCATGAACTCATAATTGCCATGCAGATAGTCAAGCAGCGAATCAAGCCATTCCCCTCCTTCACGATAGGCCGCCACGGACGAGATTACCGCAAAAGTGTTTATATCGCATACCTCATTGATATTGATAGCCTTGTCTATCTTTTTGCGTACGGTTTCATCCGAAGATACTATGTTGGCCATCTGCAGCCCGGCGATATTGAAGGACTTGCTCGGCGAGAAAAACGTCACCGAATTGGCAAGGAAATCTTCCGAAATCGAAGCGAAAGGAATATGCCTGTGACCTTTATAGACAAGTTCGCAATGGATTTCATCCGACAGGACGATGACCCCGTTGCGTCTGCAGATTTCTCCGGCACGCCTCAATTCCTCTTCGGTCCATACCCTGCCGACAGGATTGTGCGGGCTGCAAAGGAGAAAAAGCTTCACGCCCGGATCAGCCGTCTTGCGTTCCAGATCCTCGAAATCCATCCGGTAGGTATTGCCGTCAGGAATGAGCGGACTCTCGACAGCCTCGCAACCGTTGTTCCTGATGGATGAAAAGAAACAGTTGTACACCGGCGTCTGCACCAAAACCTTGTCTCCCGGAGAGGTCAATGCCTTGATAGTAGCGGAAATAGCCGGCACCACACCTGAAGTGTAGATTATCCAGTCCTTCTCGATTTTCCAGCCGTGCCTGCTCTTGAACCAGTCGATAATGGAGGCATAATATTCGTCCGGAACTTTCGTATAGCCGAAAATACCGTGCTCTACCCTGTTTTTCAATGCTTCTATTATGGCCGGGGCGGTCTTGAAGTCCATATCTGCCACCCACATAGGCAGCACATCAGGATTTTCCGCTCCGTCCCATTTGTAGGAATTGGTATTCCTGCGGGGAATTATACAGTCGAAATCGTAGTTGTTCATATTTTATGTCAGTTATTTTCTTCCCGGTTTCTTCGGGAACCACCCTTTCTGCACCCTCTTCTCCTGATGGAAAAGTTCGAGAATCGACCAGAAAGACGAAAAGGCGACCACACCTGCCAGTGTGGAAAGAGTCGTATCCTTCAGAAAAAGCGAAAGGGCGATAAAACCGGCACCGGCAAGCAGAAAAGCCCACCAGCAACCTTTCCCGAAATGATACTCGGCCTTGATGACTATAGGATGGAAAATCCCTATTATAAGAAATGTAGCCGCTCCGATAATGATTCCTTCAAAATTCATGAGTCTTTCGATAAAGAGGCTGTAAAGATACTCATAAAAGTCCAATTTGGCAATGACACTTTTCCGGACAGAACGGCAATGCAAGAAATTTTGCAAATCACCCAAGAAAATTTATCTTTGCAGGTTGTACGTGACTAAAAACCATATAAACCTATGTCGATAGAGATCAGAAAAGCTTCATCAAAAAAGGAGATGAGAGCTTTTATAGATTTTCCGACCGACCTGTACAGGAAGCATCCGTGTTATGTGCCGAACCTGCGTTCGGACGATGCGATGACTTTCGACAGGGAGGCCAATGCCGCTTTCGATTTCTGCGAAGCCGAATTTTTCCTTGCATACAAAGACGGGAAACTCGTCGGAAGGGTGGCTGCCATCATCAACAGCAAGGCAAATGAAAGATGGAATACGAAATATGTCCGCTTCGGATGGATAGATTTCATCGAGGATCGGGAAGTGCTCGAAGCTCTCTTGGACGCCGTGACAGAATGGGGCAGGGAGCGCGGCATGACGGCCATCGCAGGGCCGCTCGGTTTCACGGACTTCGACCCGGAAGGAATGCTTGTGGAAGGATTCGACAAGACCGGCACCATGATCACCATCTACAACCATGAATACTATCCGCGATATTTCGAGGAATTGGGATTCAGAAAGGAAATCGACTGGGTGGAATATCTGATAAAACTTCCTGACGGATTGGACGAAAGATTCGAGAAAATGGCCAAGCTCATTCTCGAAAAAAACAAACTCCATATCAGGAAACTCACCCGCCGCATCATCGCCAAGGAAAAATACGGTCACAAATTCTTCCGCCTGATAAACGAGTCATACGCAAATCTGTACGGATATTCAATCCTGTCCGACAAGCAGATAGACCAATATGTAAGGCAATATCTTACATTTCTCGACCTGAGGATGGCGTCATTCGTGGAAGACGAAAACGGGGAATTGGTGGCAGCCGGAATCACCCTGCCGTCCCTCGCCAAGGCGCTGCAAAGGGCAAAGGGGAAACTTTTCCCGACAGGGTGGATTCATCTGCTCAACTCCCTGTATGTCAACAGACCCGACATTCTGGACCTGCTCCTTGTAGCCGTCAAGCCGGAATACCAGAAAAAAGGGCTGAACGCAGTCCTTTTCTATGACCTGATTCCGTCCCTGATAAAATTGGGATTCAAATATGCGGAAAGCAATCCGGAGCTTGAGACCAACCACAAGGTCCAGACTCTGTGGAATGCCTTCGACGCTACCGTACACAAGAGGCGCAGGGTCTACGTAAAGGAGTTCTGACGGGTCATTCGCCCGCCGCACGTCTTCTCTTCTGATAAAGGCCGTCGATGATACCGTCGGCAAGCCCTATCACAGGGACATAGATGAAACCGGCTCCGGTAATTTCCGCAATCGTAAGGAAAATTTCCGCTGCCGGAACTATTACATCTGCCCTGTCCGGCTTCAAGGCATATTTTTCCATGCGCTGGCCTACTGTCAGGGGCTTCAGTTCGCCATAAATTTCCCTCAGGGCGGAAACCGGCATTCTCGAATAGCGGTTGTCCTTGCTTTTTACGATTTTGAACAGTTTGTTGATGTTTCCTCCCGAACCTATGATATTGATGCCGGGATATGATATCGCAAGGTCTTTCATGTCGCTTTTAAGCCGTTTCCATTCGCTTTCTGCCACGACTTCGCTGAGAATCCTGACCGTACCGATGTTGTAGGACCTCGAACATACCAATTCGCCGTCGGACAGAAGATTGATTTCCGTACTTCCGCCGCCGACATCGACATACATGAAGTTGCCTTTGCGGCCTTTCATGTACTCGACATGATTGTTGTATATCATGCGGGCCTCCTCCTGTCCGTCTATTATATCGATTCTGATTCCGGCCTTTTCCTCCACAGCCCTCATAATTTCCCTGCCGTTTTCAGAATCACGCATGGCCGATGTGGCACACGCCCTGTAGTCCTCCACATCGTAGATTTTCATCAGATGGCGGAAAGCCTTCATCAGTCGCACCATGTTCTTTTCCTTTTTCGATGAAATCCTTCCCTCGGAAAAGACATCGAATCCGAGGCGGAGAGGCACCCTGACAAGGAGCACCTTGCTGAAAAGCGGACGCTCGTCGTCCTCAAGTTGTTTTATGAGAAGCCTTACGGCATTGGAACCTATGTCAATGGCTGCGTATGCAGGATATTCTTTCTTTGTGTCGTTTTTCATGACTGTCATTCGGTATCAATTGATTTATAATATTCGTACAATGCCTGCTGGGAACCGCACGGCAGCGGATTTTCGCATTTCCACGGTCTGTTTTCGCCGCTTCCGTCCACTATGCGGCCCTGCTTCGCATCCCTCAGACCATACTCCACGATGCGCTTCATTTCGATTTTCAATGTAGGGTCGTACACAGGGGCAATCACTTCTATCCTGTTGTCGAGGTTTCTCGGCATCCAGTCCGCCGATCCCATGTAGATTTTCTCCGTACCGCCCGCAGTGAAAATGAAAATGCGCGAATGCTCGAGGAACCTGTCTATGATGCCGCAGACTTTCAGGTGACAGGTTACCGGGAGGTCTTCCGTAACCAAAGAGCAGTTGCCCCGGACGAGAAGGTCCACAGGTACGCCCTCCTTTGCGGCCTGATAGATTTTCTCCACCATGTCCCTGTCGGTGACATGATTGATTTTTATCATGATACCTGCGGGCTTGCCTGCCTTGTGATTCCTGATTTCAGTATTTATCATTGATATGAATTTCTTCTTCATATCGTTCGGTGACACCAACAGTTCCTTGAATTTCACCGGAATATACGGTTTTTCGATAAATTCGAACAGCAGGTTCACGTCATCGGTGATTCTGCGCGATGCTGTCATCATTATACAGTCGGTATAGCTTCTTGCATTGCCCTCATGGAAATTTCCAGTGCTCACGCATGATATGTCCGGCCCCTTTTTCATTCCTATGTGGACCACTTTCGAATGGACTTTCAGGCCCTCGACACCGAAAATGACCTTGACTCCGGCATCCCTCAGCTTCTGCGCCCATACCATATTGGACTCCTCGTCGAACCTTGCAAGCAGCTCTACCACGGCCGTCACCTTCTTTCCGTTCCGCGCCGCCCCGACAAGAGCCCTGATGACCTTTGAATCCTTGGCCAACCGGTACAGCGTGATTTTTATGCTTTTGACATTCCTGTCCACTGCGGCTTCGTGCAGCAGTCCGAGAAAATACGAAAAGTCATGATACGGCACATGGATGAACCTGTCCTGCTGAAGGATGTCCCTGACAATGCTTTCCGAATGTATCCGTACAGGAGGCATCGGGGGATATTCAAGGTCCTTCCTGCCGCAATGAGGGAATTTCATCAGATCCTTGTGATTCTGATAACGTCCGCTGTCCACAACCGTATCGTTCCGGCCGAGATCCAATTTGGACATTACCCTCCTCAGCAGATCCGGCGGCATATTCCCGTCGTAAACCACTCTCAACGGTTCCCCTTTCTTCCTGCTTTTCAATCCTTTGGAAACTTTCTGAAGAATACCGTTGCGCTGATCGTCATCGATTTCCATTTCAGCGTCCCGGGTAAATTTGAAAGCATAGGATTCGAAACCGCTGCAGCCCGACCCTGCGAAAATTCTCGGAAGCGAGCACCTTACCACGTCATCAATATACATGATGTAGCTTTTGCCGTCCTTGTCAGGCAGTCTTATGAACCTGCCGCAGCTCTGCACCGGGAGTTCGAAATAAGAATAATCATAGGCGGTCCTGTCCGTAATGTCATCCCTGACCGCCCTCACGGCAAGATAAATGCTCTGGTCCGACTCGTAATCGAGATGCTTTACGGCGGAAAACCATATAGGGACAATAAGGCCGTCCAACCGGTCCGAATAATAGTCCCTTATGAATTCCATCTGCTCCTCCGTCACCTCGCTGTCGGAAATCAGGCATACGTTCTCTCTCCTGAGTGCGGCATACACGTCGGCAATAGCCGTTTCATAGTCTTTCAGATATTTGGAATTGAGTTTGGAAATCTGACGTACAGTCATTTTGGCCGTCCTCACTTCCTTGAGATTCTGCTTGCCCGCCCATTCGATGATACGGTTCTGGGAAGCGACCCTGACACGGAAAAATTCATCGAAATTATTTGAATATATTCCGAGAAAGGACAGTCTTTCGAGCAACGGCACATCTTCCTTGCATGCTTCCTGAAGGACTCTCCTGTTGAAATACATCCAACTTACATCCCTTTCCACGTAGGGGAAATCCGCTTTTTTCTTCATATAAAATCATTTGGTTTCATTCAGTCCGGCATTGAAGGCTTTCAGGTTCGCTTCCACGATCTGCTGTCCTTTCCCGGCAAAGACCCTCGCTATGCCTTCCCTCAACGCCTCCGGCGCAAGCAATCCGATACGGGATGAAGCTGCGCCGAGCAGAACCATATTGGCCGCCTTCGGCATTGAAATACTCTTTGCAATGCTTTCAATATCAATACATACTGCGTTCGGAAGCCTTTTCAGTTCTTCCGAAACCGCCTTTTCCGGATAATCCGGAATATTCATCAGAGGAACAGACGAGGTGACTATGACTCCGCCGGCAGAAAGAAAAGGCAGATACCTCAACGCTTCCATCGGTTCCATGGAAAGAATCATGTCGGCAGAGCCTGTCGGAAGAAGGTCCGAGAATATTTCCGTATCCGACAGGCGGAGCCCCGATTCCACTTCTCCGCCTCTCTGACTCATGCCGTGTACTTCCGCCTGCTTCACGCAAAGGCCTGCATGAAGGGCCGCATCAGCGATTACTGTGGCGATGGACAGGATTCCCTGGCCGCCTACTCCTGAAAGTATTATATCGTATTTCATAACCTTATTCCTTTTGCTTTCTCTGCTTCCTTGCGAGTGTCTGCATGCACTCTCGTCTCGGAATGATGACCGACACTCCGTGGTAATCGATTTCCTGTCTTATGGTATCCATGATTTCATCCATGTTTTTCTGCAGAGGGACCACGACCCTCAGATGCTCGGGCTCCACGCCGAGGGCGGAGCATATCTTTTCGAATTTGCCTGTACCCGAAGAATCCTGGCCTCCTGTCATCGCAGTGGTAAGATTGTCCGAAATAACGACCGTAATGTCCGAGCCGTCGTTTACAGCGTCGAGAAGTCCGGTCATCCCGCTGTGAGTGAACGTGGAATCCCCTATCACTGCAACTGCAGGCCATACTCCGGCGTCGGCCGCGCCCTTGGCCATGGTAATGGAAGCCCCCATGTCCACGCATGAGTCTATAGCACAGAACGGAGGCAGTGCCCCGAGTGTATAGCAGCCTATATCGGCGAACACGCGTGCATTTTCATAATCTGCAAGCACCTTGTTCAAGGCGATGTACACATCCCTGTGCCCGCAGCCCATACACAAAGCCGGCGGTCTCGGGACTACCGCTTCAGGCTTACTGCGCAACGGCTGTACGGCTTTGCCCAAGGCCGATGCCACAAGGTCAGGGTTAAGCTCCCCTGTACGCGGAAGATCGCCCGTAAGGCGTCCTCTGACTTTTTTGTCCTTGCCGATGAATGCCCGTATCTGCTCCTCGATGAACGGCTGGCCGTCCTCTACTACCAATATTTCGTCGCAATTCTCCGCAAATCCGGAAATCTTCTCATCCGGCAACGGATACTGCGGAATTTTCAGCACCGGACAGTCCGGTCTGTTCTCCATGACATAGTTGTAGCCTGTACCGCAGGTCACGATTCCCGTGACGGCATGTTTCCCGGTATTTTTCTCCACAAGGAAAGGCGAGTCCGCCGCAAGTTTCCTCAATCGGGGCTGCAAGGCTGTCAAGGCATCGTTGCGCCTGCGTGCATTGGCAGGAAGCAGGACCCATGAAGAGGGGTCCTTGGCCACAGGAAGTTCCTGCAACGGTCCCGGAGTGTCGTTTACGTTCACCGCCGCCCTCGAATGGGCAAGCCTTGTAGTGAGTCTGAAAAGGACAGGGAGTTTCAGTTGCTCCGAAAGGCTGAAGGCATAGGCCGTCATCTCGTAGGCTTCCTGCTGCGTCGACGGTTCTACAATCGGAATCATTGCGAACTTGCCATAGAACCTCGAATCCTGCTCATTCTGGGAGGAATGCATGGACGGATCGTCGGCAGCCACAACTACCAATCCGCCGTTCACTCCCGTCATGGCAGAATTGACGAAGGCATCCGCAGCCACGTTCATCCCGACGTGTTTCATGCATACCATACTGCGGCGTCCGGCGTATGACATGCCCAAGGCTTCCTCCATCGCCGTCTTTTCGTTCGTGCTCCATGAAGCGTGTACTCCCCTTTCCCGGGCAAGAGACGATTTCTGTATGAATTCCGTAATCTCAGTACTCGGCGTCCCGGGATAGGCGTAGACACCCTTTATTCCTGCATGCAAGGCGCCGAGCGCCACTGCCTCATCTCCAAGCAACAATCTCGTTTTTTCCATAATCCGTTCCGTTCAAACCAATTCAAAATCATCAGCGTCATCCAATACGGGAAATTTCTGCCGGAATGCAGCAAGTTCCTCCATGGATATTTCCGCCACTGCTACCGATTCCATACCGTCGGCACATTCCGCAATGACCTTCCCGTACGGGTCTATCAGCATCGTCCCACCGCAATAGGAGTTCGAAGGGTCAGTCCCTATCCGGTTTACTCCGGCCACAAAGCATTGGTTTTCAATAGCCCGTGCCTTCAGAAGCTGCCGCCAGGCATCCGTCCTCGTTTCCGGCCAGCTTGCCACATACAAGGCCATGTCATAGTCTCCCCTGTTGCGGGACCATACCGGGAAACGGAGGTCGTAGCATACCTGGAGCAGGATTCTTACTCCTTTGTATTCCACTATTTTACGTTCTTTCCCAGCCGTAAACTTCAAATGCTCGCCACCGTAAGTGAAAAGATGCCTTTTGTCGTAATGTACGGAGTTGCCGTCAGGAGTGACGAAATAAAATCTGTTGAAAAACCGCCCGTTCTCTTCTACGGCCACGCTTCCGGCTATCGCCGCTGAAAACATTTCCGCACTGTCCTTCATCCATTTCAGGCTGTCACACGGCTCGGGCTCGGCAACTCCTTCCGGAGAGGTGCAGAACCCCGTGGAAAACATTTCAGGAAGTACATAGAGGTCACATCCGGAAGCCGAGGCCATCATCGCTTCCGCCCCGAACCTGTTCCTGCAGGGCATGGCCCACTCGATGTCACTCTGTAATAACGCTATTTTCATATCCGATCTACAGCAATGTTTCAAGTATCGTTTTCTGTGGCTTCAGGCCGCAGGCTTCATAGAATTTCATGGCAGAAACGTTGCAACTCCAGACGTTCAGGGTAAGGTTGTAACATCCGCTATCCTTTGCGAATTTCCTAACTGCGGCATACAGGGCACTGCCGATATGCCGGCCCCGCAAATTTTCGTCCACGCACAAATCGTCGATGTACAAGGTCCTGACATCCGTCAGTATGTTGTCGTTTTCATGCCGGATGAATATGCAGAACGCATAGCCGCAAAGGTAACCCGACCCGTCGACCGCCACGAAAACGGGTCTCGAATCATCTGCGATTATCTCTTCCAATTGTCCGTGCGTGTACTTCCTTGTCCCGTATTTGAACAGGTCAGGCCTGCCCTCGTGATGTATGAGGCATACCTGTTCCAATAAGGCGTCGATGCGGGGAATATCGCCGACGCATGCTCTTCTTATATTCAAATCTTCCATTTTCCGTTAATTATACATTTCCGGTCATTTTCCGGTACCGACTTATAAAGTTCGGAATTTTTCAATTAAAAACAAAATCGGGAAAAAGTATTACCTTTATAAAAATTTATTGCAGGACTGTTCATAACGGATAATTATGGAAATAAAAATAGGAAACAACGCAAGATATGCCGTAATCGGATACGGAAGCTGGGCTACCGCCATTGTGGGGATGCTGAGCAGGAACATGACGGAAGTGGAATGGTATGTCAGGAACGAAGAAGTCCTCGAATGCCTCGCCGAAGAAGGAAGAAATCCCAAATATCTGAACGAATTGGAGTTTGACCGGCAATACATCCACCCCTCACCTGACATCAACCATGTGGTGGAAAACGCCGACGTGGTGATCCTGTCGGTGCCGTCAGCATTCCTGACGGATTTCCTTGCACCTCTGACCGTACCATTGACGGACAAATTCATCGTATCGGCCATAAAAGGCATCATTCCGGGATACTTTCAGACGGTGCTCGAATACATGCACGACACATATAAACTGAATTTCAGGCAAATGGGAATAATCGCCGGCCCGTCTCACGCCGAAGAGGTCTCCCGCGGCAAACTTTCATATCTGACCATGGTCAGCTCCGACCCGGACAACGCAAGGGCTGTAGGAGAACGCCTGATGTCAAAATATATCCACATCAGCTATTCCCAGGACCTTTACGGGGCTGAATATGCAGCCATTCTCAAAAATATCTACGCACTTGCGGCCGGACTTGCGAGCGGGCTCGGATACGGGGACAATTTCCTTGCCGTGCTTGTAGCCGACTGCGCCTGCGAAATGACCAGATTCATCGAGGAAAGCTACCCTTACAAACGCAACACCTTGGCATCAGCATATTTGGGCGACCTGCTCGTGACCTGCTATTCGACCTACAGCCGCAACAGACGGCTCGGCCAACTCATAGGTCACGGCTGTACAGTCAAAAGTGCGTTGAATGAAATGACCATGATTGCAGAAGGCTATTACGCCGCCGCCTGCATCAGACACATCAATCTCAGGCACAAGGTAAAAATGCCTATAGCCGACATGGTGTACGAGGTCCTTTACGAGAACAAGTCGCCGAGAAAGGCCATGAAGGGACTTGCCGACATGCTTGACTCGGAACTGTGACTTTTTTGGCGGGATATGGCATCGGCCTTCGGGCGGGGTTCGGCAGCGGCTGTCAGGCGTGTCTTGGCCGTATCTTCTTGAATATAGATGAAAAAGTCTTCGTGATGCTTTCCGATAGGATAATAAGGGTCACAGCTACTATGATAAGAAATATTCCCATCCCCTCCTGAAACGTAAAGGGCTCTCCGAATACGAGCGAACCGATAGCTACTGCAGTGACCGGCTCCATCGCTCCGAGCACGGACGTCATCGTTCCTCCGATATTGCGGACCGCCACAAGCAGAGTAATGTTCGAAACTACGGTCGGCACTACGGCCAGCAGGACAAGATTGACGTACGAGACGGCGTCCGGCACCTTCTGGATTCCTCCCGAAAGCAAGGCCTTGACTGCAAAAAGGATTGCACTTACGATGAATACGTAAAAGGCCAATTTCCTGCCGGGCATGGTGGCGACACGAGTCTTGTTGACGGTGGTAATGTAGCTTGCGTATGCAAGGGCGGAACAAAGGACGATGAAGATTCCCAATGCGGGAATTGCCGCTTCGCTTCCCTTGACAGACAAAAGTGCGACTCCCGCTATGGCAAGGACTACTGCAAACCATGTGGCCAAGGCCGGTTTTTCCCTGAAGACAAGCAGCATCAGAAAGGTAACGAAAACCGGATATGTGAAATGCAGGGCAGTAGCCAATCCGGCGCCCATAAAGTCGTATCCCCAGAAAAGGAACATTGACGAACCCGTATAGAAGCATCCGAGAAGGATGAGTATAGGAATGTCCCGTTTCTCTATCCTTGCGCTCTGTTTCCTGACCATCAGCATGATACCCAATGCAATGGACGCAAAAAGAAATCTGTAGAACAGAATCGAGTCGTAATTCATGCCCTTCCCCATCAGCGGCAGGGTAAACAGCGGTATCAGTCCGAAGGTCACAGACGTGACAATTCCGTAGAAATATCCTTTGAAATTGGCCATTTGCTTTGCTTTTCAGATTTTCGGGGTGCAAATGTACAAATATTTCGATGACACGTAACGGAGATTCCGATTTTTTATCTATCTTTGCTTTCCCAATCGAAACATTGGACAGTTCTTCTAAAATTTTTGCGGAAAATTCGTGCAAGACGAGCGCAGAGCAAAATCTTTGCTATGCCGAGGCGCAGCCGAATTTAGCGCATTTTCAAGAAAATGCGGAAATAGCTCAGTTGGTAGAGCATCAGCTTCCCAAGCTGAGGGTCGCGAGTTCGAATCTCGTTTTCCGC
>CALURT010000003.1 GCA_944323245.1 uncultured Bacteroidales bacterium
TAACAAGCGCCTGCGGAGCAAGTCAGGATTAGAAGGAGGCACGGAGTGGCGACTGAAACATCCTGCGACCCGCTACTCTTAAAACTCACGGGAAATCAAGCACTTGTAGAGAAATCGCAGGTGCTTTTTTCGTATATGGAGGTGTATGAAACCGGTATCTAATGAGTGATAATGGAAAAATAAGGCGGCGCCAGCGATGCCCGGAATGCGGGTTATTGGACATCATCAAATGTCCACCCAGCCCGCCTGCGGCGTTAGGGGGGATTATGCTCGCTGACGCTGCGCATTCCCCCTTCTGCTTGCTGCGGGGCTCATGCGAGAAAGGCTTGTCAGCTGCGCTGACTTAGGCTTTCTGTTTTATATAGCCTTGTGTGCAAGCTCACGGCTATATAAAACAAAAAAGCCTGAACTCTTCGAGTTCAAGCCTTTCTTGCGGAGAGAGGGGGATTCGAACCCCCGTGACCCTTTAGGAGTCAACACGCTTTCCAGGCGTGCCTCTTAAGCCACTCGAGCATCTCTCCTGACACAAAAACGGTGCAAATATACGAAAAAATTGAATATCTGCACCGTTTTTTATCATTTGCCGAGTTCCATTACAACTTTTCCTTCAGAATCAAGGAATTTCAGCGATTCAGAATTTCCTTTTACCTTGTTTACATTGCGCAATGATTCGAGAACTGCGGCTTCGGTTTTCATATTCTGCTCAGGTCCGGCCATCATCGTAGTAGCCATATTGCCGAAAGTCAGTTTATTGCCATCCATCGTATAAGCTCCGTTCATGATATTGCATCCTGTGAATCCGTGAACTCTTTTCTCTGAGACATTGAATTCTATGAACGGTGATCTTTCGTCTCCGACGATGCTTACATCTTCTCCGTTGACTTTCAGAATGTTCCACTTTCCGGCAATGTCCGGTGTCCCGCAACACGATATGGCAGCGATAAAGGTGATACCCAATGCCAAAACCGATAGAAATTTTTTCATGACAATAGTAATTTAGATTTAAACCGGCACAAATCTATCAATAAGCATGCCTGAATGTTATCATTATCACTTCCGGCATATTACAATGCTTCAATCTCTGAAAGTGCCAGACCGGTCGCCTGCATAATTGTCTCTATCGGCAGATTCATCGCTTTCATCGACTTTGCGACAGTGACGATACCTTTCGCTTCGCTCGGTCAGGATGACAGGGAAATCAGGTCCTTCGACTGCGCTCAGGACGACAAAACTGCGGTCAGGATGACAAGCGCAGCCGAAGGCGGTCAGAAGGCGTAGCCTACGGAGAAGGCCATGGTATTGCGGAGATAGGAGTCCGCAGGAGCGATAAGGTAGGCCGCATTGAGACGTACCCCGAAAATGTTCACTCCAAGCCCGACCGAGGTGAAAGACGGCAGCACGGTATTCGCCCCGCCGTAATGATACCCCGCACGGACATCGACCCAGCCGAGAATGTCATACTCGGTACTTGCCGAAGCCATGAAACCGTACCCGGACTGATAATCAGCCTCCGCACTGACCGTCAGCCCAAAGATGCTGTAAGACGCACCGGCACGCACGAGCATCGGGATATCGTAGCCCCCGTACCCGTAATCGGCCTTGGTCCCGAGATTGGACACCCCGACACCGATATTGACGCCCTTGATGCTGTACGTCGCATGAATGTCGGCAGCGAAGACCGTAGCGGAAGCCTCCGGCGCAATTCCGGATGCCCCCAATTTGAAATTCGCACCCACTGCAAGACCATCTATAATCCTGCAGGCCACGCCGACACCGAACATTCCCTCTTTCGGACGGAACATGTCGGAAGTCAAACCGTTGGCCTCCATCATCAGATAAGGCTGCTCGATGAGATATTTCCCGGAAACCCCCACGGCAAGACGTTTCCCGATTTTGCTGAAACCGCCGATACCGACGATTCCCGTATTGAAACCTGACGGCTGCCACAGGGTATAACCCAAATCAGTCATCCCGTAACCGTCCTCGTACAATGCCGCAGCGGCAATATTGTTCTCTACAACACCGCCGGAAGCTCCGGCAGCAATCGATGCATAGCCCAATCCCATAGTCTCCACATCATTGCCGATACCCATGAATGTCATCGACTGGGCGCCTGCAGGAATTGCACAGGCAATTCCGACAAAAATTGCGCAAATATATTTTACCAATGAAATTTTCATAAGCCTTAAATCCCGCTGTCATCAAAGTTTAACGAATGTCTTGGTCAATTTGTCCGAGCCCATGACTATTTCCATCCTGTAAACGCCTCCCGGCAGCCCTGAAACGTCAATCGTTGCAGGAGCGAACGGAGAAATGTCCACCGAACCCGAAAGCACGCAACGCCCGTTGGAAGCGTAAATTCCGTATGAAACGGAAGTGTCTTCACCGGCACGCAGATAAAGCAGGTCGGTGACAGGGTTAGGATAGGATTCCACGATGTCATCTCCGTTCTTCACAAGGACTTTGAATGCCTGGCTGGCGGACGCACCCCTGACGTCAGTCCCGGTAACCGTCACGTCGCAATACCCGTAATTCATCGTGGTGAGGTTGAAATTCCCCTTTGCGTAAGTCATATTCAGCACGGAAGGGTCGCTGATTTCTATCGTGTACGCCAGCTGTTCACCGTCATCATCCTTGAAATAATCCGAGGCAGGGAAAACTATTGTCCCGTTGTTTCTCGACGAGAACACGAGATTTTCAAAGTTCTTGGCCACGTAAGGTTCATGGTTTTCGAGAATCGTATATTCCGCCTCGGCGGAAGTCGAAGCCCCGTAAATATCCGTGACTGTGAGACGTGCCGTATAGGTCCCGGAAGCGGCATTTGCCCCGGTAATTCTGATTATCGGCTTGTCCCTTATGATAGTATCCAATACCGCAGCTTCGGAGCCCGGTTCGAGTTCAATGGTGTAGAAATGCCCGTCGGGGTCGCTGCATCTGTATTCCAAACCTATGGTTTCATGAGGTTTCAATTCCACGGAATTTCCTGACAATGCGTTGATTACAGGAGCGGTGTTAGGCCCTGTGGCCACCGATACCGTATTCGTGAAATCCGACTTGTTCGCAGCAAGGTCGCTTGCAACGGCCTTGAGATAATAGGTCTTTTCGAATTCCAATCCTCCGATGGTCCCCGTAAGCCTGTCGCCAGGCTCCAGATCGCCGACATAGAAGATGGCGAACATACTTTCCTCGGTCACCTCCGGCTCTGTATCGTAATAGACCAATATGGTATAAGGAGTGATGTCATCTTCATCCGCAGGAACATCCACGGAAATGGTGATGTTGTTCGACAATGCAGTCGCCTCTAAATTCGTCGGAGTCTGAGGCGGGATGCCTCCGCTGCCTGCTATAGCCAAATAGGCATTCGCCAGACCGTTTCCGAGATAGTAACTCGGGTTGAACCCGCTGATGTCGGTCACATTGTTCAGCAGCCGTTCCTTCAATGCTTCTACAGTGAAGCCGGGGCCTCCGAACCTTGATACGATGAGGGCTGCTATTCCCGAGACATGCGGACATGCCATGGATGTGCCCTGCATCATGCCGTATTTGTTGTCAGGCAATGTGCTTACGACCTGATTGCCTTTTTTGGCGTCCCCTCCAGGGGCTATGATGTCAGTCCAGTCTCCGTAATTGGAATAATAGGCCCTTTTATAATCCGCTCCTACGGAAGAGACGGCCACTATCGGTTCGTATTCGGCCGGATAGCCGAAACTGGAGTTGTCATTGCCGGCGGCGAAAACCACAAGCCCTCCTATCATCGGGCCTGTCTGCGCTCCGTTTTCGTCGATGCCGGCATTTCTCACAAAGTAGTCCACAGCATCCTTGAGATATTGAGGAGTATAAGTTGCGTCGGTGTAGCCCCAACTGTTCTGCGAAATCACTGCGCCGTGATCAGCGCCCCATTTGATGGCCTCCGCTCCATCTCCTCCATCCTCGCCCTGAAATATCTGACATGACATGAGTTTCACACCGGACTGTCCCGTGGCGGCATTGCCTCCGGCCACTCCGCAGACTCCGATGCCGTTGTTGTTCACTGCGGCTATCGTACCTGCCACGTGTGTGCCGTGGTCATCTGCCGTCACTTTAGGGCCGCCGGTCACGAAATTGAATCCGAATCTTCTCTCTCCGGTTTCTTCAGGGTTTTCCCACATGTTGGCCGCAAGGTC
Source organism: uncultured Bacteroidales bacterium (assembly GCA_944323245.1). GTDB lineage: Bacteria > Bacteroidota > Bacteroidia > Bacteroidales > UBA932 > Cryptobacteroides. Next base: position 4,164 of record CALURT010000003.1, read on the forward strand.
CTCATGGTCGAAGTCGATACCTCCGTCCACCACGCTTACTATCACGTCGGGGTTGCCGGTGGTGTATCTTTGCCATACAGGAATTACGTTGATGTCGCAGCCGCTGACGGAACTGTTTGCAGAACCGTCGTTGTAGTAATGCCACTGGTTGCCGAGCATAGGGTCGTCGAATACCGCATTTTCAGTACGTATGGCCTTGGCCGGGTCAATGTACTCTACCGGTCCTTCACCGCCTATGCGCACTACCTTATGCGGGACTTCGATGGTCTCTACTCCCGGAAGGGTCAATGCGGCAGCCGCTGATTTCGTGGCTACAGTTTCGTCGTAGCGGATGACATACCATTTGTGCAGCCCGGCTTCTCTGGTCCTTGCCTCGAATTTCCCGGCGTAAGGGAAAAGCCTTTCCATGGACGTGATTTCCAACGGTATGACGTCTGCAGACAGAGACTTCACTTCCGGCAACTCCACATTGCCTTCTTCATCGGTGGCGTTTTCGATTTCAGAGGCAAGTGCGTTGGATACCTTGACGATGAGTTTGCCAGGAACCGTGTTCGCAGGATTGTCCGTGACGGTCTCTTCTTCCGCTTCCTGCGGGAGGCTGAGGTTGTCGTAGGAGCAGCTCCATACGGCTAAAAAGCATAATAATGCTATTCCGAACGAGTTGAGGAATCTTGTTTTAATTGAGAAAATTCGCATGTCAGTGTCAATAAACGAAAGGCTGCCCTGATGCCTTAGGCAGCCTTTCAGTTGGTTTGGTATGAATCTGATTAGTCTTTAGTAGCTGTGATGCCAGGCAGGATGGCAGTCAAATATCCAAAACCGTCAATTTCGCAATAAAGACCGTAGTTCGGATCAAAAGTGAGGCCTGTCACATTTCCAGCTTGATCTTTATTTATCGTAACGGTAAGACTACCTTCATCGTATACGTCTAATTGCGAATCCAATCCGTAAAGTATTATATCAGCGCCCTGATACTGTACGTCCGGTGCAGCCTGACCAAACGGAATGGTTAGCGTAGTCATCGCATCATCAACAGTGGCATAGTATTCACATGCCGTATCGAATCCGTTGTACAACGCAGGAAGGTTCAGAATCCAAACTCTGTTTTCATCATCAGGATCGCTGCGGAACGTTGCTGTCCATGTAGTAGGTCCCGTATCATAGTCAGTTCCGGAGAACGTATATGTACCGAACAATGCTGCAAGCGGATGGTCTGTATCAAGGATGGTTACGGTACATTTGTTTTCAGCACCGGCCTGTACGGAACCTGTATTCGCAAATTCAACGGAAAAGGTTATGTCTCCTGTGAATTTCCCGTCAGGCAGGATTTCGAATTCGATGTACTGCGTCCTGTTTTCAGCGTCGAAGTTCAGTACACCCGAAACGGTAAGCAGTTCGAAGTTGGTCCCTGCTACCGCAGTGCCGTCCACGACCTTGAAGCTGACGCTTTCCTCAATACCTGCTACCGATGCAAGGGTTACCGGTATTTTCAGGGAAGCTCCATCGGCTTCTGTTATGCTCATTGAACCCTCGTCGAAGGCTACAAAAGCATCGGCGTCATCGAAGATGTCCGGCTTGTTTATGTCGCAGGAGGCCATTACTGCCCCGGCAGCGACCAAAGCTATTGCATATTTTATGATGTTTTTCATATTCTTCGAAATTAATTATTAATAACCTTCGTTCTGGACGAGATTTTCATTTACATCCAATTCTCTCTGAGGGATAGGCAGAGCCCAGCGGTAGTCAGGGAAAGGAATGTTCTGGTTCATCGTTCCGAGAGTGAAGTCGGTACGGGTGAGTGCGTCTCCCCAGCGGGCGAGGTCGAAGACATGGTGTCCTTCCCATGCGAGCTCCATACGTCTTTCATTCTTGATATCCTGAATCGTTACGGAACCGATGGAAGCCACGCCCCTGTTGCTCCTGATGGTGTTGATGTCAGATTCCGGAGTGACGCCGGCTATAGTAGCTCCGTTTTTGAGGGCTTCGGCACGGTTCAGATACATCTCGGAGAGACGGAGCACGATGATGTTGTTTGCATCAGGGGAACCTTCGCCTTTCCCTGGGTATTTGGCCGTCCACTTCCTGCCTTTGCCGTTGTTTGTGTCAGTAGTCCTGAATCCGGCGGTATATCTGATGTCGTTCTGGTCGTAGAGTGCAAGGAGGTCGTTGCTTACCATGGCATCGCCTGAGCCGTCAGGGCTTGTCATCCATGTGATGTCTTCCCAGTTGCCGTGCGAGTAGTTCGATTTGGAACTGAAAACTTCGAAGATAACCTCTCCGCCTTCGCCTGCTATGTTCTTGCCCCAAACATCAGGATACTCGGCGGGGGTCCACATCTGATAGTTGCCGCTGTTTATGACGAGGGTGGCGTAGTCGGCTGCCTTCTGCCAGTTGCCCATATAGAGATAAACCCTTGAAAGCAAAGCCCTTATAGCGTCGAGGTTGGCCGCAGCCTTAGAGTCGGTGCCGTCCAAGCGAACGTATTCAGGGTCGATGATGGTCTCTGCTTCAGTAAGGTCAGTCACAATCTGCTCATATACCTTGGCGACAGTCTCCCTTGCAGGCTTGCCTTCAGAGTCCGTATGGAGGACTACAGGTACGCCGAGGGATTCCGACTTGTAGGTGTACGGCTGTGCGTATGTGATGACGCAGTCGAAATGTGCAAGAGCCCTGATGAAGAGGCACTCTGCCTTCAGGTTGTTGAGGTCCTGCTCGGTCACGTCTGTTTCGGTCTTCCCTGCAAGATTGTCGATAATGTTGTTGGCTGCGGCTATGGTGACGTATGCGTAGGACCATATTCCTGTAGAGTTGGTAGGAAGATAGTTCCAGTTATACTCCTGAGTGAAACGGTTGGAGTTACGGACGTCGTCCTTGACTCCGTTACCTGAGCGCATGTCAGTACCGAGGGTAAAGACCTGCCCGTACCAGCCGATTTCCGACAGATAGCCGTAAAGTCCGGCTGTGGCGCTGTTCAGTCCGTCGTATGTGCTGAGAGTGATTTCGTTGCTCTGCTCGAGCTTAGGCTCCCTTACGAGGAAATCCTGACAAGCTGTAAGTCCCGACACGAATGCTGCCGAGAACAGTATCATATATAATATTCTTTTCATATTCAATCCCTAATTAGAATGAAACTTCTATACCTCCGACGAAGCTCTTGACCATGGAGTGGGAAGCTCCCATCGAGTAGCCGAGATAGCCGACCTCAGGGTCGAGCACGTTCAGATCGTGGAATGTGTAAGGGTTCAGTGCGCTCACGTAGACCCTGATTCCCTGCATCCTGATTTTCTTGAGCACCGAGTCAGGCAGAGAGTATGAAAGGGTGATATCCTTGATTCTCAGGTAGTCTCCCTTTTTGAGGTAACGGGTGGATGAAGCCGAGTAATTGCCAGGGTCTCCTGCTATTACTATAGGAGTTACTCCCGTGTCTCCCGGTTTCTCCCAATAGTTGAGGGCAAGGTTCGTGGTATTAGTTCCACTGCTCAGGTTGTATCCGTCCTGAACGTAGGAAGCAGTTTCGAATACCTTGTGTCCGGTTACGAATTCGAAGTATGCGCTGAGGCTTAGGCCTTTCCATGATACGGTGGTGTTGAATCCGCCGGTAGCCTTAGGTTCCGGAGACCCCATGTCCACGTATCTTGCCTTGGTATAGTCGGAAGTGAGTTTTCCGTCTTCGGTCCACCAGAGACCTGCACCCGTGGAAGGGTTGACTCCGTACCAGTCCCTCAGATGATAGGTATATAGGCTTCTGTCCTTAATGATTCTTACCGGAGTACTGTTGTTTCCGTTAGAACTAGGCCTGCTATCCGATACCGTCAGGTATTCGGAATCCCCTATGTCGAGGACCTTGCTGCGATTGAATGCGATATTGAATCCGGCATGCCAGTTCCAGTCTCCGGAGTCGATGATGTCGCCTTCGATCATGAATTCGACACCTCTGTTGCGGATGGAACCGGTGTTCATGAAGTTGCTCGAGAATCCTGTAGTGTAAGGCACTTCCTTGCTGAGAAGCATGTCCGTGGTCAGACGGTCGTAAACATCGATGCTACCTGTGAGCCTGTAGTTGAAGAATCCGAAATCCAGGCCGACATTCCATGCTTTGTTCTTTTCCCAAGCAAGTTCAGGATTCGCAGGGGTGGAAGGCTGCATGGTCACGATGCCGTTGTAGACTGCTGAGGAGTAGACTCCGTATGCCCTGTAAGGGGTGATGTTGTTGTTACCGTTCACTCCATAACTGGCACGCAGTTTCAGAAGATTGAACCATGAGGATACAGGCTGCATCCAGTCTTCGGAAGATATGTTCCATGAACCTCCTACAGACCAGAACACACCCCATTTCATGTTGCTTCCGAAAAGTGAGCTGCCGTCGGCACGTACCGAACCCTGAAAGAAGTATTTGTTCATATAGTTGTAGTCGGCGATACCGAAGAACGAAAGCAATGTCTCCTCGGAAAGTCCGTAGTCTATCTGGTCTTTTTCCTTCGTAGATGTAGTCGGATATGGAATCTGCGGGTCCACGTCATCCGACATACCGCCGTAGTATTCATATCTTTCACTCATGGCTTCCTGGCCCACGGTAACCCTTACATTGTGGGCCTGGGCGAATTCATCGGCGTATGTGATGGTATTGGACGTGGTGAGCCTCATGTCGTTGGTCCTGTACATGAACAGACGGCTTACGCCCTTGTTGGAACGCGGATCCCAGTACTGGGTCGAATTGACGAACGTTCCTTCGAAGCTGTCAGTGGTCTTGATGGTGAGCTGAGGTATAGGCTTCCACTCAAGGAACATCGTACCCTGGGCCTTGTATTCCTTGTCATTGTAAGTATCGTATTCCGCTACTGCACGAGGGTTTGTGTTGGAGTTTTCCTGAATTGCAGAGTTGTATTCGCCGTTTTCATCGTACATCGGACTCCACGGATTGATGGTGAACATCGAATAGATAGGGTTGGAATAGTAGAGGTCGCCCATCTGTCCCGAATTGGAGTCGCCGTAATTGAAGTTGATACGGACTCCTGTCTTGAGCTTCTTGGCGAGTTGCATGTCTGCGTTCACACGCGCCGTGAAACGGTTGTAGTCCACTCCGTAGAATACGCCCTTGTTCCTGTAGTAGGAAAGGGAAGAGTAGTAGGTGGCTTTTTCAGTGCCGCCGGAGGCGTTTATCTCGTATTCCTGCACGTTGCCGAGACGGGTAAGTTCCTTGTACCAGTCGGTAGTGCCGTTGGCAAGGAGGTCAGTGGTATAAGCATCAGGATTCTGACCTGCGTTGGTCAGGGCCATCCTGTTGTAGTCGATGAGTTCCTGTCCTGTAAGAGGGCGGATGTTATGGTCGTTGATGAGTTGCTGTACTCCGTATTTGGCCCTTGCGGTGAATTTGGCCTGGCCTGACTGGCCGGTCTTGGTGGTCACGATGATGACACCGTTGGCTGCACGGGAACCGTAGACTGAAGCTGCTGCCGCATCCTTGAGGACGGTGATGGACTCGATGTCGTTAGGGTTGAGGAAGGTGGTGGATGAACCGCCGCCCACACCGGCATTCGACAACTGACGGAAGTCTCCCGGAGCTACCGGAATACCGTCGATGACCCACAGAGGTTCGTTGCCTGCGTTGATGGATGAGGTACCGCGCACACGGATTGTGGTGGTGGAACCCGGCTGGCCTGAACCTGAAGTGATCTGCACACCGGCCATCTTGCCTGCAAGCATCTTGTCGACAGTCATGGCAGGGGATTCTGCAAGTCCTTCGTTCTTGATGGAAGTGACTGCTCCTGTGTTGGCTTCACGGGTCATGGTACCGTAGGCTACCACGATGGCATCGCTGAGGTAGCTGGCTTCCATTTCCAATGCGCAGTCCACGATGATTTCGCCGTTAACAGGGATCTCGACAGTCTTGTATCCTACAAAACTGAACACCAGTACGGCGCTGTCCCTTGACTCGACGTTGATGGTGTAGGAACCGTCTTCAGCGGCTGATGTTCCTGTCATGGTGCCTTTGACCGCTATCGATGCGAACGGAACGGGTGTCCCGTCGGCTGCGTCGGTAACGACTCCGCTCACTTCCTGACTCTGTGCGGAAGCCGCGGCTGCTGACAAAAGCATCAGGATTGTCACGAAAAACAATCTGATTTTCATAAGCATTAAAAATTAGTTAAACATTAATATTATAAGTTCTGTATTTTCGTACAGCATGTTGCACAATTTAACGGGCGTTTATTTCAACTCAAAAACACAATAAAACCATTACAGACATGATTTACGCATACATCAGGGTCAGCACGGAGATGCAGACCTACGCCGGACAACAGTTCGAAATCACCGAATACTGCAAAAGGAACGGACTTTCAGTGGACAAATGGGTTACGGAACACGTCTCGGGCACCAAGGCAGTGGAAAAGCGCACACTCGGCAGGACATTCCGCAGGATGAAGGCAGGCGACCTCCTCCTGTGTACGGAAATTTCAAGACTCGGCCGTAACATGCTGATGATAATGTCGATACTCAATTATTGCTCGGCCCGCGGCATCCGCATCCACACTATCAAGGACGGTTTCGAGCTCTCTGACAACATCAACTCCAAAATCATCGCATTCGCCTTCGCCCTCGCAGCGGAAATAGAAAGAAACCTCATATCGCAGAGGACAAAGGAAGCATTGGCCCAGAAAAAGGCCTCGGGAACAAGACTCGGACGCCCGGAAGGAAGCTCAAAGAAAAGAGTTTCAATTTGTAAGCAAATGCCGAAAATATCCGATATGATAAATTCCGGCGTACCGTTGGTAAAAATCGCAAAGGAAGTCGGGGTACACCGGAATACGCTCAAAAAATACATGGACGGATACTCCGGATAAATTCGATGAAAAAATTTCAAAATTACAATTTCAACTTTCGAGAGGGCAAATTCTATAAAATTGATAGCCAATTTTGCGTGATTTTAACTAAACCCGAAGTCAGAGCCCGACAATAGTATTATTTGTAAATTTAGATATGTCTTTGTATATCAGCAAATTATTTGTGAAATTGAAATTTCTTTAGCAACTTTGCGCGCTGGTCGCTGAAATAAACGCCCGTTTATTCTGCGTATGGTTTTCCTCTTTTTGCCGGGAAACAGGGAAAAAGTAAGTATAGATATTTATGTTTAATTAAGTTCTTTTTGCTTATGAAAAAAGTAAAGTTGTTTTTCACAGCAATTATGGTGCTGCTTGCGGCAGACATAGCTTCAGCGCAGAGCGCAGAAGTCAATGGTACCGTAAGGGATGCGGAGACGGGAGAACCTGTACCGTTCGCATCGGTAGTCCTGCACGGCACCATGACAGGTACGGTAACAGCAGATGATGGTTCCTACTCCATTTCTGTACCATCTTTACAGGATGCTGTGTTAGAATTCAGTTTTATCGGCTATAGGACCGTATTGGTGCCGGTAGAAGGGAAGTCTGTAGTGGATTGCGAACTTGAAGTGGACGCAATGGCCCTTGAAGATGTGATCGTCGTGGCTTACGGCGCCACCAGACGCGAGGACGTTACGGGAGCCGTGTCTTCAGTGGAAAGTGAAACGATTGCTTCAGTGCCTGTGACTTCAGTGGACAAGATGCTGGCAGGTAAACTTGCCGGCGTGCAGATTACCACCAATTCCGCACAGCCGGGAGCCGCTTCAAGCATCCGTATCAGGGGTACGTCATCCATCAATTCAAGCAACGAGCCTCTGTGGGTCATTGACGGTATTCCGGTCATAAACGGAGATCTGGCTACATTCGACACCTCATCGTCCAGCTCGTTTACAGCCTTGAATCCTAACGATATAGAATCCATAACAGTCCTCAAGGACGCTGCTGCGGCTTCCGTGTACGGCTCCCGTGCCGCAAACGGAGTGATTCTCGTGACTACCAAAAGCGGAAAGGCGGGAAAGGCACAGTTCGATGCCAGAGTGAAGTATGGTGTATCGTGGCTTCAGAGCGACAGCGGATTCCGCATGATGACGGCTGCAGAGCTCCTCGGCTATCAGAGGGACGCCATCATCAATGCCGGAATGGATCCTGACGATCCGACCGGTTCTTATTACCGTCCGCTCTCGCTGCTCAACGGCAAACTTACCAACTGGGTAGACCACACGTCCCGTCTCGGTACGCTCCAGGAATATGAAATCAGTGCCAGAGGCGGAAACGACAGGGCGAAATACTTCTCGTCGGTATCATACCATAATAATGAAGGTGTCTACTACGGTATCGGCTACGAGAAGATAACTGCCAGGGTCAATGCCGACTACAAGCTGCTCAGGAACCTTGAGACAGGAGTCCGTATCAACGCTTCCTATGGAAATCAGGAATCTGATGTCCCTCTCAACTCGCTGTACAATGCTTCCCCGGTATTCGCCGGACTGACAATGCTGCCTTGGGTCGATCCTTACAACGAGGACGGCACGCACAATGTAAACATCCCGAGCAATTCCAACTACAACCCTCGTGCAACTGCCGAATATGACACCACGACGGAGCGTCAATGGCACATCAACGGCAGCATGTACCTCAGATGGGAGCCTGTGAAGCACCTTGTCATCGAGAGCAGGAATTCCGCCGAGCTGATATATAACAAATACAATATGTTCAGCAGTGTCAAATCCAACGGTAACCCTAATCCGGAGTCCGGAAGACAGGTGACATGGACGGAACACCTCCAGCTTACCACATCCAATACCATCAACTATGCGAATGTATTCGGAGGCTACCATTCTTTCCGCGCCCTTGTCGGCCAGGAAGCCATGAGGTACAACTATGAAGGACTGAACGCACTCGGCTATGCCGCCCAGGAAGAAATTCCTTTCCTGAACAGTTCGGACCAGTCCCGCATACGGGCAGAGGAGTTGTTGAGCAAGGAGACGTTGCTTTCCTATTTCGGAATAGTGGACTACAACTATGACAACAGGTATTTCCTCCAGGCATCCCTCCGCGCAGACGGAAGTTCGCTTTTCGGAAAGAACAGCAAATGGGGTATGTTCTGGTCGGCATCTGCTTCATGGAACATCAATCAGGAGAAATTCCTGCGCAATTTCAAGCCATTGGATCTTCTGAAACTCAGGTTCAGCTACGGAGTGAACGGAAATAACGGTATCGCCGCCTACAGGGCTTACGGAGTGTACGGTACGACTACCTACAACGGTGTTACCGGCATGTCCCCGTCATCCCCTGCAAACGACGAACTGTCTTGGGAGAAGAACGCCACATGGAATGTCGGACTCGACTTTGCATTCTTCAACAGGCTCAGAGGTAGCGTGGATGTGTACAACCGTCTTACTAAGGACATGCTTCTGACAGTCAAGGTGCCTTGGACCACAGGTTTCAACAGCAACTTCAGGAATGTCGGTTCGATGAAGAATACCGGCGTGGAAGTGCAGATTGACGGTGACATCATCTACAACAGCGATTTCGTCTGGAATGTAGGATTCAACCTTGCCTATAACGAAAACGAGATTCTCGACCTCGGAGGAGAGGACTTCATTTCAGGAGGCTCATTCGTCCGCTATGCAGTGGGACATTCCCGTTACAGCTACTATGTACCGCTTTATTATGGAGTCAATCCGTCCAACGGTGAGGCTCTGTGGATTGCAGGGAAGAACGACAACGGCGACCCTATTCTGACCAACCAGTATAACAAGGCCATGTACGACTACGTGGGTTCTCCGGACCCGAAGGTTATCGGAGGTTTCAACACTACTTTCAGTTGGAAAGGACTGTCCCTGAGCGCATTCTTCGAGTATAGGACCGGATGTGACGACCTGATTCTCAACGAGCAGAGTTACATGAACTCGGACGGTGCGGAGATGACCCTGAACCAGATGGCATCGTCCCTCAACTACTGGAAGAAGCCGGGCGATAACGGGGTTAATCCAAAACCTATAGCAGGAAACTCCACGAACTCGGCCGCAGCTGTCAGCTCGCGCTGGCTTGAAGATGGAAGCTATATCAGAATCAAGGATGTGACCCTTTCATACTCGCTTCCTCAGAAAGCCCTCGACAAGATGCGCATCAAAGGGCTCAGGTTTTATGTCAGCGGACTTAACCTGTACTGCTTCAACGATGTCAACTGGTGGGATCCGGATCTCGGACCGATCGGCTACGGCGCAGGAACCTACCCGCTTACCAAATCATTCGTAGGAGGCATTGAAGTGTCATTCTAAAATCATACAGGACATGAAAAAATACATATTATATACAGTAGCGGTCATAGCGGCCGTGACAGTTTCCGGATGTAAGGATTTCCTTACGGAGGAGCCGCCTCTGGACCAGAGTACGGAAATCACTTTGTCCACATACGAGGGACTCAACAGTGCTACGGCCGGAGCCTATTCCCGTCTCGCATCGTCCGGATGGTACGGCGGGGAGTTCATCCTGCTGAACGAAATGAAGACCTCGAACGGCAAGAAGTACATCGGCACCGAATACGACACGGGCCGTATGGAGGAATGGTATCAGCTCAATTACAACTCCCAAAGCACATCAAGCCTGTACGGGAGCGCATATTATGTCATATCGCAGGCAAACAATGTCATCGACAACCTTACCGAAGACAAGGGTGACGCCCAGGACTTGAACAACCTGAAGGCCGAATGCCTCTTCCTGCGTGCCCTCTCGTATTTCGATCTTGTGAGAACTTACGCCTATCCTTATTCATATGCACCGGAATCTCTCGGAGTGCCGATCGTTCTCCATACAGCGTCGAACGACCAGTCTCCCCGTGCTACCGTGGCTAAGGTTTACGAGCAGATTGTGACAGATCTTACCGAGGCGGAACGTATAATCGACCCTGAATACAGGCGTGCAGGAGGTGCTGATGCCCGGGCATTCGCTTCCATCGACGCCATCAGGGCTCTGCTCAGCCGTGTGTACCTTTATATGGAGAACTGGCAGGGTGCCGCCGACTACGCCACTAAGGTAATCAACAGCGGGAACTACAGCCTGTGGACAGTTGAAGAGATGACGGACGGGGCCTGCTATACAGTCGATGTCCCTGACGGAGGAGAAGTAATATTCGAGATATACGGAGGGCAGACGAACAGCTATGATCCGGGGCTTGAAGGACTCTGGTCCCTGACTGCCGGTTCGTACGGGGATGCCGGCTGTGCCCAGGATATCCGCAACCTTATCGGGAGTGACACTGACGATGTCCGCAATGACCTGTTTGTCAATGACTCGAAAGGAGTAAATGCAAGTGTATGGCATACTGCAAAATATGCAGGAAAAGGAATAGGTTCAAATGTCGACTATACCAATGTCATCGTACTTCGCCTTGCGGAAATGTACCTTAACAGAGCCGAAGCGCTGAGCAATGGCGCTCGGATTGACGGGCGCACGGCAGACATGGACCTTCAGACTCTCGCAGAGAACAGAGGAACGACTGCCCCGTCGTCTACACCTGACGGCATATTCACCGAAAGACAGAAAGAACTCAACTGGGAAGGACATCTGTGGTTCGACCTCGGAAGACAGGGAAGAAGTATGACCCGCACGGATGTCGCCAATAGTGCGATACCGTCAGAGATTGCATTCCCTGGCGACCTTTGGGCAATGCCTATTCCTGAATCGGAAATCGAGGTGAATCCGAACCTTGAACAGAACCCAGGGTTTTAATTGATGGAGGAATTAAGATGAAGAATATATACAAAATCATTTCAGGAGCCGCACTGATTGCTGCACTTGCATCATGCGATCTCAACACGACTCCGGAGTTTGATGACGCAGACGCTTTTGTAGCGTTTGATGTGACTGCCGTGTCTGTAAACGAAGATAAGGGGACATTGAGCATTCCGGTGACTGTCGCATCCGTAAATCCGATGAATGTTACGGTAAGTTACGTTACGGAAGACGGTTCGGCAAAGGCAGGGGAAAATTACTCCCTTGTCGACGAATCTGCCGTGCTTGTCTTTGACGGAACGACGAGGACACAGAATATCGAGATCAAAATTACGGATATAGATAACTACACAGGCAACATGACATTCAACATACGTCTTGTCAGCGCCGGGTCTCTGAAGCTCGGAGCAGAATCCGTATGTACCGTGACCATTGTCGACATGGATCATCCGCTTGCTTCTATTGTAGGCGACTACACCATAGTGGCAAACGATTATTTTGCCGGCAGCACTGCATCATGGACAATGACGTTCATGACGGATCCTTCCGATGAGTACGTAATCTGGATTGACGGCCTTTGCCAGGGACTGAGCGGTTATCCGGATGTAGACTACAGATTTTTCGGAAACGTCACGATGGCTGAAGACGGACAGTCTGTCGTATCGATTGCATTGCCTTGCGGCCAGAAAGCGGTCTCATCGGTAAATGGCAATGACGCAGTTCTGTGGTCTTTTGACGGTGAGGGCGTAAACAATACGGGAAATATAACAATGACCCAGACCGAACCGGGCGTATTCACAATAGAAGAAGGATACGGTATCGGATATGATGCCGGCGATGGCAGCGTGTCATTGTTCGGCCTTTACCTCCCGGGTGCTGTCCTGACAAAAAATTAAGTATTCGTAATATAATTGAGTATGAAAAGAATATTATCATATATGACAATTGCGGCTGTCCTTACCGCCTGCTCCGAGATGTACGGTCCGGAGCAGGTCTCCACAGCCGTGGTAAATTCGGAGGGAATCGAGATCACCGGCATAGCCGTGACCGACAATTCCTTGACTTTCACCCTGACTCCGAAAGGCGAGGCGGCATATTACTCATACCTTGTAGATCAGGCGGACGCTTCACAGGCTTTGGATTCGTCCACAATCTATAGTCTTGGCTATGACGGAGCTGTGGCTGAAGGTATCATCAAATGGACTTCCGAAAAGACGAGTTCGACCGTTACCATTGACGAGCTGGAGCCGAACACCACTTATCAGATCTATGCGGTGGCAGGCAGCCCTACCGGTGTCCCGAGCTCCGTGGCTGTGGCTAATGCCAGGACTTCTGACGGTGTGAATCCTTCTCATGCATCGTTCTCTTCCAAAGGGAATGTCGTTACCATTTCTTTCAGTGAAGGCGTGACAAGAGGAGAGGGAGCTGTCACGATTGCTTACTATGCCACCAATACCGCAGAGTTCTATTCAGACCCGCAGCCTGTGGGGACCCTGACTGCGGCTGCAGAGGACATTGTGTCAGACGGTTCTTCGACCGTGACTGTAACCGTGAACGGAGTTCCGGCAGGGGCCCTATACACGGTAAGTCTTGCTGCAGGAGCATTCAAGGACAGTGCAGGAAATTCTTCCAAAGCATTGGAGAGCGGGGTGACCATAACGGAAGAGGGTCCTGCACCGAAAAACATTTATGGGCAGATACCTGCTGTGGCGTTTGAAATAGCCCCTGTAGAAGATGATGTCTTTACTGATCCTTCGCTCCCGATAACGACAACCATTGATTCGGAATATGAATTGTCCGGGTATGGGAAAGGTACCGCAAGTGTTGTTTTTCAGAATGCCGTGAAAACTACCGAAATAGCTCTGACTGCAGGATCTGATTTCGGTCTTATGTCGACCGACGGTACCATTGCGGTAATACTTCCGGAGAACCCTGAACGCGGCGATGATGTCATTCTGACTATAGGTGAAGGAGCATTCCTCGATATCTACGGCAACGGAAACGCCGAGTGGACCGCCACCCTGAAATATTCATACGGATACACCATGGAAGATATTGTAGGTGAATATGTTGCATTGGGCGCATCGGCAGTTGACGGAAATACATATTATCTTACCGAAGGTGCAGACTCGTTTGTGACAATAACAGAGGACGACTCCGAGGAAGGATGCAATGTCGCCATTTCAGGCATATACAGCAATGATGCAAAGATATACGGACATTTCGATTTTGATTCCGGAATACTTTCCATTCCTGATCTCCAGTATCTTACAGACGTATATCTGCAAGGTGTGGCTTTCGAGCTTTATTTTGCAAATTACAGTGATGAGGTTCCGGTAAATATGACTGTTGTACAATCCGGTATGATTCAGTCGTCAGAACCTTGGATGCTGTATTTGCCGGATGCAGGCGGTTATCTTGATGTATATTCCGCTACGCAGATGACCCGTCAGGACCAGACTTCCCAGACCGGTCAGTTGAAAGCCCATGGGGCTGCAAGGCACGATTCCAAGATTAAAGGGACTGTTGCAAGATAGGCAGTCTTTTGCAATCGATTAAAGGTAGCCCAAAAGGGTAATTTCTGCGTTATGCTTGATTCGCAACCTTGAAATTCCTCCTTTTGGGTTACCCTTATTTCGTCCGCTGTCATTTCGAGCGCAGTCGAGAAATCTGTTTTCCGAAAAATCTGCAACAACAGTCACTGATAAACCGTAAAATCATCATGAAACGAATCCTGACCACTATGCTGGCTTCGGCCTTTGCACTTTGTCTGAACGCCCAGAATTATGAACCTACGTCTACCTGGCCATACATCTATCCCGAGTTTACGGAGGGAACTCTTAGTTTTAATGTATCCGGCGAGCGGGAAGGCCTGTACAATATCCACATCCTTGAGGGCAGGCTGCATTTCATTGACGGGGAAATTATAAGGGAAGCCAGTCCGGACGACGTATATTCAGTAAAAATCGGTAATGAAATATATCTGAACGCCGGAGGGACCATGATGAAGGTTCTTGCACAATCGGAAGCCGGTGTCGTCCTTCAGGAGACAATTGTGGACAAGGTGAAGCTGAACAGTTCCGGTGCGGCATACGGGGCTTCGTCCAATTCCATGGCGACAAGAAGCCTCAGTTCCCTTGAGCGGACCGGCAGCATGACGAACATCAACCACATGGAACTGAAAAATGCCCGTAATGATGGCGAGATTCTTCCTGTAGCACGGAAAATCTATCTGATGTCAGGCGGAAAGCTCATGCTTGCTTCTCGCAAGGATGTGACGGAAGCCGTCGGCGCACCTGCTATGAAAGCTTTTCTTAAAACACATAAAATCAAATGGAAAGACCCTCAGTCTCTGCTGCTTGTAGTGGATTTTCTGTCAGAGGGTGCATCCGGAATCAAATGAAATCCATATAGCGCATGAAAAAAATCCTATCGGCCGTCTTCCTGTCCGTAACGTCGGCCATATTGTTCTCCTGTTCGCAGGAAAGTCTGCCGGTATCTGAAAATGTGCCGGTACAGGATGCCGGGAAAGAATTCGTAACCGGGAAAATGAACATAAAGCTCAGCGAAGAACTTGCAGACCTGGTGGAGGCGGATTTGGCAAAGGCAGGGGCTGTGACCAAGGCTTCGTCTGCAGAACTCGAAAGCCTTTACCAGTCCATGGGCATTGTCTCCATCGGGAAACTGTTCAACGATGACGGGGGAAATTTCGCCGGACGACACAGGAAGGCAGGCCTGAACAGATGGTATGAAATCACATACGACCCTTCAGTCCCGCTGACCAAGGCTTCCGGAGATTTGTCATCTGTTCCGGGAATCGATATAGTCGAACCTGTCCGCAACATCAGGCTTACGGGTAGATTCAATGATCCCGGTTTTCCGAACCAGTGGCACTATTACAACGACGGCAAACTCGGTTCGAAGCATAAATCAGGCGCAGATATCAATGTGGAGCCCGTATGGGAGAATTATACTGTCGGCAGCGACAAGGTCATTGTGAGCGTAGTCGACGGAGGCATTGACCTGCAGCATGAGGATCTGGCAGGGAACTGTGTCAGCGGTAACAGGCAGCATTTCAACTTTGTGGACAATTCATACCAGATAGTCGCACATGACCACGGTACACATGTGGCCGGTACGGTGGCTGCAGTCAATAACAACGGAATTGGAGTCAGTGGAGTCGCAGGAGGAGACCACGCCAAGGGCATCAGCGGGGTAAAACTTCTATCATGCCAGATTTTCAAGACCGATCCGGATGATCCGAGCAAGGATCTCGGAGGCAGCGGGGCTGCAGCTATCGTATGGGGCGCTGATCACGGTGCCGTCATTTCCCAGAACAGCTGGGGATATTCTTATGAAACACAGGAAGATGCTTCAAAAGGTAAGATTGATGCCAGCCTTAAGGATGCCGTAGATTATTTCATACAATACGCAGGTTGCGATGATGACGGGAACCAGCTCCCTGACAGTCCTATGAAAGGCGGAGTGGTGATATTTGCCGCAGGTAATGACGGGTGGCCTTACGGGGCTCCTGCCAACTATGACCCGATAATTGCCGTTGGTTCCATTGCTCCGGATTTCACAAGGGCCTATTATTCCAATTACGGTGACTGGGTTGACATCGCCGCACCCGGAGGGTCAGCGGAATACGATAAGGGACAGGTGTACAGCACGACTCCCGGAAATTCGTACGGATGGATGCAGGGCACGTCCATGGCATGTCCGCATGTGTCCGGAGTGGCTGCATTGCTTGTCTCGTATTTCGGAGGTATCGGTTTTACCAATGAGATGCTTACAGACAGGCTGCTGGGCGGAGCAAACAGCACAGCTCTTGCGCAAAACACTAAAATAGGGCCTCTTATGGATGCTCTCGGTGCATTTACATACGGAGGGACCATCGCTCCTGATCCTGTCACGTCCTATGAGGTTGAAGCCGTATCGAATAACATAGATATGACATGGACAGTCACAAGGGATGAGGATGACAGAAAGGCGTTCGGGTATATTTTAGTCGCAAGCCAGAACAGGTCGTCTCTTGAAAATCCGGACTTCAGGTCGTTGCCTGCCGATGTCACTTCCCGGACAGTGCTTGTCGGCGATCTGAATGTCGGGGACGGAATCAGCGGACGCATTTCAGGTCTTGATTTTGAAAAGACATATTATGTCGGAATCGCTGCATACGACTATAACCGGAATTACTCTGATCTTTCGTCCATAAAGACTGTCACGACTTTGGGCAACAATCCTCCGTCAATAACTGTAGAATATGACGGTTATGTTCCCGGCGAGGTGCTGCAGATAAAGTCTTTTGAGGTAGTCAGAGTACCGGTGGCCGTATCCGATCCTGACGGCCATGAATTCTCGATAAGTCTCGATTCGGGGTCAGAAGCCATGCAGGGTGCGAGTGAGCCTTCTTCCGGTAAATATGTGCTTACCGTTACCGGAAATGCAGCGGAACCGGGGACTTACACAGCCGTCCTGACTGCTACGGACAGTTACGGAGCTTTCACAACGCTTGAATTGCCATATACGATACTGCCTAACCGTGCTCCTGTCATCGTAAAGGACATGGAGAACATGATTTTCACATCCATGGGAGAGAGGACCACCATAGACATGTCGGAATATATCCAGGACCCGGACGGAGAGCAGCTGAAATTCGACATAAGCATTTCAAACCGCAATGTGTTGCATATCAATCCGTCAGGAAACATACTTCATGTTACGTCCTTAGGGTACGGGAACTGCGACGTGACCATCGTCGCTTCCGATTCCCGCGGGGAATCATGCACCCTGACTTTCAGCGTGCTCATAAAAGATCCGTTGTCATCCCTTGAACTGTATCCGAATCCTGTTACGGATTTTCTCAATGTCAGGACAGGAGAGGGAATGGATACCAGAATCAGGATAACAGGTCCTGCCGGACAGACGATTTACGACAGGACAGCCCTTGTGAGCGCATTCTCGCCTGCGAAGATAGACATGTCGGGCTGTGCTCCGGGCCGGTATAGCGTGACGGTAACTTATGGAGGCAATGAATTCATCCGCACTGTCGTCAAACTGTAGAACCGCTTAATATGAGAAAAATGAAAAAGAATATAATCAGATTTTTTATTCCGGCATTCTGCTCTACCATGTTGTTCCCTGCTGCCATTTCGGCTGCTCCCGGCGGCGAGGCCATGCCTTTTACCCGTGTGGTACGCGATCCTGTCGCTGCAGCCATGGGAGGTACAGGGGTAGTATCGACTTCTGCATCGGCCTTTGCATCTTTCCGGAATGCAGCCGCAATACCGTATGCCGGAAATACGTTTGATGTCGCTGCCGGTTACATGAACTGGCAGCCTTCCGCATCTCCCGTACAGGATATCAATGCAGGCGCTTCATGGAACATTGCCGGCAAATTCGGTATTGCTCTTGGGTTTTCATACGGGCTGTGTGAGAAATACGACATCATGGATGCTTCGGGGACGGCTATCGGCTCGTTCTCTCCGTCACAGGTGCAGGCCAATCTCGGCTTGGCATGGAAGTTTCTGCCGTTCCTGTCATTGGGTGCAAATGTAAAATATCTCGAGAACACTTTGGTTGAAGGGAAGTCCTATGGGGCCGTAGCCTCCGATATTTTCCTTATGACCAAGGTGGCCGGGCTGAAGGCAGCCGTGGGTGTGTCTTCTTTAGGCAGCAAGGTAAAGTCGGCTTCTGGGGCAGGTTTCTCTCTGCCGGCCTCCGCAACGCTCGGACTCGGCTATGGTATAGGACTCGGGAAGAAGCATGCGGCAGAGGTTCTCGTTGATGCCGACTACTATTTCAGCGGGGCGTTTTCTGCTTCTGCTGGAGCAGCCTATACATACAATGACCTTGTCTCTGTCCGTGCAGGATACCGCTACGGAGGGAAGTCCGTCATCCCGTCGTTTGCCTCGGTCGGTGCCGGAGTGAAGTTTTGGGGAATCCATATCGATGTGGCTTACATCATCGCTGCGGGAACCTCTCCGCTCAGGAATACCTTCGACGTCGGGCTCGGATACAGTTTCTGACGGATTCTGAATGCGAAACTTGCGTGGATACCCGTAAAATGATTAAATTCGCAAAAAATTATAATTGTCATGATACTATCTGCTCCTATTTCAATATCCGAATTGTCAAAGATTTCGGCCGAATATTTCGGAGATATGGTAAAGGCGGTTGTCGATGTGGATAAAAAGAAGATTGCAGTAAGCGCAGAGTTGCATTCGGATTTGGAAAGCGTATTGCTTGAAGAGGGATCATTGCAGGAATCATTATGGGGAATCAATTTATATCCGGAGGATTTTGATTCAGCGGATTTTATAGAGTATGACTCACTTATAAATATCCGGGCGTGGCAAGGCAATAGAAGCCGTTATGTCGAGGATGAGACTGTCCGGCAAAGAATAGAGGCCATTGTCAAATCATATATTGTACAGTAAATCATGCAGCACAGGTCGTTGGAAAGCGGGAAGTGGGCCGAGCTGTCCTTTATGGAACAGATGGCCAATATCGGGAGCGAAGTCTCGCGGACATCCAAATGGAAAGAAAAGGGAAATGCAGGACGTTCGCAATCTGCGTTTTACCGGGCTTTGGAGCTGATTGACCTGACATTGGAATATGGTAGGGTACATGAGAAGAACCGCAGTTCCATGTTAAGGGAATTGTGTCGGCTGCGTGAAATATTCTGCGAAGAATATTTGTCATCAGACCCTTCCGTATTGAAATCTTTCGACAATTATTTTTTGCAGTTCGGACTTGCCGTCAGGCGTTCACATCATCCTGAAGGAGCCATTTCCAAAGCGGAATCACAGAAATGACCTTCTCTGCCACTGTTAGTGTGCGTTCTTCGTCATTTGTCAGGATCAGCAGCCTTTCACAATCGGGAAGGACGGAGGACGCCTTTGCCAGTGCTTCCGTCTCCCTCTTGAAAGTTTCGGGAGAAGCCATATTGTAGCATGCCTGAATCGCTGTTTTCTCTTCCGGAATGTAAAAATCGATTTCGATGTTCCTGTTGTAGAAGTAAACAGCATTTTCCCTTCCGTATTTGCGCAGGAGTGAGACGGCGACAAGGTTTTCAAAAAGTGTGGTCTCATCTCCGGCTGTGAGAATGTTTATCAGCCCGTTGTCCGTAAAATAGTATTTCGGGTTTGTTTCCTTGTCGGCAAGTTTGCCGGCGAAGTTATGGACAGGGGTTATCAGCCATGCCTCTTTTGCATATTCAATATAGTTTATCACGGTGCTTGTCCCTATTTTTACGCCGGCAGATGCCACGATATGCGTTATCCTATTGAATGACAGCGGCTGTTTTACGCTTTCTGCGAGTTTTTTGAAAATCATGCGCAGGGCGAATGTATTGCTGACGGAATGCCTCGCTGCAATGTCTCCAAGATAGATTTTCTGATAAATTCCGGTAAGGTAGTCCCTTTTTACCGGCAAGGAAATGCTTTCAGGAAATCCGCCGTTATGGAAATAGTCGTTGAACTCACGGATTATCAATGCTTTTGTCGTGCTTGCATACAACGAGTCCGCAGTCGGATATATCCCCTTGGCCGCAAGAAATTCTGAAAAAGCATACGGATAGACAGCTACCGGAATATACCGTCCGCCGAGTGTGCTCTGTATCTCATTGCTGAGCATTTTGGCATTGCTCCCGGTAATGTAGACTCTATGTTTCGTGTCCGCCATTCTGCGGGCGAATTTTTCCCAACCGGGAATATTCTGTATTTCGTCAAGGAAAAGGACTGGTTCTTTCCCGTACATTTCGATATGGAGTTCAAGAAGCCTGTTGAGGTCAAGTGCAGTCATACCGGACAGGCGTTCATCCTCAAAGTTCACGTACATTATCTCGTCGTAAGACAAGCCTTCCTTCAAAAGTTCCCGGATACGCTGGTACAGCAAATATGATTTCCCGGCCCTTCGTATTCCCACGAGCACATAATTGTTGAAACCGACGAAATTGAATTTTCTCGGTATGACATCATATCTTGAAATATTTGCCCTATTGTCGGCAAGGACGGTCTTGAGCATGGCAGTATCAGGTCCCATAATATGACTTTTTTAATTATTGTCTTATGCGTAGGATAAAAGTATGGTTATTTTATCTTATTGACAGGACAAATATATATCATTTTTATCTTATGCGCAAGATAAAATCATAAATAAAGCCACTACCCGACAGACATAGGACTTTTTCGTCCTATAACCATAAAAAATCTGATTTTTCGCAATTTTTTCGGCCTATAACCATAAAAAGTGGCGGAAATGCTGAAATAAACGCCCGTTTAAAAGTGCACGAAAATATAATATGTTTAACTAATTGCTCAACAAATGAAGAAAATCAGATTATTTTTCCTGATGTTGGCGGTAACCGTGACTTCTGCAGCTTACGCCCAGGACATTACGGTATCCGGCAACGTGACGGAAGCCTCTACAGGCGAACCTCTTGTAGGAGCTACCGTATTCGTTGAAGGCACGACCACCGGCGCCACGACGGATGCCGACGGACATTATTCCATCTCGGTATCAGCCGACGGTGAACTGACGGTATCCATGATCGGGTACGTGTCGCAGACGATAGCCGTAGACGGCAGGACGGTCATCGATGTAGCCATGGCCGAAGACTCTTACGACCTTGAGGAACTCATCGTCGTGGCCTATGGTACAGCCAAGAAAGAATCCTTTACCGGTTCGGTAGCCGTGATGGGAGACGAGGAACTTGCCCAAAGAAAGGTCTCGAACATTACCAAGGCCTTGGACGGACTTGCTCCCGGAGTGCAGGCCACTTCCGGTTCGGGACAGCCTGGTTCGAGCTCCACAATCATCATCAGAGGATTCGGTTCCATCAATGCGTCAAACACCCCTCTGTACGTAGTTGACGGAGTCCCTTACGACGGATCCATCAGCGCCATCAGACCGGATGACATAGAAAGCATAAGCATATTGAAGGACGCATCCGCATCCGTACTTTACGGTTCGAGGGCAGCCAACGGTGTGGTACTCATCACTACCAAGAAAGGAAGTTCCGACGGTATCACGGTGGACCTCAATATCAAGGTCGGCGTATCTTCAAGGGCCATCCCGAGATATGAAACCGTAGGAGCCAAGGACTTTATGGAAATCATGTACTCTGCCTTTGCAAATGCCTATGGAGCCGCAGATGCGGCCTATCAGATGGCGTACGGCGCACAGTCCATCCTTGGAAGCGGCCAGATGTACAACCCTTACGGAATTTCAGCCGAAGAGCTCTTCACTCCGGACGGCAAGGTCCGTGACGACGCCAGACTTCTCTGGGACGAAGACTGGTTGGACGAAGTGACGGACAACGCAGCCCTGAGACAGGAATATGGAGTAAGCGTATCCGGAGGCAACGATAAGACGCAGTACATGTTCTCCCTCGGTTACCTCAACGAAGACGGTGTCCTCGAGACAACGAATTTCGAAAGGTACAGCGGAAGGGTGAATGTCGAGACGCAGGCCAAGCCGTGGTTCGCTGCAGGATTGGGCGCAAACTTCGCACGCAACAATACCAACAGCTCCTATACGGAAGCCGGCGCATCGTCCAACGTCTTCTACTCGGCCCAGCTGATGTCGCCTATCTATCCTGTCTACATGCGTGACCCGGCCACGGGAGAGTTCCTCCTCGATGAGGCCGGAGATAAAATGTTCGACTACGGAGAGTCAAGACCTGCAGGACAGCAGACAAACTTCAATAGTATCGCCACCCTGTACGATGACAAATACAACACTACTTCGTACACCGTATCGGCAAGGACGCACATCGATTTCATGGGAGTCGAGAACCATTGGTCGCAGGGCCTGAAATTCCAGGTCAATTTCGGAACGGACTACTACAGTTCCAATGAAATGATCTATTACAACCCTGAATTCGGAAATGCCGAATCCGTAGGAGGCCGTATCCAGAAAGCAAACACGACAGCCCTCGGATACACGTTCAACCAGCTGTTGTCCTACAACAGGACATTCGGCAAGCACAACGTGGACATCCTCGCAGGACATGAGTATTATTCCTATACTACATCCGGCCTCAGCGGCCACAAGACAGGCCTGCCGGGCCCGAATATCTATGAGCTCGATGCCGCAGCGGTAATCGTAGGTACCGGAAGTTCCACCGACAACGACAGGATAGAATCGGTCCTTTCCCGTGTAGGCTACAGCTATGATGACAAATATTTCGTAAGCGGAAGCTGGAGGATGGACGGCTCTTCACGTTTCGCACCGGAGTCCCGCTGGGGCAACTTCTGGTCTGCAGGCCTCTCCTGGGTCGTATCAAGGGAGAAATTCATGAGCAACGTGCCTTGGATTTCAAGCCTCGCTGTCAAGGCCTCTTACGGAGTGCAGGGAAACAATGCCGTAGGATCCAACTATTATCCTTATCAGGCGTTGTATGACACCGGTTATCCGAACGCAACCCTTCCGGGTGCGACAATAGGCGATGTCGCCAACGAGGACCTGACATGGGAGTCCAACCGGAACTTCAATGCCGGATTCGAGACACGCATCCTGAATTATCTCGACCTGACCTTCGAGTATTACAACAGGACTACTGTGGACATGCTCCTCGCTTATCCTCTCCCGTTGTCATCAGGTTTCGGCAGCTACTACCGCAATGCCGGCTCGATGCGTAACAGCGGTATCGAATTCGCCCTGACAGGTCATATATTCAATACCAATGACTTCCAATGGGATGTAACATGGATGGGTTCTACCGTGAACAACAAGGTTCTCGAACTCACCGAAGACGGTGCCGACATCATGGCTTCAAGCATACAGCTTATCCGTGAAGGCGAGGAACTCTATTCATACTATGTATCCCGCTCTGCCGGAGTGGACCCTATGACAGGAGAGAAAATGTACTGGGCCACGGACGAGAACGGCAACGACTACATCACCAAGGATGCAGTTGAGGCACAGAACAACAGGGTGGTCGCCGGAAGCAGGATTCCTGACCTTTACGGTTCCATCTCCACGGCCCTGCGCTGGAAGAACCTCGATTTCTCCATATCCACCAATTATTCCATCGGAGGAAAGGTGTACGACGAGGTCTATTATGAAATGATGAGCTGTTACTATGTGGCTGAAACCAAGCACGTGGACATGCTCAGGGCATGGAAACAGCCGGGAGACATCACCGATGTCCCGAGATATGAAATAGGAGAAACCCCGATTGTCACCGATGACAAACTCTTCGATGCATCCTACTTCTCCATCAAGAACATCACCCTCGGATATACCCTGCCGCACAAATGGACTTCCAGAATAGGGTTCAAGGCCGCACGTTTTTCCGTATCCGCCGACAACCTGTATATCTTCACGAGCCTCAAGGGTATGGACCCTCAGTATTCGCTCACAGGCGGAACTTCATACGATTATGCCGCCACGAGGACGGTTTCATTCAATATCGATCTTAAATTCTAAACTTCAAGGATATGAGAAAGTTGTTATATATAATACCGGCAATCGCCGTCATGTTTGCGTCGTCCTGCTCCAAAGAGACTTTGGACACGGCCCCGTCCGGCTCGTTGTCGAGTTCTCAGATTTTCGAGAATCCTGAGGCTGCACAGAGTGCCGTGGACGGTATATACGCCATGATGTACCAGAGTATGGAATGGTGCGGCTGGGCTTCGGAGCACCCGGGCCTTGCAGGATTCACGATGACACGTTCCCTCATGGGAGAGGATCATTTCCAGTATTCTCAGGGCAACGGTTGGTTTTATTTCGACTATGCGTTCAGCGTTTCGAGCGACTGGACTACCACTTACGGCCGCCAGTACGGTTCGTGGAACATGTTCTACACCTTCATATCCCAGGCGAATTATGTCATAGACAATGAGTCCACCCTTTCTGCCGAGCCTGCAGGAAAGGATGTCCTCGGTCAGGCATACGCCATCAGGGCATTTGCATACTATTGCCTTTATGAAGGCTTCTGTCAGGGAAACTATACCGTGAACAGCGATGCTCCTGGCGTCCCTGTCTATCTCAAAGGTACGGACAAGAATACGGACGGCGTCGGCAGAGGCACTGTCAAGGGCCTTTTCGATCAGATTTATTCCGATTTCCAAAAATCGGTGGATTATTTCGCTGAAGGCACAGGCACTCAGTCGCATCCGTCGCATATCGACCTGTATGTGGCCAACGGACTTTGGGCCCGCGCAGCCCTTGCCCGTCAGGATTATGCCCAGGCCAAGACTTGTGCCGAGGCTGCTTTGAAAAAACCGGGTCTTGCAAGGGTCGCTTCAGTGAGCGCACTCGGAGCTTTCAACAACCGTAGCGTATCGGATGTGATGTGGGCGTTTGAAGTCACTGCAGACCAGGCTTCCACATACGGAAGTTTCATTTCGCACATGGCCAAGGACGGTACCTACGGTGCCATAGCTCCTCAATGTATTGACTACTGGCTTTATGAAACCGGAATGACAGACAGCGACATGCGCAGGGCATGGGCCGAAAGGGAAAGCGTTGTGGACGAGAACAACGATGAAGTCGAATACTTCTACTGGCAGACCAAGTTCGGCTATCAGAATGCTTCCACAGGTGTGGCGGACATCATCAACATGAGGGCCGAGGAAATGATACTGACATTGGCGGAATGCCTGGTAAGGGAGGACAAGGATTACTCCGGCGCCCGCAGTCTTCTCAAGGAACTCTACGACCAAAGGTATAGTGAAGCCCGTGACATTTCAGGACTTACGGATTCGGATGTGGTTTCTATGAACACCCACGCCCTGCCTGCAACCATTCTCGACGAGATCATTCTGCAGAGAAGGATAGAAC
This sequence comes from uncultured Bacteroidales bacterium, assembly GCA_944323245.1. Classification (GTDB taxonomy): domain Bacteria; phylum Bacteroidota; class Bacteroidia; order Bacteroidales; family UBA932; genus Cryptobacteroides. The sequence goes on from CALURT010000003.1 coordinate 29,573, forward strand.
TCTGGTGCGAGGGCATGGGCAGGCTTCCTGACCTGAGGAGGCTGAACCTGGGTTATGTAAGATCGGAAGATCAGCCTGCGCCTTACGAAATGGCTCCGAACAGTCCTGATTTCATCTGGGCTATCCCATTGGAAGAATTCAACTCCAATCCGGCCTTGGATTTGGCTACAGACCAGAATTAATGTGATATCATCAATTAATGAGATAATAATATGAAGACTATCAAAATATTGTTTTTTACGCTGATTCTCGCTGCGGCCATGGGTTGTGACCCTACGGAAATGGTCACTTACGAAGCCCGCAACGACGAGGCTTTCTTCGAGACATCTTCCCATTCGATGGCGGTGACCCCGGCTGACGCCAATACCTATACGATAACCGTATCGAGAGGAAACTCCGCAGGGGCGGCGACAATACCTGTTTCAATACAGTGCGAGTCAGAGGGAATCTTCGACGGACCTGCTGCCGTTGAGTTTGCCGACGGGGAACTTTATGCCGAATATACGGTGTCGTTCGATATGGCGGCGCTTACGATCGGCGTGCCGGTAGATGCCGTGATAACCATCGGCAATGAAACGCAGCTTCCGTACAGTACGCAGTTCGTCCTCTCCGTCATGAGGGACTATACTTGGGAGAACTACGCCACGGGTACGTTTATTTCGGAATTCATGTCAGCAATGACAGGCTCTGACGTTTCTTTCCCTGTCGTAATGCAGAACGCTGCTGAAAATACAAATCTGTACCGGCTCTGCGATGTCTATGCCGAAGGCTGTCATATACAGTTCACATGGGACGGAAGCGGTCCTACAATAGGATTCGAAGAAATTGACGGTGAAGGTTATACGACTATAAATACCGGATTGGAATACGGTACATACGGTTTTATCTATCTGTATGTGGACAGCAATGTGATTTATACACATTACAACAGCGGAGAATTCGTATTCAACGGCTTTGCCTTTGTCGAGGCAGGACAGCTTACGGATTATCTCGACGAGACTTTCGTAATGGACCAACCCGGCAACTGAGGCCTGAGTGAGGATACTCTAATTTGATTCAAGCGGAATTTTCACTATATTGCAGGAAAATTCCGCTTGTCTTATGTTCGGGAAAAACTTATCGGGAAGCAGACTCAAATCATTGGTGTGGGCTTCCACAATCTTGTTTCTGATTGCGGCAGTATTCTATTTCCTGCCGGTGGGCGTACCTTTCAAGACGGCATTTCCGTTGGTGTTGTTGGCAATGTTTTCGCTTTGGCTTGTCCCGTGGCAGATGTGCGTGGCCATGGCGGCTTCGGCTGCAGGGGATTTCATGGGAGCCGGACTGAATTTCACCGTGCAGATGGAATGCTTCGCTGTGGCGCATCTTTTCCTCTGCCTGTTTTTCATTCAGAAACTTTTCCGGGCCGGGAGGGAATCTTCCAAGTCCTTTTCTGCGCTGTTGACCCGCAGGCGGATTGCCTACATGATAGTGTCAGGCGGCGGAATCGCAGTCATTCTGCTCGCTTCCATGATATGTATCGTGCCTGAAGTCCCGTCAGGAGTGCTCAGAGGAGGGGTGGCGTTCTACTGTATCGTCATATCCCTCATGCTTTTCCTTGCATTGATGCAGAGAAGCATGCTCTACGCCCTCGGGGCTGTCCTTTTCGTATTTTCGGACTTTATCCTTGCATGGAACAAGTTCGTGGAGCCTGTGGAATACGTAAAGTATCTGATAATGGTGCCGTATTACCTCGGACAATGGATGATTTTCGTCCGTTCCACCCCGTATAGGGTCGCTCCGAGCCTTATCCGTTCACGGCTGTAGACTGTTCGTACCGGTCGAGGGCATCGTGCATCAGAGTCCTTCCCGCCTCACATATTTCTTTGGCCCTGCCATAATCGGAAATCGCCCCGAATGCATCGAACGGCATGTTCACCAATATGTCAGGAGGGTACGCTGCCGCCATCATCTTGGAGTTGGCATGGTTCATGAGGTCGAAGGTGCGTGACAGCAGGGTGAAATAGTTGGCTGTCGGGTCGAGCGTCATTTCTTCAGGGCTGTCGTCCTTTTCGAACGCATGGCGGATGATTTTCTGCCCCTGCATCCTTGCGAGTTTCAGTTTTTCCTGGAATGTCATGGCGTCGTTGTGCAGGACGGAGTCGAGTACGGCCTTGTTTTCCTCGTGCCTGCGTGCTGTATCGGCAGCCTTTTCGGATTTGGCATTGGCTTCGTCTACGAGCATCTGCCGGATGGCATCGACGTCTATGTCGTTGACGTTGAATGCTACGAGAAGGTCATGACCGTTGCGCTCCACCCTGTTAAGCGGCATGGCGTTGACTATGCCTCCGTCGATGAGCGTCCTCATGCCGATTTTTACCGGTCTGAAAAGCGACGGGATGGAAATCGAGGCACGTATGGCCTGAAAGAGGCTTCCTTCCGTGAAGATTATTTCCTCGCCGGTGTAAAGGTCGGTGGCGATGGCCTTGTACGGGAGCTTCAGGTCTTCGATATTTACAGGAGGGACAATTTCCTTCAGGGCCTCGATGACCTTGTCTCCTTTGACCAAGTGATTGAGGCTTATGGAAATGTCCATGAGCCCGAAGACTTTCCATGCGTTGAGGGTGAAAAGCCATTCCTTGACTTCCTGCAGTTTTCCGGCAGCGTACATGCCTCCTATCAGCGAGCCGATGGAAGTTCCCGCTACTGATGTGATTCTGTATCCGCGGGATTCCAGTTCTTCAATGGCTCCGATGTAAGCGAAGCCTCTCGGACCTCCGCTTGACAATACCAATGCAACGTCTTTCATATAATTAACGTCGGTTCGACGAATTTGTGGTGTTCCTTATTCCGAACAATATTAGGAAAATTATTTTGGAAAAGAAAGGGATTGGCTTATATTTGCGGCTGATCCGGGTGGAGAACGAATCATTCTCTTAAAAGGGAATCCGGTGTGAATCCGGAACAATACCCGTTGCTGTGAATCCCCGCTTTATGCGTGAGGTCGGACGATATGCCACTGTCTTATGACGGGAAGGCGTCCTGACCGGGATGAGTCAGAAGACCTGCCCGGGTCGAAATTTATGCGCTGCGGGAATACGGTTGTGTATTTTCCGGCACAAGGGTTCATGTTCAACTTAATTAAAACAAATGTCATGAAGAGATTTTTCTTTTTCGTGATTCTCGGACTCCTGTGCCTCGGATGTGAAAAAGTCGCTAAATCCGGCGACGATGTGTCCGATGGTTCCGGGTCAAGGGAACAAAATTCCACTCTTTTTGTGCTCAATGAGGGCGGTTATGGACAGGGCAATTCTTCTTTGTCCGTTTATGATGTAGGGTCTGGAGTATTGACTGACAATGCTTTTCCGGGTCCGGGCGTGTCATTGGACGGTATCCAGTCAATGACTGTGGTCGGGGATACCGGCTGGCTGGCCGTGACGACGACAGGTTGTGTGATAAGACTCGATTTGGCGACGATGCAGGAGACCGGCAGGATTTCCGGATTGGACGGCGGTCCACGTCATGTCCATATCGTTTCCGATACGAAAGGTTATGTTTCCCAATTGAACAGCGGGGACATTATCGTCTTCAATCCTTCGACCTGCGAGAAGACTGGCGAGATCAATACCGTCTATCCTTCGACTGAAATGTTCCTTGCGCCGGCTTCCGGGAATGTCGTTTATGTCAATTCATGGTCGTACGGCAATGTGATTTTCAAGATTGATACGGCTTCCGATATTGTAATGGATGATGTACTGGAAATAGGGGCGCAGCCTGAGTCCATGGCTTTCAGCGTCGACGGTTTCCTGTGGGTGCTTACCGATGGCGGCTGGACTGCAGACTGGACAGCGAAACTTGAAAAACCGGCCCTGCACAAGGTCGATACGGATACGTTTTCGGAAGTGTTGGAACTCGAATTCGGGGAATGGGACAGTGTTTCGAATCTTTTTGCCTCGCCTGACGGAAGCAGGCTGTATTATCTGAGAGGAGCTGTCCTGTATGAGATTTCCGCAAGTGCAGTTGTCCTGCCTGCGGAACCGAAGATAGTATCCGACGAACATCCTTTCTATGGAGCGACGGTGGCTCCGGACGGAACGGCGTTCTTCATGACCGATGCCGGGGATTATTCATCCCCGGGGACATTGCTGCGGTATTCGGCTTCCGGGGAACTTCTCGGCACGTACGATACCGGAGTCGCTCCCGGCGGCTTCTGCTGGTACTAATTCAGTACGGCACAGTCGAAATATTCGTCGAAGAGGCGTTTGGCCCTTTCAAGCTGTTCCTTTGTATTCAAGGGAACGGCTTTCAATTTGTATTCAATGCCGAGGGTTTCGTATTTGTTGACGCCAAGGGTGTGGTAGGGGAGTATTTCCACTCTTTGAAGCATCCTGTATCCTTCACGGGCGGGAGATGGGTTGCCGGAAGCGGTCGGCGTGTGGCGTCCGAACCGTTCGCCGAGTTTCCTGATGTCCTCTTCGGCATCGCTTATTCCCGGGACAAGCACATACCTCAACCAGAAAGGTTTGCCATGTGTTTCAAGCCATTCGGCGGTCTTCAGGGTCTGTCCGTTGCTCCTTCCGGTCAGCGAGAGATGCTTGGCCGGGTCGATCTGCTTGACGTCGAGGAGAATCAGGTCGGAAATGGAAAACAGTTCCTCGACGTGGCTGTTCCAGATGCCGCCGTTGGTATCTATGCACACGTGTATTCCTTCCGCTTTCAAGGCTTTGACGAGAGGAATGAGGGCTTCGGCCTGAGCCGTCGGCTCCCCTCCGGAAAAGGTCACTCCGCCGCGTTTTCCGAAAAACGGTTTCTGGTTGACGGCCATTTTCAGGATTTCACCGGCAGGGGTCGGCGTGCCTCCGTCAAACGGAATCGTATCCGGATTGGCGCAGTACAGACATTTGAACGGGCATCCCTGTAAAAAAACGACAAGCCGGAGTCCCGGCCCGTCGTAAGTCCCCATACTTTCGTATGAATGAACACGTATATCCATATCAGATGGTTTTGCGTAACGGAAAATTCCCGGTTACATGCTCTGGTGGAATGTGCGGGCTATTACTTCCAGCTGATGCTCACGGCTCAGTTTCGTGAAGTTCACCGCATAGCCGGAAACCCTGATTGTCAGCTGAGGGTATTTCTCCGGATGCTCCATCGCATCTTCGAGCATTTCCCTGTTGAGTACGTTGACATTGAGGTGATGGGCGCCTTTTGTGAAGTATCCGTCCATCATTGTCACGAGGTTTTCCACTTTTTCCTCGTCTGTAGGTCCGAGGGACTTTGGTACGATGGAGAAGGTGTTGCTGATTCCGTCCAAGGCGTCATGATAGTCGAGTTTGGCAACGGAACTCAGGGATGCTATGGCTCCGTGGCTGTCACGCCCGTGCATCGGATTTGCACCCGGTGCGAATGCCACTCCCTTTTCACGTCCGTCCGGCGTAGCTCCCGTTTTCTTTCCGTACATCACGTTGGAAGTGATGGTAAGGATTGAAAGCGTAGGCTGTGCATTCTTGTAGATAGGGAGTTTGCAGAGTTCTCCGTTGAAGTAGTGTACCAGTTCCTTGGCGATATTGTCGACCCTGTCGTCGTCATTTCCGAAGCAAGGGTATTCGCCTTCGATGTCGAATCCGTCGGTAAGTCCGTCCGCATTGCGGTGAGTCGTGACCTTTGCAAACTTGATGGCGGAGAGGGAGTCTGCCGCAATGGACATTCCTGCGACTCCGTATGCAAGGTTGATGGACGGGTTGGTGTCAATCAATGCCATCTGAGAACGTTCATAGTCATACTTGTCGTGCATGTAGTGTATGATGTTCATGGCTTCGTTGTACACCCTGGCCACTTCGTGAAGCACTTTCTTGTAGTTTGCGAGAACTTCCTCGTAATCAAGGACGTCGCTCTTGAGTGGCTCTATGCCTTCTACCATCAATGTCCCGGTGTTTTCACAACGTCCTCCGTTGATGGCGAGGAGGAGGGCCTTGGCGAGGTTGGCACGTGCTCCGAAGAACTGGATGGCCTTGCCGACAGCCTGATAGGATACGCAGCATGCAATGCCGTAGTCGTCGCATTTGCGGGTGTCACGCATCAGATTGTCGTTTTCGTACTGTACGGAACTTGTGTCGATGGATACCTTGGCGCAGAACTCCTTGAAGCCTTCCGGCAATTCAGGACTCCAGAGCACCGTCATGTTCGGCTCAGGTGCAGGCCCGAGGTTGTACAGGGTCTGGAGGAAACGGAAGGATGTCTTCGTGACCTTGATCTTGCCGTCGTTGAAGCGGCCGCCGATGGATTCCGTGATCCAAGTAGGGTCTCCTGCGAAAATATCGTTGTATGCCTGCATTCTGAGGTGGCGCACCATGCGGAGTTTCATGACTAATTGGTCGATGAGTTCCTGTGCGTTCATCTCGTCGAGAATGCCGTGGTTGAGGTCGTATTCGATGTAAATGTCGAGGAACGACGATACGCTGCCCAATGACATTGCGGCTCCGTCCTGCTCCTTGACGGCGGCAAGGTAAGCCATGTAAACCCATTGTACGGCTTCACGTGCGTTGTACGCCGGTCTTCCGAGTTCGAGTCCGTAGTATTCACCGAGAATCTTTATTTCCTTCAGTGCCTTTATCTGCTCCGCAACTTCTTCGCGGAGTCTTATCCTGTCCTCGGTCATAGGACCAGTAATGTGTTTCAGGTCATCGGTTTTCGCTTCGATAAGCCTGTCGGCTCCGTAAAGTGCGAGTCTTCTGTAGTCTCCGATGATACGTCCTCTCGAATAATTGTCAGGCAGTCCTGTCAGGAAGCCGAGTGAGCGGAATTTCAGGATTTCTTCGGTGTAGACGTCGAAAACGCCGTCGTTGTGGCTCTTGCGGTAGTGGGTGAAGATTTCCTTTACTTTCGGATCAAGCTCCACTCCGTTCTGGTTGCAGGCCCTTTCGACCACTCTCCAGCCTCCGAAAGGTTTGATGGCCCTTTTCAGGAGTTCGTCGGTCTGAAGACCTACTATGATTTCGTTTTCCTTGTCTATATATCCCGCCTTATGGGATGTGATTGTGGATATTGTCTTGGCATCGATGGAGCGTACTCCGTTGTTCCTGCGTTCTTCTTCGAGAGCTTCAAGGCATTTTGCCCACAGTTTTTTCGTCCGTTCGGACGGTCCGCACAGGAATGAAGCGTCTCCGGTGTAAGGTGTAATGTTCTTGTAAACAAAGTCCGAAACATCAATTCTGCTGCTCCAGACACCGTCAATGAATTTTTCTTTCAATTCCATAAGTCCATTCTGTTATTCCGGCCGCAAAGATATGTCTTATCTTTAATAATTCAAAATTAATTTATTAACCGCCGGATGCCTATAAATCAGCGGCAGTAAACAGTTTTCTGATTCTTTGGAATTTTTCCGGAGATATGACGACCGATCTGTTTACGGGAGCAGAAAAGAATGCTTCGTATTTTCCGTCAGGACATTGCCTGAATTCGGATACCTTGTCAGGAGCTATGATGGCCTGTCTTGATACACGGATGAATCTGTCAGGATTGATATTGTCTTCGAAGTATCTCAGCGTATGCTCGGAAATACCGGCACGTCCGTCATCGAGGATAATTTTGGTATCCCGGATACCGCATTCGATTATGCATATCCTTGACATTTCGGCAGGAATACATCCGTTTTCACTTCTGATCAAAAGCCGTTGCAGAGACGGATGTCTTTCATTTATGACATTTTCGAACAGTTCGGTGATATTCGATATTTCAAAAAAGGATTTCATACTGCAGACCTTATCCAATGTCTTTCTCAGCTCTTTTTCCGTAACCGGTTTCAGGATATAGGCAAGGCCGTTGTATTCAAAGGCTTTAAGGGCGTATTGGTCGAATGCGGTTACGAATATTATTGGAATATCCGTCTTTATCTTGTCGAAAATGCTGAAACATAATCCGTCAGCAAGGTATATGTCGGCAAATATCAGGTCCGGTTTCGTACTTGTGTTTTCAAGAAAGTTGACAGAATCCTTTACGGATTCAGTTGCTGCCAGGATTCTTATATCGCCGTCAATGTTTTTCAGAAGCCGTGACAGTCTGTCGACATTGGATGATTCATCCTCTATTATCATTATATTCATGGAGATAAGTTTTAATCAAAACGGGACAGGAGAGGAATGGATACGGAAAACGTATTATTATCCTTTTTTATAATCATTTGTTTGTCTGTCAATATATTGTATCTGCTTTTCATAAGTCCGAGGCCTCTTTTGGACGAAGTGGGCATTGTGCCGGAACGCGGCTGTATCCTGTTTGCCACTGTAATGTAACCGTCACCAGTCATATATACGGCTATGGCCAATGGCTCTGAGGCAGTATGCGTGTTGTGTTTTATAGCATTTTCAACGAGTTCCTGCAACGAAAGAGGTGCGACATATCCGTCCGTTTCCCTGACTTCAGGTGCTATTTCCAGTGAGCACGACGGAAATCTTTTCTGCATCAGGCTGAAGTATTTCTCCAAAAATGCGAGTTCTTCATCCAATCTGACCAATGGGTTCGATATGTTGACATGCATGTACTTTTCCACTTCAAGCAAATCGTCAAGCGTCTCTTTACTGTTATCCGGATTTTCATCAATCTGTTCCGCTATCATTCCGAGGCAGTTGAACAGAAAATGATTGTCGGCTTCAGTGGTGCGTCGTCTGATGTATTCCTTGCTTATCAGGGAGATGAAATATTCTGTTAGTATTACAAGTGTGAACATGCATGACAATGTCCCTATAATAATTACGGACATGTAGAATTCGGTCAGCGAATAATACTCTATAACCTTGTAGTAGAAGTATGAAATGGCGACGGCAATAGCGTATATTATCAAAAATGACAATACGATGACTGTGAGCCGGGACACGAAACCGCGGCGTTTTACGGCGGATTTCAGAATGAGTTGTCCGGAAAACGAACCAATGGAAACGAGGATGACGGATTCAATCATCATGGTCACGGAATCTATTAGAAGCCATTTCGGATGTTCCCGGTACATCTCGATTATGTCCCTGATATCGAACTCTCCCATGAACAGAATCCATAGCAAAGTATCAATCACGGCAGCGCATGATATGAGGGCAAAAAAGTATTTCTTGTTTATCTGTCGAAAGAAATCCATTTGACAAAAGTAACAAATATGGCAGAATTAAAAAAGCACTCCGTTCACATGTATGTGGCGGAGTACTTATGCGGATAAATGAATATTAAAAATTATAGGACAATCCTATGTAAACGCCGGACATTCCCAATGAGTAATAATTATGCTGCCCGTTGGTTCCCTGTCCTCCGTAGTATCTGAGATTATTGAAATCATATCCCACCGATATTGAAAAATTCCAGATATCCACACCGAGAGACGGCCGCAGAAAATATCCGACTCCAATGCTTGTCCAGTCGCACATCCCGCCAGCTTTCAATGCGACGAACGGGCTTGCCAATCTGTTGATAAAACTGTATTTTATATCGGCAAATACCGGCGTCATAATCCTGTGTTCCCTGCCGTTGTATGCAAAGGAGTCTGCGCCTATGGAGATTCCGCCTCCGACGTATAGGCCGTTCCCGAATCTGAATCCATGCGATGTCGAAATGGAATACTGGGTAGAGGAACTTAATACCGTTCCAATCTGCACATCAGCGGCATATCCCCGTTCATACATTATCGATTTCCTTGAATTTTGCGCCGAAATAGTCATTGGTAAGAAAATCAATGCAATTGCAAAACCAAGTTTTATAAAAGTTTTCATATTGTCCTTAAATTAAAGTTTTCACCTTGTCCTTAAATATTGAACTCTTGCACCTTTCTTTTCTGACTCATATTCAGAGTATCCGTACATGGAAACTTTATACACATTGTAATTCATATTATTAATAACTAAATTTCCGAGAGCACTTTTTGTGCTGGAAAGTGTTCCAACAGGTTCTAAATTATAAAAGGCATTTACTTTATCACTATATTCACTAACTATTTTATCTTTTATACGCACTTTCGTATTTCGAGTGTCGTATCTGTATATGTGGCGGACACCATCGACGTTACTTATATTAAGACCTTTGCTTTTCGCCCATGCTATGGCGTCATTGCATTCGTTTATGAGTGCTTCATTGGACATATTGACATTCATAGGTGTATCCGTTACTTTTGTAGCGATTACATAGCTCCTTCCTGAATATGATGTAGTATTTATATCAAGCCAACCGGAATGATTTATGGCTTGCCAATTTAATTCATGTATGTATAAATCAGTTATTGCAGAAGTATTGTTGCAGTTAAATTTTTGCCACACTAATCCTTTCTTTTTCATGGTTTTAGTTTTAACTCCGGATTCTTTGTAACCTAATACAACTCTTCTGTATATTTTTGTATCATTTGCAACTTTCCCTCCGGAAAATTTATTTTTTTGGTCTGATGCGTTCGGAATAGTATAATTAGATTCAAGGAACGGGCCAACGGCTTGATAGTCGGTAACAAAGTGAACCCCAGACGGTTCTGACCATCCCATTTTTAATATCGGTTGTTCTGACGCATGTATTTCTGAATCCAATATTCTATAAATATCGTAAAAATATACATTACCGCATTCGGGTACTTCATACATTGCATCTAATTCTTCAGAGTCTATGTCATTATAAATCGGAAAGTTAGATATTTTTGATATATTCAACTCCGAAATTGAAGATAAACTTAGTTTACGTAAAATGTCAACATTATCCTTGAAAGAATATAAAATTCCATAATCACATAGTTTTAATATATAGTCTCCGATTATGACCTCTCCTTCAGGATTTAGGATTGAACCGATGACTTCGCTATACAATGCTGATGTCGAGTTTTCATCTGCCATTATAGTTTCTGCATAGCTAATGAAATTGGGATTCTGTTGTTTCAAAAATGATGGGGATCCGCCCTGTTCAATTTCGTTGCTTATTTTTAATAATGTATTTTGAAAATCTTGAATAGAAGAAAATGAAAGAACAACAGGGGACATTTCTTGTTGTTGCCTTTGAGTAGATTGTGTTGTTTCTGGTGTCAATACATTTGTTTGGCATGCACAACAAAGTAAAAGGACAGAAATAATGTTGGGAATGAATGTAGTTTTCATATGCAAAATATTTAAAAGGTTTTACATACAACAAACATAGAATCATTTCCCGGTGATTGGAAAAATAAATACATGAATACGGGAAATCCGGGGGTGAATGCCTGATTTTCCTGCATGAATTTTCCGGCAATCAGTAATTGAAGCCGAAATGCCAAAGCGGAATGATGTTCCGGAAACCGTATTCTATTTCGTCTTTTACGATATAGGCATTTTCCATTCCCTGGATTTGCTTTTGTCCTTTTTTCGGTCCGCCTATCTCGAAGGTAACCCCGTCAATCTGAAAATCAGCCTTGTCAGAAGAGAATACCGTATTGTTTATTTTCATCTGGGACAGGAAAAACGTTTCCCTGATATTCCCGATTTCAGGAATGTTGTCAGAAAGGGCGTATGCCAGATTAGTGTTGTCCATATATGTCTTTTCCACTTTCCCCAACTGGCGGACACCTTCGGTTTTTTCCCTTGATTGGGCGATAATTCCAGCCTTTTCCAAGTAAAACATAAAGTCGGCAACCTGATTTCTGTGCAAATCAATCATTTGCCCGATTTTGGTGAAATTGGGCTTGAACGGGACGCTTTTTGAGATTACATAAAGCAGTTGCCGGATTTTTTTCGTTGAAGCCGGATTCAGATTTGCATAGGCAGGGATATCGTTTTCCACGGTTGTGTTTACTATATTACGCAGCCTTATCTCATAACCCGGATCTGAAAAGAAAGGATAATAACCCTTTTCTATGTATTCTTTGAACAAAGCCAACGGTCGTTCTGTTTCCGGCATCTCTACTTTCAGTCCGAGTATTTCAGAAAGAGTATAGACAGGGAGATAAATGTTTTTTGCCATGGCAAGATATTCCCTGAAAGACAGTCCTTGCAAATAGTAGCTGAGTACCCGGCGGCTCAGGTCTGCATTGCCTTTGTATATCTCCAGAATCGAGGATCCTGTAAATACGACTTGCAAGTCAGGAAAATAGTCATATATCATTTTCAATTCTTTGGACCAGTCCTGATATTTATGAATTTCATCGATATACAGATGCTTTCCTCCGTATTTGTAAAATTCAGAAGCCAGGTCGAAAAGCCGATGTTCGGCAAAATATATGTCATCAGCATTGACAAACAAGGTATTATCCACCGGAAGATAGCGTTTTATATGCTGTAGCAGCATGGTTGTCTTTCCTACGCCCCGCGGACCTGTTATGCCTATCATTCTTGACGACCAGTCGATACGGTCATGCAAGTACCTGACGAAAGTCGTGTCTGTCAGGTTCAGAAGCCTTTTGAAAAGTTCGATCAATTGTTCCATCGTTTTCAAGTTTTCATGGTACAAAGATATAAAATCGCTGAACAAAATCGGCAGTTTTCTGAAAAATTGCACTTTTCGATCGGCGATTTTCCGGATATGTGCTGAATTTGTGCCGATACAGGGGCGTGGATAAGAAAACAGTTCTTAACTTTACCGGGATTTAAGCGGAAGTTATGGAAAAGTTTGAAAAATTGGTGGCGATAGAGCCGGTCAATCTGCTCCCGTGGGCGGAAAATGAACTGAACAGGTATGCAGGGGAAATCCGCATGTACGCGGACAGACCGGCAGACGACGATGAAATCATACGGAGGATAGGAGATGCCGATGCCGTGCTTGTAAGCCATTCCACTCCCGTAACGGCGGCAGTCATGGACGGATGCCCGAATATAAGGTATATTGGCATGTGCTGCTCATTGTATTCTCCTGAAAGTGCCAACGTGGACATCAGGGCGGCTGAGGCAAGAGGAATTACCGTAAAGGGAATAAGAGACTACGGAGATGAAGGGGTGGTCGAATATGTCATTCACGAACTTGTCGGCTGTCTTCACGGTTTCGGGCAGCCTGCATGGAGCGGAAAACCGAGAGAAATCACTGGGTTGAAGGCCGGAATCGTCGGCTTGGGAAAATCTGGAGGAATGATTGCCGATGCCCTGCATTTTCTCGGGGCCGAAATATCCTATTTCGCACGCAGCGAAAAATCCGAGGCTTCGGCCAAGGGATACGTTTTCATGCCGTTGCATCGTCTTCTTGCTGAAAATGAGGTGGTTTTCTGCTGTCTCAACAAGAATACCGTCCTGCTTCATGATGAAGAATTCGAGGCTCTTGGCGAGGGGAAAATACTGTTCAATACGGGACTTTCTCCGGCATGGGACGAAAAATCTTTCATGAAATGGTTGGAAGGGAACAATCTTTGCTTCTGCGATACGGCCGGCGCTCTCGGGTGCCATGCCGGGAATACGGCGTTGCTTTCCCATCCTCACGTAAGGTGCATGAACGTTTCTTCGGGAATGACCGTGCAGGCAGTGGAACGCCTGAGCCGCAAAGTTCTCGACAATATAAGATTTTATCTTGAAGATGGAAAAAATTAACTACCTTTAAGGAACAGAACAAAGTTCTGTGACGAGCCCCCGGCGAGGGGGCGAATGGGGGTGGCGCCCCTTGAAAAGTCGGGAGCGGTTTATGAGAATGTCCGGTGGACATTCGAAAGCGAGCAGGGTCGCAATAGCGACTGGGGATTAAGAAGAAGAGGATTTCGGAGAAATCCTTAATGTTAATGACGGTTCGACGAATTACTTAGTCCCGAGCAACAGAATTCGTCGAACTGACATTAAGTATGAATAACAGGACGGCTGATTACGAATTTACGATAGTGGTACCTCTGTACAACGAGGTCGAAAACATTGGAGAACTCGAACGCAGGCTCGGCGCATTCGCATCGTCATGCAGTCTGAGGACCTGCGTACTTTTCGTAAACGACGGGTCTACCGACGGAAGCCTTGAAAAGCTCGTTGACGTCTGCCGGTGCAATCAGCATTTTTCATATATTTCATTCGACAGGAACTACGGTCTCACCGTAGCATTGAAAGCTGGTATAGACAATACCTTTTCGAAATATGTCGGCTATATCGATGCCGACCTACAGACCGACCCCGAGGATTTCGAACTCCTGTTGCGCCATATAGGCGAATATTCCATGGTCACGGGAGTCAGAGCGGACAGGCAGGACAGCTTTTTCAAGAAAATGCAGTCCAAGATAGCCAACTCTTTCAGAAGAATGATGACCGGAGACGGAGCCAAGGACACCGGTTGCCCTCTCAAGGTCCTGCATACGGATGTCGCACGCAAACTTCCATTGTTCAACGGAATGCACAGATTCCTTCCCGCCCTTGTCCTTCTGCAGAAAGGGGCCCGCTACATGGAAGTCCCCGTACATCATCATCCGAGGACGGCCGGACGCTCCAAATTCGGCTTGGGCAACAGGTTCTGGGGACCTCTTGCAGACTGCTTTGCCTACCGCTGGATGCGCAGGCGGTATATCGAATATTCAATAGCAAAATCCGATACGGATGAATGAGCCGTTCCTGATATATGCCATAGGCTTTCTCGCCCAGATTTTCTTCTCGGCAAGGACCCTGTTCCAATGGATAAAGTCCGAGAAGGTGAAGGCCGTGGTGTCACCGTCCTCGTACTGGATTCTGAGCATATCCGGTTCATATCTGCTCTGCCTTTACGGATGGTTCAGGGAGGATTTCTCGATAATTCTCGGACAATTCCTTTCATATTATATCTATCTCTACAATCTCTATCTGAAAGGATTGTGGAAAAAATTCGGCTTCCTGCTGAAAACGCTGCTCGTGGCGACTCCCGTCGTGGCTGCGGTTTTCGCCCTGAAGGACTTTTCCGCATTCACGGAATCGTTCTTCCGTAATGAAGACGTACCTGTCGGCCTGCTTGTTTTCGGCTCGGCAGGCCAGATAATGTTTACATTGAGGTTCGTCTATCAATGGGCCAGCTCCATGAAGAGACATGAATCCGTCCTGCCGGCCGGGTTCTGGATCATCAGCCTCGTCGGTTCCGCCCTTATAATTTCATACGGTATATTCAGAGCGGATCCGGTACTGATCCTCGGTCAGTCTTTCGGTTTTGTCGCTTATCTCAGGAATCTGGTCCTGTATTTCAGGAGCCGGTCCCGGTCAAAAGAAAACGAACTATGTTGAAGTCAATATTCAAATCGCATCCGATTTTCTGCGCATTCGTCCTGATGACAATGGCCCTCATCCCCGTAATGCTCATGAGGGACGTGTCTCCGTCCAACGAATTGAGGTATCTCAGCATAGCCGACGAGGCGTTGGAAGACGGTTCCGTCTTCACTTTTTCCAACCACGGCGAAGCCTATGCCGACAAACCGCCTCTTTATTTCTGGCTCATAATGCTTTGCCGGCTTATTTTCGGACAGCACTGCACCTTTGTCCTCACGCTGTTTTCATTCATACCGGCCCTCGTCATAATTGCCGTTATGGACAAGTGGCTCAGGACAGCAGCGTCACTGACTTCCCTCAAGTTCACTCCGGAGGAACGTTTCGCAGCCGCACTGATGACAGGGACATCCGCAATGTATTTGGGAATGTCCGTCATCCTGAGGATGGACATGCTGATGTGCATGTTCATCGTCCTGTCCCTGTACACGTTCTACAAGATGTACAAGGGCATAGGCAACTACAGGGCCAATGCCATACTTTTCCCGGTTTTCATTTTCCTTGCCCTGTTTACCAAAGGCCCGGTAGGTCTGCTCATGCCTTTGGTGTCGGTGTTCTGCTTCCTCCTGTTCATGGGCAGGCTGCGTGAGGCCGGCAGATATTTGGGCTGGAGGACATGGCTCATCCTCATGGTATTGGCGGCCGGCTGGCTTCTCGGCGTATGGTTGGAAGGAGGCAGGGATTATATCGAAAACCTGCTGTTCCACCAGACTTTCGATAGGGCCGTGGACGCACAATATCATAAAGAGCCGTTCTGGTTCTATCTTCCGGCCCTGCTGTACACGATGGCCCCGTTTTCGCTCGCTCTCCTTCTGTATTTCGTCAAATCGTTCATTCCGAAAGGTTTCGTGACGGATTTCGAAAAGCTGTTGAGGACGGCGATTCTGTTTACGGTTATCATGCTTTCATGCTTCAGTTCGAAACTGTCAATATATCTCGCTCCGCTTTTCCCTTTGGCCGTCTATCTTTTCGTACTTGTGGGCAAACGGGAACGTTGGAGTGCAGGCTTGGCTGCAAGTCTGTGGATACCGGCGGTTCTACTCCTGACAGCAGGCATAGCGGCGTTTTTCGTGCCATCCATGGTGGGAAAGTACGGTTGGTTTGAGCCTTTGACAGTTTATCCGTTTGTAAAGTCTCCTCTCGTATATCTCACGGCGGCAGTTTTCGTGATTTTCTCCATCCCGACAATCCTCTGCCTTATCCGGAAATCATGGACAGGGGCAGTGTGCTGGATGTCCTCCTCGATGTTGGCCGCCATATTCATCGCTTCATTCCTGCTTCCGCAGATAAACGATTTTACAGGTTACGAAAACCTGTGCGACAAGGCCCGTGAAATCAAGGAAGCCGAAAATGTTTCCGGATATTCGACCCTTATGATCCACCGCCCGGAAAATATGGACGTGTATCTCGGCGAAGAGGTGACATCATACGATGACAAGGTCTACGGATTCATGTTCTCCGGTGCCGATGATACTGTCCTGCTCATGAACCTGTCCGTACTTGAAGATTATACCTTCGTGGCTGACAGGCTTGCAGGCTGTGAAAGGGCAAGAGTCGGAAATGTCGGTATCTTTGTCCTGAAAGATGACGGAGAGAGCGACTAAAAAGGAGTAATTTCAAGACTAACGCGGATGCGGAAATTACCCTTTTTAGTTATACTCTCAAAAGATGCGTGCATCAGGATGGGATTGCCGGACTGACGGCGAGCATCAGATACCGCATTGCAGCGGCGAAGGTTCCTCGAAGGCTATCTTGTTTGCTATCACCTCGTATGACGTCCTTTCCTGCCCGTCGGCTCCGGTATATTTGGATGACCGCATCCTGCCGCATACATACAGGGGCGTGCCTTTCCCGATTTTTGAAAAATCAGGCATGTTACGGCCGCTCCACGCCACGACATTGTGCCACGTGGTCTCTATGACGGCGTCCCCTTCACGTCCCTTGTACACGAAATTGGTGGCAAGCGAGAATCTCGCCACCTTGTTCTCCCCTACATCGGTAATGCGGATATTCCCCACATTCCCTTTCAACTCGATTTTATTCAACTGTTCCATAATCATTAAATATTAATCCATCTGTCCCCGCATTCCGTGCGCACATTGCAGGACAGTGCAAAGTAAGGAAAACAAATCGACGAAATGAACAGGCAATGCGCCGGAAGGACCTGATTTATCTTTTTTTGCATGAAATTTCTTTTTTTGAATATTCTGAAAAACCGAGAAAAAGGAAAAAGTCTTCGGAAAAAGAAAAACCTGCGGGCGGACTGTTTGATTTTAAGGAAATTCACTTCAAATTTGACATGGAAAAATTATTACGACATGTACCACGATGACGAAGAACACCATGCCAGATGTCTGGAATGCGGAGATGAAATCGGTTACGGGCGGACTGACAGGAAATTCTGCAGCCTGTCCTGCAAGAACAGATACAACAACAGGAAGAACCAGGACAGCCGCAGGACCAAACTGAAAGTCCTGAATGCGTTGAACAGGAATCACGAGATATTGGACGGTCTGCTGAAAATGGGGATGACGGAAATGAATATATCGGATCTGAAGCATCTCGGCTTCGATACCGACTATATGACTTCATGCTACAGGACAAGAGGGCATACGGAATTCTGCTGTTTCGACATACGCTATCATGTCACGCCTACGAGGATTACATCCATATTCAGGATGAAGCGCAACCTGTCCGCCAAGGATGAATGAAAAGTTTTTCTTAAATTTGCACGATGTTTACCCTTATTATTAACTGAACGGACATTATGGGAAAATTTTTGCAGGCAGTCCTTGCACTGTCGGTTATCGTATCTTGCAATATGGAAAATCCACTTTTGACCGAGTCTCCCAATCCTTACGGAGCGCCTCAATTCGACAAAATCAAAAACAGCCATTATCTTCCCGCATTCAAGGCGGGTATAGAGGAAGCCAAGGCTGAAATCGACGCAATCACGTCAAATCCGGACGCTCCGGATTTCGCAAACACCATCGAGGCTCTCGAGTATTCAGGACGGACATTGGACAGGGTGTCTGCAATCTTTTTCAATCTGATGGAAGCGGATACCGACGATGAAATGCAGAAGATAGCCGAGGAGGTGTCCCCGATGCTGACGGAATATTCGATGTACGTTTCGCTCAACAAGCCTCTTTTCGAAAGGGTCAAGGCCGTTTATGAAATGAGGGATTCTTTGGCTCTCGACAAGGACCAGGCAATGCTTCTCGAGGACACGTACAAGTCGTTTGCACGCAACGGGGCTGCATTGTCCGACACTGACAAGGAAAAATACAGCAAGTATGCGGAGGAACTGTCTCTTGCCACATTGCAGTTCGGCAGGAACGTTCTGGATGCCACAAATGCTTTCTCCTTGCATATTACTGACAGCGGGGATCTTGCCGGCCTGCCGGACTATGTTAGGGATATGGGGGCTGCGGCTGCGAAAGAAAAGGGTCTCGAAGGCTGGGTTTTCACGCTGGATTATCCGAGCTACGGGCCTTTCATGAAATTCAGCGAAAAACGTGAATTGAGAAAGCAGGTCTACATGGCCTACAATACGAGATGCGTCGGCGGCGAATTCGACAATACGGAAACGGTGAAGAAAATCGTAGGGTTGCGTATCGCCATGTCAGAACTTCTCGGGTATGACACATTTGCCGATTACGCCCTTGAGGAAAGGATGGCCAAAACGCCGGGGACTGTCAACGGGTTCCTTGACGAACTTCTTGTCCCAACCTTGCCGTATGCGAGGGCGGAAGTGAAGGAAGTCTATGAATTTGCCAAGAAAAACGGCTTTGAAGACAGCGAATTGCAGCCGTGGGACTTTTCCTATTGGTCGGAAAGATACCGTGAGGCGGAGTATTCGTTGAATGAGGAACAGCTCAAACCGTATTTCCGTCTTGAGAACTGCATTTATGCCGTCTTCGACCTTGCCAACAGGCTGTACGGCCTTACATTCGAGGAAATTTCCGATGTGCCTGTATATCACAAGGATGTGAAGGTCTTTGACGTCAAGGATTCGACAGGCCGGCACATGGCTCTCTTCTATGCCGATTTCTTCCCGAGAGAGAGCAAAAGGGGAGGTGCATGGATGACGGAGTTCCGCGGACAGGGTTTTTATGGCGGCAAGGAGGAACGTCCGCTTATCAGTATAGTCACCAACTTCACCAAGCCTACGGAGAATACGCCTTCATTGATTACCCATGACGAGTTTACAACGCTTCTGCATGAATTCGGACATGCACTGCACGGCATTCTTGCCGAGGGCCGTTATCCGTCCATTACCGGTACGTCAGTAGCCAGTGATTTCGTGGAGCTTCCGTCGCAGATAATGGAGAACTGGGCATACGAACCGGAGTATCTCGATACTTTCGCCAAGAACTACAGAACAGGGGAAGTGATTCCGGATTCATTGGTCACCAAGATAATAGCTGCCAAGAATTTCCTTGCGGGCTATTATCAGGTGCGTCAGCTTCATTTCGGCATAGTGGACATGGCCTGGCACACGCTGAAAGAGGTTCCTGAAGAAAGTGCGGCCGATTTCGAAGGCAAGGTCATAGCGACCTGCCCGGTGATGCCGCCTGTGCAGGGAGCCGCATTTTCTCCGTCGTTCTCCCACATATTCTCGGGAGGATATGCAGCCGGATACTATTCCTACAAATGGTCGGAAGTGCTTGAAGCCGATGCTTTCTCCCTTTTCAAGGAGAAAGGTATTTTCAACACGGAAGTTTCCGGGTCATTCAGAAAGGAAATACTTTCCAAGGGAGGGTCGGAAGATCCTGCGGTAATTTACAGGAATTTCAGAGGCCATGATCCTGAGCCGGAAGCCCTGATGCGCAAGCTCGGCCTGACGGACTGAGGCATCGAAAGCATTGCCTGTTATTTCGGGGCTATCTTGTAGAGGACCGCGGCGATGACCGTATAGATGAAGTTCGGCGTCCACAGGGCGAGTGTCGGCGACATCAGACCCGTATAGACGAACATTTCGCTGAACCGCTGGAAGAGGATGTATGAGAAGCTGAGGGCGATTCCTATCCCGAGGTTCCATCCTATGCCTCCCCGACGTTTTTTCGACGAGAGGGCGACTCCCATAATCGTAAGGATGAATGCGGAGAATGACATCGAGAAACGCTTGTTCTTTTCTATGAGAGCGTCCTTCACGTTGGTGTCACCCCTCATTTTCTGAGTGGCGATAAGGTCGTTCAATTCTCCGTAAGAGAGGGATTCCAATGTCTTTTTCTTGAAATAGAAATCGTTGACGCTCAGGTTTATGACAGTGTCAAGCCGGGCCCCGCTGCGGACCTTGTCTTCAAGGGCCCCGGTGTAATCCCTTATGAAATATTTCTTGAGGGTCCATCCGTTGAACGTAGTGTCCCATACGGCGGTTTCGGCAGACAGCTTGGACACGAGCTGGTTGTCTTCGATTTTTTCCAAAGTGAACCGGTAGGCGGTATTGTTCCACGAACTGAAGGATTCCACGTAGACGAATTCCCCCGGGGCTATCTGATAGTGCACGTTACGGGTATTACCATAACTTTTCCCGGGATCGACGTACTTGTTTTCGAACTCCACCTTCACCTTGTTGGAGTTCGGGATTATGAACAGGTTCAGTCCGAGGGAGAAAAGGGCGATGACGGTAGCCGAGAATATGTACGGCACCATCATCCTGTGGAAACTGATTCCGCACGAGAGAATGGCTATGATTTCCGAATTGGCAGCCATCTTGGACGTGAAGAATATGACGGTGATGAATACGAACAGCGGACTGAACATATTCATGAAATAGGGTATGAAGTTGAGGTAGTAGTCGAAAATGATGGCTTTGAGCGGCGCCTCGTATTTCACGAAATTGTCTATTTTCTCGCTTATGTCGAAAATGACGACAATGACGATGATAAGGAGCAACGCCACGAAGAAGGTCGTAATGAACTTCCTGATAATGTACAGGTCTATGAGCTTCGGTTTGAGGTCTATCATAATCTTGTCATTATTCTTTTGACTGCCGCCTCTTTCCATGCCTTGAAATCTCCGGCCTTGATATGCTCCCGTGCCTGTCTGACGAGGTCGAGGTAGAAAGCCAGGTTGTGTTCCGAAGCAATCTGTCCGGCAAACATTTCACCGGCCGTGAAAAGGTGCCTCAGATATGCCTTGCTGTATGTCCTGTCCACGAAAGACATGCCCTCAGGGTCGATAGGGGAGAAGTCGTTTTCCCACTTTTTGTTCCTCATGTTCATGATGCCGTTCCATGTGAACAGCATTCCGTTCCTCCCGTTCCTCGTCGGCATCACGCAGTCGAACATGTCCACTCCGCGGTCTATACCCTCGAGGATGTTGGCCGGAGTGCCGACCCCCATAAGGTATCTCGGCCTGTTGTCCGGAAGAATCGGGCAGACCACTTCGAGCATTTCATACATTTTCTCGGCCGGTTCCCCTACGGAAAGCCCGCCGATGGCATAGCCTTCCCTGTCCAATGAGGCCGCAAATTCAGCCGCTTCACGCCTCAGGTCGGGGTAGACGCATCCCTGTACGATGGGGAAGAATGTCTGGGAATATCCGTACAACGGCTCCGTCTCGTCGAATCTCTTTATGCAGCGTTTAAGCCATGATTCTGTGAGTTTCAATGACTTGCGTGCATATTCGTATTCGGCGTTCCCCGGAGTGCATTCGTCCAAGGCCATTATAATGTCGCCTCCGATGATTCTCTGCGTGTCCACGTTGTTTTCAGGCGTGAAGGTATGCTTCGAACCGTCGATGTGCGAAGAAAACGTGCAACCGTCAGGCGTAAGTTTCCTGATAGGGGAGAGCGAGAATACCTGATAGCCTCCGCTGTCCGTCAGGATTGGCCTGTCCCAGGAAATGAACTTGTGCAGCCCTCCTGCGGCCTTCAGTATTTCAAGCCCCGGACGCAAGTACAGGTGATAGGTGTTCCCGAGGATGATTTCTGCATTTATATCTTCTTTCAAGTCCCTGTGATACACGCCTTTGACCGAACCGACAGTGCCTACGGGCATGAAAATGGGGGTCTCTATCTGCCCGTGGTCGGTGGTGATGATGCCGCATCTTGCTGCGGAGTCGGGTGTATTCGCGGTCTTTACGAATTTCATGTCAATTATGGAATTTGAGCGTCAAAGATAGCAAAAGTTAGACAAATACTTGTTATATTTGCTCCATTGACTAATAATTAATACACGAAAAAGAATGGAAAGAGTGAACAAGGCCGTCAGGTTACGGCTGATAATAATGAACTTTTTGCAGTGGGGAGTCTGGGGCGCATATCTTACTTCGATGGGAAGTTATCTCGTATCCGTCGGACTTGAATCCAAAATCGGACTTTTTTACGCAATGCAGGGAATAGTTTCCATTTTCATGCCTGCAATCATGGGCATTGTGGCGGACAAATACATTCCTGCGCAGAAACTTCTCGGAATCTGCCATCTGTTGGCGGGAGCCGCCATGATAGGTGCCGGATATTACGGACTGACATCAGGGACCGATGCGCAGTTTGCCATATTGTTCCCTCTGTATGCCGTGAGCGTGGCTTTCTACATGCCTACCATTGCGCTGTCCAACTCAGTGGCATTCAAGGTGCTTGTGAAGAACGGGTTCGATACCGTCAAGGATTTTCCTCCTGTCAGGGTCTTCGGGACGGTAGGTTTCATCTGCAGCATGCTGTTCGTCAATTTCGTGACGGACGGTAACGGAATCCAGTTCCAGTACACTTACAATCAGTTTTTCGTATCCGGAGTGCTCGGACTGCTGCTGTTCCTGTACTGCTTCTCGCTTCCGAATTGTCCTGCGGAAGGGGCGGCGAAGACCCAGAGCATCGGCGACATATTCGGAGCCAAGGCTTTCCGCCTGTTCAAGAACAGGGACATGGCCACATTCTTCATTTTCTCGATGCTTCTCGGTGTAGCACTTCAGATTACAAACGGCTTCGCCAATCCGTTTATCTCCCATTTCAAGGAAATACCTGAATTTGCCGATACATGGGGAGCCCGCAACGCCAACGCCCTTATTTCGATTTCTCAGATGTCCGAAACGCTCGGCATATTGCTGATTCCTGTGGCGATGAAATTTTTCGGCATCAAGAGGGTGATGCTTATTGCCATGATAGCGTGGGTCTTCCGTTTCGGCCTCTTCGGCCTTGGTAATCCGGGCCCGGGAGTATGGATGTTTATCGTTTCCATGATAGTCTACGGCGTGGCTTTCGACTTTTTCAATATTTCGGGTGCGCTTTATACCGAGCAGCGTTCGACTCCGGATATCAAGTCGAGTGCCCAGGGGCTTTTCATGCTGATGACGAACGGCGTGGGTGCCACGATAGGAACGCTTGCGGCACAGGCTGTGGTGAATCATTTCGTTTACAGGGCCGAAACGCCGGACTGGAGTACGGCATGGTATGTATTCGCCGGTTACGCATTGGTGGTGGCCATCCTGTTTGCAATTTTCTTCAGGAATCCGGGCAAAGGTCCGTACAAGCCTGTTTAAAAAACGTACAAGCCGGTTAAAAAAAGAGGACGGGAGCTTCACAATCGGCTCTCGTCCTCTTTTGCCTATTCTGTTTTCGTATTTGTCTAACGTCTGATGCCTAATGCCAGCAGCATCCTTCGTTATCCCAGCTGTCATCCTGCCACTGACGAGGTCCGTCCTGCCAAGGTCCGTCTGGGTGATGCCTGTGATGTCCCGGACCGTCGTGGCGCGGACGCTTGTCCCAACGTTCCTTCATCATCTTCCTCCAGCTTTCAAGCTGTTCGCTGCTGAGAATCTTTTCAACTGAAGACTGGCATTTGCTGCGGATTTCATCCATTTCCTTGCGGTATGCTTCCCTTGCTGCATCTGCAGCCTCTTCCCTTTCCGTGAATATCGATATGAGGTCTTCCGCCTGTTTGTCGGTAAGTCCGAGTGACTCTTTCATGAAACCGACCTTTCTTTCGATGCGTTCTTCATCAGTAGGAGGAGTCCCTCTTTCCGGTCTTTCAGGACGTGCGCCCTGCGGCCCCTGAGCCATTGCAACGAACGACATGAGCGTCATTGCAACAATCGAAACAATACTTTTCATGACATAATTATTTTGAGTACGGTGCAAAGGTATGCAGAAGGGCGGGAAAGACAAGGCCGCCGTCCTGATGCGGTTGCAAACGGCCCGACATTGGTGGTGAACGACAGTCCTACCGTGTCCCGAAAAGGGCAGGGACGAGTTTTCTGATACAGAGTACGGATGCAATGACGGCTATCGCACCGCCGGCATAGCCTATGAAGCCTACCTCCAATCCGGAGCAGACATAACCACCCACAAGAGCCCCGCTGCCTATCCCCATATTGTAGATTCCCGAATATATGGACATGGCCACGGCTGAACCCTGAGGCGCATTCCGTATGATTTCGGACTGGAACGCGAGATTGTAGAAATTGATGGCCGTTCCCCAGAAAACGCAGAGCAATATGACGGAAGCGAGGCTGAACGACATGACCTGCAGCATCAGCATGGAAACGCAGAGCCCGCAGACTGCGAATACGATGAACAGTTTCCGATGAGCATCGTAACATTTGGCAAACAGGAAGCTCCCGACAAGACCGACAAAGCCGAATATCGTCAGTATCAATGTAATCCACGTCTCGGACAATCCTGCGGTCTGCGCAAGGAACGGTTCGATGTAACTGTAAGCCGTGAAATGTCCCGTAATCGCTATGACAGTGATAAGGTATATGCTCAGCAGAGCAGGGGACTTGATGAGGGCCGGAAGTTTCCTCAACGAAATCGAGCTGTCGCTCGGTGCTTTCGGAAGCAGGAATGCGAGAAACAGGAAAATGACTGCGGCCGCGGCTCCGATTACGAGAAACGTTGCTCTCCAGCCCATCAGCAGGCCTATGGTACGGCCTATCGGCATTCCCACTATCATGGCTATGGACGAACCGCATACGATGATGCTCAGTGCGGCCGACTTCTTTCCTTCCGGAGCTATGCGGACGGCATACGGCGTGACAATCGACCAGAAAATGGCATGGGCGCAAGCCACTCCTATCCTTGAAATCATCAGCATGTAAAAGTCCTTCGATATGCCGGACAGCACCTGGCTGACGATGAACAGGGCGGTTATCCCGAGCATAAGCCTTTTGTTTTCCGTCTTGGCGAACGTCAGCATGAGCGGCAGGGACGCAAGGGCGACAACCCATGCGTAGACGGTGATGAGCATCCCGGCATTGGATTCGGTAATCGAAAAATCAGCGGCGATGTCGCTAAGCAGGCCTATGGGAATGAATTCGGATGTATTGAAGATGAAGGTGGAAAAGGCAAGTCCGATTACGGGCAGCCAGCCTTTTATTCCGGTTTTCATATTGTCGTTCACGGGTGTTGTATCCATATTCGTCATCGTTTTCGGAAAAAGCGGCTGCAAATATATTCCAATTTTTTAATTTTGCATGCGATGAACGGCTCCGAACACAAAATCATGAACAGGAATCTTTCGCTTTACATAGACCTGATATTCTGTTTCGTCCTTCTGCCTGTGATGACGATGCTGCTCCCGGTGGAAAGATGGCTGTCGCACCATCCGTTTTTCGTCATAATGCTGGCATTGTGGCTGTATGCGGTGTATTTCATAACCCGCAAGGCGGTCATTCCGCTGATTTTCGTAAGGAAAAAATATTGGGCGGCGGTCCTGATTTTCCTTGCGATGACAGTCTTGACATATTTCCTTTCGAAATACGATCTGAGTCCCCGAGGGGACAATTTTTTCCGGTTTCCTCCTCCGAGGCAACGGGGCGGCGGTTTTTTTCGGGCGAGGATGCACGAACAGGCTGTGTGGTTCCTGTATTTCGTGGTGTCGGTCTTCAGCATTGCGGTAGGCCTGCTGACGCAACTGTACAGGCAGAGTGCGGAGAAAAAGGAGATAGAAGCCGAGAAAAACAAGGCCGAACTCGCACTGTACAAGGCGCAGATCAACCCCCACTTCATGTTCAACACCCTGAATACCCTCTACGGATTGGTGATTACGAAATCAGACAGGGCGGAACCTGCGTTCAACCGCTTCATTTCCATGATGAAGTACATGTACACGAACGGCGTGAAGGATTTCATCCCTTTGGGTGAGGAGGCGGAGTATATCGGGCAGTACATCGAATTGCAGAAGGAGCGTCTGAACGAGCATACCAAGGTGACCTTCGACCATGCGGCGGACGGCGAAAACTACAGGATAGCCCCGATGCTGCTCATCACATTCGTTGAGAATGCCTTCAAATACGGGGTCTCATCCCATGTCGATACTGAAATTACGATAAGGCTGACTGCTTATGACGGGAAAATCGCCTTTTTCGTAAGCAATTCGGTGATGAAGACAGGTGACGGTCAGGGGAAGGAAGGAATAGGCATCACAAACTGCAGGAAGCGCCTCGCCCTGCTTTATCCCGGAAAACATGAATTGAAAATTTCCCGTCCTGACGGGCGGTTTGTCGTGGAATTGACGATTGACGAAAAAGGAGAGTCTGATGAAACTCAATTTATTGAAAGCCATAGCAATAGATGACGAGCCCGTGGCGCTGTCGATAATTGCGGAATATTGCCGGAGGCTCGGTGATATTGAATTGTCCGTGTTCAGCGACCCGGTGGAGGGGTTGGCCGCCGTGAAAAGGGAAAGGCCGGACCTCGTGTTCCTTGACGTCGAGATGAACGGGATTTCGGGGATAGACGTGGCTGCGGGATTGCCGGAGAGGACGAATTTCATATTTACCACGGCTTACGCCAGATTCGCCATAGACGGGTTCGAATTGAACGCGATTGATTTTCTGCATAAGCCTTTTACCTTTGACCGCTTCTCGGTGGCCGTGGGCAAGGTCCGTGAACTGATGCGCATGCGAGATGCGGCGGAACGGGAAAATCCCGGGGAAAGATGTGAAATTACCTTGAAGGTCGAATACAGGAATGTGAAGATTCCGGTATCGGAGATAGAGTACGTGGAGTCGATGGACAATTACGTGAAGATACATCTCCCCGCCGGGGATCCGGTAGTATCTCAGATCAGCATGAAGGAGATATGTGCCATGCTTCCGGAAGACGGATTCGTGCGTATTCACAGGTCGTATATCGTTCCTGTCGGGAAAGTGACTTCATACACCCGCAGGCAGGTGACGCTCTCTTCCGGCGACGTCATTCTTCCGGTCGGGAGGGTTTATGCAGACGGTTTTCTTGAGAAAATTCGCAGCCGCAATATGTCTGATTGTAAAAGCCGTACTCTCTGATTATTTCCATGCGGCGCTCCTGAAGACCCCCTTTGCGCCAGTTCCTGTCCCACCATGTCACGTCGTCGTATGCCCCGGCTGCTTCCTGTCCTGCGGCGTTTATCTGTTCAAGGCTTTTCCAGCGTGACGAGGCGAGGGTAGTGGTTATAACCCTTATGCCGTGCCTGTGGGCGTATTCTGCCGTCCGGGACAGTCTGAATCTGAAGCACTGCAGGCATCTTGCGCCTCTTTCCGGTTCATTTTCAAGGCCTTTAATCCGGTCGAGCCATTTGCCGTGGTCGTAGTCGTCATCCACTATTTCAAGGCCGAGGGCTTCGGCATATCTCGTGCATTCGTTCTTGCGTATGAGGTATTCCTCTTCGGGGAAAATGTTCGGGTTGCAATAGAATACGACCGGAGTGATGCCGTTGGCGAGCAGGGCTTCTATTATCGCCGACGAGCAGGGTGCGCAACAAGTATGGAGGAGAACTTTCCGTTCTCCTCCGGGCGCTTCGATTATGTTTCTTGCTGCGGTCACACCTGACTGTCCTGCAGGGAACCGTTATACGAAAAGGCACCAGCCGAACGGGTCTTCGATCTCGCCGTCCTGAATGCCGCGTATCATTTTGTACAGCTTGAGGCTCTTCGGACCGCACTGGTCCTTGGAACCGAAAAGATAAGGTTTTACTTCCTGGGATTCGAGTGCAGGCTTGTCATCTATGCGGTAGACCGGTGTGATGACTACGGCAGTGCCGCATTCGCCGACTTCTTCGAACGAAGAAAGCTCCTCTACAGGAACCTGACGTCTTTCCACCGTCATTCCGAGCTCCTTGGCCACAGTTTCAAGGGATTTGTTGGTAATCGAAGGGAGAATCGAGTCCGATTTCGGGGTGATGTACGAGTTGTCCCTGATGGCGAAGAAGTTGGACGATCCGAACTCGTCGATGTATGCGTGGTGGCTCGGATCGAGGTACAGTACTGCTTCGTATCCCAATTTGTGTGCAAGATTGTACGAATAGAGTGAGGCGGCATAGTTGCATCCCAACTTGAAACTTCCGGTTCCGTTAGGCGCTGCCCTGTCATAGTCTCTTGAAATCACGGTATATGACGGCTGCAATGTCCCGCCGGTATAGGCTCCGACAGGAGCGCACAGCATGAGGAAGAGGCATTCGGTGGAGGATTTCACGCCGAGCTGTGGGTTGACGCCGATAAGTGTCGGGCGCAGATACATGGATGCCTGCGAGCCGTACGGAGGGAGGAAATCGATGTTTTCCTTTACCACTCTTACGCACATTTCAAGGAATCTGTCGACAGACGGTGCGGCGATACCGATGAAGTTTGCCGAACGCTGAAGCCTTTTGGCGTTTTCTTCAGGCCTGAAAAGACGTACTTTCCCGTCAGCGCCCCTGAATGCCTTCAGCCCTTCGAAGCATTCCACGCTGTAATGGAGGGCTCCGGCGAATGCGCTTATCGTAAGATTGTCGTCAGTGTGGCTTTCTACGGGGCCCCATTCCCCGTCCTTGTAGCTGCAGCTCAAAATGGTATTCGTCTTCCTGTAGGCGAACCCGAGTCTTGTCCAATCCAAATTTGCCATAGTCCGTTATATTAAGATTTCGAATAATTTGTTGTTCTCGTTGATATACTCGTAGTTGACCCCGTTGGTTTTCATCCTGTGCACGAGGGCCTCAAACTCTTCCTTGCTCTCCACTTCGATGCCTATGAGGGCAGGTCCGTCTTCCTTGTTGGTCTTTTTCGTGTACTGGAACATCACGAGGTCGTCAGCCGGGCCGAGATTGTCCCTGATGAAAGACAGGAATGCGCCGGAGCGTTGAGGGAAACTTACTATGAAATAATGTTTCAGCCCTTCGTACAGCAATGATTTTTCCCGGATTTCCTCGGTGCGGGTGATGTCGTTGTTGCTGCCGCTGATGATGCATCCGACCCTCTTGCCCTTGATCTTGTCGGCATAGAAGCGCAGTGCGGCCACGGACAGTGCTCCCGCCGGCTCCACAACGATGGCGCTTTTGTTGTACATGTCGATGATGGTGGTGCATACCGCTCCTTCAGGCACGATTACTATGTCGTCGAGGACCTGTTTGCAGATTTCGTATGTGAGGGCGCCGGCTTTCTTGACAGCAGCACCGTCGACGAACTTGTCTATCTGCTCGAGTTCCACTATTTCACCCTTTTCAATGGCTTTTTTCATGCAGGGGGCTCCTGCGGGCTCGACTCCTATTATTTTGGTCTGCGGTGAAGCGAATTTCATGTAGGCTCCCACACCGGATGCAAGTCCGCCTCCTCCGATAGGGATGAAAAGATAGTCGAGAGGCTTTTTCATCTGTTTCTCGATTTCAAGGCCGATGGTGGCCTGGCCTTCTATTATCTTCTTGTCATCGAACGGAGGGATGAAGGTCTTTCCCGATTTGCGGGCGTATTCGATGGCTTCCTTGTTTGCAGCGTCGAAGGTGTCCCCGGTCAGGACGATGTCGATATATTCCTTGCCGAACATTTTCACCTGTTCGATTTTTTGTCTCGGGGTGGTCGTCGGCATGTATATCGAGCCCATTATGTGGAGCTTGTTGCATGAAAAAGCCACACCCTGCGCATGGTTTCCGGCGCTGGCGCAGACTATTCCGTATTTCAGGGCATCAGGCGGTATTGTCCTGATCTTGTTGTATGCTCCGCGGATTTTGTAGGAGCGGACAATCTGGAGGTCCTCCCTTTTCAGGTAGACCTCGGCGTCATATTTTTCCGACAGGTTGGCATTCAGTGTCATCGGAGTCGGCTCTATGATTTCATCGAGGATCTTGGCCGCCGTAACGACGGAGTCCACGCTTGGAAGATATTCTGTTTCGGACATTTTTTGACTGTTTATATCTTACAAAGATATGCAAAAATAGCCGAAAAATAGCAGAAATCAGTTCAAAATTATCAGGACGGGGGCGGGATGGTCCAATTCCAATCTGACGGTGTCGGCGGAAGCCCTGTTGAGGGTCGCTTTCCACCAGTTGTCGAAAACGACGTCGTCGGTGGGCCATTCGAGCCCTGACGACTTGATACGCAGGGTGGTGTCACATGTGAAAATGGATACCGACCTTCCTTCGCCGCAGTGTATTTCCCCGCTTTCCGTGATGACGAATGCGGTACCGTAGTCCGAAACGGCTGAAATGTCAAGCCCGGGATATTTCCCGGCAAATTCCATGAGCAGGGCCATGTTTCCTATGGTATGGTCCTCCCGTTTGCCCGAAGCTCCGAAAATCAGGATTTTCGAGATTCCGGGTATTTCCGAAACGGCGTAATTGACAGCCTTCGAAAGGTCGTTGGTTTCCTGTTCCGCTATATGTATCAGTCTGCCGCCGAATTTCCCGGCTATGGAATGCGGGAGGGAATCCAAGTCCCCGATGATGACATCCGGCTGCCTTTCCGGGCTCTCAGGACCGAAAATCCTTTTCATGTTGCGGAAATATGCTGCAGCTGCACCGTCACAGCATATTATGATGTCAGCGGTCCTGATGAGATAGAGAGGATAGGGCTTCCGCGGAAATTCCCCGTTGCAGATTATGGCTACAGTCCCTGTCATATTTTGTCAGACGTTTGTCATGCGGAATATTTGTCCAACACTTCGGACGAAGTCCCTTTGGTCGTGGCGTATGAAGTGCAGTCCCTGAATCCTTTGAGGAAGTCGGATGCGGACATCCTCTTTTTGCCGGCAAGCTGGATTTCTTCAAGTCTGAGGGCGGCGTCTGCTGTCTTTACGGCCATGAAGCTCCTGCCGTCAGACAGGATGTCCCCCGGTCTGATGTCCCTGTCGGCACCGGAAATGAGGGCTTCCGTTTCTTCCGGAGTGAGAACGGTGCTCTCGAAAATCTTGAGCTGTATTGTCTTCCCGTCTTTCTCCAATTCCGTGAATGCGGCCGGATAAGGACTTAGTCCGCGGATGAGATTGTGGATTTCCTTGGCCGGTCTGTCCCAGTCTATGTGGCACAGCTCCCGGGTAATCTTCGGGGCAGGCCTGAGGACCTCGTCTCCCTGTATGAAGCTCTTTTGCGAGCGGAGTTCCACCTTCCCGTCTATGAGTGCGTCCACGGTCTGGACCACGATATTCGCTCCGAGGTCCATGAGTTTGTTGTGTACCGTGCCTGCATTGTCCTTGTCATCTATCGGGCACTGGTCCCTGAATATGATGAATCCGGTATCCATGCCCTCGTTTATCATGAAGGAAGTCACTCCGGTATATCTGTCACCGTGAATTACAGACCAGTTGATAGGGGCTGCCCCGCGGTACTGAGGCAAGAGGGCTGCGTGGAGGTTGAACGTTCCGAGCTGAGGAATGCTCCAGACTTCTTTCGGCAGCATCCTGAATGCCACGACCACGAATATGCTTGCATTGAAAGCCCTGAGCTGTTCGAGGAACTGCGGGTCCTTGAGGGAGACAGGCTGCAGCACCGGAATGTTGTGCTCCACGGCGTATTTCTTGACAGGGCTTTCGTTGACTTTCAACCCTCTGCCGCTGGCCTTGTCCGCTACGGTGACCACGCCCACCACGTTGAATCCTTTCCTGATGAGTTCGTCGAGAGGCCGTACGGCAAATTCCGGCGTACCCATGTACACTATTCTTGTCTTTTTCAGTCTTCCCATGACGGTATTTCTGATTTTCTTGAAGAATGCTGATACCTTTTCGGTATCTATCAGCGATTTGTCGTTGATGGCATTCCATGTGAACAACATTCCTATAGGCAGCAGCACAAGGGAGGATATGAATACTCCTGTAGCCGCCGAGACCGCCCCGTCCTTGGCCAGTTTCACTCCTGTGATGTCCACCACCCAGTACAGGACGAAAAACAGTACGGCTATGATGGCCGGCGTACCGAGCCCTCCTTTCCTGATAAGCGCACCCAACGGCGCCCCGATGAAGAAAAATATGAAACAGGCGAGCGAAAGGGCGAACTTTTTCAGCATTTCCACATCGATTCGTCTCAGGGAGAACGTGTATTGCAGCTTTTCCCTGTTGAATGTGGTAAGCGCACCGATATATTCGTTTGTCCTCGCTATGGCATCCTTGGTCCCGTTGTACTCTGACTCGATGCTTCTCCATTGCATGAATTTTTCATCGGAGAATGCCGGTCTTACGGAATAGTCCGCCCTTGACGTGTCCAATTGCTTGTGATATCTCAGGGAGTGGTCCGTATAGATCCTTGACAGCTGTTCGGCCTTCATGTCCGAATTGAGTGCTCCGATGGAATCGTGCCTGTGCCTCAGCTCCTTGAGGTCCATGGAACGGGCTTCGTCCCCGAACCTTGTCTCGTCCGATTTCGAAAAGGCGTAATTCTCAAGCGGAATCACCATAGACTGGTCCTTGAACTCGATTTTCTGGAGAGTAAGCGTCGTGTCCCGGTATTTCCTCGTGTTGGTCTCTTCGTAATTGGAACCGCTGTACAGTATGAACGTAAGGTAGGATTTGTCTTCGGACATTTTCATCATGGCCGAATCGGCGAGGGTAAGGCTCGTGTTGCCGTTGTTGTTCGTGTGGTTGTACACCATCACTCCGTACATCATGCCCGACTTCTCGTCCCTTTCATCCACCCTGAGGATATATCCGTCGATGCCGTCGTAGAACGCCCCGGTAGGTATCTTTATCTCTTCCTTGGTCCGTCCTATGTCGTCCCTGAGCGTGAAAATCTTGTTGTAGGCCACGGGAATCAGGTCGTTGGCGGCGAAAAAGGCGCCTATGCTGATGCCTGCGGATACTATGATAAGAGGAGCAAGGACTCTCGAAAGGGAAATTCCGGCAGCCTTGATTGCAAGAAGCTCGTTGTTCTCGCCAAGGTTTCCGAGAGTCATGACCGAAGAAAGCAGTGTGGCAAGAGGGAGGGACAATGGCAGCAATGTGGCGCTCCCCCAACCGAGAAATTCCAATATTACCTTGAGACTCAATCCCTTGCCTACGAGCTCGTCTATGTAGAGCCACAGGAACTGCATCATCAGGATGAAAATGACTATGAAGAGGATCGCTACGAACGGTCCCACGAATGATGTCAATATGAATCTGTCGAGTCTTTTCATCCTGCTGTGCAACGGGTTATTTTCCCTCTCCGGTGGCGAGTCCTGTCATGATGGCGAGGGCGTCTTTCAGTCCGTCGGAGTTCTTTCCTCCGGCAGTGGCAAGGCCCGGCTGTCCGCCTCCGCCGCCCATAATGGCCTTGGCTGCCGTCCTTATGTCATTTACGGCATTGTGTCCTGCCGCTACGAGGTCGGCCGAGTACATCAGTATCAGCTGCGGCTTGCCTTCCCATTCGAACGCTCCGGCAAGAACGAAGTTCTCGACCTCTTTCTGCAGCATTAATGCCACGTTCTTGGCCATTCCCGGATTGACGGCATGGGTGATGGTGACGACATTGACGCCGTTTACCGGACGGGCCTTTTCTAAAATCGTGTTTTTCAATGCTATCGTCTTCTCCTTGGCCACCTTTTCCAGTTCCTTCCTGAATCCTTCGTTTTCATCCACCAATTTTTTGATGGCAGTGCCGAGGTCTGCGGCATTGTTGAACAGGGCACGGAGGCTGCGGAGGGTATTCTCCATGGCATCCACGGCAAGTTCGGCATATTCGCCCGTCGTTGCCTCAATACGTCTGATGCCGGCTGCGATGGCGGATTCGGAAATTATCTTGAAGAAACCGATGCGACCCGTAGCGGAAGTGTGCGTACCGCCGCAGAGCTCTATCGAATCCCCGAACTTCACCACTCTCACCCTGTCCCCGTATTTTTCGCCGAACAGGGCCATGGCTCCCATTTCGTGGGCTTCTTCCATGGTGGCGGTCCTGTTTTCACAGAGAGGATAGTCTTCCCTTATGAGGGCGTTCACCCTTTTTTCCACCTTGTCTATGATTTCGTCCGAAAGTTTCTCGAAATGGGAGAAGTCGAACCTGAAATACGAATCGGAAACGAAAGAGCCTTTCTGCTCCACGTGCGTGCCGAGTATTTCCCTCAGGGCCTGATGGAGAAGGTGGGTGGCCGTATGGTTGTTGGCGATCATCTGTCTTCTTTCCTTGTCCACGGTCAGCGTGAATCTGCCGCTGCAGTCAGCAGGAATGCGCTCGGCTATGTGAATCGACAGGTTGTTTTCCTTTATCGTGTCGATGATGGCGATTTTTTCTCCGCTTTCCGAGGTTATGAAGCCGGTATCTCCTACCTGGCCTCCCATTTCCGCATAGAACGGTGTCTTGTCGAATACCAACTGGTACATCGTCCTGTTCTTGGCCTTGACTGTCCTGTGCTTGACGAGAATGGCGTCACCCACTTCGGTGGTGTCATATCCGAGGAACTCCACGTGTTCGCAATGGTGGAATTCCTCCCAGTCGCCCGACTCTATGGCTGTGGCGTTGCGTGCGCGCTCTTTCTGCCTCTGCAGTTCCTTTTCGAATCCTTCGATATCTATGGTGAAGCCCTTTTCGGAAGCTATGAGTTCGCTCAGGTCGATAGGGAAGCCGAATGTATCGTAAAGGACGAATGCGTCTTCTCCGCTGATGACTTTAGAGCCGGCAGATTTCTCCATGATGTTCTCGATGAGCCTGATGCCGCGGTCGAGGGTCTTGAGGAAGGCCATTTCCTCCTCCCTGATGACCTTTTCTATAAAGGTCTGCTGTTTGACAAGCTCAGGATATGAATCACCCATGTCTGCGACTAAACGGCCAACGAGCCTGCAGATGAACGGTTCGTTGAATCCGAGGAAGGTGTAACCGTATCTGACGGCCCTTCTCAGGATTCTCCTGATGACGTATCCGGCCTTGACGTTGGACGGGAGCTGCCCGTCAGCGATGGAAAAGCTTATTGCCCTGATATGGTCGGCAATTACCCTCATAGCCACTTCCGTATCGGCGGATTCGTGATATCCATGTCCCGAAAGCTTTTCGATTTCGGCTATCATTCCGGTGAAAATGTCCGTATCGTAGTTCGAGGTCTTGCCCTGAAGTGCCATGCAGAGCCTTTCGAATCCCATACCGGTATCCACATTCTTGTGAGGCAACGGTTCGAGCTCCCCGTTGGCCTTCCTGTTGAACTGCATGAATACGAGATTCCATATTTCTATTACGAGAGGGTGGCCCTGATTGACCATGTCACGTCCGGGAATCTTCGCCCTTTCATCGTCGCTTCTGAGGTCGATGTGGATTTCGCTGCACGGGCCGCACGGGCCGGTGTCTCCCATTTCCCAGAAATTGTCATGCTTGTTTCCGAACAGGATCCTGTCTTCCGGGAGATATTTTTTCCATTCTTCAAGGGCCTCAGTATCCTTTTCCGTACCGTCCTGCGAGTCACCTTCGAATACCGTGGCGTAAAGCCTGTTCTTGTCGATGCCGAACACGTCGGTAAGGAGTTCCCATGCCCATGCTATAGCTTCCGCCTTGAAATAGTCTCCGAAACTCCAGTTCCCGAGCATTTCGAACATCGTATGGTGGTAAGAATCGTGTCCCACTTCCTCAAGGTCGTTGTGTTTGCCGCTGACGCGCAGGCATTTCTGGCTGTCGGCCACTCTTTTGTTCTTCGGGACGGCATTGCCGAGGAAATAATCTTTGAACTGGTTCATCCCGGCGTTCGTGAACATCAGTGTGGGGTCATTCTTTACGACCATAGGTGCCGAGGGGACTATGGTATGGCCTTTGGACTCGAAAAAGTCCAAAAAGGCTTTCCTGATTTCTTTTGAAGTCATATTTCTGTTGTTTTTCATATTCAAAATATCCTATATGCCGCAACTTCGGCAAAATATCTCGCAAAAGTACAATAATTTTTACAAAAAAACGTATATTTGCATCCATGCCGAAATATATTTTCAATAAAGAAACTCTTTCATACGAAGAAGTACGCAGTTCCCGACATTTCAGGATTACGAAAGGGGCGGTGCTCTTTGCGGGCAGCATAATCATGGCCGTATTCTGGATATGGCTGTATTCCGACGTGTTCGGCTTCACATTGCCGAAAACCGCCGCCTTGGAGAAGACCAACGCACGTCTCGTGTCGAAATTGGAACTCCTGTCGAGGCAGGTGGAGAAAGACGGGGAGTATCTGGCTTCCATGCAGCTGCGTGACAATGACATATACCGTTCTGTATTCGGGATGAACGAAATCCCTTCGGAAATAAGGAACGCCGGATTCGGAGGAGTGGACAGATATTCTTATCTTGACGGTATCGACCGCACGGGCCTGCTGAAAAGGACGGAGATGGGACTCGATATCCTGAGCAAGAAGGCCTGCATACAGAGCAGTTCATACGACGAAGTGGAATCCGTGGCTGAAAAGGCCGACAACATGGCGGCCTGTATCCCGTCGGTCCCGCCTATCAATCCGGACCGTTCGACATACAGACTTTCGAGTTCTTTCGGTTACAGGTCGGACCCTTTCACGGGGAAATCCAAACGGCACACGGGAATGGATTTCGCCACTCCGGTAGGCAACAGGATCTATTCCACTGCTGACGGTGTGGTGGAGAAGATAAAGGTCGACCGCTTCGGATACGGCAACTATGTGATAGTGGACCACGGATTCGGATACAAGACGCGGTATGCGCACATGTCCGAAATCGCAGTGGAAGCCGGTACTCCCGTGAAACGCGGACAGTTCATCGGCTATTCCGGCAATTCCGGAAGGTCTTCCGGTCCTCATGTGCATTATGAGGTGATGTACAAGGGAAATTATGTCAATCCCATCAGATATATGGATCTTGACATGACGAGCGAGGAATATTCGTTGCTCGTGGAAAGGGCGGGATCATGAGCCGGGAAAAGAAGTACATTTTCGACAATGATGATTTCAGGGTCAGGAAGGACGAGAAAAAGGTCCTGACCTTCCTCAAGGCTTTTGCCGTATTGCTCGTGGCAAGCCTTTCTCTGACGGTGGTCTATTATTTCGTATTTTCCCTTTTCTTCAGTACGGACAGGGAACGCAGGCTCCGCAATGAAAACAGGATGATAGCAAGGCTGTATCCGGAGATGCAGGCCCAGGCGGACCTGCTTTCAGATGTGGTTTCCGGACTCAGGCAGAGGGACGATGCCATATACGAGGATATTTTCAAGACTGCTGCACCTGACGTTGACAGGCTTCTGTCGGTGGAACTGCTTCCGTTGGAAGATTCTCTTGACGGGGCCGGCATCGTGCGTCTGACGGGAGCCAAGGCGGACATGCTGATAAGGAACGCCCTTGAAGTGGAGGCCAATCTGCAGAGGGTGTTTGAAATCAGTGCCCGTGAAGATTTTTCGATGCCTCCGATGCGGCTTCCCCTGACGGATTTCTCCTTTCAGATGACCGGGGCTTCCGTCGGCAGGAAAATAAACCCTTTCTATAAGGTAATGAGCAGACATGACGGCATGGACCTGCTTGCATCTCCGGGGGACAGCGTGGTGGCCGCAGCTTCAGGGACGGTATCGAATGTCACGAGGTCGTACAAGGGGCTCGGCAACGTGGTGGAAATAGACCACGGGAACGGCTACAGGACACGTTATGCCCACCTTACTGACATAAAGGTCTCC
The DNA here is from genome assembly GCA_944323245.1 of uncultured Bacteroidales bacterium. Taxonomy (GTDB): domain Bacteria; phylum Bacteroidota; class Bacteroidia; order Bacteroidales; family UBA932; genus Cryptobacteroides. The sequence continues at coordinate 67,443 of CALURT010000003.1, forward strand.
AAGGGAAGAAAGGTTGAGGAAGGGGCTCTGATAGGCAGTGTCGGCATGACCGGCAAGACTTTCGCCCCTCATCTGCATTATGAGGTGTACAGGGATACGACGGTGATGGATCCGGTGAACTTTTTCTTCGGCTCCGTCAATCCGTATGAATATACGGGAATGTTCATCGTCTCGGTAATTACCGGACAGTCACTCGATTGAGCCTTATGCGGAAATTGTATTACAGCGCAGGTGAAGTCGCAGACATTCTCGGAGAAAACGTTACGCTCGTAAGGTTCTGGGCGAATACGTTCCCCGAGTTTATAAGGCCGCAGAGGAATGCCAAGGGCAACAGGATGTTCAGTGAGGAGGATGTGGATGCTTTCCGCAGGATACATTACCTTGTGCGTGTGCGGAAAATGACATTGGAGGGGGCTGCCCGCAGGATGAAGGAGGACGGGAGGAAGGTTGCTTCGGAAACGAAGGTTCTCGAATCCCTCAAAACCATCCTTGCCCGCCTTGAAGATGTCCGGAATGCCATGGACCGGTAATATTATATATAAAAAGTAATATTATTGTTCCGCTGAGGAGCAGAACGTGTTCTGCGACGAGCCCCCGGCGAGGGGGATGAGAGGGGGTGGCGCCCCTTGAAAAGTCGGGAGCGGTTTATGAGAATGTCCGGTGGACATTCGAAAGCGAGCAGGGTCGCCATAGCGACTGGGGATTAAGAAAAGGGGGGGGATTTCATGGAAATCCTTAACGACGGTTCGACGAATTCCTTAATCCTTGGCAACATAAATTCGTCGAACTGACGTTAATTTTTATGAAAGTAAGGGAAATAATGGATGTCATCGAGGAGTTCGCTCCCGCAGGCATTCAGGAAAAATGGGACAACAGCGGACTCTGTATAGGCTCGGAATCCGCAGACGTGACATCTGTCCTCATCGGACTGGACTGTACTCCGGAACTTGTGGACGAAGCCGTAAGAACAGGTGTGGACATGATAGTGACGCACCATCCTCTGATTTTCTCCGGACTCAAGCGGATTTCCCCGGATGACCCGACAGGAGAGGCCGTCATCAGGGCCATCCGTGCAGGAATCAGTATCTATGCCGCCCACACCAATGCGGACAAGGTGATCGCCGGAGTCAGCGGTGCGATGGCCGCAAGGCTCGGGCTCGGAAACACCGTAATACTCGACGAAGAGGAAGAAGGTGTCGGACTCGGAGTCATCGGCGACTGGCCCGAAGCCATGCCGGCGGAGGATGCGATAAGGTATGTCAAGGAAAAGTTCGGCCTGAAATATGTCAGGACTTCCAAGCCCGTGGATATTCCGGTAAAGAGGGTGGCGGTGTGCGGCGGATCCGGCTCATCCCTTATAGAAAAGGCCCGTTCCAAGGGCGCACAGCTGTACCTGTGCGGGGATATTTCCTATCACCATTTCTTTACCGGGCATGATTTCATGCTCATGGACGTAGGACATTATGAAAGCGAAAGAGACATAGTTGAAATATTATTTTCTCTCATAAAGAAAAAATTTCCTAACTTTGCCGTTCGCATTACGGAGAATTCATACAGTAACCCGATATATTATTTTTAAGCGATATGGCTAAAAAAACAAAAAAAGTCGAGACTCCCATTGACCAGAGGGAGACTTTCGTGTCGATACAGAAGAGTTTCGCCGACTCCGATCTCAGCGTGGAAGAGAAACTCAAGACCTTGTATGCCCTGCAGCAGGCCGACACAGAGATAGACAAGATCCTACAGCTCAGGGGAGAACTTCCTCTTGAAGTCGAAGCATTGGAGAACGAACTGGCTGATCTGAAGGCCAAATCCCAGAACATGGCGGCCCAGGTAGATGACTTCAACAAGAAAATCGCCGAATACAAGCACAATATAGCCGAGTGCGACGCCCAGCTCGAAAAATACAAGGCCCAGATAGACAATGTGGCCAACAGCAGGGAATACGATTCCCTGAACAAGGAAATCGAGAACCAGGGACTTCTCCGTGCCATCGCCGAGAAAAACATCGACGAGGCGAAGTCCGCTATTGCATCCAAGAAATTCGACATCGAGCAGGTCAAGGGCCAGATAGCCGTCAAGAACGACGACCTGAAGGCCAAAAAGGAAGAACTGGCTACCATCGTGGAGTCCACGGCAGCGGAAGAGGCACAGCTCCGTGCCAAGAGAGACGCCTGTGCAGCGAAGATAGATGCAAGGACGATGAGTGCATACGAGAGAATCAGGAACAGCAGCAACAACAAGCTGGCAGTCGTATCCGTATTCAACGGCGACTCCTGCGGAGGCTGTTTCAATACGATTCCTCCTCAGAGACTTATCGACATCGCTTCCAACAGGAAAATGATAATCTGCGAATATTGCGGAAGAATCCTTGTCAATCCTGATTTCGAATAATCAGAACCATGGCTGAAGACGGAAGACGAAGATACAGCAGGAAGAATTCATCCGTCAACCTCGATACGCTTGGGCTTGAGATGGGCAACCAGCCACCTCAGGCTCTTGACGTAGAAGAGGCTGTCATCGGAGCCATGCTTGTCGAGCCCAACTGTGTCGATGATGCGGTGGAGGAACTCACGCCGTCCTGTTTCTACAGCGAGAAGAACAGGATGATTTATGAGGCCGTGGTTTCCCTTGTCAACGAGCATTCTCCTGTGGATCTGCTCACTGTCACCCAGAAGCTCAACGCCCAGGGCAATCTTGAAATCGTCGGCGGGGCGGTCGTCCTTGCCGGCATGACACGCAAGATCGGAGCTGCGGCACATGTCGAGTCCTATATCAAGATCCTGAAGCAGAAATGTATCCAGAGGGAGCTCATCACCGCTTCGTATGACATCCTGAAAAACTCATACGACAACGGCATCAATGTGGACGACCTCATAGACATGGCGCAGACCAAGATATTCGCCGCCATCCAGAACAATGTCAAGAAGGACGTCCAGGAAATAGGTTCTGTCATCAACCAGGCCATAGCCGACATCGAAAAGCTCCAGGATTCACCGGGACTGAGCGGAGTGCCGTCGGGATTCCCGTCATTGGACAAGGTAACCCTCGGCTGGCAGCCGTCCGACCTTATCATCCTTGCGGCGAGGCCGTCCATGGGAAAGACAGCCTTCGTCGTGAATGTGGCAAGGAATGCCGCCGTGGACCATCACAAGCCAGTGGCCATGTTTTCCCTTGAAATGCCTGCAATCCAGCTTGCCAAACGTATGATGGTGTCGGAAACGGGCCTTTCCGCAGAGAAAATCAAGGGAGGAAGCCGTCTCGAACCGTACGAATGGGTGCAGCTCGAACAGAAACTGAAGGACCTTGCCAAAGCACCTCTTTATATAGATGACACCCCGTCCCTTCCGGTCATGGAATTCCGTTCCAAAGTGAAACGATTGGTCAAGCAGAAAGGGGTCAAATTGGTCATCGTGGACTATCTGCAGCTCATGCAGGGGCCGGCCGAGCTCCGCGGAATGAGGGAGCAGGAAGTGGCCGCCATTTCGAGGACGCTGAAGGCCACGGCCAAGGAGATGAACGTGCCTATCATAGCATTGTCGCAGCTGAGCAGGGACGCCGTAAAGCGGCAGGGCGGAAACAACAAGCCACAGCTGAGCGACCTGAGGGAGTCCGGTTCCATCGAACAGGATGCCGATATGGTATTGTTCATTCACAGATACGATTATCAGGGATTCGACAGCAATCCTGAAAACGTCGGGAAGACCGACCTCATAATTGCCAAGCACCGAAACGGCGAAATCGGGGAAATCCCGTTGATGTTCAGGTCGTCGGAAGTCAGGTTCGTGGATATGGAAGACTCGCTGATTTCGCAGTCTTTCGTACCGGTGTCGTCCATGATGAACGACGATGACTTCCCGTCGGCTTCCGGCTCGTCCGATTTCGGAGGAAACACCGCATTCGAATAACATGGTGTCCATATTCAAGATTCTGATTTCAGCGGCGTTGTCCTGTCTTGCAGCGCTGCCTTTGTTTTCCGAGACCAAATCATGGTCGGAAGGGGGCTGCGTGCCTGTCAGAAACATATCGTCGGGAGATTCCCTTGCGTACGGGGCCGGAGAAATCCTGTCCTTTACCGTACATTATGAATGGGGAGCGATAAATTCCGATGTCGGCTGGGCGAATGTCGTCCTCGATACCCTGAGACTCAACGGACAGAAGGTTTTCCACTGCATGGCCTACGGCCGTACGACCCGTTTCTACGACTGGTTCTTCAAGGTGAGGGAGAATTTCCAGTCGTGGTTTACATACGACGGACTGAAACCGGTGCGCTTTACACGCGATACGTACGAGGGCAAGTATGTGGCCAAAAACACGTATGAATACCGCAGGGGAGGCCTTGCCGGCGACCATATCAGGGCCGATGTCTATACATCATCGCAGGGCGATAAGTATGCCGAACTCCCGTTGGACGACTGTACCTTCGATTTGCCCGCCCTTTTCTACTTCGCAAGGAACATAGATTACGACAGGGTGGTGCAGGATGTCAAGTACCCCATAACCTTCGCAATCGATGACGACGTGTACAACGTCTATTTCATAATGCGGGGAAAGGAGACGATCAAGGTCCGCGGATTGGGCACCGTAAAGACAGTGAAATTTTCCGTAAAGCTCCTGTCGGGCAATATCTTCACCGGAGAGGAGGACCTGTCGCTGTGGATTACCGACGACGACAATAGGATTCCGGTCTATTTCGAGGCCCCGATCCTCGTGGGAGTCGCTTCCGGCAGGCTGAAAGGATACGAGAATCTGAAATACCCGTTTTCATCATTGATACAATAGTTCGATATGGCAGCAAATGAAATTTCCCACAGCGGGAAAATATTGGAAATCACCCCGGAATACACTACGGTGGAAATCATATCTTCTTCGGCATGTGCGGCCTGCCATGCAAAGGGGCTGTGCGGCCTGTCGGAAGAAAAGGTCAAAATCATATCCCTGCCCACAGACCCTTATGCTTCGTACAATACAGGCGACGAGGTGGACGTGGTGATGAAAAAATCCATGGGCCTGAAAGCAGTGTGGATATCTTATGTAATTCCTTTGTTCATTTTATTGATTTTAATATTATCTTTGTCGTCCGTTACCGTACACGAAATATATGCCGGCCTGATTGCGGTCGGAGCAGTAGCCGTGTATTACCTTGTGATATACCTGTTTAGGGACAGGCTGTCCAAGGATTTTGAGTTTTTTATAAGGGAAAAACAATAACAACATCAATAATAATGACAACTACAATTATCTGGACTATCGTCGCCATCACCGTTCTCGGTGTCGTATTGGCCGGAGTCCTCTACTTGATTGCCAACAAATTCAAGGTGGAGGAAGATCCGAGAATCGATGAGGTGGAGAAAGTGATGCCTGGAGCCAACTGCGGAGGTTGCGGATTCGCCGGCTGCCGTGCTTTTGCACAAGCCTGTGTGGAGGCTCCGAATTTGGACAACAATTTCTGTCCTGTAGGCGGGAACGAAGTGATGAAAAAAGTCGCTGCCGTACTTGGAATGGAAGTCAAGGAAAAAGCCCCGATGGTTGCCGTGGTGCGGTGCAACGGAACCTGTGCCAACAGGCCGGTTGTAAACGAGTATGACGGCAGGCAGTCATGCAAGGTGAAAGCCGCCCTGTACAGCGGTGACACAGGCTGTCCGTACGGATGTCTCGGATGCGGTGACTGCGTGGAGGCATGCCAGTTCGGTGCCATCAGCATGGATCCCGAAACAGGACTTCCAGTCGTGGACGAGGAGAAATGTACCGCCTGCGGCGCATGCGTCAAGGCTTGTCCGAAGCATATCATCGAACTTCGCAACAAGGGTCCGAAAGGAAGGCGTGTTTTCGTTTCCTGCGTCAACAAGGACAAAGGAGGAGTCGCCCGCAAGGCCTGCTCGGCAGCATGCATCGGTTGCGGGAAGTGTGCCAAGGTCTGCCCGTTCGGCGCCATTACCGTGGAGAACAATCTGGCGTACATTGACTTCACCAAGTGCAAGTTATGCAAGAAATGCGTGGCCGAATGCCCTACAGGGGCAATCCACGCCGTCAATTTCCCGGTAATAGTCCCGAAACAGGAAAAACCGGTCGTAGCAGATTCTTCAACCGAGAAAAAGGAGGAATAGACAATGAAGACGTTCTCAATAGGAGGAGTACATCCTCATGACAAGAAAATTTCGGCAGGGTGTAGGATAGAAACGCTTCCGACGCCCAAGACCGTTTATATTTCCATGTCCCAGCATCTCGGCGCACCGGCCAACTGCATTGTCGCTGCAGGTGACAAGGTGAAGGCAGGTCAGGTGATCGGCGAGCCGGCCGGATTCATTTCGGCTTATGTCCATTCGTCGGTATCCGGTACCGTCAAGTCAGTAGGCCCGCGCAAGGACATTACCGGCAATCCGGTAACCCACGTCGAAATAGAGGTCGAAGGAGACGAATGGGCTGAAGGCATAGATACTTCCGCCACCCTCGTGACTTCCATACCGGAAGATACGAAATTCATCGTGGACCGTATCAAGAACAACGGAGTAGTCGGTCTTGGCGGAGCCACATTCCCTACGAACGTGAAACTTTGTCCGCCTCCGGGCAAAAAGGCGGACATCCTTATCATCAACGGTGCCGAGTGCGAGCCTTATCTGACTTCCGACTACCGTATCATGTTGGAAAAGAGCAGACAGATAATCGTGGGTGCTGCATTGATGAAACGTGTCCTTGACGTACAGGACGTGGTCGTAGGCATCGAGAGCAACAAGCCGGAGGCAGTAACGGAGATGCAGAAGGCAATAGACGAACTTGCATCGGTGTCGGCTGACTACAAGGGCATCAGAATCCAGGTGCTTAAGAAAAAATACCCTCAGGGCGGTGAAAAACAGCTGATAGAAGCCATTACCCGCAGACAGGTGAAATCCATGGGGCTTCCTATCGATGTGGGGGCTGTGGTCCAGAACGTGGCTACTTCCCTTGCCGTCTATGATGCCGTGCAGAAAAACAGGCCTCTTGTGGACAATACGGTTACCGTCACGGGAGACTGTTTCCCGAAGCAGAGCAATCTTCTCGTGCGTGTCGGCACACCTATATCATATATAATAGATTTTCTCGGGGGAGTGCCTGCCGATGCGGCCAAGGTCATCAGCGGCGGCCCGATGATGGGAAAGGCGATTTCGAATCTCGACGCCGCCACCCTCAAGGGTACGTCTTCCGTACTCTTCCTGACCGAGGCGCAGACCAAGAGAAAGCCAGAGAGCAACTGTATCCGCTGTGCAAAATGTGCGGAAGCCTGCCCGATGGGGCTTGAACCGTTCCTGCTCAACAAGCTCGCCCGCAACGGCATGATGGATGAACTCGAAAAGAATGCCATTCAGGATTGCATAGAATGCGGCTGCTGCCTGTACACGTGTCCGGCAAACATTCCGTTGCTCGATACGATACGTGTAGCCAAAGGAGAGGTCATCAGAATCATAAGAAGCCGGACGGCTCCCAAAAAATAGATAGGTTTAAAATTTTAACGAGGAAAAAATAAGATGAACAAACTATTGGTTTCACCTTCACCGCATATACACAGCCCGCTTTCCACGAAAAGACTCATGCTGGATGTGGTGATTGCTCTAATACCTTCGGTTATCGTGTCCCTTCTGTTCTACGGATGGCATGCGGTCATCGTTTTGGCGAGCAGCCTGTTTTTCTGCGTGGCGACCGAATATGTCGTTACGAAGTATCTTATGAAGAAGCCTTCCACGATAGGCGACATGTCCGCTGTCGTGACAGGTATTCTGCTGGCTCTGAACCTTCCGCCTACAGCTCCGTGGTGGATTGCAATGATAGGCGCATTCGTCGCCATCGGTGTCACGAAGATGACTTTCGGAGGTCTAGGACAGAATCTTTTCAACCCGGCGATTACCGGACGTGTCTTCCTGCTCATATCGTTCCCTGCCATCATGACCAACTGGGACCCTGTCAAAGGCTTTATCAACGCAGGCTTTACCGGCGCAGTCGATGCCACTTCGGGCGAGACTCCGCTCGAAATCGTGAAAGAAGGGCTTGCACAGGGACTTTCCCTTGATCAGATTTATGCAGAGCACGGTTTCGACTATATGGAAATGTTCTTTACGAACATAGGCGGTTCCGCAGGTGAGATTTCGGCGATAGCCATTCTCATAGGCTTCATTTACCTGCTTGCCCGCAAGGTCATCAGACCGCATATCACATTGTCGATATGGGCTACGGTAATCGTGTTCTCCGGCATATTCTGGCTTGTGGACCTGCTCTGGATGAAGGACGTGACGGTCTATACCGATCCTCTCTTCCAACTGCTGACCGGTGGTGTGCTTCTCGGCTCGGTATTCATGGCCACCGATTATGTGACTTCGCCGATGAGCGACAAGGGAGGCATCATTTTCGGTATCGGTATAGGATTGATAACCATGTTGATAAGATACTTCGGCTCATATCCTGAGGGAATGTCGTTCGCCATTCTTCTCATGAACTCGACCGTGCCTCTTATCAACAAATTCTGCAAACAAAAGAAATTCGGGAGGGCTTGATCATGGCAATACAATCTTCATTCAAAAACATGGTTCTCTGTCTGTTCTCCGTGTGTCTGATATGCTCGGCCCTGCTTGCCGTGGTATATGCGGTCACCAAGGAACCGATAGAAATCGCTACCCAGAACAAGACCACGAACTCGATAGCTGCTGTAGTGCCTGCATTTGACGGTGTTCCTGTCAAGGATTCCATTACGGTGTCAGACAAGCAGTATATGTATTATGTGGTAAGCAAGGACGGCAAGCCGGTAGGTTATGCGATAGAATCTTCCGCAGTAGGTTTCAGCGGTCCCGTAAATGTAATGGTGGGAATGACTGCCGAAGGCGTTGTCTACAATACCAAGGTATTGTCCCAGAGCGAGACTCCGGGACTCGGAGCAAAATGCGTAAAGCCTCAGTTCGCCGACCAGTTCAAGGAATTCGATCCGGCAGTGAAGACACTCAAGGTGGAGAAGGATGGAGGTGACATAACGGCCATCACCGCTTCTACAATCACTTCGAGGGCATTCTGCGTTGCAGTCCAGACAGCGGTGGACGTCTACAAGGCAATCTCTGAAAATGTTCAATCCAAATAGTCCAGGGAGGAAAGTTTATGGGAAAATTTCAACTTATCACCAAAGGTCTTGTAAAGGAGAACCCGACATTTGTCCTCCTTCTCGGTATGTGTCCTACCCTTGCCACTACGACTTCCGCCATAAACGGCATGAGCATGGGACTTGCGACACTCTTCGTCCTCGTGCTTTCGAACATGGCGATAGCTGCCGTGGCGAAAGTCATTCCGGACAAGGTCCGTATCCCGGCCTATATCGTCATAATCGCCACTTTCGTGACAGTGCTCCAGTTCCTGATGCAGGCTTTCACTCCTGCCATCTATGAGACCCTCGGTCTTTTCATCCCGCTTATCGTGGTGAACTGCATCGTGCTCGGTCGTGCGGAAGCATTCGCCAACAAGAATACCGTGATGGATTCTGCATGTGACGGCCTCGGTATCGGCCTCGGCTTCACGATGTCGCTGACCATTCTCGGCCTTGTAAGGGAGATTCTCGGAAGCGGTTCGATATTTGACTGGAAATTCATTCCCGACGACAGCGACGGCATCCTTGCTTTCGTGCTTGCTCCGGGTGCATTCATGGTATTGGCTTATCTGATAGTGCTTTTCAAGAAGGTAACCGCAAAGAAAGGGGAGTAACATCAAATCGATCAGGTTATGGAATATATATTCATTATAATTTCTGCGATATTCGTAAACAATATCCTCCTGTCCCAGTTCATGGGAATTTGTCCGTTCCTCGGCGTTTCGAACAAACTGAGTACCGCTACGGGAATGTCGGCGGCAGTATGTTTCGTCATTACGCTTTCGACGGTAGTGACTTATCTTCTGCAGTATTATGTGCTCGTCCCTCTCGGAATCGAGTTCATGCAGACGATATCGTTCATCCTCGTGATTGCGGCCCTCGTGCAGATGGTGGAAATCATTCTCAAGAAGGTCAGCCCGGCCCTGTATCAGGCTCTCGGAATCTTCCTTCCGCTCATCACCACGAACTGCGCCGTATTGGGCGTGGCCCTTATGGTTGTGACCAAGGAGTTTTCCTATATGGGCGGAGAACCTCACATGTTCAATCTCGGTGAATCCACGGTGTTTGCCTTTGCGACTTCTCTCGGATTCGGCCTTGCGATGATATTGTTTGCCGGTCTGCGCGAGCAGCTTGCATTGAACAGCGTTCCGAAGCCATTCAAGGGCATTCCTATCGCCCTCATTACGGCAAGTATCCTTGCCATGGCATTTACAGGATTTTCAGGCTTGGTATAATGAAGCCTGCAGACAATATTGTGGAAAAGACTCCGGAGTCGGCTGCCGAATGGTACGGCTTCGGAGTCTTTCTTCGTATGAACGGGCGTTTCGGAGAGGCCATCAACGCTTTCATGGAAGCGGCGGATGCTGCGGAAAAGGAAATTCGCGGATGCCCGGATGACGTTGAAAAAATAAAGGCTTTGGAGGAAATACGCTCCAAAGCCTTTGCTTCTGTCGACCTGTTGAAGGAAATCAACGGGTTTGTCAACAAGGACCTGATGAATCCGTAAACGATTCTAGAACCGGTAGCGGAAAGACAATGTCGGAATGAATCCGAACCATCCGTTGCCGTAATATCCGGCCTTGCCGTCGAATATGACCTGTTCGGCCATGTCGCCGACTTTTCTCTTGATGCCGTCATTGATGTGGAATCCGAAATAAGGCCTCAGGTCCACGGAAATCTGCAGCGGAAACCAGAATGTGTATTCCAATCCGGCCTGTGCCACGGCAGAGAGCATGAATCCGTAGTCCCGCATGTTGTAAACCATGTTTTCGGAACGGTACACCACTCTGTCCTGAACATATCCCATCGAAAGTCCCGGGCCGGCGAAAAGCGCCCATGTACCTTTTTCCGTCCATGCAGGGCGTGCGAATACGATGTTGTATATCGCAGTGGCCTTGAATCCGGGCTGTCCTGACGAGGCATATCCGAAGTCCGTACTGATTTCAGCCTGCACGAAATCCTGTTTTCCTATCGTGTGCTGGTAGCTTATGTCGAATCCTGTCGCCCCTATTCTTGCACCGATGGCTCTCGGCTGTGCAGATACCGCAATACAGCCGAGAATCCCCGATATCAGTGCAATACAAACTCTTTTCATCGTTTAGAAACGGTAGCGTACGCTCAATGCAGGACCCAAGCCCCAGTAGAATCCGTAGTTGAATCCGTAACCGAGCTGCGCCCTGATGTCGAATGAAAGCTGAAGAGGGAACCAGAATGTGTATTCAAGTCCCACCTGCCCAGCTGCACTGAGGCTGAAGGCATTGTAATTGTTCATGACTCCGAGTCCGAGAGCTGCGCCCGGTCCGGCATAGAATCCCCATTCGCCTCTGTCAGTCCAGCTTGGCTGGGCAATCATGAAGTTGTAGATGGCTGCGGCGTTGATGGAATTCACGAAGAGACCGAGGTCTGCTTCCACGAAGTCTGCGCTGCTTACCGTGTGCTGGTAGGATGCTTCGATTCCCCAACCCAATCTTGCACCGATTGCCCTCGGCTGTGCGCTTGCTATCGCTATGAAGCCAAGCGCCATGACTGCTGTCAAAATAATCTTTTTCATTTCATCTGAAATTTTATTGAACAAATATAAGTCTTTTATTCATCTTTACAACCAGTCGGACGCATTGAACGTGTCTTTCGGAGCATTCGGTACATTGGCAAAGTATGTGACTCCGGTGATTTTCTCAAGGTCCGATACCGACATCATGTCCTTTGCCTGCGGTTCGTGGCCTTTTTCCATGTTGTGGCGGATGACGAAAGCCACGCACTGGAGTTCGGAAGCGGAGCACGAAGTGACCGCCTTCCCGGTATTGCCGTCCTTGGTCCTTAACAGCACGTAATAATACATGCTCGGTCGTGTGACGTCGTCCCTGCCTCCGAAACTTATGGTCTCGGGACTGCAGGACTTGCCGTATGCGTCGGTGTAGGTCTCGAAGTAGCAGCCTACCACTTCGTATAGCGTGTCCCTGCATACAAGGCCGTCCACATGGTCTTCAAGGTTGTTCCATGCACCGCCTCCGGTATTGAACGTGCCTGACAGTTGAGGGGCGATGTTGGTGTAATAGAATACCTGCCTGTTGGTGCTGCTGCTCGATGTGCGTTCCGCAGAGCCGAGCATGTGTCCCTTGTTGCAGCCTCCTCCGGTGTCCTTGGAGTTGTATTGTATGCTTGCAGGGATTTTAGGGTCTTTCTGGTAGGCATTTGTCCTGTTTGCGCTTCCGACGTACATGTCATGTCTCGGAGCGGCCACCCAGAGCGGGCAATGGTGTTCGGCACTGTAGCATACGGTGTAGTTCCTTGCCTTCCTGCCTGTGCTGCCGTAGGTTTCGTTGCCGTCGCAGAGGTGGTAGGCATAATAAAGGGTATTGTCATCGTCCTTGATGCCGTTGCCGTCCTCATCTGTAATTACAGGCAGTTCGAACCAGCCGACGTCGTTCGGTCTGTCCGGATCAGTTACAGGGTCGTCCGGATCCGGATCAGGATCGTCCGGGTCTATGACAGGATCATCAGGATCGTCGGGGTCGGTACCCGGATCATCAGGGTCCGTGCCGGGGTCGACAGGCAGTCCGGAAACTGCGCCTCTTCTGTAAAGTGTCAGTTCCTGCTGCGAGCCTTTGTAGGCCACGAACCTCGGTGCGGAATTGTTCCACTGCAGCCTTCTGTCCGTAGAGCCTGCGTTTGTCAGCCGGATGTCATCGGAATATGTTATGTCCCACAGATATTCCGTATCGCTTGCGGTCGGGGCTGTTTCCGTGCGGGAAAGACTGTTCTTGCTTCCGGTGTATCCGATATATCCCACATTCGATACGTTTATGGAATAGTGGCTGCCGACCTTCTCAATCACGGATCTGTACGGGTCACCCTTTTCCACGGGGACGCCTTCAGTCTCGAGATATGTCATGAAGTTGATTTCGCTGCCGTTTTCGGATGCCGGCTGTCCGTAAGTGTCCTCATCCCATGCACCGAATACGAGAATCCTCTCGGAGTCCTTGAATGCAATGAGATATTCTCCGCTCCAGTCCTCCATTGCTTCCGACACCAATGTATAATGCGTGATTTCAGGCTCTTCAGGCTGCGGGTCCTCCTCGTCCGGATTCTCCTCACCTGACGGGTCATCCGGATCAACCGGAGTTTCGGTATTGCCGCCGTTTTCTTCAGGTGTCAGTTCTTCAGGGCCTTCGCATGAAATGGCGAAAGGCAGCGTACACACGAGTATCGATGCGATCAGATGTCGGATCTTCATATTATCTTCCTTTATTTTGGTCAGTCACAATATTCTACAAATGTATTGAAATTTCCCGAAAAAAACGGATAGAATTGTCAGATTTATTGATACTGGCCCGTATTTGTTCCGCCCATTTTGCTAAAAATCTCCTAAGATGCTGGAATATTGCATCTTAGGAGATTTTCGGTCGGGATGAGGCGACTCGAACGCCCGACCCCTACGTCCCGAACGTAGTGCGCTACCAACTGCGCTACATCCCGATTTTTTGTTTTTATGAAAAAGAAGCTGTCGAAGTTGTGACAGCTTCTTTTTCAGCTATTGAAAACCTTTAAATGGTTAATTTTTTCTATGAAAGTCTGTTGATGTAAACTGCTATACCGCTCTTGAGGTTTGCAGCCTTGTTCTTGTGAATCACTCCGATTTTGGCAAGTTTGTCAATCATTGAATAGACTTTCGGAGCATTGGCTTCTGCTGCAGCCTTGTCAGTAGTGTTTCTCAACGCACGTATTGCGTTTCTCGTAGTCTTCGCATAATACCTGTTATGCAATCTGCGCCTCTCGCTTTGGCGATTGCGCTTGTCTGCTGATGCGTGATTTGCCATTGTTTTTATTTTTTATATTTTCGTAGTGGGTAGGGGAATCGAACCCCTATTGCAAGAATGAAAATCTTGAGTACTAACCGTTATACGAACCCACCGTTTATCGTTTCTTTTGCCGCAATACTGCGTCAGACTTCGTCTCGTCGTCAGTCATTTACCAAAGTAAACTCCTTTCCTCCTCACTCGTCTTTCTTGTCTTGCGACAAAACAAACTTCAAACTTTTTTTCGTTTCTTTTGGGTAATAACTGCATTGTCGTCGCTCATTCCTCCTCACAACCGCCAAGGTTGCTGCGTCGTCATTCGCTTGACGGCTTTGTTCTTACCGCAAAACAAACTTCAAACTTTTTACAGTCCCCTCCTTTCTTTGGGGAGTGCAAAGGTATGTAATATTTTTTTTATGACAAAATATTTTTATTCTTTTTCTTCTTTATCTGCCCATTCGAACGAATAGAGAATGGATTCGACCTGGCGCAGATAGTTTCTCTTGTCATATCTTGGAGCATATACAAAACCTTCAAGGACAATGATTTCCTTTCCGTCCCTGCTGTAGAATGAATGCGAGACGAACGGTCCGCCCATGTAGTCGTTGTAGACTTCCCACAGACCTCTGACCTGAGCGAAATGCCGGCCGTTGTACTTTATATATTCAAGGGACGGGTCTGCGGCGGTGCTTGTGATCATGTATGTGTTTTCAAACATGCCGGGCACGTTGGCTTTCAGGACCTCGTTCCTCTTGTCTATGATTTTCTGCAGGCTGAGCTCATCTTCCGTACCTTCTGCCGGATATTTGTAGATGAAGACGTCCTGCATGGTGTACTGAGTGTCGTATGCTATCCAGAGGAAGTCCTGCGTCTGTTTTTTGAGCACGTAACCCGTAGGGAAATGCGGCGCTCCGTCTGCGAACGCCGTGATTACCGGAATCAGGGAACGCTCCTCATACATTATGGAATTGGCTATGATGCGGTTCCTTTCCGCCTGTTCAAGCATTTCGAGAATGGTGTCGCTGTTTTCATCCAAAAGCTCTATGGCAGTCTTGCTGTCCGGCGCATCGATGCTTATGACACACTGCGGGGTGGCCCATACGTCGGTGCGGTAGGCCACTTTCGCTTCCGTGACAGATCTGTCCACGTTTATCAGCACGAGGTTGCGGTGTATCTGGAAGATATTGGTGAAATTGACTGGGGCAATGTTGATGAGGGTGTAGAGCGGTTCCCTCTGCGGCAGGAACGGACAGTCGCTTGCAAGGAGTTCCCTGACGTCATTCCCGAGGTCACCCTCCCAGTCGTATTTGTTGAGCACGACGATTACTTCTCCGGCCTTGCCGCTGACGTTCGGAAGCAGGGGCTTTCTGTTTCCGTTTCCGCATGAAGCAATGATTGCCAATACGATGGCTGCTGCAAATAATCTGATGATCGGTTTCATGGTGGATATGTTTTTTCGTTTATTGTCTTATTGCCTATCTGACAAGTCTCCCTATGTCATTGCCGAAGGCCAATATCATGATGGCGAAAAGCAGGATCATGCCTATGACCTGTGCTCCGGCGAGGAATTTGTCCGAAGGTTTCTTTCCGGTAATCATTTCGTACAGGGTGAACACTATATGACCTCCGTCCAATGCCGGAATCGGCAGCAGGTTCATTACCCCCAGCATGATGGACAGCAGTGCCAGAATGTTGAGAAACCCGTACCAGTTCCATTTGGACGGAAAAATCTGCCCGATGGTAATGAAGCTTCCCACGGACTTGTAGGCTTCCGTGCTCGGGTTGAACACGAGTTTCAGATCCTGTACGTAACTTCCTATTGTAGTGAATGTATGTCTGATGCCGGCAGGTACAGCCGACCACAGGGTGTATTCCCTTGTCTCTATTCCGGGCAGCTGCGTATATATGCCGAGAAGTCCGGACGTGTCCACCTGCAGGGGCATTGCCAATGTGTCCGCCCCTCTTATCACTTCTGCGGTGACGGCTGATCCGGCATGCGCTGCGAGGATTTTTCTCGAATCCTGCACATACTCGAACTTTTCCCCGTCTATGGAGATGATTCTGTCGCCCTTTGCAAGTCCGGCGTCATGGTTTACGGAAGTCTCCATGACAGTGTCGATGACGAAAGGCACGGCCAATGAAAACATGCCGGTCGAATTGAGCATGTCGCCTATCTTGCTGTGGTCGATGTAGATGTCCAACGTGTCTCCGTCCCTGAGTATGGTGACCTTGTCGGCGGTATTCCTGACTATATCGGCCTGAAGCATTTCGAAGCGCTCCGGTTTCTCGTCGTCAATCATCAGTATCCTGTCGCCTGTCCGGAATCCCATGTCGTACGCCAGTTCATTGACATAGATGCTGTTGTTTTCATTGCTGATGTAGCTTTCACCCCATCCGGCCATCAGACCTATATATACAAGGATGGCGAAAATGAAGTTGAACAGCACGCCTCCGGCCATTACGAGAAGTCTCTGCCATGCCGGTTTGCTCCTGAATTCCCATGGCTTGGGCTCGCTTTTCATGGCCTCGGTGTCCATCGATTCGTCTATCATTCCGGCAATCTTGCAATAGCCTCCGAGCGGAAGCCAGCCTATCCCGTACTCCGTTTCGGATTTTTTCGGCTTGAACCTGAAAAGGGCAAAGCCGGCATCGAAGAAAAGGTAGAATTTCTCCACCCTTATCTTGAAAAGTTTGGCAAAGCAGAAATGTCCGAATTCATGAATGAGAATCAGAATCGAAAGTGCGAGAATAACCTGTATTATCTTGATGAGAACTACCATCTTTCCTTATAATCAATATCGTGTCCGTATAATTTCGGTCGCCTTGGCCTTGGCTGCCTCGTCCGTAGCGTAGATAGAGGCAAGGTCGGGCGATGCCGCAAAATCCACGCCATCCATACATTCGGTTACAATGTCGGTGATGTCGTAGAATCCTATCCTGTCTTCGAGAAATGCCCTTACGGCAACTTCATTTGCCGCATTCATTATGCACGGCATGTTTCCGCCCTTGTCCGAGGCTCTGCGTGCAATATCCAATGCGGGGAACCTGTCCATGTCCGGCTCATGGAATTCGATGTGCCCGAGGGCGGCGAAATCTAATTTCCTGTTGTCGAGCGGCAGCCGGGCCGGGTATCCGAGAGCGAACTGTATCGGTTCCCTCATGTCGGGACAGCCCATCTGGGCAATGACGGCGCCGTCATGAAATTCCACCATGGAATGAATGACAGACTGCGGGTGGATGATGACGTTTATCTTTTCGACAGGGGTGTCGAAAAGCCATCTGGCTTCGATTATTTCCAATCCTTTGTTCATCATGGTGGCCGAATCTATGGTGATCTTGTCTCCCATCTTCCATTGCGGGTGCTTCAGGGCATCTTCCTTGCGCGCACGGGCGATTCTGTCCTTGTCCCATGTCCTGAACGGGCCTCCGGAAGCGGTAAGGTGCAGTCTGGCGATTTCGGCGTCCGGCGAGCATAGCAGGCACTGGAAAATGGCCGAATGTTCGGAATCCACCGGAAGAACCGGTACCCTGTATCTGTGGGCCGCCTCCATTACGATATGGCCTGCGGCGACAAGTGTCTCCTTGTTTGCCAATGCTATAGCCTTGCCTGCCTTTATGGCGGCCAATGTGGGTTTGAGCCCGCTGAAGCCGACCATGGCGGCGAGCACCATGTCGATATTGTCTTCTCCGACAAGTCCGCAGACGGAATCCATGCCTGCAAAGACCTTGATACAGTGCGGCTGCAAGGCTTCGGCCACGGCTTCGTATTTGTCTTCGTTGCAGATTACCACCGAATTGGCGTTGAATTTAATCGCCTGCTCTATCAGGAGACTGTCGTTGTTGTTGGCTGTCAGAAGTTCCACCTCAAACAGGTCGGGATGCTGGCTTATCACGTCCAATGCCTGACGTCCTATCGAGCCTGTGGAGCCGAGAATTGCTATGCGTCGCTTTTCCATTAGAAATTGATGTATTTTGCAGGGTCCACGGCCTCACCCTTGTACCAGAGTTCAAAATGAAGGTGGTCACCGGTGCTGAGGCTTCCGGTGTTGCCGAGCAATGCTATCGACGAGCCTGCGGTAACCTTGTCTCCGGCCTTTTTCAGCAGTTTCTGATTGTGCTTGTATATGGAAACTATGTCGTTGTCGTGCTGCAGGGCTATCGAATATCCTGATTCGTCGTTCCAGCCGGCGTATATTACCGTCCCGTCAAGAACGGCCTTCACGACTGTATTGGCCGGAGCCGTGATGTCGATGTACGGATGCGAAACCTTGTCATATCCCAAGGAAACCACACCTTTTACGGGAACGAAGAAATGCATGCCTTCTATGCGGAGGTCCCGTGTATTGCCTGCCGAAATGCCGAACTGCTCTTCCTCGGCGATACTGCTTCTCAACACCGAGTCCTGCTGGCGGAACGCCTCCTTCTGAAAGTCCGTTTTGGACATCGGCCCGGCACTCTTGATCAGACTGTCGATCCTTACGGGTTCCTCGCCTTCGAAGATCCTTTTCAGATTTTCGGAATAAAGGGCCCAACGTGACACTATCATTTCAAGCGAATCCACTTTCATGGCATTCTGGATGGCAGCACGCCTCGTGACGGCGTCCGGATAGCCGGGAATGAATGTCCTGAGAGGGGTAAACGCCACGAGCGCATATATGACAAGGAAAATTATCACCGCAGCGGATACGCCGAAGACGATGACGCCGTTCTTCGTGAAACGGACGGAGCGGATGTGCCTGTGCGTCTCGTCGTCAACGACTATGAGGCGGAAATTCCTGATTTTTTTGTCTTTGGTTTGCATATAAATTTATGTTACCTTTGTATCCGTTATGGACAGGATTATCGGCATAGATTATGGAAGGAAAAGGGTCGGCGTGGCTGTAAGCGACCCTCTCGGAATCTTTGCGTCAGCATTGGATACAGTACATTCTGCAAAGATAATAGATTATCTCAAAAGTTACTCTGAAAAAGAAAATGTTGTGAAATTCGTCGTCGGCTATCCCATGAATATGGACAACAGGCCGTCGGAAGCGGCGAAAGACGTGGACGCGTTTCTCAATCTGCTGAAAAAACGTTTTCCCGGAATCCCGGTAGAGCTTGAGGACGAGAGATTTACATCCGTACTTGCCCACAGGGCCATGATTGACGGGGGGATGAAGGCGAAGGACAGGAGGGACAAGGCTTCCGTGGACAAGATAAGCGCAGCCATTATCCTGCAGAGTTACATTGACAGAACGAAAAACGGACATTGAAATATATAAAAGGATTATAACAGTCATGAAATTACCTATTTATCTATACGGGTCGGAGGTCTTGAGAACTCCGGCGAAGCAGGCGGACATGGACAGAAAAGAGGAGATTGCGGCACTGATAGCCGACATGGAGGAAACTCTTGCGACTGCGGACGGCTGCGGATTGGCGGCACCTCAGGTTGGCGTGTCCGAAAGAATCATTATGGTGGACGGCCGTGAATTGGCCGACACATACCCCTATCTGAAAGATTTCAAACGGGTTATGATCAATCCGGTCGTATTGGAGGAAAGCAGCGTGACGGCCGATTATTCGGAAGGTTGCCTCAGCGTTCCCGGGATTTTCGCCGAAGTGCGCAGGCCTGCGAAAATAAAAGTTGAATTTTTTAACGAAAAATTTGAAAAAGTTACGGAAGAATTCGATAAATTCGCATGTAGGATGGTCCAGCACGAACTCGACCATCTCGACGGGAAGATATTTGTCGACAAAGTGGCCCCGATACGGAGGAAACTGATAGCGAAAAAGCTGCAGAACATTGCGAGGGGCAAGGTTTCGGCTCATTATAAAACTAAAATCGACTGATTATGGGAGCTTTTCATGCATACGACATCAGAGGTGTCTACAATGTGGATTTCGACAAGGATACGGCATACAAGGTCGGATACTTCCTTCCGGAACTGTTGGGAGCGGACAAGGTATTGGTCGGACGCGACTGCAGGGTATCTTCTCCTGAAATCCATGACTATCTTGTAAAGGGTATCAAGGATGCGGGGGCAGACGTCTATGATTTGGGCCTCTCCACCACGCCGATGGTCTATTTCGGTACGGCCAATTACGGTTTCGAGGCCTCAGTCCAGATTACGGCTTCCCATAATCCTGCAGAATACAACGGCATGAAGGTATCTTCGGCCAACGCCCTGCCGGTAGGTCTTGACAACGGTCTCGGACAGATACGCACATGGATAGAAGAAGAAAGGGCCTGCCCTCCGGCCGGGAGGAAAGGACAGGTGTACCAGAAGGATATAAGAAAGGACTACCTTGATTTCCTGATGAAATACAAGGGGGATTATTCGGATCTGAAGATAGCCATGGACCTCTCGAACGGAATGTCCACCCTTTTTGCCAAGGAAATTTTCGGAACGGCTCCGGCCTATATTTTCGACGAGATGGACGGACGTTTCCCGAACCATGAGCCTAATCCGCTTATCCCTAAGAATGTGGAGGCTTTGCAGGAACTTGTCCGCAAGACGAAAGCCGATATTGGTGTCATATATGACGGCGATGCCGACCGCGTGATGTTCGTGGATGAAAACGGAAGGTTCATTTCCCCGGACCTCATGATAGCCGTGCTCGGGCATTACTTCCTTGAAGAGAGAGGGGAGAAGGGCATTGTCCTTCAGGATATAAGGAGTTCAAAGGCCGTGGGAGAATATCTCGTGCCAATGGGAGCGCAGATGTATACATGGAAGGTGGGACGGGCATTTGCAGCGAGAAAACTGCGTGAGCTTGACGGAGTCTACGGCGGGGAATTGGCCGGGCATTATTATTTCCGGGACTTTTTCTATTCCGACAGCGGCCTGTTGGCATCAATCCTCGTCCTCAACGTAGTGGCATCCATGAAGAAGAAAGGTATCTCCGTCAGCGCACTGATCGGAAACATAGAGAAATACAGGAACTCGGGAGAGATAAATTTCAGAGTGGAAGACAAAAAGGGGGCGATGGATGCAGTCAGGGATTATTTCACAAGTGCTGAAAAACCCGAGGCAATGATGGATTTCGACGGTTACAGGGTGGAGTTTCCGGACTGGTGGTTCAATATCCGCCCTTCCAATACTGAGCCTTATCTCCGCTTCATCTGCGAAGCCGTGTCGGACAGCCTTCTTGACGAAAAGGTTACTGCCGTCACCCGTCTTCTGTCGGAGAAGTTCGGAGCGACAAGAAGCTGAAAGACATATTCATTCATTTAATACCACAAAATCATGAAAACACAACATTTTCTAACCGCAGGATTGATTGCGCTTGCAGCAATCTTCATCTCGTCATGTTCTTCCACCGAAAGTTATGTGAAATACATTCCGGAAGACGCCGATGTTGTCTTCTGCGTGGATGCGGGCAGTATCGTTTCCAAAAGCGGCATCGAGGACAACACTTCCGCCATCAGGGCTTTCGAGAAGTATTTCAGCGATTATTGGGACGATGAGTTCGGAGAATGCGTCAAGGCCATGCTTGAAGATCCGGCAAGGGCCTCGGGCCTGAACCTCAAATCCAAAATTTACCTGTACGGTACTTATGATGCCGAGTACGAGGAGATGGGAGAGTTGAATATCCTTTTCGGTATCAAGGACCGTGAAACGCTCTTGGACAACATCACAACCCTGACCTATGGGGATTTCGAGTTCGAGGAGGCTGACGATTACATTTATTTCTGCGACTATGAGACCGCCGTCGTCCTTTTCAAGAACTACGGATATGTCCATTACGACGTGGACGGATATATGAATGATGACGAACTTGACATAGAGGAAGTCATTGAGGGCATGGAGCAGAAGAACAATATAAAAGGTGTGCCTTCGTTCAAGTCCGTGGCTTCTTCCGGTTCGGACGTATGGGCCTTGCTCAATACCGGAGAACTCCTTGACGACCTTATGGCGTCCGGAGAACTCGAGGACTACAGGTTACTTGAAGATTACGGTCTGACTGTGCCTGATTTCGCTGATACATACGTCTATGCGACCGCCGTTTTTGAAAAGTCTGCCGTAAAGGCTGCCGCAGGCATTGATTTTCCTGCCAAGGAACGCAAACGCATGGAAAAGGAATACGATTATATCGCTACTGTCAGCGGCGACTATTTCAAATATCTGTCGGAAGACGCTGTTGCCGTATTGGCCATGAATGTGGATTTCAAGGAATTTCTGTCCAGGACAGGTATTGTCAGCAGCCTGTCGTTGCCAAGCATAGTCGAAGATGTAATGAGTTCCTTTACGGGAGAAATAGTTGCCGGGCTGAATGATCTCAAGTTGGATTATTACGGAGATCTTGAAGACATTGATGCCACCGCAATCGCCAAAGTGGACAATGACGAATTCATTTCCCCGGTGAACAAGATGATAGGCGGTTCGGAAACCGATGACAATTGCTATTCCGTAGAGGTGGACGACAATATTGACATCTATTACGGTGTTGACGGCAAGGAACTATATGTTTCCACTTCTTCCGATTTCAGGAAAGGTTTGAAAAAAGCCGATGGCAATTTCTCGAAGAAGGGGGGCGCTGCAAGCGGCAACTATTCATATTTCGGAGTCAATGTGGACAAGCTGACCGATTTGCTGAAAGATGAATTGGATGCAGAAACCATAGCGGTTCTCAGTCCGTTTGAATTTGCCTACATGACGCAGCCGACCATGTTCGGATGCGAGATCGTCGTTGAGGTCAGCGGCAGCAAGAATCCGCTTGAAATTGCAGTATCCCTTCTGCAGGATGCGGTAAACCTGAATTATTGATCGGGCATCTGATTTTGTCTGATGAATACCATCAATATCGAAAATCTGTATCCGGCCTATTTCGATTCCGATGATGTCACGGGTTCGGACCTGTGGAATACGGACAGGACATTTGAAAAAGGCAGGACATATCTCATAAAGGCGGCTTCCGGTCACGGGAAGTCGTCCTTTTGTAATTTCCTGTTCGGGACGCGGTCCGATTATTTCGGAAAGATATGTTTTGACGGTACCGACGTCAGGACCTTGGGCGTTTCCGAATGGAGGAATCTGCGCAGGAAATCGCTTGGCCTTATGTTCCAGGATCTGGAACTGTTTCCGGAACTGACTGTATATGAAAACATTGCGATAAAGAACAGGATTACCGGATATTTTTCTCCGGAACGCGTGTCCGGAATGCTCGCCTTGCTTGGTCTGAAAGACAAGTCGGAGCGTCAGGCGGCCACACTGTCTCTCGGAGAGCGGCAGCGTACAGCCTTCATAAGGGCCTTGGCCCAGCCTCTTGACTTTCTGCTGATGGACGAGCCTGTGAGCCATCTCGATGCGGACAATGCGGAGAAAATGTCGGAAATACTTGCGCAGGAGAGGAGTGAACGGGATTTCGGCGTGATAGTCACCTCATTGGGCAATCAGCTTCCCATGGATTATGATGAACTGATAAATCTCTGAAGGTATGGGACTGTTGTGGAAAATAATACGCAAGCATCTGAGATTCGGTCAGTTGGCCGGATATTTTCTCAGCAGTATCGTCGGTGTTTCGATTCTGTTGTTCGGAATTTGCTTTTATTCCGACGTGTCCCCGCTGCTTGTCGGAAATTCTTCATTGGCCGAAGGTGACTACGTCGTTCTGACGAAGACAGTGACTCCGTTGAGGTCCCTGAAGGCCGGCAGGGGAAACACTTTTTCAGATGAGGAAATCAGGAAATTGGAGGCGCAGGGGTTTGCCGATGAAATAGGGAAGTTCAGGGCGTCGGATTTCAGTATATATGCCGAAGTGTCCGTTGGCGGAATGGTGATGTCCACCGACATGTTTTTCGAATCGGTCCCGGACAGCTTCGTCGACGCTCCGCAGGAAGACTGGGATTCTACACCCGAGGACGGCAATGTGCCTGTCATCATACCGAGAAACTATCTTGACCTGTACAATTTCGCTTTCGCTCCGGCCCAGGGCCTGCCGCAGCTGTCCGAGGAATTGGTGAAGTCGGTGGATATAGTCTTCCGTATTTCGGGGAGGCAGTCGGGAAAATTCACCGGACGGATTGTCGGGCTTTCGAACAGGATCAACACCATTCTCGTGCCTGATGATTTCCTTGCCTATGCCAATGAAACCTACGGCTACGGTCGGGAAATGCAGCCTCTGAGGCTGATATTGAAGACGGACAACGCCGGAGAAGCCGGTTTTGTGTCATTCATGAACGAGAACGGCTATATGGTATCCGAAGGCAAGGACGCCACGGGCCGGGTCGCTCTTTTCCTGAAGGCGGCATTGGCGATAATGGCCGGAATCGGCCTGCTTATCAGCGTCATTTCCTTGGTTATCCTTGTGCTCGGGACTTATCTGGTGGTCGAGAAAAACCGTACTTTCCATGCGATACTTTTCAAGCTCGGATATTCTCCTTGGGCACTTTCCTGCCCGTATGTCATCGTCGTTTCCGTTGTCAATTTCCTTGTGGCGGCAGCGTCGACGGCAGTGGTCGGGATTGCCCGGAATATTTATTCGGACAGGCTCGACGCCTTTTTCATGGATATGCCACTGCGGGATTTTTCCGCCATGTATCCTGCGGCTTTCGCTGCCTTTGTCGTCATGGCTGCCTTGGCGTCACTTCTTATTTACCGTCGTATCGCTTCCATTGAAAATCAGGATATCCGGATGTGATGACGTTCAGGACTTGAACATAGGACCCTCTGATTAACAGTAACCAGTTGAGCGGTGCTTCGCACAATGAAAATCAGCGAGTTATGAAGCCTTGCCGTGACTGTACTATAACTTTGCTAACAGGTTTGCTAACATATTTACGCCAGCAGATACTGGGTTAAACATAAAGTAATATCTTTGTAAATCAATAAATTGAGTTGTCTTAATCTCGTTGTTCTCTATTCATTCTCCAGCCTACGCTATAATTTAGAGCAAAGCTCTACAATAAACGCTGCGTCTCGGTATAATCCGAATAAATTAGGCTTCTACTCTCGACTTGCTGTTTATTTTCCTTATTTTTCAATTTATATGCCCCTCTCGAAATTAGTGCGCCGATAATGGAATGATATGTAATGAGATAGGAAATCCCCCCTTGTTGGGAGAGATGTAGAAGTGTTATATATTTTCTTCTTGTATGCTTGCTGTTATAATCGGATTTAATAACTGTTTTTCAATTAGTTTATTATCCATTTCAGAACACAAAGTATAAACGGTTTGAATTGCCCTTGATGATAATTCATAATTTATTACAAGTTTGTTTCTACTATTTATCTTAACGAAGCCATTATTCATTTTTATAAATGTTTCATCGGCTTTCGAATTATTATGAATAATAAGATGCCGAATGTTTAGATATAATAGTGCTTCTTGTTTTACTGTTTCATTTAAGCTAATACCAGAAAAAGTTAAAAGTCTCTTTAGTACTTTTTGAGTACTCCTTTCATTTTCAAACCTTTTTAAGACTGCTTTTGACATAATCTCTATCAGTTCATTCTTATTATGAGATAAAATATCCAAATATGGAATTTGGTTTTCAGAACTGGCAGCGACACCTTTAAGCAGGCGTATAGGAGCAATAGTCATAAATTCTTTAATAAGGTTAAGAAGATAATACATAAAATATCTGTATAAATCTACTATGGCTTGTTCGTGCACTTTCACTCGTGCTGTAATAAATGTTCGGCTAATATCTCTTGCTCTGCACGGTGTGTTAAGTTGTGGATAAATTTCGATAGATTTTAATGCATCTCCTATTGTGCCTGCTGATTTTTTCTTTGCAGCCAAACGACATATTTTATCCGCATTGACCAACGAAGCATCCATTAGTTGTAGGTGCTACTTCATTCCTCTGATATTACTTTTGAAAACTTGAAATGCTTTAGATATTGTAGACATAATAGTGCAGATTATTGAGGTTTATAATCTTGAAAAACAAAAGCAACATTGTATGTTTGGCCGCTTTCCACTTGAATTACTTTATATAAGTATCCAAAAGTACCTAACATTGTTACATCCGTTTTTTCCGGATAAATATTTGCATAATCATAATTAATTCTTCTTTCAGACATAACGATATAAGTTCCCGGGGCAATATTGTATGACAACCGAGAATTGTCACTTGTTTCCTTATATATAGGTTGAATACTATGAATTAAAGTATTAGAAAGAATCAGACTGCCTTTATAATCGCCATTCATGCAGGCTTCATGGATTTGTTGGGTTAATGTCATTATTAAATCAAGCTGATTAATATCGCATATAAAATACCTGCACCATTTAGCAGTTGAAGTTCCAATATATGTCGTAGTAGCATTAATTGTTCCTATTGATGTCTGTTCCTGTTGGTTAATTCCATTATTAATTTGGGGCTTCTCACAAGAAAAAATGGATGACAATAAAATCAGTAACAGTATTTTAGCAAATTTTGTCATAATTCGTATCATCTAATGTCCCTCCACCATTGCAGCGGAGGGACGGTTTGACTTTATTCTTATTCTATTTCTTTGATTATGTCGAACTGTTTCCAACCATCTGCTTCATAATACGCTCCGACACATCCTTTAGGAACATAGAGATATGAACTTGTACTTGAAGCAACACCACCTGATGCTGGAGGTATCTGTGTCCCTATTGCAACCGAGACATATTCAGCGTATAAATTTCCTATATAATCAACCATTGTACAATTGCCTGCGTCAATGGATATGGAATTTAGTAAGAATGTTCCGCCAAATGATTTTAGTTTTGACCCCTCTTCAAAACCGATTTTCACTGTCGGTTTTCTGCTTTCATAATTAGGGTAGCTTCCTCTTGAATTATGAGAAAAGGCATAATTTGCAACCGTTTCCAAACTTGCAGGGAGCGTTAAATCAAGAGTATAACTATAAGTGTCATTGTATGACCTGTAATACTCTTCCCCTGCACCGGCAAATGCACATTCCCCGATGTATTTCAATTTTGAGTTAGGAGCAAACTCAATTGCTGCAAGATTGGTATTGGCAAATGCACCAAAATATTTCCAAGAATATTCATTTGTATCTCTCTCTCCGTCTTCTATCGTTTCTACGCCTGCTGGGAAATAAATATATTCAAGAGAACTGAACGCGAATGTACGAGGATGTATTACTTTTATTGTCTCTGGAAGTTTCACATGTTTTATTGTTTGATTCATGCAAAACATTTCATCTGGCAAATCGTCAATGATTGCTTCCGTTAAATCAAGCGTTTCTACTTCTCGTAAACCTTTGATAGTTTCTAAATCTTTATCATTCAGTTCTCCAGATATTTTCAAAGAAGTTGCATAAAGCAAATCTTTATTGCCTAATTCTTGTGTCAGAGTTCCTGGAGTTGAAACTGTAACTGACGGTGCTCCAAGCTGGGTTATTGTAACTGTAAATGGGTTGCCGTTGCATGTCAAATCAATGTTAGCGTATCTTGTCTCTCCGGTTGCGTTTTCATCTACGGTTACGCGGAGTTTAAGAGGACATCTAATTCGAACGTCACTTCCAGAATATGTGTAGTCGACATATGGGTTTCCCATTATTTCATATTCATAATGGCACCAGTCAGCATCGCAGGAAACAGACCATGCTGCATCAAATCCGTAAGTTCTTAAATTATATCCGCTGAAGATACATTCTATTCCGCACTCTCTATACAAATCTTGTCCTGCACTGATCGGAGGATATGGGTCATCAAAGTCTTTATAAGATGAATACAATAATTCGTATTCCTCGAACCAGACACTAATAATCTCAGGTTCCTCTTTCTTACAAGAGGTAAGACCGACTATTCCTATAGCCAGTAATGTTAAAATCTTTTTCATGATACTTATTTTTGTTGGTTTTCTTTCAATTCCAGAATAAACTTCCTAAATGCTTTCACTGGTATCTGCCCTTTCATTGATATTTGCCCTTTCTTTTTACTATTGGGATAAATATCTGTGAAACAATAATATAATTGTTTGTCAATAGGCATAATAACAAAACTGCCATGAGCGAAAGAATTGCGTAAATGAGCAAGAAGTGACGGTATTGTTGAATGTGCTTTTGTTCGAGAAAAACAGAAAAACGACACAGGATATTCTTTGAATTTTCTCTGAAGTTCGGTGTCATCCAAATTGTCTTTAAGAGTAATAATTCTCTTTTTGTCATTTAGATAATTCTGCAGGCGTGGCCTTTTGAAATAGAATCCATGTGGATTATTCTTTACTTTTTGCTCATAGTACAGCACAACTTCTTTGTAGCCGAACAAGAGTTCTTTGTCTAATTTGTCCATGACTTTACTCTACTGCCCAACTCCAAGACAGATATTATTGGTAAACAAAAAGAAAGTGTGGAGTTGTTCGTTTATTTTCTTGGGTGGCTCTGGAATGCCATAAGGACAAATAAACAACGCAATACTCCACACCTGTATATGATAAGTGCATACGACTATCAATACGATGTGATGAGTGTCATTGCCAATCCTTGTCCTTTTTGAATTTTCCAGATTCCCAAGAAAGGAAAGCGAAACACTTTCATCAAATATGTCTGCTATCTTGCGATAACGCCACAAAGATAGAAAATGTTTTTGACACTCGTGGAGTATTGCGCATCTAATTTCGGCCAAAATTCGGTTATATTGCGCTGAAAATCAAATCTGACTGAATTTTATTTGCTAGTAATTTGCTACTGTCTTATTCCCGTGATTTTTCAGCAACGGCTCCGGCCTTTATATTATACGACAAACCCTCTCACATTGCTGCAAGAGGGCGTATCGTTAAGTATGTATTCCGTCTGAAAATTCACGCAGGGTCAGCAATGGGTCTGACAACCTCGACCCTCATTCCGAGGGCGTCAATGATTCTGAAGAACAGACCTACACCGGGTTCTACATATCCGTTCTCTATTTTGGAAATATAAGATTTTGTTGTCCCGGTCCTTTTCGCCAGTTCGTCCTGTGTCATCTTCTCCTGCTTGCGGGCATCGTGTATCATCTGTCCGGCACAATACATATATGCTTCCCTGCGGAACTCGTCACGCTCCGGTGTCCCGACTTTGCCGTACATTTCATCAAGTACGGCATCCATGCTGTGTATGTTAGTGTTTGCTTTCATAGTATTCCTTTTTCAGCCTTATAGCCTTTTCTATTTCCTTTTCGGGTGTTTTCTGCGTCTTCTTCTGGAAGCCGTTGAAAAGCATTACGATATTGCCCTCGTCAAATATGAAGAAAGCCCTGTAAATGTTTCCTTCATGGCTCGCCCTCATTTCAAATACCCCATCCCGGATGTGCTTTACAAAATTGCTGCTTAGGCGTTCTTGTGTTTTCAGCATATCGAGAACGTAAGATATTTTTCTTCTGGCTCCAACCTGCAATGACATGAAGAAGTCAATGAAGTAATTTTTGTAATATAGTATCTCCCGCTCTTTATCCATGCTACAAAGATAGCAAAAGTTGTGAAATCTTGCAACTTTATAAATAAAAATTCACCTTGTCTTATTCCTGTGATTTTTCAGCGGCGATTCTGGCCTTTATATGTCGAGATTCAAGTTGCCGGGGAATCGGCAGTCTACAATCTGCTGCACCGTCATGGCACATAAACGAAAAATCTTCCAACTCAATTTCATCAGAAATCAAATCGGAAGATTTTCTATAAATGGTAAATGGCCGGCAATTAAAGTGCGGCGACAATCTTACGGACATTCTGCAGTTTTTCCATAAACGATTTATTCCGTTTGGCTGTAAGCATATTGTATCTTGCCTGCATCTGCAAAAGAGATTCCGCAGGAATGTCCAATGCCGCCTCGACAAGCAATGCAAGTTCTGTATTCACCTGTCTCTTGCCGTTCAGTACTTCATTAAGCAGCGTGTATGAAATTCCCATTTCTGCCGCCAATTGTCTCTGGGATATTTTTCTATACTCCAATTCATCTTTCAGCACTTCCCCGGGATGTGTCGGTCGGAAAGGCTCAAGATTGTTTGCTATCATATTCGGGTTTATCCCTTTAATGGAAGTAATCATATCTTGCTTATTTATAATGGTTTGATAACTCAATTATATTGCAGATTGTCGCTATGCTTTGTCGTTTATATCAATATTTATGTTTGCCATACCTCAATGACTGTTTTCCCATTCCAATGACCTAAATCTGTTTTGCAACTCGCTCAATCGCTCCATAATCTCATCAAACGAGGGCGCATCAGCATAAATGAAGCCGATTTGCATTTGTTTATAGTCGTCCCGCAAAGCTTCTTCAATGCTTTCAGGAGGAAGAAATGATATTGTATGCGGAAGATGAGTTGTATAATCCAGTCCGCTCCATGCCGTGAACTTTTTACGATGAGTCACAATGTCCTCGTATAATTGTACATTCTGCATTGCTCCCATTGCAAACGGCTTGTCCATCATCTTTACAATATCATACATGTGTCGTGTGATACGTTCGATATGCGTACAGCCATTGGGACGGTTAAACTCTTCATGCAAAAGGAAAACCTTTTCCAAGAATGTCCGGCCTGGCACTACTGTGGGGACTGCAAATATACACTATGATTAATAGCGCAAAGTTACACTTTTCCTCTTAATATAACGGCAAAATGTCCGAAATTCTTAAATAAAATCGGACATTACGAGACGCACCGGCAATGCACTCAACATACACCTCCATATACGAAAAAAGCACCTGCGGGTTGAACGCAGGTGCTTGCTTGGTAAGTGTATTTTCTTTGGCTCCTGAACCAGGACTTGAACCTGGGACCCTCTGATTAACAGTCAGATGCTCTAACCAACTGAGCTATTCAGGAATATTTGTCTGTCCGCACGGGGAATTTCCCGAACGGGATTGCAAAGGTACAACAATATTTCATAGCTGCAAATTTTTTTGGCGTTTTTTTATACCTTTGCAGGAAATAGCTGCATAATGAATATAGATTTGTTGTCAAAAATGGTACGGGAACTCATTCTCGACCATGACAGGGTGACATTGCCGGGGCTCGGTACTTTCGTGGCCGAACTCGTGCCGGCTTCGTTTTCCGACAAGGGATATACCATAAATCCGCCTTACAGGAGGTTGTCTTTCAGGCCGTCGAAAGAAGAGGACAATCTTCTGGCAAATCTGTATTCGAGGTCGAACAATGTGGACGAGGATGTGGCGCAGCGGATTATCGCCGATTTTGTCGGAGAGATGAAGGAGGTGCTGCAGGAGAAGAAGGTGGTGGTATTCCCTGCATTGGGCCGTCTGCGTGCGACCCGGGAAAACAATTTCTTCTTTGTTTCCGACGAAGACATCGATATTTATCCGGAAGGGTTCGGACTTGCTCCCGTATCCTTGAAGACACATCAGGAGACAAAAGAGGAGGTTTCGGCCGCAGTAGAGGAATTGAAGCAGATAATGGAGGCTCCGCAGCCTGGGCGGACGCCTGAGTTGCAGCCCGTGCCGGAGACTGAGCCGCAACCCGAGGGCCAGTCTGCGCCGGTTTCTGAGTCAGTGCAGGTACCTGAGTCGGAGACCGAACCGACGCCTGCGTCAGAACCTGAGTCGCAGCCTGCGTCAGAGCCGCAACCGGAAGCCGCTCCCGAACCGGAAGAAGGGCCCGAGGCTGTATCAGAATCCGGTCCGGCACCGCAGCCTGTGCCTGAGACGGCAGGCGAATCCGGCGCTCCGGGAATCCGCAGTGACCGTAGGAAAAAAATCATTCTTGCCGTTTCCATCCCGATAGCCGCAGCCGTCCTGCTTCTTCTCGCCTATATCCTTGTGGCAAGGCTCAATCCGGAATTTATCGATTCCATATTATATGACCCCGAACAGCTTGAAATCTTGAACTACGCCGGCGAAAAGGATTAAAATTTCTCTCCTGATTTTGCAGGATGCAAATTAAGTGTTACTTTTGCGGCCGTTATGATGGACAGATTCGAACAAAATTTGATGATTCCGTGTTACGATACGGACGTCTCGAAGTTGCTGAAACCGTCTTCTTTCATGAATTACGCCCAGGAAGCAGCCAATCTGCATGCCTCCGTGCTCGGTTTCGGATATGACGACATGATGGTCACAAGGTCGGCATGGGTCCTCTCAAGAATGCATGTGAAATTTCTCAGACATCCCGTCTGGAGGGAAAAGGT
Organism: uncultured Bacteroidales bacterium; assembly: GCA_944323245.1. Classification (GTDB taxonomy): domain Bacteria; phylum Bacteroidota; class Bacteroidia; order Bacteroidales; family UBA932; genus Cryptobacteroides. Next base: position 99,382 of record CALURT010000003.1, read on the forward strand.
CAGGATAACGACTTGGCACAAAGGACCGGAACGCCTTTTTTATCTCAGGGATTTCAAACTGACGGACGAGAAGGGGGAAACCCTTGTCGCCGCTACGACATCGTGGCTTGTGGTCAATATCGATACGAGACGGATCACGAGGGAGGTCGGGCTTGATGAAAGCGGAATCTGCAGGGACAATGCGATAGAGACCTCGTGCGGCAAGGTACAGATGCCAGCGGACGCGGACAGAGTCCTTTCGGGAACGCATGCGGCATCATATTCGGATCTGGACATGAACGGCCATGTCAACAATGCAGTGTATCTCATCTGGGCGATGGATGTCGTGAATCCGGAAATATCCATGTCAAGGCCGTTGAAGGAGATGATGATAAATTTCAACCATGAAGTCAAGCCGGGAGACAATGTCCTTCTGTACACTGCCTGCAGTGAAGCGGACGGGGAGCAGGTCTGCTTTGTGGAAGGAATGATAGCCGCGACGGAGGAAAATCCGGAACGTCAGGCGTTTTGCGTGAAACTGATATTCTGAAAATATTATGAAGGAATTGTTTTTTGGACAGGGAACAGGACATTCGATAATGCTTCTCGCATTCGTGATAGCAGTCGGACTCCTGCTCGGAAAATGGAAGGTCAAAGGCGTATCTCTCGGTTCCACATGGATTCTTTTTGTGGGTATTCTGTTGAGTCACTTCGGCTTCCGTGCAGACTCGTCATTATTGCATTTTCTTAAGGAATTCGGACTTATCCTATTCGTGTTTTCCATCGGACTGCAGGTAGGTCCGGGCTTTTTCCATTCGTTCAAGAGCGGGGGGCTCAAACTGAATCTTCTCGCTTTGGTGTTAGTGCTTGCAGGTGTCGTGACCACCTATGTCATACATTTGGTGACGAAAGAGGATCTGGTTACACTGACTGGCGTCATGTCCGGTGCCGTAACCAATACTCCGGGGCTCGGTGCCGCCCAGCAGACATATATGGATGCGACCTCGGGTTCATTCGTACATGAGGTAGGTTCGACGGCCGTGGCTTCTTCCATGGCTTCCGGTTATGCCGTAGCCTATCCTATCGGCGTGCTCGGTGTCATACTCGTGCTTATGCTGACAAAGGCTCTGTTCAGAATCGACCTGAAAAAGGAAGAGGAGCAGATGCATGGAATGGAAACCGGAATGGATTCTCCGCAGAGGCTCGCCTTTGCCATCAAGAATCCGGCAGTATTCGGCAAGACAATACTGGAAGCCAGCCATGCCATTGAAAACAAATTCATAATCTCCCGCATAAGCAGGGACGGAGTCGTAAAGGTGCCTGTGGCGTCGACAGTCCTGCAGGAAAATGACAAGCTCCTCGTGGTGACTGCACAAAGTTCAGTGGAAGCAGTCACCATGCTGTTCGGAGAGCAGATAGAGATGCCCAAGGAGACATGGGACAAATTGGATGCTTCCATGTCCGTAAGGAAACTCACCATAACGAGGACTTCCCTTACAGGCAAGAAACTCAAGGAATTGAAAATCAGGACGCATTACGGCGTCAGCATCACAAGGGTGTCCCGCAGCGGCATAGATCTCGTGGCAAACCCTGACCTGATCGTGCAGATGGGCGACAGTCTCCTCGTGGTAGGTCACGATTCGGATATCAATCAGGTTGCCAAACTTGTCGGAAATTCGAGGACAGGACTCAATCATCCGAACCTCATACCGATATTTTTCGGTATCGCCCTCGGCGTACTGTTCGGCTCCATTCCGATTGCAATTCCGGGGATACCGCAGGCCATCAAATTCGGACTTGCAGGCGGTCCGCTCGTAATCGCCATCCTTCTCGGATATTTCGGTCCGAAACTGAAGATAACCACCTATACGACTATGAGTGCCAACCTGATGCTCAGGGAAATCGGCATATCGATATTCCTTGCGGCCGTCGGTCTCGGCGCAGGCGAGAATTTCGTAAGTTCGATAGTGAACGGCGGTTACTGGTGGATTCTGTACGGTGCTCTTATCACCCTGATTCCTACGGCTCTTGTAGCCATCCTCGGAAGAGTGATATTCAAGCTCAATTTCTATCAGATATGCGGATTGGTGTCCGGAAGCTGTACCAATCCTCCGGTACTTGCATTCGCCCAGAATGCATACGGGACGGATTATACTTCCGTAAGCTATGCCACGGTATATCCGCTGTCAATGTTCATGAGGGTGCTTGTGGCCCAAGTGCTTATTCTTCTGGCTGTAGCTTAAGGGACAGACCATGACACAGGAATATGTGACAGAGATAGCGGATTTCATATCCCGCTATCTCTCTTTTATGCTCGGGGCAGGAGTCCATACGTCGAGAGTCATTCGCAACAGCAAACGCATCGGCGAGGCTCTCGGGGTGGACGTTCACATATACACTTCGCAGAAGACGGCCGCACTGACCGTAGCCGAACCCGGAGGCACGAACATGGATACGAGAGTGATCGAAATTCCTGCGTATCCGATAAGTTTCGAGTGGAATGCGGATCTGAGCGCCCTCAGCTGGGCCGCCTATGACAGGAAGATGTCACTCGATGAAATCAGGACTAAATTCGACGGAATCGTATCCAAGCCGAAGATGAGTCCGGTGTTCGTCCTGCTTATGGCGAGTCTTGCCAACGCTGCATTCTGCCGTCTTTTCGGCGGAGACCATTGGGCCATGTTGGTCACATTCACGTCGACTCTCATAGGATTCTTCACAAGGCAGCATCTTGCAAGGAAGAGGGTCAACAATTACATAGTTTTCGTGGTATCGGCTTTTGTCGCCTCTCTATGCGCCTCGTCCTCGCTGTCTCTCGGACTTGAAACGGCGGAGATTGCGCTTGCCACGAGCGTGCTTTATCTTGTGCCGGGAGTGCCCCTTATCAACGGTATCATAGACATCACCGACGGGCATATCCAGATCGGCATTACCCGTATAGTCAATGCCTTCATGCTTATAGTCTGCATAGCAATAGGCATGTCGGCGACACTTATGCTTGTAAAAGACAGTCTGTTATGATAGCAATGGATATTATTTCCGACGGATTGTTCGCAGCTGTGGCAGCGATGGGGTTCGGAGCCATTTCCGACCCTCCGTTGAGGGCTTTTCCCTATATTGCCCTTCTCGCGGCAGTCGGTCATGCCACAAGGTATTGTCTGATGACATTTCTCGGAGTGGATATTGCCACGGCATCCCTTGCGGCGGCATTTGTCATAGGAACGGGCAGCGTATGGTGCGGGAAACGGGTCTTCTGTCCGATGACGACGCTTTATATTCCGGCGCTTCTTCCCATGGTGCCCGGGACTTACGCCTACAAGACGGTGTTTTCGATGATCATGTTCTTTCAGGACATAAACTCCCCGACGCAGGGAAGCCAGTATCTGCAGTCGATGATTTTCAACGGTGCAGTGTCGTTCAGCGTGCTTTTCATGCTTGCCGTCGGAGCTACACTGCCGGTCTTCCTGCTCAGGGAAAAGGCAAATTCGATGACCCGCGGTTCCAAATTCCTGTAAATCGGATTGAGTTATGGAAGTATTCTGGAAGTCGATAGCGGCCTACAATGAGGCTACGTGGATATGGCAGCTGTGTTTCATCATTGCTGCAGCCGTACTGACCTGTTTTCTGTGGTTCCGTCCGGGAAAACGTATCGTATTGGCCGTGAAGGCCCTGATGGTGGCGGAATCCCTGTGGATTGCCTTTGTATATTATCTTGATTTCTGCAGCACAAGGGATTATTCCGGCGTCCTGACGATTTTCTGGTGCATGGTGGCGGCAGCATGGGTCTACGACATGGTCACGAAGTTTTCCACATTCGAAAAGTCGGGAAAATACAGGTGGTGGGGGCTTGTAATGCTGTTGCTGCCGTTGCTGTATCCTGTGATTTCGCTTTTGAGGGGAATGACGTTTCCTGAGATGACGACTCCGATGCTCCCGAGCGGAGTCGCCCTGTACATGTTGGGTATGCTGATGACCTTCAACAGTAAAATCAATTTCTTCGCCTTTATCTTCATACTTCACTGGGCGATAATATCCATCTCTAAAATAGTGATTTTCAACATCCCGGAAGATGCCTTGCTTGCAATCGCCTGCCTCCCGGCCATGTATATTTTCCTGAGCGATGCGGTTAACAGGACTCCGTCCCCGTCCAAACCTTCTGCGAAGGCGGTGAAAATACTTGTATTTACAATAACCGTCCTTATCGGGGCGACAATGGTAATAGCTTATGTTTGAACTGATATATCCCGATGAACCGGCCCCTTTGGTGCCTGCTCCAGATGCTGCTTCCGCTGTCGAAAGGCTCAATCCGTCAACGGCATTCCGGGCCAAGGAATTTTTCCCTGTCATAGACGAGGGCGGTTTCGTCACGGGAATGGCGGCGAGGGCATATTGCCATTCAGGAGCGAAGGTGCTTCATCCAGTAGTCCATCTGCATGTAATGGACAGGTACGGGCGTCTGTGGCTGCAGAAACGTTCCGAAAGAAAGGATATCCAGCCCGGGAAATGGGATACGGCGGTCGGAGGCCATGTGGATTACGGGGAGAGCATAATCGAGGCCCTGTACAGGGAAGCCGGTGAAGAACTCGGATTTACGGGTTTCAACCCGATATATGTGGACCGCTATGTCTTCGAGTCGGACGTGGAAAAGGAGATGATAAACGTTTTCGCAGCAATAGGCGACTTCAAACTGCATCCCGATGAAGATGAAGTGGATGAAATCCGCCTGTGGACCCGTCAGGAAATCGAAGAAAGTTTTGGAAAATCGGTCTTTACTCCTAACTTTGAAAAAGAGTTTGTCAGAATCATCGACAAGCTGACGGCTCTGCTGTAGAGAACATCCAAATCTGTCTTGTTATGCCGGAAACCAAATATGCCGTCCTGTCGGAGGATAAGGAAAATATCAACAGGACTGCAACCTTGCGCCGTGCGGCGGAAGAAATTGACACTGAATTTATTATAATCCGAAAAGGCTTTACCCGCATCGAACCGGGGATTTCCGCCCTGAAAAGGATGACGGACATTGCCGGGGACACGCATGCCGACATGGTCTATGCCGATTACAGGGAACGGCACATTGCTCCGGACGGAACGGAAAGAATTGTGCCCCATCCTCTTATAGATTGTCTTCCGGGAGCGGTGCGTGATGATTTCGATTTCGGACGGCTGATGCTGTTCCGTACATCCTCGTTCAGGGAGGCGGTGGCGGCAATGGATAACGACTACGAGTACGGCGCCCTGTATGACCTGCGGCTGCGTATGAGGAAAACAGTGCATGTCAACGAGTTCCTTTATACTGCCGATGCAGCCGACATGCGCAGCTCCGGAGAAAAACAGTTCGACTACGTAGACCCGAAAAACAGGGTGGTGCAGGTCGAAATGGAAAAAATCTGCACGGATTATCTTAAAAGGATAGGGGCATGGCTGGCACCGGAATTCAAGTATGTCACCCCGTCTTTCGGACCGAGTCTGACAGAAGACAGGGCAGAAGGCCGGACAGAAGACGGAGCAGGAGGTGCGGCAGTGACGGCGAGCGTGATAATTCCGGTCTACAACAGGGTTAGGACGGTGGGGGACGCTGTCAGAAGCGCACTTTCCCAAAAATGCGGTTTCGCTTTCAATGTGCTTGTCGTGGACAATCATTCCTCTGACGGGACTTCGGAACTGCTTGAAGACATTGCGGCTTCGGACAGCAGGCTCGTCCACATCATTCCGGAAAGATACGGTTCTGGAATAGGCGGGTGCTGGAATATTGCCCTTAATCATGAAAAATGCGGGGAATTTGCCATCCAGTTGGACAGTGATGACGTGTACGCCTCGGAAAATACGGTGGAGAGAATCGTGAATGAATTCCGTCTGCAGAAATGCGCCATGCTTGTGGGGACATACTGCATAACCGGCTTCGACATGAATCCCATACCGCCGGGAATCGTTGACCACCGGGAATGGACTCCTGACAACGGGAGAAACAACGCATTGAGAATAAACGGGTTCGGGGCTCCCCGAGCATTTTGGACACCGCTTGTCCGCAGTATCGGCTTCCCGGACACATGCTACGGGGAGGATTATGCAATGGGTCTGAGGATAAGCAGAGAATATCAGATTGGAAGAATATACGACGTCCTTTACCTTTGCCGCAGATGGGAGGGAAACTCCGACGCCGCCCTCGATATCGCAAGGGTCAATGCCAACAATCTGTACAAGGACAAGCTCCGTACATGGGAAATTGAGGCGAGAATCAGTCAGAACAAAAAACGTCCGTAAAGTGAAGAGCATAGACAAATTCATCAACGACCAGCTGTCGCTGTGGCCCTTGGCCTGCGACAATTTCCGTGCTTTAAGGAATGTAAGGAAGAAGAAACTGCAGACAGGCGGCCTTGACGTGGTGCTTCAGCACAATCCGTCGAGAATAATATCTTCGGCAGCCAGGACGGACGAAAAAAGCATTCGGGAAAGGAAATGCTTCCTCTGTGCCGCAAACCGTCCGAAAGAGCAGACAAGCATGGCATTCGAAGGGCGCAAAGGCCGCAAATACGATATTCTCGTCAATCCTTATCCGATATTTTCCAATCACATAGTGGTGGCTTCGGACCGCCATGTGCCGCAGTCCATTTACAGAAGGTATGTGGACATGCTTGATTTTGCGAGGAAATACGAGAATTATACAGTGTTCTACAACGGACCGGAGTGCGGGGCTTCGGCTCCCGACCACCTTCATTTTCAGGCTGCAAAAAAAGGACAGATGCCGTTGGAAAAGGATGTGGAAAGACTGTTGGACCTGTCGGCGGGGACGGTATCCGACGGACTGCCTGTAACTCTCGAATACATGACTTCGGTGCGTGACGCCGATGTCTTTCATTATAGAAAGTTCCTGCGGGGCATTTTCGTCCTGAGAGCCGCGACTTCCAAGTCCATGGCAAAGCTGTTCTACCGTCTGATAGACTGTGCGGCAGTGTCGGACGAGTCCCGTGAACCGATGTTCAACCTTTTTACGTGGTATTCGAAGGGAGAATACCGCAGTATCGTGATATTCAGGCAGTCGCACCGCTCGCACCATTATTTTTCGGAAGGGGAGGACCATCTGACCATGAGTCCGGGGTGCGCGGACATGGCCGGATTTGTCATTGTTCCTGTCGCCTCCGAATTCGAGAAAATAGATTCCGCCATGCTCGGCTCTCTGTTCGACGAGGTTTCCATGTCCGAAACATCGGAAACGGCCTTGACGGACAGGCTGACACGTACCCAGCCGGAAGTGTCGGTCGGCATAATGAGCGGGGATGAAATCGTATTCGAGATATTTACCGACGGGGCAGGCCGCAGAAAGGCCGTTTACAAGGACGGGAAGGTGGAGTACGACGGCTCGGTTTACGATGAACTCTTTTTCGAGGCCAAGACCCCTTCAACCATGTTTGCAGAACCTTCGTTCAGACTGTACGGGGTGACCATCGGCAAGGGATTCCATTGGGAAAGGAAGGAAAGCCAGACTTTCGGAGGGGCGTTGAAAATAGTGCCTTGCGACGGCAGGCTTACGGCAATCAATCTGATAGGAGTCGAAGACTATTTGGTGAGTGTCATATCTTCCGAAATGAAATCCACCGCCTCGGAGGAATTTCTGAAAGCACATGCGGTGATTTCACGGTCATGGATAATGTCAAGGATCAACGGCAGGGCATCTTCCCCTGTCACTGTCCGGTCCGCAGGAAATGAAGACGACCAATCCGTCATGAAATGGTACGGCAATGAGGAGCATGACGGTTTTGACGTGTGTGCGGATGACCATTGCCAGAGGTATTACGGGCTGACGAGGGCAACTGAAGCGAATGTCCGCAAGGCAGTCGATGCCACTTGGGGAGAAATATTGGTTTATGACGGTGAAATATGCGATACACGGTTTTCCAAATGCTGCGGAGGAATCATGGAGAAATTCAGTACCTGCTGGGAAGACCGGGATTACGCTTATCTGAAAGGCAGGCACGATGCGGAAGACGGGGAGGCAGTTGCCGCTCCGCCCGATGAGGAACAGGTCAGGAGGTGGATACTCGGCGGTGACAGCGGGGCATTCTGCGGCAATGTTTCCCGTGAAGTCCTGTCCTATGTGCTGAACGGGTACGATTTGGAGACGGACGATTATTTCAGATGGAAAGCCGAATATGATGTTCATGAACTTTCCATGCTCTTTAAGCGGAAATCCGGACTCGACATAGGTGAAATCAAGGCTTTGGAGCCACTTGAAAGGGGAGTCTCCGGAAGAATATGCAGATTGAAGGCAGTCGGGTCGCAGGGAAGTGCCGTCATAGGAAAGGAATTGGAAATCAGGAGGGTATTGTCCGAAAGCCATCTGAAAAGCTCGGCTTTCTTTGCCGAGTTCACCGGAGACAGGGTTATACTTTACGGTGCCGGATGGGGGCATGGAGTCGGTCTTTGCCAGATCGGAGCGGCGGAAATGGCTCACAGAGGCTGTACTTACGACAAAATCCTCGGCCACTATTATCCCGGTGCCGTCTTAAGCAAACCTGAGCCATGAGTACTGTCAGAAATCCTTGGGTATGGGTGCCGACCCTGTATTTCGCCGAAGGTATCCCTTACGTGGTAGTCAACAATATTTCCGTCATCATGCTGAAAAGGATGGGAATGGCAAACGGCGACGTGGCCCTGTTTACGGGGCTTCTGTATCTTCCGTGGTTCATCAAGCCTCTATGGAGTCCTTTCGTGGACATTCTCAGGACCAAAAGGTGGTGGACTGTGACAATGCAGCTCCTTATGGCAGTCGCTTTCGCTGCCCTTGTGGCGGTATTGCCGTCGCCTTCTCCAGATGAAATCGCTGCGGGAGGCGTCTCCGTGTCTCCGTTTATCGCCACGTTGGTCATTTTCTGGATTACGGCCTTCGCCTCGGCGACGCATGACATTGCTGCCGACGGATTCTACATGCTGGCGCTGACTCAGGAGCAGCAGTCCTTTTTCGTGGGCATAAGGAGTACCTTTTACAGATTGGCATCGATATTCGGGCAGGGCGCATTGGTGCTTGTCGCCGGGCTGCTTGAGAGCAGTACGGGAAACATTCCTCTGTCATGGAGGCTGACGTTTGTCATTACCGCTGTGATTTTCGGCGCCGTCGCCCTTTATCATACCTTTGCGCTTCCGAAACCCGTTTCCGATGCCGCCCGTGTCCATACGGGAGGGACAGGGGAACGTGCAAGGGAAATCGTTTCGGAAATCGGGAGGGCCTTCGTCTCGTTTTTCAAAAAGAAACAGATATGGGCGGCTATGGCTTTCATGCTTTTGTTCAGGCTTCCTGAAGCCTTTTTGGTCAAGATTATGAATCTGTTTCTGTTGGACCCTGTCGGTGCGGGAGGTCTCGGGCTGTCCACCAAGGCGGTAGGGATAGTCTACGGGACTGCCGGGGTGGCTGCATTGACGGTCGGAGGTATTCTCGGTGGTATGGCAGCGTCGAAGTGGGGTTTGAAGAAGGTGTTGTGGCCTATGGCCCTGAGTCTGGCCTTGCCGTGTTCGGTGTTCCTGTATCTCGCCATTGCGCAGCCTCAGAATATATGGGTGACAGGTTCGTGTGTCGTTCTCGACCAGTTCGGATACGGGTTCGGGTTCACGGCCTACATGCTTTATCTCATCATGTTTTCTGAAGGGGAGTTCAAGACGGTGCATTATTCCATCTGCACGGCTTTCATGGCTTTGAGCATGATGCTTCCGGGTATGGTGGCCGGGTATCTGCAGGAATGGTTGGGGTATGTGGATTTCTTCTGGATGGTAATGGTCTGCTGCGCGGTCACGGTGCTTGTGACCCTGTGCATAAAAGTGGATCCGGAGTTCGGTAAAAGTTAGTGTTATGAAAATTATTGTGAAAATTTCCCTGGCGGTTGCAGCCATGTTGTTTTTCCCGGCCGTGTGCCTGTCGTCCGACAGAAAGTCCGGAGGGGGTGTCGTGCCCGGTATAGAAGTGCTTGCAGATAGGGGATTTCCCGGATTGAAAGGGAAAAAGGTCGGCCTCGTGACGAATCCGAGCGGAGTCGACAGGAAGTTGAGGTCTACGATAGATATTCTCTACAATGCCCCTGACGTGAATCTCGTGGCTCTTTACGGGCCGGAACACGGGGTCCGCGGGGATGTCCATGCCGGCGGCAAGGTGGCCGATGCGGTGGATGAAGCTACCGGACTGCCGGTGTATTCGCTTTACGGACCGACGCGCAAGCCGACGCCGGAGATGTTGGAAGGAATAGACATCATGGTCTACGATATTCAGGATGTCGGGGCGCGATCCTATACGTTCATAAGCACTCTCGGGCTTGTAATGGAGGCATGTGCCGCTCAGGGCATCGAGGTGATGGTGCTCGACCGTCCGAACCCTCTCGGAGGAGAAAAAATCGAAGGATGTTATGTGGAAGACGGCTTTTTCTCGTTCGTGAGCCAGTACAGGATACCGTATGTCTACGGGTTGACAGTGGGGGAGCTCGCATTGCTGATCAATGAGGAAGGTCTTAACAGGGGACAGCTCGGGAATCAGGAGCCGTCACGGTGCAAGCTGACGGTGATTCCGATGAAGGGATGGAAACGGAGCATGACTTATGCCGATACGGGGTTGCCGTGGGTGCTTCCTTCGCCGAACATTCCGTACTCTACGTCTTCCATAAATTATTGTGCGGCAGGAATTTGCGGGGAACTGTACGGATTTCTCAACATAGGCATAGGATATACCATGCCGTTTCAGGTGTTCGGGGCGGAGTGGATGGATGCCGTGCGGCTGAAGGAGCTTCTCGACTCTTACCGCCTGCCGGGAGTGGCATTCAGGACGATATGGTTCAAGCCGTTTTCGGGCCGTTCGGCCGGAAAACTCGTGCAGGGCGTGCAATATTTCATCACGGATTATGCTGCGGCGAGGATTACCGAAATCCAGTTCCATGTGATGCAGGCCGTGGCTGCGCTTTATCCTGACAGAAAGCCTTTCGAGGCCGCTACTGGCATCGGTCTGTTCGACAAGGTGTGTGGGACCTCCAAAATCCGTGAAATCTTTTCCGAAAACTACCGGTTCGACGACATCCGTGACTACTGGCGCAAGGATGAGGCGGAGTTCTTCCGCCTATCGATGAAGTACAGGTTATATAAATAATTCAGCGTAATGAAGCGGCTTTCCGTATGTCGGCGAGCCGCTTTTTGAAGGTATTGTCCCTACGCATCTTCCGTAAGTTGTAGTCTGTCTGGAGTCTGAGCAGAGGTTCTGCGTCAATGCCCAATGCCGCCTCGAAAAGCAGAGCTGTCTTTTCTGTCAGTGGGCGGCGGCAGTTGAGAATCTCGTTCAAAGCAGAATACGGCATACCCATTTCCTGCGCCAGCATGTGCTGCGTTATTCCTCTGTATTCGATTTCGTCTTTCAGTATCGCTCCCGGATGGGTATGGTATGCGGGTTCGATATCGTTTGCTGTCATTTTGTGGTCAATCCCTTGTATTTCAGTCATATACTTCTATTTATAATGGTTTGACAAATCAATTATGCTGCAAATGGAGGCAATGATTTCCCCATCTCTGATATGTTCTTCAAACTCGATACGGTATTGGCTGTTCACTCTTACCGATGACAGTCCCTTTTTGTCTCCTGATAACTTTTCATACCGCAGCGAGTTATATTGGCGCAATCCCATGACGTCTCGTGTCCGTATCATTAGATTTATAATATCAATGTATTTCCGTATAATACCAGGATGATACCGATGTTTTTTGTCCGGAGATTGTCCGGTTCTGTACATTTCCATCAAGTACTCCTTACTGAAAATAACTTCCATAGTCTTGTTATCAGGTTTACTTCTGCAAATATAATAATTATTATCTCACTTCTTCACAAAAAATGTGAAGATAACAAAATTTTAACGGAAGGTAACCGCTCCGTAACGGATTCTTAAAATTCATGAGAAAATCCGGGAATATCTTTGCCGCCGGATTAAAACTTAATGTACTTCATTAAGGATTCCGCACATGTAAGATAATGACATAAAATGTGCAAAAAATGTCATTGTTTAATGATTTTAACCTGCTTATTTTCCATATAAATAATTGATTGTCATAAAGTTAAAAAATATAACTATAATTAATGAAGTACATTTACAACTGAAAGATAATCACATAATCATAACAGTCAGGATATGGACAGACGAGAGTTTTTCAAATACACGGGAATCGCTGCCGCGGGTCTTATGTTGCCGGATATTGTCATTGGTGCTGTACAATCCGACAAACGTCGAAAATCGGCCGGAAAGTCATCCGGATATTTTACCCTTCTTCAGTTGGCTTCTGCTACCGACAATATCGGAAATTCGTATGTTCTTCAGACGCGGAAAGGAAGCGTCATCGTTATGGACGGAGGTCTGAAGACCGATTCTCGGAAGTTGATGAAAGTATTGAAAGAGAAGGGCAGTAGGGTTACTGCATGGTTTCTCTCACATCCGCATGGGGACCATATAGGGGCATTGAATGAAATACTTAAAAATCGGGAAGAACTGCAGATTGATACCATATATCATTCAAGATTTCCAGAGGACCTGATAAAAAGGGAAGGAGGCGGTGCTTTGGTACATGAATTTTATGAAAGGCTTGCCGCTCACAAGGACACGGTTGTAGAGGATATACAGGAAACAGGGAGAATCATTGATATAGACGGAGTCAAATTTATGATTTTAGGAGTTACAAACCCTGAAATCACAGTCAATCCATATAATAATTCCTCGATGATAATCAGGGTATGGGATGCTGCCAAGTCCGTAGTTTTTCTCGGTGACGCAGGGAAAGAGTGCGGAGACAAGGTCCTGGCTGCATATCCTGAACTTCTTGATTGCGACTATTTGCAGATGGCACACCATGGACAATCCGGGTGCGACGAACATTTTTACAAATCGGTTTCTTTCCGTGCGTGTCTGTGGCCTACACCTTCATGGGTATGGGACCCGTCCCTTCGTCCGGATCTTACTTTCCTTACTACGGTGGACACAAGACGGTGGATGGATGAGAAAGGAATAACGGAACATTATGTCAGCTGCCTTGTGGGAGATTGCCTGATATATTAAAAAATACGGATATGGATAGAAGAGATTTTCTGAAAGTTTCCGGAGCCTCTTTGTTGGGATTCTCCATGTCGGGCCTGTTGTCAGGATGTGAGAAAATGCCGGACAAGACGGAGGACTATGTCGGAGAAAAGCCGACCGGACATTTTTCAATGGTGCAATTGACATCGTCTACTGATACTATCGGCAATTCATACGTGCTGAAAACAACCGGAGGGAAACTGATAGTAATGGATGGCGGCATGAACACCGATGCGCTGAAGTTGAAAGAATATATAAAAAGCCATGGGAATGTGGTGGATGCATGGTTTCTTTCTCATCCCCATTCTGACCACGTAGGAGCTATAAGTCAGATTCTTGAAGACGGCAACGGGCCGGAAATAAAGACGATATATCATTCAAAATTCCCTGATGAACATTTGAGACGAGAAAGCGGAGGATATGCGCTTGCTTCAAAATTATATGCTCAATTGGATTCTCTTGAGAATACCGGAATCGTGGATTTGCAGACAACTGGAGCAGAATATGATATTGATGGCGTATTCATCAAGGTGCTGGGCGTGACCAATCCCGAAATCACATCTAATCCATACAATAATTCTTCAATGATTCTAAGGGTGTGGGACGATTCCAAATCGGTCCTTTTCCTTGGCGATGCCGGGGAAGAATGCGGAGACAAGGTAATTAACAGGTATTATAAGTATTTGAATTGCGATTATGTGCAGATGGCCCACCATGGGCAACAGGGTTGCAAGAAATCATTCTATATGGCAATAGATTTCAGAGCATGTTTCTGGCCGACACCGTCGTGGCTATGGAATGCAGATGAACAGTCGAATTACAGAACATGGGAAACGCGCCAATGGATGGATGAAAAAGGAATAAGGGAACATCATGTATCCTGTCTTGAAATGGATTATATACTTTATTAGCAATTAACCTTTAATATCATGTTTAAAAAACGATTAACCACTTGTCTGACGGTGTTGTCAGCACTGTTTTTGCCTGGATTCGCACAAGATTCAGAGACTTTGGACATCAGAGGTGTCGTAGTAGACACCGATGATCCTCCAGTGCCGATTGTCGGTGCTACGGTTTTCATTCAAGGTTCAACGACCGGTACCATGACAGATGAAGCCGGCTTCTTTTCGATCAATGCGAAAAAGGGTGATATAATTATCTTTTCATGTATCGGATACAAGGATCAGGAGTACAGGGTGGTACGGAGTATGGCCAATCTGTCCATTGCCCTTGTGGAGGATGTGGAGGTCATAGACCAGGCTATTGTTACGGGAATGACATCCCAGCAGAGGAAGCACATTGCATCGGCAGTAGGGGCTATAGACAATTCTCATTTTACAAACAAGCCTATAACCCAGCTTTCACAGGCGCTTCAAGGCGGCACTACCGGTATTCTTGTTTCACAAGGCTCTGGAAGCCCGGGAGCTGACAATGCCACTATAAAGATCAGGGGAGTGGCATCATTGCTCGGTTCGAATCCATTGGTCCTGGTAGACGGATTTGAATTCGATATGAACAAACTGGATCCTTCCACTGTTGAGTCCGTATCCATACTCAAGGATGCCGCAGCTGCTTCCATTTACGGGGCCAAGGCCGGTAACGGTGTGATACTCATTACTACTAAGAGAGGAACGGCAGGTACCGTCAAAGTCAATTACAACATGTATGTCGGAGTACAGACACCGATGTACATGCCTGAAATGGCTTCAGCTGCCGAATATATGGGATATGTCAATGAAGTGAATGCCAACGCAGGTGCAAATCCGCTTTATTCGCAAGAAGAAATAAACATGACAGTGTCCGGAGAGGATCCGATTTCATATCCCGACACTGACTGGACAAATCTGATTCTGAAAAAATATTCCATGATTCAGGAGCACAATATTTCAGTGACAGGAGGAAATACCACGGGACGTTTTGCTCTGTCTGCCCAGTATCTTAAACAGGATGGAATATATAACGAACAGAAAAACGGATTTGACAGGTTTACGATCAGGGCCAATACTACAGTCAATCTGACCAAGAACATAATGATTTTCGTGGATACATTCCTTGGGAAAGACACCAGAAGATACCCGGAACGCAATCTGATTGAACTCGTATATAACATGCCGCCTACTGTAGTGGCAAAATATCCTATGAAAGAAGGGGTCAATACTGAATATTACGGACTGTACCACATGTCGACAGTAAATGCATACGCCTTGTTGCAGAAAGGCAAGAAGGTAACCACCGTCAGAGACTATGTCACGATAAACGCAAGGCCGCAGTGGAACATCATGCCGGGACTCCAGCTGAAAGGCCAGGTAGGATACAGGTTGTCCACAGGTATGGATAAGGATGATCAGGATCCTTATGTGTTTTTCAATTACTTTACAGGCGATGAAATTACATCTTTCCCTGCAGATAAATCCGTTTCCTATACGACACGCAGCACTTATTGGTCAGTCGGAGCAACTCTCGACTGGGTCCAGGAATTCGGAAAGCACAGGGTAAATGTTTTAGGCGGATGGAATCAGGAAGTAAACGGAAGAACAGGATGGGACAATATTGCCTTGGTTTCATTCTTTGCTAAAGCATATTATAGCTGGGATGACAGATATCTTTTTGAAGCGGGGGCAAGGTATGACGGTTCATCCCTGTTTGACAGCAAGCACAAGTGGGGTTTCTTCCCGTCCGTAGCCGCAGGATGGAATATCAGTAATGAGCCGTTCATGGAAAATGCCGACTTTATCAATGTCCTCAAACTGCGTGTGTCATACGGTATGCTCGGCAATAACGGTATAGATCCGTATTCGTATCAGTCACTTGTGGATGCTTCGACAGGGGCGGAGACAAGAATCGGTAATCCTGACCTGAAATGGGAGACCGTACGGATATTCGATGCAGGGCTCGATGTCAGTCTGTTCGATTACAAGGTGGATTTTACCGTTGATGTTTATGACAAGACTGTTGATGACCTGATAATGACCTTACCGGCGACACCGAGTTCGGGACTGCTTGCTACTCCGGAAAATGTAGGAAAGGCACGGGTCAGAGGTTTGGAATTGGGATTGTCCTACAATCATGAATTTTCCGAAGGCGTGAGACTGAGCATCAGTGCCGGATATTCATACAACAGATCGAAATGGCTTGATATTCCGGGAGGAAGGTTCCTGGACGGGAGTGTAATAAGCGAAGTCGGTGGACCGCTCCGGGCGTTTTATACCTATGTTGCAGACAATCTGTTGACACAGGAGGATATAGATAACTACGTGGCCATTGTGGGAGGTTATCCTGACAACGGTGTGCTTGCCCAGCAGCCGGGGGATATAAAGTACGTGGACACCAACGGAGACGGAATCATTACGGCTGACGACAGGGTTTCTGTAGGAGATAACGAACCGCATCATATCTATTACGGGAATCTGTCATTCGCCTATAAGAATTTCGATATTGACATGCAGGTTACAGGTACGGGCAATTACAACGGTTTCCTGTCAGGAATCTATGTGCAGCCGTTGACTACAGCGGGGACAGGTTCCGTACAGAAATGGCAGCTTGACCACTGGACGAAAGAGAATCCTGACAAATATGCCGCCCGTCCGAGACCTACGCCAAGCGGGACCGCCAATGATTACAGTTCGACATTCTGGCAGTTCAACAGGGCTTTTGCAAGAGTAAAATATATACAGGTCGGCTATAATTTTGCCGGCTTGGCAAAGAAGATTCATGCATCAATGTTCAGACTGTATCTGAATGCGCAGAATCCGTTTACTTTCAGTCATATCAAGATTATTGACCCAGAAACGAGCAGTGCGGCTACCAACTATCCGATGTTCAAGACCTACAGTATAGGCCTTAATATAGGATTCTGACAAGTCATAAACTCAACCATAGTTCAAATTATCATGAAAACCAAAAACATTCTATACAAATTAGCCTGCATAGCCGGCATCGTGTTCCTGATATCCGGATGTTCAGATTTTCTGACACGCGACGCTGAGCATCAGACTACGGAAGAAGAGTGGTGGGTAAGCAAGGAAATGCTGCAGACCGTTCTTGAGCAATTATATCGTCCGATGCCGGGCGGGACCCTCGTATATACGGCAAGGGATATTTCGCAGACTACAGGTTCCATGGCCTATTATAACATGAAAGTGGAGAATGAAGGATTGACGGACAACGGCGTGACATGTGCCAACTATGTGGACAATACGTCATTGACCTATGGTACTGCGTCAAGTTCCATGACGTCCATCACCAATATATGGAACATGAAATGGGCCGTCATAAGAAGGTGTTGCAGGTATCTTGAGAACTACCATAAGGCAGTATTCGACCCGGACAAACAACCGCATGAAGGAATACAGAGCGTGGATATGTGGGCGGCAGAAGCGAGGGCATTGAGAGCATACTATCATTTGGAACTTTTTACCTTATTCGGTCCTATTCCTGTCGTAGATCATGTACTGACACCTTCAGAGCAGAAATTGGAACGGAAAAGCCAGGAGGAGGTCATAAGTTGGATTGTGACCGAACTGGAAGAAGCATCGAAGAATCTACCTGTGAAGCCACAGGTGCCGGAAGAACGGTGGAGATGGACGAAAGGAGCATGCTATGCCTATATTTCGTATCTGTATATGTTTGTCAGTGACTGGGAAAACGCAAAGGCATGGGCGCAGAAAGTGATTGACCTTAATATCTACGACCTGTATCGGAGTCCTGCAGATCCTGAGCACAGTTACAGCGAGCAGTTCCTGTACGAAGCATATACAAACAATACTCCGGAGAGCATACTTACCAAGGACAAAGGAGCGGGTCAGGCAACGTGGCGTCTTCTTCCTCCGGGATACAGAAACGGTGGCACCGGGGTCGCCCCTACCGCATCAATGCTCGATGCGTATGAATTGAAAGACGGAAGGACCTTGGATGAATTGTCGGAAGATGAACGTCGGCATTATCATATTTATCCGACACCCGAAGACCGGGACCCGAGATTGGGCATGACGATATGTTTCCCGAATGAAGAATTTCTCGGATATTCAAATCAGGTATGGTCCTCTGAAAGTCTTGATTATATAGGAAAGAGGAATTCTTCAAAAACAGGATACTGGATAAAGAAATGGGTGAATGAGCAAGATCTGACATTGTCTGATTTGTCTACGGGTACGCTTCCGTTCCAGCTTATGAGATATGCAGTGGTCCTTCTCAATTATGTCGAATGTGCCATCGAATTGGGAGAATTGGGAGATCCGAAAATATACGAATACCTTGACATGATACGAGACAGGGCAGGTATGCCACCGGTTGACAGAAGCAAATACGCCACACAGGAAAAACTGCGTGAACTTGTCCGCAGGGAAAGACGGGTGGAACTTGCATTTGAAGGGCACAGGCTGATGGACATCCGTAGATGGAAGATAGGGGAAGAGGTAATGAACTGCAGTGTATATGGAGCGAAAATGCCTGATTCGGAAGAATTGTTCTTTGTCGAAGAACGCAGATTCAATCCTGAGAGAGATTACTTGTGGCCGATCCCGCTGACTGAGATAACATCCAATGAAAAGATGGTCCAGAACCCCGGTTATTGATTTATTAACTATAAAAAACATTTGGTCATGAAAAGAATATTGATGGCGGCATTTTGTATTTTTGCAATAGCTGCATGTGAAAAAGAACGTTTTGACATACAGGAGCCCAATCCGGTTCTGGATGTAAAACTGAATGGAGAATCGGTGCTTGAAACTCTGCAGATTATAGAGTATCAGACATCCGTGGAATATGAGATAGAATATTCGGGGACATCCAGAATTACGGCCACTCCTCCTGAAGGGTGGACGGCAGAAGTGAAAATGAGTTCAAACACCGTTACCGTTACGGCTCCGGAATATGACCATGAAGGGGCGGCAACTGAAGGTCAGATTGAATTCCGGGCATACGACGGTCAGGGTGGACATAAGCAGTTTTTCATGAATGTAGCCGTTTCCGAAGGTCCGATGAGTTTCAAGATAATTTCACCTGACATAAGCGTTGTCCAGCAGTTTACCATGAGCAGCAGAATCACTTATCAGTGTGAAATTTCATCAAGTGTGAAAAATTTCAATATATCGGTTCCTCAAGGATGGAGTACCCAGCAGCGTGAGCGAGGACAATTTACAATAATTTCACCTTCATTCGATTCTGAATCCGACGTCCATAGTGGCGAAGTCGAGGTCGTTCCGGTTTCATGGTCCGGCAAGATTGATGAATCGCTTGCCGTAAAGTTCGAGGTAAACGCTGTTGAGGAACTGACTTTCCAGTTCGAACTCGGCGGGCAGTCGTTTGCCTATGGTCAGACCATAGACATGATTTGTTCGGCAGGAGCCATTGCTTCCGTGGATATGACGAAGAGTACGGTCCCTCAAGGATGGAGCGTAAACTATGACAGGATGCAGGAGGGAATAATCAGTGTCACTGCGCCTTCGGAAGGTGTAGAACATGCAAGATTCGGAGAAATGTCGCTTACGGGCATAGCTGTGACAGGGGACGAGATTCCGAGCAATACAGTCAATCTCAGGATTCTCGGAATCAACAGTACTGAAGACATGCTGGCATTCAAGGACGCGTATCTGAATGCCGGAGATACGTCACCTTACCTTGTTGACGGAACGCTCGTCCTTAATGATGACATTGTGCTCGGTGAAGAGACCATGGATGCGACCAAGGCATATTTCATAAAGAACATGGACATACCGATAGACGGGAAAGGATATACCATGACGGTAAACTACTCGAGTTCTCTTCCGAAATGCAGCATTTTCCAGAATTTGTCGGCAAATGTTTCAAACCTTGATATTGCCGGGGAATTCAGATTGTCGAATCAGTCAGGGACAAGCCATCATGGAAGCATTGCCGCCATTATTACGGCACAGGGCGTGATAATAGAAAATGTGAATGTCTCGGCAGATATTGTTTACGAGAATTCTTCCGTGCAGACAACGTATGTGGGAGGTTTTGCCGGGACATTGGACGGAAGCGGCAATGCGACGGTAACGTTCAGGAATTGTACCATGTCCGGTGACATCATTGTCGGTGAAGCTGTCAAGGCTATAGGCGGATTTCTTGCAGAAGCAGGTACCGGACGGAATTGCAGCGCTGAATTCATAGACTGTGAATTTTCAGGAAACTTGCAATATACGCAGACCAAAACTTACGGGACTAACGGAGCAAGAATAGGGGGGATAATCGGAGACGCATCGAGAAGGGTCATCTTGAGCGGATGCAGCAACAAAGGTTCTATAACGGCAAATCTTAACGGTATGCCATTGGCATCAAATACTACCGGATCCGGAATAGGAGGCATAATAGGGCGCGATACGGCTCCGGTCGAAGGCTATCTGATTGAAACTTCCTTGGAAAATGTGATCAATGAAGCACCTATTGTAATCAACGGACATGCTGGTACTGAGATGTACGGTCAGATTATCGGGATGGACGTGGCGAATGCAAATATTACCAAATATGAGAACGTGCAGGAATCGGGAAGTCTGACGATAAACAGGTAACAATGCAAATTTTGTATGATTATGAAAAGGATAATATTGTTTTATGCACTTGTGGCAATGTGCTTGTCCTGCTCACAGGATGTCAGAATCGTAGCACCTACGGTGGAGCATCAGAGGAATCCCGAAGCACTTTCCACGGATAAGCCGAGATTCAGTTGGAAAATAGAATCGAAACAGCAGGATGTATTGCAGGAAAGCTACAGGATATTGGTTTCTTCGACAAAGGAGGCCCTCATGAGAAATGAAGGGGATCTGTGGGATTCCGGGGTGGTAAATTCTGACAAGTCGGTATTCATTCCTTATGGAGGCAGGCAGTTGAAGAGCCGGGATGAGGCCTATTGGAAAGTCATATCCACTACCAATGCAGGTACGGGAGAGAGCGAACCGGCATATTTCCGGTTGAGTATTCTGGATCCTTCCGAACTTGAAGGGGAATGGATCGGACGCGATTTCGACAGCGACGTGCTTATAGGCAAGACACATGTGACTCCGAGGTACTGCAGGAAGGAGTTCGGAGTGACAGGAAAAGTCAGGAAGGCGACATTGTATGTGTCAGGACTCGGGCTTTACGAGGCATTCATAAACGGGAAGGAGATAGGAGCGGATGAGCTTCTTAAACCTATTGTATCCGATTATTCGAGAACAGTCTATTTCAATACATTCGATGCTACGGATGCTCTTGTGGAAGGAGAGAACGCAATCGGAGTCATATTATCGGGAGGACGATTTACAGGATTGAGAATCCAGCAGAATCCTCAAAAATACGGTCCGGAGCACTTCAGACATTTCGGTACGCCGCGCCTGTTTCTCCAACTCGAAATCGAATATGATAATGGAGAGAAGGATATGGTCGTTTCCGATGACAGTTGGAAGATTACCGTAAACGGTCCGACCCGTATGGGGAATCTGTTCGATGGAGAAAGGTACAACGCCAATATGGAAATGGACGGCTGGGATCTTGCCGGCTATGATGACAGTACATGGCAAAAAGCGCAGGTTGTAAAATCCCCGGGAGGGATTTTGAGGCCGCAATCTGCTCCCGGAATAACTGTCCAAGACCATGTAAAACCTGTAGATATTGTCAGGAAAGGCGATACTTACATTTTAGACATGGGGCAGAATATGGTCGGATGGCTTGCCGTAAGTATCAAGGGGCAGCAGAAAGGTGATACATTACAGATGCGTTTTGCCGAAACCCTGAACGCCGATACCACAATCTATACGGAAAATCTCCGCTCAGCGGAAGTGACGGACATGTATGTATCAAAGGATTCAGAGACGGTTGAATGGAGACCGGCATTTACCTATCACGGCTTCAAGTATGTTGAATTGAAGGGCCTGAGGCAGGAACCGTCATTGGATGATTTCGTCGGGGAAGTCATATACGACAAGATGTCAGTGACAGGACATTTTGAATCATCCGACAGCGTGATGAACCGGGTCTACAGAAATGCTTACTGGGGCATCAGGGGAAATTATAACGGAATGCCTACGGATTGTCCTCAGAGGGATGAACGGCTCGGATGGAACGGAGACAGGACTACAGGAAATTATGGAGAAGCATATATTTTTGACAATCATCTGCTGTATTCAAAGTGGTTGGTCGATTTTCAGGATTCACAAAAGGAAAGCGGCTCCTTGCCGGAAGTCGTACCAAATTTCTGGAGCAGATATTCAGACAGTGTTACATGGCCGGGTGCATTCGTGACCGTAGCTGACATGATTTATTCCCAGTATGGTGATCCGGAACCTATAATAAGGCATTATGATGCTATGAAAAAATGGTTGAAATACATGAAGGATACATACGGTAGGGATGGAATCATAGACAAGGACAAGTACGGGGACTGGTGCATGCCGCCGGAATCCTTGGAACTGATACATTCCAAGGATCCGAAGAGAATAACGGCTCCAGGAGTCCTTTCTACGGCATTCTATTATTATCTGATGGGAAAAATGATTGCATTCGCTCCGGTAGCAGGTCATCCTGAAGATGTGGAATATTTCGAAAACGAGGCAAAAGAGTCCAAGGTGGCATTCAACAGGGAATATTTCAATGAGAAGGAAGGCAATTATGCCAACAATACGGTTACTGCCAATCTTCTGGCATTGTATTTAGGCTTGGTGCCGGAAGGCAGGGAAAAAGATGTCTTTGACAGCATGGTACATAAGACCGAAGTTGATTGTGACGGACATGTGAGTACCGGGGTCATAGGTATCCAGTTCCTTATGCGCACCCTCACCGAATTCGGAAGACCCGATCTTGCTCTCAAGATAGCTTCGTCAGATACCTATCCGAGTTGGGGATACATGGTGAAAAACGGAGCAACTACCATCTGGGAACTGTGGAACGGCAATACGGCAGCTCCTTATATGAATTCAGGCAACCATGTCATGCTGCTCGGAGACCTTATAATATGGTATTATGAATACCTCGGAGGAATCAAAAGCCTTGAGCCCGGGTTCAAGAAAATACAGTTGAAACCTTATGTCATAGACGGTATAGATTATATCAACTGCTCGTATGATTCCATGTACGGCAAGATTCAAAGCAACTGGAACCGTTCGGGTGACTCTTTCGAGTGGGATATAACCATTCCGGCAAATACTACCGCCACAGTATGTATCCCGACAGAAGACGGATATATCGAAAAAGAATACGGTTCTGGAACTTATCGCATCAAGAGTAGTCTATAACAAAATTTTAACGGAAGGTAACCGCTCCGTAACGGATTCTTAAAATTCATGAGAAAATCCGGGAATATCTTTGCCGCCGGATTAAAATGAATTTTTACAGTGAGGAAAAGGATTTGCGTGCTGGCGGTATTGATGATGGAATTTTTCGCCGGCAACATGTTTGCCCGAACGAAGATTACGGGAACGATCGAAGACCTGAACACGAAAGAACCACTGATAGGAGCTGCCATTATGGTCAGCGAGACCCTGAACGGAGCGATTACCGACCCTGACGGCTGTTTCGAAATTGAAGTATCGGAAGAGGAAACCGTCTTCGAAGTATCCTATATAGGGTATAATAACCTTACGTTTGCCGTAGATTTTACGGAGGATGGGAAAATCGTGCTGAAAAACGCCGAAGACGGGGCAGTATCCGTGACCGGAACTTCCCGTCTTTCCATTTTCCTTTCACCCGACGAGACGGTGCTGCAGAATGCCGTAGTGACAGGCAAAAAGAATCTCGAATCATTGCAGGCCCTTAAAAATGAAAGGATTTCTTCCGGATTCGCCATAGAGAACATGGGCGCCAAGGAAATGAGTCTGAAAGGGATTTCGGATGCACAGGAAAGTGTAGTGAAAATGTCGGGAATTTCAGTCGCCGACGCCGGACAACTGATAGTCAGGGGATTGGGAGACAGGTACAGTACGACTACGCTTAACGGACTTCCGATAGCATCGCCCAATCCGGACAACAAACTGATTCCGCTTGACATATTCCCTGCTTCCACTATCCAGAACATCACCGTAAGCAAGGTGTACGAAGCGGCTTCCTATGCGGACTATTCCGGTGCTCATGTGGACATAAGCACGAAAGAAGGGGCAGGGAATGACTTTTTCAAGATATCGTTTTCGTCAGGCGGATATTTCAATACGTTGGGTAGCGGTTTCAGACAGATGGACACCCCGTCATTGTTCGCCTCCCACAGGCTTGACGCCGGAGCGGAGAACATTTCCCACCAGCGGTTCGCCTCTTATTCCAAAAACAATGAAATTTTCAACACAGGATTCTCCACGACGTCCGTACCGGTGCAGCCGGATCTCAACGGAAGCGCAGGCTGGGGCAAGACATTGGAGCTCGGGACGCATGATCTGAGCATTCTCGCCACGGCAAGCATCAAATCCGGGGACGAAACCATCAGGAATGCCTTTTACCGTACATACGAAGCGAGCTCATCAGCCAAGATGATGAGCGACTACAATTATGACAGTTATACTGAAAAACTCAATATTGCAGCATTGCTCAATGTCCAATACACCTTCCGTGAACGGGACAATATCGGGTTTACGGCCTTTTTTGCCAGAAATGCAAAAACCACACATTTGGACAGGACGGGATTCGATTATTTGGAGACCTACGATCTTACCGGCAGGAACCAGGTAACGCATTTCTACACCTTGCAGAATTACCAGTTGGCGGCGCATCATGAATTCGGAGACCGCTGGCTTTTGGACTGGGGAGCATCGGCAAGCCTTACGGCAAGCGACGAACCGGACAGGCGTCAGGTAATGTTCCGCCGCTCCGAAGACGGTACACAGAAATTCTTCCAGCTGAACCAGCAGGAGACCCAGAGATATTTCGGCAAACTCGGAGAAAACGAGGTCGTGGCCGATGTCAAGTCCACATACAGATTCGACGACAAGGGCAATAGGCTCAGGTTCGGACTTTCAGCCAAATACAAGACAAGGACATTCCGTACCACGAGGTTCTATTATAATCTGAGGGCATTGACTGAACCCATACCGGACGTGGACGATATGTCACAGTATATCAATTACGACAATATCAGAAGCGGACTGATTTCAATTTCAAGGACCCGGCACAAAAGGGACAGATACGACGCTTACAATGCCATAGCTGCCGCATTTGTCGAGTCGGATCTGAAATTCGGGGAGAAATGGGCGCTCAATGCAGGAATCAGAGCCGAATTGAGCAGGCAGAGCGTGGATTACAACGACGATGTGGAAGACATGACGAGGAATCTCGATGCGATAGACCTGTTCCCTGCGATAAACCTCAGGTATGACATACGCGAAGGCCGGATTCTGAGACTTTCCCTTTCGAGGACGGTCACGAGACCTTCTTTCGTGGAGATGGCGCCTTTCCTTTATCAAGAAAGTTTCGGCGGAGCTCAGATAAGGGGTAACGAATTCCTCACCAACGGATACAATTACAATGTCGACTTGAAATACGAGTTTTTCAGGGACAACTCGGATGACATGTTTGCCGTTACAGGATATTTAAAGTATCTGGACAATCCTATCGAGAGGACGCAAAGGGTATCGGGCGGCGCTACCGAACATTCATTCCAGAATGCAGACAACGGAATCGCAGCAGGCGTGGAAGTAGAACTGAAGAAAAGAATCTTCCGCTCCCTTTTCCTTACTGCCAATGCTTCGTATATGTACACTGACGTCATATTGCCCGAAGGGGGAGTCTATACCAACATGCAGCGTTCGCTGCAGGGAGCTTCTCCATATTTGGTGAATGCCGATCTGAGCTATGCTCCGGAATTCAGGAACGGTTCTTCATTGACATTGGTAATCCTTTACAATCTGCAGGGACCGCGTATCCAGTCGGTAGGTATCCTTGGCCTCGGAGATGTGATACAGCAGCCATTGCACAGTTTGGATTTCAACTGCGTGTACAATATAAACAAGCATTTTTCAATCAATCTTTCCATGGTGAACCTGCTTGACTCTACCGTGAAAATGGTTCAGGAAGTCCCGAATGCCGACAAGACCGTGGATGTGGAGAGATGGAAGTTGGGAAGAGGCTTTGAAATAGGTGTAAGTTATTCATTATAAACACAATTCTAAAAACATTAAAAATGAGAAAATTTAATTTGATGTCGGCGACAGTCGTGACAGCGTGCTTCGCCATCGGGATTTCTTCTTGTCAGAAAACCGGAACGGACGATACTGCCGGAGAAAATGAAATCAGCGGCTACGTTACTGAAAACATGGTACTTGAAGCCGGACAGACCTATTATCTTACCGGCAGTCTTCAGGTGCAGGCTCCTGCGACCCTTACCATCCAGCCGGGCGTGCAGATTGTTGCCGTCAACAATGGCGAGATCAATTATATCCTGATTGAACAGGGCGCAAAAATCAACGCCGAAGGTACGGCTTCGAATCCTATCGTGATGACTTCCGAACTCAAGGAAGCAGGTGCATGGGGCGGTCTTCATATCTGCGGTTATTCGCATACGAATGCAGGTTCGGGAGTTTCCGAAATCGGCAATGCACCGTATGGAGGCAATGCACTCGATGACAATTCGGGAGTGCTGAAATATGTAAGGCTCGAATATACAGGCTATAAACTCGATGACGAACATGAAGCCAACGGTCTTTCCCTCTATGGCGTTGGTAGCGGAACAACCATTTCATACGTTCAGGCGTACAGAGGCTCCGACGACGGTATCGAATTTTTCGGCGGTTCTGTAAATATCGACCATTGCGTGGTTGTGGACTGCTCCGACGATTCTTTCGACTGGACAGAGGGTTGGAACGGAAAGGCGGACTATATCGTGGCCTATCAGAGCACCCAAAGCGAACTCGGATATGATTGCGACTGCCTTATGGAATGCGACAACAACGGCAACAATGCAGCCCTTACACCAATCTCCCATCCTGTGATAAACCATGCGACCCTCATCGGCAATTCGAGCGCAGAGCAGGCATACGGAATCAGGCTCCGTGCAGGTACGTATGCAAATATTTCCAATACACTCGTTTCCGGAAAAGGCAACTGCATTACGTTGGAGACTCCTGAGACTGTCGCTTCTTTCGACAACGGAACGTCTGCCTTTGACAATATCGCAATAGCGGGAGCATTCGTAAACAAGGAGGGAACAGGTTATGACTCGGATGATTTCGTCACGGACGGCAATCTTGTGAATCAGACTCTGAATTTTACCGACAGGTTCGTCGGTACGGTGGACGGCAAGGGTGCAGTATCGGCCGACAGTGATTGGACAAAAGGCTGGACGTTATAATTTGAGATTTTCAAATGCTGATTTCAGGTTTTGGTCAGAGCCTGATGCAAGCAGAATGACTTTGTCATGACAGACACCCGGTTTGCCGCCGGGTGTCATTTTTATCCCGTCCTCATTCATGACGTCGACAAGATGTCTGGCTACTGCCGGGGCAGGATCGATGACTGTGACTTCAGGTCCGGCTATCCTGCGGATAGTGTCGAGAAGAAACGGATAATGCGTGCAGCCGAGCACTATGATATCAGCTCCTTCGTCCATAAGCGGTTTCAGGCTTGCCTTTACGACCTGCTCGGCATGCGGTCCGGTCAGCTCTCCCTTTTCCACAAGTTCCACGAACCCGCTGCCTACATGTTCGACTACCTTTACCTTGTCATCGGCAAGTTCCCTTGAATGTCTGTATTTTTCACCTTTCAATGTCCCGTAGGTTGCGAGGACTCCTATTACCCCTGTTTTCGTCATTGCAACGGCAGGCTTGACGGCAGGTTCCATGCCTATGAACAGGACATGATCCCTGCGCCCGCCCGACAATTCCGATACTCTTTGCCTTACTTCCGGATTCCCACGATCGGAAAATTCTTTTCTTAGAGACGATATCGCCGCTGCCGTGGCCGTATTGCAGGCAACGACTATGATGTCCGCCCCCTTTTCGATGAGAAGCGCCGAGATAGTCCGGGCCCTTTCTTTTATGTATTCTTCAGATTTTTCGCCGTAAGGACAATGTGCATTGTCGGAGTAATATATGTACGACTCGTCGGGAAGAAGTTTCCTTATCTCCCTGAATACCGAAAGTCCTCCTATCCCTGAATCGAAAATACCTATCATCTCCATTTGCGTTGATGATGCAAATATAGCGATTAAGCGAGAGCAAAGGAAATTTATTTGCTTTGCCGAGCGGCAGCTATATTCTTCTCTTCTATTATGCAGATGCAATGCAGGTTTTCCGAGGAGTGAACTTCGGTCCAGAATGTGCCGTCTTCCGAAACAAGGATTCCTTCTGCTGAGATTGCAGCAAAATGTCCGTTCCCGAAGGTAATATCCGTAAATCCGCAGCCTTCGGCAGTGACTGTCCATCCGATTCCGTCATGAGAACTTACG
This sequence comes from uncultured Bacteroidales bacterium, assembly GCA_944323245.1. Taxonomy (GTDB): domain Bacteria; phylum Bacteroidota; class Bacteroidia; order Bacteroidales; family UBA932; genus Cryptobacteroides. The sequence continues at coordinate 127,792 of CALURT010000003.1, forward strand.
ATAGCCATATTCTCCGCCGTTGCCACGAACCGGCCGTTCCCGAAAGCGATGTCCTTAAACGAATTATGGCCGTAATTTGTCACTGCCCATGATTTCCCGTCGGAGGAACAGGCTACGGCTCCGTTTTCTCCTACGGCTACGAACTTGCCGTTGCCGAATGCTATGCCTCGCCATGACTCAGTCCCGACTGTCGCCCTTTCCCAGTTTTCACCGTTGTCGGAATATGCGATCGCTCCTTCGGTGCCGACAGCAACGAATATGTCTTTACCGTCGGTTACGGATGTCCATCCTGTTGATTTTTCATGTAGGAAGATATTCCATATCATCGACGTCGTTCCGTAACCGGAAGTGTAAATCAAGGATTTGCAAACGTCGTTCTGGCCAGCAACTATGAAATCATTTGATCCGAAAGTTACCGCGTTCATGTTTCCGGCGGGCATGAGACCATATTTGAGTTGAAAGACTGTCCAGTCATTACCATTGTCAGAGCTGGCTATGATTCCGTCATTGCCCGCGGCTACGAACAGCCGGCCGTATGTTGTGTGCATTCCGTACGAAATGGCGTTCCATTTGTCCGTTCCGGCTATCGCTTCAGTCCCGTCAGGCAATCCGATTCTGACAAGACTTCCGTCGGTAAGCGCCGTATGGGTTTCAGAAAGGGTTTGAGAGTGTTCTTTTTCAATGCATGCCGTGCATAACAGGCATAACATGAGCATAAAATGTTTTTTCATACGTAGGTAAATTTAGAAGATAGTTTCTTATGTAGATCATTCTGAGCGGAGGTTCTCCTTGTCATTCCGAGCGGAGGTCCGGGGGACCGGAGTCGGGGAATCTGCCTACAGCTCCTCGACTTCTTTTTGCGACAGGCCGGATACATCCATTATGTCGGCTATGGCATAACCTTTCGCTTTCATCGACTTTGCGACAGCAACAAGAGTCTCGGATTTGCCTTCGGCCCGTCCTTTCGCTTCGCCGACCGCCAGTCCCCTGGCTTCGCCTTCTGCGATACCCTCGGCGAAACCGGAGGCATGCCCTTCCTCCCGTGCAAAGTCGATGCAGTTCCTGTAATCGTTTTCAGTCATCATATTGTCTCTGTATAATACCTGTTCCTCATGTGGCATTGCCGCAATCTGCGCCGCCTCGAACAATTTCTTGAAAATCCTCTCCTGCAACGCCTTCGGCCTGTCCAGCAGCCTTGCCATGTTCTTCAGCACGAACATCCATTTGTCCATGACCGACTCCAGCTCCTCTTCCTTCCTGTCGAACGCCCCGACCTCGATGAACACGAAATGTAGGTTGTCCGTCATCAGCTCGCCCGTTTCCCGCTCCCTCAAATCATAGCGGTGGATCAGTTTGGGATTCCCGCCATTTTCCGCCGCAGTCCCGAATGAACCTCCGGCCAATCCGTTCGAATCGTGCTTCAATGCGAAATTCAATATCCCGACCATGTAGACCGGCGTCAGCCTGAAATCCCAGTCGCCCCTGAGACCCTGTTCCTGGACAGGGAACGTGGAATAGTACAGACTCCTCTCCATGAAATACCTCTGGTCCTTCTTCTGCACCTCGACAATGAATCTGTCGCCGGCCACAGTCCTGCAGA
>CALURT010000004.1 GCA_944323245.1 uncultured Bacteroidales bacterium
GCGGTAGTTCAGCTGGTTAGAATACGGGCCTGTCACGCCCGGGGTCGCGGGTTCGAGTCCCGTCCGCACCGCCAAAAAGATTTGGCGAATTAAAGCAAATCCTTGAAGTCCAACCACTTCAAGGATTTTTTGGTATATGCCAGTAATGGTGCAAAAAAGTAGTTGGTGAAACCATAGATAAGTAATGGTAATGATGCACAAAATGGTTGGTAAAATCACGGATAAGTAATTGAAATATATAAAATTATGAGTAGTTTGATGAAATGCGTTTCATCAAACTACTTTTTTATGTCAAAAACAAGACGGGAAAGATGCCCCAAATGCAGTTCAATAAATGTGATAAAATGGGGCCGACAAGCCAATCATCAGAGATGTAAATGCAAGCGGTGCGGAGTGTCCTTCACGCTCAGGAGGAAAGATGTATCGCTCAACAATATGTTCGTATGGTTCAAGTGGTGGATTGTAGGGAAGCAGACAATAGAGCAGATATCCTTATTGGGCGGGCACAGCGTAAGACATCTGAAATCCGTGTTCTACAAGTACCTGGATCGGGCGCCCCAATGGACAATAAAAGAGGAGTGAGGCTGTCAATCTGCTGATAGACGGGACATATTTCCGCAACAAGGTATGCCTGGTCGTATACAGGGGCATCATATAAAATCCACTCTTTTCTACCGACTGACGGACAAGGAGCGGGAATGGGAGATAATCCAGGATCTGCAGACGCTCAAGGCTCTGGGCGTAAAGATAGAGAGTGTCACATCAGATGGCGCCCGGGATATCATAAAGGCAGTCAGGTATGTATGCCCATACGCCACCAGACAGCGCTGCCTGGTGCATATCGAGAGGGAATGTCTGTCATGGATAACGCAGTTCCCAAAGACTTCGGCCGGAATCGCCATCCGCAGGCTTGTGCTCCAGATAAGCGACATTGCCACGCACAACGACGAGAGGTTCTGGAAAATGCAGCTGGAAAAGTGGCATCTTGAGTATGGCGAATTTCTTAAAGAGAGGACTGTATCCAAAACGACAGGTACATCCTCATATACGCATGACAAACTCAGAAAGGCTTACTTTCATATCTGGAGGGCTTTGCCTGACATGTTCAGTTTCATCGACAATCCCAGAATCCCGAAATCTACCAACGCCCTTGAATCTTTCTTCGGGCATCTTAAAGATAATCTCCGATTGCACCGCGGACTATCTCTAGAACATCACAAGAACTTTATCAAGTGGTATCTCTTTTTCAGAGAAAATATCAACAAATCCAGCACAAAATAATCGGTAATTACCAACTACTTTTTGCACCATTACCAAAAATGTCAATTATACCTTTTTGGGTAATGTGGACAAAAATCTATTCATTGTTCAATGTGGAGGCGAAGGACTGCTACCGCATCTATTCAGACCTCAAACTGCGCAAGAACGACAGCCGTACCTATTTTTTTGACAAAATGCAGGAAAGGCTCAACCGGCGCATGGATATGGACGATGAGTGAGAAAGAACGAGGCGGTAAACGAGTCAAGCCGGAGTGCTGTCCGTATCTCCTGTATTTTTTGTAATTTTGCAAAATAATCAAACATCTCATTTTACAAATGAAATTAGAGACATTGGATGATATAAAAGACCTTATCACCTCTGATACCGAGACGGAGAAGATAGAGTTCAAGGGGACTACCGGACAGTTGGAACGCGGTATGGAGACACTTTGTGCCTTTCTTAATGGTGAAGGCGGTACGGTGCTGTTCGGAGTGACGGATAAAGGAAAGATTACCGGGCAGGAAGTTGCCGGCAAAACCAAGGAAACCATAGGCGAAGCCATAAGCAGGCTGGAGCCAAGTGCCGGTGTTCAGGTTTTCTATGTTCCCATGCCTGACAGTGAGAAGAAGGTCATCGCTTTACATACTGACAATTCAATGATGGAACGCCCATTCTGTTATAAGGGGCGACCGTATATGCGCTTTCAGAATGTTACCACTGTGATGCCACAAGACAAATACAGGCAACTGTTGATGCAGCGGGGAGGTAGTTATAGTTGGGAAGTGATGACCAATCCGAATCTCAAGATTAAGGACCTCGATGAAAATGCCATTATGGGTGCAGTACGTGGAGGAATACGGGGAGGTCGTCTGCTGGAAACCACTATTGCTGAAAGTATTCCTGCTATTCTTGAAAAATTTGACTTGCTGCATGACGGAAAATTAAATAACGCAGCAGCAGTTCTGTTCGGGCGTGATTTCTATTTCTATCCTCAGTGCCTGCTCCGGATGGCGCGTTTCAAAGGAACGACAAAAGACGAATTTATAGACAATCAGCGTATTACAGGCAACATCTACGCACTGCTGGATGCTGCTATGACATTCTTTTTCAAGCATCTGTCACTTTCAGGAAAAATAGAAGGACTGTATCGGGAAGAAGAATTGAGTGTGCCATACAAAGCGTTGAGAGAATGCTGTATTAACGCATTTGCACATCGTTTTTATCATGATTCCGGAACATCTGTCAGCATAGCGATATATGATGATCGGATAGAGATTACCAATAGCGGGGTTTTCCCACAGGATATGTCAATGGAGAGACTTTTGGGCCTGCACGACTCTCAACCGCATAATCCTATTATTGCCAATGTTTTGTATAAAAGCACCGTCCTTGAAAGTTGGGGACGTGGTATAAAATTGATGGTTGATGAGTGCCGCCGTGTAGAAATCCCGGATCCGGAATTTCATTGTGACGGTGGATTTGTGTGGGTTGTATTTCACTATAAGAGGTATGTTGCCGGACAAGTACCCGACAAGTACCCGACAGTTACCCCACAGCTACCCGACAGTTACCCCACAGTTACGCCACAAGTGGGAAAAGTGTTGTCAGTAATCGGGGAGCGGACACTTTCGGCCAAAGAGATTATGGGTACAATAGGTTTGAAGGACAAAAGCAATTTTTTGGAACTTTACCTGTATCCTGCTACAAAACAGAATCTTGTAGAACCTATTTATCCGGAAAATCCGAAACATCCCAAGCAGAAATACCGGCTTACTGAACAAGGAAAGGCATTGTTACAGGATGGCGAACAGAAACATTAAGAAGCCGACAATCATAAGAGGAAATCCGCAACCCGGTCGTGAACCGAGCTGCGGATTTCCTTTTTTCACCTTTGGCGTTCCTATTTTTTTTCTGCAACTAAGCGTTTTTGTACCAGCTCGAAAAAGATTCAATACTTCATGAGTGCTGTCTGTTATTGAAAAATTTTTCATACTTTTGCAATGCCGGGTAGCCGGCATACATATTATTGAAAGTGTTTTCGCACTGTCCTTTCAGGAAAATGTGGAAGTTTTCAAAGTCAGAAGGACAACGGACGGCACTCATTCATTCGTTTAGAGTATGTGGCATGGGGATTTCTCCCCGTCTGTTCTCATATCTATACGGGTGTGGAGTATTGGGTACGTTTATTTCTGACACGGTTCTTCCACAACCTTCTTGAAGATAGACGAATTGCTGCTCCTCACTTTTCTTTTTAATAAATCCCTTTCAGGAGCAGGAGAGGCCATTGTAGATTATGGAAAATATCAATTTGTTTCCGGTTAAGCCTGAATATCAGGCAAGAGAGAGGCAAGACGCAGGCAAGGCGTTGATTGGTTCGGCAAAATTGCGCAATAAAGCGCAGCTTTTTGCCATGACTCTATTATGCATGATACTGGGTATTTCTGTTTCATGCAGCAAGAAAGACAATAATAACGGCAGCAGATTGCCTGAATTCACGGTCCCTTTATCAGAAGATGCCGGCACGGCCGTGGACTTGGGCCTTTCGGTCAAGTGGGCAGACAAAAATCTTTCCGGTTACTACGGATGGGGTATTGTTGAACCTTTGGGTTCGAGAGAAGATCCGTATGACTACCAGAAAGAGCACGAATATCCCGGCAACGGATACAGGGATATCATATCCGCATCAGAATATGATGCTGCAAGAATGAATTGGGGCGGAGGCTGGAGAATGCCTACGTATGATGAGTTTCAGGAGTTGCTGGACAAATGTACCTTTGAATATAACGATCGCAGCAAAAAGATTATTGTAACTGGCCCGAATGGCAATACTTTGGTTTTTGGGAACAATATCGATTATTATATGTCCTTTGATATGTATTATACAGGAACTACCATGATTGCGTTTGACATACATTATGATACTACGTTCAAACAATTTGATCTGTGGAGTTCAGTTACGTCAGGAGTGCACATGATCCGTCCGGTATGTGATTGAATTTTGCCGTGGTCATCTTCTGTCAGCATCGTAATGAACATTGAAAATCAATGATCCTGTCATGTTGAGCGGAGCAAAGCGTAGTCGAAACATCTCCCATCGCACTACATGAGACCCTTCGACTACGCTCAGGGTGACAAAATGATAGTGACTTTACATTATGATACACCCTCCTCATCTCATTGTTGCGGCTATTGCTGTTTTTCTCCACGTATAAACATGTTCTGATAGTTAATAACCAGCCGTTTGAATGATAGTACGAAATCCGCTCCTAATGAGCTGGAAAATAACTGACTGCCGGATTCCGTATTTTTAATGACGTCCGTATTATATAATGTGACTGTAGAACCTGCTACTTCAAAACGGAACTCGGGTAATACAACTGCTTTTGTTTGTGATATTCCGCCAAAGCCTCCACGGGAGGTTGTCTGTTCGGCGAGCCCCTCTATTGCATCGGGAAATGTTTCTGCAAATTTATTTCCCAAATCAGATTTTACGTTTCCAGTATCAAAAATCAAATCAAAAGGATGTCCATTGTAGCTAATCCTCACTTGAGGCGTATTTGATGACAGATACATATTCGGTTCTCCATCAGATGCTTTCTGTGGAAATACAAATCTGCCCGCTTCATTGTCTATGATTATTTCCCGTGCGTCCCTGATAAAGTGATAGCCCAGCACTCCGTCAAATGCAAACACCGAGTCCACTTCATTGTCAGGAGGTGCAACCATAAAAACAGGATTATGGTATACTATTTCTCCGACTTTCAACGAATCCGCCATAGCAAGTTTTACAAAGCCTATTTCCATACCCGATACAGGAATTGAATCTGCCACTACCTTCAACCCGACTTCTTCCGCATACTTTTCTGAAACGAAATTGCCGAATGAACAGCCCGTATCGAAAATATAGTTCTTCGTTATACCGTTTACTTCCACAGGTATATGAATGTGCTGGCCTCTTCCCACAGTTTCCACAATTGACGGTACAGTAATGTCCCGGTCTGGGCGTTCAAGATAAGGCTTAGGTACATTGGCAAGTGCTTTTCCGACTTTCTCTATAAACACAAAACTATAAAGAGCTTCAAACGGTACAGAATTTTTAAGTGCATTAACCAAGGCTTCTCCGACCTTTCCGGCTTGCTCATACATTCCCGAATTCAAGAAATTCATACCCTGTAAGGCTGCCATTCCTATTGATGTCTCAGCACCAAGCTCCGCCTGATGGAACTGCAACAGACTATCCAATGCAGCACCTGCTCTTTCCAATTGGTTGAAACCTATACCGAGTTGTACTTCAGACACAAGATTCAACATTTCTATGCTGACAGAATCCTTTAATATCGGATATTGCTCCCTGATTTGAAATAAATCACCGTTGTTCAGAATTTCACCCATTTTCACATCCGCCAGTGTCTGCGAATAGACAGAAGTATAGCCGGACAGAATAGCTATTAGAAACAGGGACACTCTTTTTGTAATTCTCATAACGATATATTCAACATGAGGACAAGTCTTCCTAATCCTCCGCCTTGAACGGCTTGAGGTCCTTTACGGCTTCTTCCGGGGTGATACGTCTGCCGCCGTTGTCAAGGTCAATGAGAATGTATCTGTCGTTGCCCATCCCGAGTTCCTTCATGTATGAGAGCTGTCTCAGGCCGTGGCGGCTTTCGATACGTTCCACCAAATCATGGTTTTCCGCCTCCGTCATGGCATAGACGAGGTCGATGCAGGCCTGATCAAGGGCAAGAATATCCGTTGAGGAAAGGATGCCGACGTCCGGTGTCACTACGGGAGCGGCATTCACACCTTCACAATCGCATGAAACGGACATGTTACGCATCACGTTGACGTATGTGATGTGTTTCTCGAAATAATCGACGACAGCTTTGGTGGATTCCGTCATGCGTTCCATGAATTCCTCCTTGGCTATGTCCCACTGGTTGTCCTGTCCCGGCGTGGTATGTATCCATGCCTTGCCGATGCGTCCGTCGGCGCAGCCGATGCCGATGTTTTTGTTGCTGCCGCCGAAACCTCCCTGAGAGTGGCCCTTGAAATGAGTCAGCACGACAAGGGAATTGTAGTCCGGAAGATGGCTGCCTACGGCCATTCTGTCGAACCATTTCCCTCCGGTGACCGGAATCGTGGTGGTGTCCTCTTCGTCCATGATATCCACAGGACAGAATGTCCATCCGTTGACTTCCAGTGTCTTGCGATGTTGCTCCGTAGTATATCTGTCACCTGTGTAGTAAGTGTTGGTCTCGACAATTTTCGCATCAGGCAGGTCTTTCATCATCAATTCCTTTACCCATTCGTGAGGAATGATATTAGGGCCGTTCTGCTCTCCGGTATGCAATTTGACACCGGTATTGCCTTCGATATTGGCGCAGACCATTTCGTACGCCTTGATAAGGCCTTCTGCGCTGAGATTCCGGGTAAAATATACTATGGATTCGTTGCCAGTACGCTCTTCGTAAGGAACGTATAGGCTTCCGTCCGTAGCGGAATCCCTGTCATTTGTCCGGGCCGCACAAGAACCGGCAATGCTGCAGCATACCAATGCGGCCAATAATACCCTTGTCAATATTCTTGTTTTCATATCAATGCGTTTCTATGATTTGTTCCCATCCGATTTTATTCCCATTCGATGGTTGCAGGCGGTTTGGAACTGATATCGTAGACAACCCTGTTCACGCCCCGTACCTTGTTTATGATGTCATTGCTGACCTTGGCCATGAAATCGTAAGGGAGGTGGACCCAGTCGGCCGTCATCCCGTCCGTGGAAATCACGGCACGCAGAGCAATGGTACTTTCGTATGTCCTTTCGTCACCCATGACACCTACACTCTGTACAGGAAGCAGGATGGCTCCGGCCTGCCAGATGGAATCGTACAGGTTTGTGGCGGTCATCGTAGGGTCGGAAGCGGACGGAACCCCGTCGATCCGGTATTCCCTCAGCCCTCTTATGAAAATGTCGTCGGCTTCCCTCAAAATGCGCAACTTTTCTTCCGTCACTTCGCCTATTATGCGGATTCCCAATGACGGTCCCGGGAACGGGTGCCTGCCGATGAGTTCGTCCTTGATTCCGAGCGCACGGCCGACACGGCGCACCTCATCCTTGAAAAGGGCTCTCAATGGCTCCACTATTTTCAGGTTCATTTTTTCAGGCAGTCCGCCGACATTGTGATGCGACTTTATCGTGGAAGACGGTCCGTTTACGGATGCAGATTCTATGATGTCGGGATAAATCGTACCCTGGGCAAGCCAGCGGGCGTTTTCTATCCTGTGTGCATATTCGTCGAATGTCTCGATGAAAAGCCTGCCTATAACTTTCCTCTTCTTTTCAGGTTCGGTCACGCCTTTCAGCTGTTCGATAAATGCTTTGGAAGCGTCAGCTCCTATTACATTCAGACCCATGTCCTGATAAGATGCCAGCACGTCTTCGAATTCGTTTTTGCGAAGCAGCCCGTTGTTGACGAAAATGCAGGTCAGGTTCTTGCCGATGGCCTTGTGAAGCAGGACGGCGGCCACTGTCGAGTCTACGCCTCCGCTCAGTCCGAGTATCACCTTGTCGTCGCCGAGCCTGTTTTTCAGTTCCGCAACCGTGGTGTCGATGAATGATGCAGGAGTCCAGTCTCCCTTGCATCCGCATATCCCGAGGGCGAAATTCGCGAGGATTTTGCTGCCTTCGACGGTATGGTAGACTTCTGGGTGGAACTGTACGGCGTACGTCTTTTCACCTTTAATATAATAGGCGGCATTCTCCACGTCATCCGTGGAAGCTATCACTTCCGCATTGTCGGGGAGCTTCTCGATGGTGTCCCCGTGCGACATCCATACCTGGGACTTGTCTGAAACCCCTTTCAGCAGAGGCGAGTCCTGTGCTCTTATTTTGAGTATCGCACGTCCGTATTCGCGTGCAATGGAGGCATTGACCTTGCCTCCGAATTTTTCGGCGAGGTACTGCGCCCCGTAGCAGATGCCGAGAAGCGGAATTTTACCCTTGATATCCGACAGGTCGGCCTGCGGAGCATTGGCATCCCTCACCGAGAACGGGCTTCCCGACAGGATGATGCCTTTTACGCTTCCGTCAAGTGCCGGAATCTTGTTGTAGGGATATATTTCACAGTAGACGTTCAACTCCCTCAGCCTTCTTCCGATAAGCTGGGTAACCTGCGAGCCGAAGTCGAGAATTACGATTTTTTCTGTCATTTTCCGGAATATTTGCGGCAAAAATAATATAAAAACTTCATTTTAATCAGAGAATTATATATTTTTGCAGTCCTTTTTTCTCCGCCATTCCCGTAATTGGCCGTGAGAGATTGATTATTAAGCAAAAAGATATGCAGGAAATCAGAAACATTGCAATTATAGCTCATGTCGACCATGGGAAAACCACATTGGTGGACAGGATGATTTATCAGGCCAAACAGGCCCGTGAGCAGGAAAAGTTGGGAGAACTTATCCTTGACAACAACGACCTCGAACGGGAAAGAGGAATCACGATTCTTGCAAAGAACGTTTCGGTACCGTATAAAGGAGTTAAAATCAATATTATAGATACTCCGGGCCATAGCGATTTCGGAGGCGAGGTCGAGAGAGTCCTCAATATGGCCGACGGTGTGATCCTGCTCGTGGACGCATTCGAAGGCTGTATGCCTCAAACGAGATTCGTGCTGCAGAAAGCCATTGAAATGGGCAAGAAACCCATTGTCGTGATAAACAAGGTGGACAAGCAGAATTGTCGTCCCGACGAGGTGCAGGAAGAGGTGTTCGACCTGATGTTTTCTCTCAATGCGACTGATGACCAGCTGGATTTCAAGACATTGTACGGAAGTGCCAAGCAGGGCTGGATGTCCACGGACTGGAAGAAGCCGACGGAAGACATCACGGCTCTCCTCGACACCATCATTGAGGTGATACCTGCTCCGGAACACAACCCGGGAACGCCTCAGATGCTGATTTCGTCATTGGAATATTCCCCGTATGTGGGACGTATCGCCATAGGAAGGGTGACAAGAGGCGAACTGAAGGCCGGAATGAACATCAGCCTCTGCAAAAGGTACGACATCATACAGAAGCAGAAAATCAAGGAACTCATGATATTCGACGGCCTGTCCAAGACCAAGGTGGACACAGTCCAGTGCGGTGATATCTGCGCTGTGGTCGGACTCGACGGATTCGAGATAGGGGATACGATAGCCGATTTCGAAAATCCGGAGCCGCTCCCTCCGATCGAGGTTGACGAACCTACCATGAGCATGCTTTTCTGTATCAACAACTCCCCGTTCTTCGGCAGGGAAGGCAAGTTCGTGACTTCCCGTCACCTGAAGGAAAGGCTTGAAAAGGAGTTGGAGAAGAATCTTGCCCTGAGGGTCAAGCCGGGTCCGAATGCCGATTCGTTCATAGTTTACGGCAGGGGAGTGCTTCATCTTTCCGTGCTGATTGAGACCATGAGAAGGGAGGGTTTCGAACTTCAGGTCGGACAGCCTAAAGTTCTCGACAAGACCATCAACGGCCAGCGTTGCGAGCCAATAGAGAATCTTACGATAGAAGTTCCTGAAGAATTTGTCGGCAAGGCCATCGAGATTGCCACAAGGAGGAAGGCTGCCCTTCTGCACATGGAAAACAGGGGTGACAGGACGCACCTTGATTTCGATATTCCTGCAAGAGGTCTCATGGGACTCCGGAGCAATCTTCTGACTGCCACGCAGGGAGAAGCCGTCGTAGCCCACAGATTCAAGGACTACGAGCCGTACAAGGGTGACATAGAGCGCAGGACAAACGGCTCTTTGGTTTCGCTTGAGACCGGCGTCGCAGTGGCCTATTCCATGGACAAGCTTCAGGACAGAGGCCGTTTCTTCGTGAATCCGGGTGATGAAATATATGCAGGCCAGGTCGTGGGAGAGCATACGAGGGAAAGAGACCTGAATATCAATATATGCAAGACCAAGAAACTGACCAACATGCGTGCGTCCGGAAGTGACGACAAGGTCATGCTTCCTCCGCCTATAGTCTTCTCTTTGGAGGAGGCCCTCGAATATATTCAGGAAGATGAATTGGTTGAGGTTACTCCTAAATCGATGAGAATCAGGAAAATAATCCTTGATGAAATCGAAAGGAAGAGAAAAAGCGGAAATTTGGATTGACAATATTAAATCTTTTTTCTATCTTTGCAGGCTCAAAAATCTGTTTAACGGTCATGGAGAAGAATGATTTTTTAATACCATTAAATGGATTGCCTCAGGGGCTCTCTGAGTTCGGGAGGAAGATTGGGAAAGAGTTTTTTAGAGATTTTGACAATACTGAAATCCTTGATGCGGAAGTCGGAGCGACGATTCGTGTGGAAAAGTCAGGGCGTTATGTCGGTGTGGATAGCGATTTGTGCGGGGAAGTGACCGTGGAGTGTGACAGATGTCTCGAACCATTGACATTGCCGGTGGAAGTTTCCATAAGACTCAGCGTCAAATACGGCAGCGAGGCTTCTTCGGAAGAAAAAGAGGAAAGCGAACCGTCAAGGGAAGTGATTTATCTCCCGGAAGATGACGCAGACCTTGATTTGAGCCAGATAATTTATGATTACCTGTGTCTCGCATTGCCTCCTCAGAGATTTCATCAGGACGGGGAATGCAATCCTGAAGTGCTGAAATATCTCGCAGACGGTATCAAGGTGGAGGGTAAAGACAAGACCGGAAATCCTTTTTCCGTTTTGGAAGGGTTTCTGGCGGATAAAAAAGAATAATTTAACGAAAGTATAAAATGGCACATCCGAAACACAAAGTCTCCAAACAGAGAAGAGACAAAAGAAGAACGCACGACAAGGCTGTAGTGCCTACATTGTCGACTTGTTCAAACTGCGGCGCTACCGTATTGTACCACAGGGTTTGCCCTGAATGCGGATATTACAGAGGCCGTCAGATTATCGAGAAGAGCGCAGAATAAGACCGCTCTTCACCGAATGGCCCTGTAGTTCAACGGATAGAATGGAAGTTTCCTAAACTTTAGATAGCAGTTCGATTCTGCTCGGGGCTACACTTTCAAATACTTGTCGGTCATGAAAAAGATTATTGCAACGGAGAATGCTCCGAAAGCTGTCGGACCGTATTCCCAGGCGGTCGAGGTCAATGGCACAGTCTATATTTCCGGTCAGATTCCGGTAGTACCGGCCGACGGTTCGATTCCTGAATCCATCGAACTCCAGACAAGGCAATCCTTGAAGAACATAGGCGCCATTCTCGAAAAGACGGGGCTGACCTATTCGAATGTAGTGAAAACGACCGTATTGCTGGCCGACATAGCGGATTTCGCTTCGATGAATGCCGTATATTCTGAATTTTTTACGGAAGAAAAGCCTGCAAGGGCCTGCTATCAGGTGGCTGCCCTCCCTATGGGAGTCAAGGTCGAGATAGAGGCGATTGCAGTAAGATAGTTATATGACTCGTTTTATGGTTATGGCTGCGTTGTCCGTTTTGGCAGCGCAGTCTTTTTTTATGCCGGAAATTTCAATGGCAGCCGACGGAAACGACTCTGCAGCGATTACGGATGACATCCGGAGAGGCAGTGTCTCGTGGGACGTGTCCATGTACGGATTCGGGGCGACCGAAAATACTTTGCCGTTCTGGGCTGTGACCAACAGGCACGGAATCTTTCCGGATACGCACGGCGGTCTTCTTCTCGGCCGGGCGGATTTGAAGTACACTGCCAAGCCCGCTCTTGACATTTATTCAGGACTTTCATTGGCAGGAAGTTATTCTGGCGGCGGCGTGGCCGGAATGGTAGACGAACTGTATTTCGGCATCGGCTGGAAAAATCTCAGGCTCGACATCGGCATGAAGGACAGGTCGCAGGATCTTTTTCACGGACTGTCACTTACCGGCGGTGACATGATCATGACTGGAAATTCACGGAATTTTCCGGGATACAATCTGAGCACGTTTTTCATAAATGTTCCAGGCACCAAGGGAATATTTGCCTTCAAGGCCAATTTTGCCGACTACAGGATGATTGATGACAGATATGCACAGGGGGCAATGCTTCACAATCAGGCGCTTTCATTCAAGTTTGCCGTACACAGACGGGTAGACATAATTCTTGCGCTCGAGGTATGGAGCCAATGGGCGGGAGTCCTTCCGCCGTCCGGGAGCAGGACGGAGCCGCTTCATCAGCCGTGTTCCTTCAAGGATTATCTGAGAGTGATTTTCGGACAGGGCGGAGGCTCGGATGCCACTAAGAGCGATCAGATCAATGCTCTCGGAAACCATCTCGGGAGAGAACTCATAAGGGTGGACTGGAAGGCGGACGACTTTACCATGATTTTCCAGCACGACATCCCTTTTGAAGACGGTTCCGGGATGGGCATGCAGAATTTCCCCGACGGGGTCAATACGATTTCCTTTTCATTCAAGGACAGGGACAGGTGGGTGACCGACCTGATTTACGAGTTCGTATTTACCAAATGGCAGTCGGGCAAGTCCCATGACAGGCCGGCCCATGAGGATGAATTGCAGAAGAATCCCGACAAGCTGTATTATGTGATAGGAGGGAACGACAACTATTTCAACAACGGCGAATACCGTTCAGGATGGACATATTACGGTCGCACGATCGGGCTGCCGCTTATTACTCCGGTGGCTCCGGATGCGGACGGAATCGTCCTCGGGGTAAACAACAACAGGCTGACTGCCCATCATTTCGGAATCGGCGGAAAGATCGCAAGAGTGCTTCCCTACAAGTTCATGGCGACATACAGCCGCAATTTCGGGACATACAGCCGCCCGTTCGGGAAAAGACTGGATCAGGTCTCCCTTGCTTTGGAAACTACGCTGCCGAGACTCGGCAAAAATGTGCCTCTGTCTCTTTCCCTCGGCCTGTACGGTGATTTCGGCGAGCTTTATCCGGACAACTTCGGCCTCACCCTCCGTCTCTCATGGTCCGGCAATACGAAATTCTGATGCCTGTATTCCGTAAAAAATAAATTATTATCTTTGCGCAATAATGAAATGTGAGGTTGAGCCAAAAGGAGGAATATCAAGCGTAACGCAGAAAGTACCCTTTTGAGTCAACCTCAGGAGTAACATGAATAGAAAATCCATTATAATTTGCCTGTCGGTTACAGCCGTTTTCATCGTGCTGATTACCATTGCATTGTCAATATTGTATTCGGGCCAGGGAGAAGAAAGGGCATCATCCCTGTACGACAGCCGGGAATACGGTCTGATGTCGGCTGTGCCTGCGGATGCCGTCTATGTATTGAAGGCTTCGGATTTTTCCGATTGTCTCGATATCCTGTCTCCTGAATCATCGGTATTGGGAATGCTCATCGGGACGAAGACGAGGGAAAGCGCATTCATGTCTTTTATAGACAGTCTTTCAGCGACTCCGGACATTATCCCCGATGTCACGGCCGTGATTTCCGGTCATCACATCGGTACCATAACGCCGTTGCTGCTTATGGATGCGGGACGGGCCGGTGACGCTCCGAACGGAAAAATCGAAGCGGTTTCGGAAATTGCAAGACAGAAAGGCCTTTTCACGGCGTATGTGGATGTATCCGAGTCCACACGCAATTCCTCTTATCTGAAAAAACGCTCCGTGCTGATGGTGTCGCCGTCGGACATTCTCATACAGTCTTCTGAAAGACATCTGAAAAGAGGAATATCCATCATAGATTCGGAAGGCGTCACGCAAGCGGTCGAATCAGTCTCTTCCAAGAATATCCTTGTCTTTCCAAGCGCCGGATTCAAAAAGACAGTGACCGAAAACATGGACCGCAGGTTCAGGTCCCAAGCGGAATTCCTTGCCGGTTTTTCTGATTGCGTGGCATTCGACATCCTTTCCTGTACGGACGGGGAGCTGTCCCTGTGCGGAAGTCCGGCTTCGGGAGAAAATCCCCAGTATTTCGCCAATGTTTACAACGAAGTCAGGTCTTCGTCTTCCAAGGTCTCGGACATGATACCGTCATACACTGTCTTTGCCGCAGCCTTGCCTATGGATGATGTTGCAGCCTATAATTCCGCTTATATGAAATTCGCAGGAACGAGGTCTCTTTTCAGGAAATTGGAGGAAGAACGCAAGCAGCTTCTCAGAAAGACCGGAACAGATCCGGTATCATGGGCCAAGGGCATTGACATCGAAGAAGTTGCCGTATCGGCCTTCAATGTCGGCCGTTCATTGGAAAAAGTCCTCTTGATTCGTGTCGGTCATGAAGACAGACAACTGATTTTCAAGGGTATGGACCAGGATGCCGTCAAGAGTTACGACGGCGGGATACTTTCCTATCCGTTCGGAGGCTTCACTTCTGTCCTTTTCGGAGAACTTTTTTCTCTCCGGGACGAACGTAATTTCATTTTCCGGGACGGCTGGATTATAGTAGGAAGCCGTGCGGCTCTTGAAGAATATGTTTCGGGACGTGCCGAAGAATACACATTGTCGGAATACATCTCCGATGCAGGGCTCAAAAACGGCCTTGCAGGAAAGGACACGTATTTTGCAGCCTATTATTCCGTTTCGGAATTCCCTCAGATGGCCGACAGCCTTTTCTCCGGCTCCTTCTCTGCCGCCCTGCAGCAGTCGCTTGACGGTATTTCCTATGAACCCGTGTTCCTGTCAGTCTGTGACGGCAAGACCGGCCTTAATGTCCTTGTGGACATGGACAGGGAAGTCGTATTGAAGAGCAAGGCCCCTGAGTTCGAAAGGGATACGACGGTCGTTATTCCTTCAGGTCCGTTCAGGGTGAAAAATTCCGGTACGGGCAGAATGAACCTTTTCTACCAGCAGAAGAACATGTATCTCTGCCTTCAGGAAGAAAACGGCAAAGGTATCTGGGGCGTGCCGTTCAAGACTCCGATTTGCGGCTGTGCACAGACGGTGGACTATTTCGCCAACGGCAAACTTCAGATTCTCTTCGCATCCGGCAGCAAACTGTATCTCATAGACCGTCTCGGACGCTTCGTAAATCCTTTCCCTGTGGACTTGGGCAAGGAAATCCTCATAGGTCCTGACGTATATGACTTCGCCGGCAAACGCAAGTACAACGTCATGATACTTCACAAGGACAATACCGTCGAAATGTACAATCTTCAGGGACGTAAGCCGGACGGCTGGAAGGGAATCGCCCCGTCCGAAACAATCACGGCCATGCCTGAAAGAATCGATTTCGGCAGCGATACCTATTGGATTGTAAGGACATCCATCCAGACCTTGATTTATGATTTCTACGGAGGCGAACCGCTGACCAAGTTCGAAGGCGACAGAATGATCCGCAGCGACAGCAGGATAGTATCCGCCGGAGACCATACCGTGGAAGTGACCTGCTATGACGGGAAGCGGCACAGGATAAAACTGTAAAATTGCACACATAAAAAGATTCAAGACATGATCGAATTCAAATCCGTAAACAAGCTTTACGAAAAAAGTTTCAAAGAAAACTGGGACAGACCTGCTTTGTCCAATTACCAGGGTGTGACCCTGCATTACAGGGACGTGGCAAGAAGAATTGCCAAAATGCACATCATGTACGAGCATTGCGGTCTGAAGAAAGGCGACAAGGTGGCCATCTGCTCGAGAAACCAGGCCAACTGGGGAGTTTCTTTCCTGTCGGCGCTGACATACGGTGCAGTCCCTGTGCCTATTCTTCACGAGTTCAAGGCAGGAAACATCCATTTTCTCGTAAACCATTCGGAAGCGAAGATACTTTTCGTGGACGACGTGGTCTGGGAAGGACTGACCGAGACCGAAATGCCTGGGCTCCAGGCCGTGGTCCAGATCAACACTTTCAATTTCCTTTATGCGAAAACGGACAAGATAAGGGAAATCAGGGAGCACCTCAACGAACTTTTCGGCAGGAAATATCCGAACAATTTCACTCCTGACAGCATCGAGTACTACGAGGATTCGGCCGACGAACTTGCGCTGATAAACTATACGTCGGGAACATCCGGATTTTCCAAAGGAGTGATGATTCCTTATAGGGCCCTGTATTCGAATATCAAGTTTGCATGCCAGGTTCTTCCGATGCTCGACCATACCTCCAACGTGGTGGCTATGCTTCCGTCGGCGCACATGTACGGAATGATGTTCGAGCTGCTTTTCGAACTCAGCATAGGCATGCATGTACACTTCCTGACGAGGGTTCCGAGTCCGAAAATCATAATGCAGGCCCTTGCCGAAGTCAAGCCGAATATCGTGATAGCCGTACCTCTGATTATCGAGAAAGTTTACAGGAGCAAGCTGAAACCGATACTTGAAAAAGGCGGAATCCGCTTCATGATGAGGGTTCCGGGTCTTGACCATGTCCTCATGAAGAAAATCAGGACCGAATTGGTCAATGCCTTCGGAGGAAGTTTTGAAGAAGTGATTATCGGAGGAGCTGCCTTCAACAAGGAAGTGGAACAGTTCTTCAAGAAGATCAACTTCCCGTTCACCGTAGGTTACGGAATGACCGAATGCGCACCTATCATTTCCTACGATGACTGGAGGACTGCCCGGGAATTTTCATGCGGAAAGGCTGCGCCAAACATGGAGATAAAGATAGATTCCCCTGATCCCGAGACCGTTCCGGGAGAAGTGCTTGTAAGGGGAATGAACGTATTCCTCGGATACTACAAGAACGAGGAAGCCACGAACGCCGTGTTTACAAAGGACGGATGGTTCCGCACCGGAGATATGGGCATAATGGACAAGGACGGGTATCTGTATCTCAGGGGCCGTTCGAAATGCATGATTCTCGGACCTTCAGGGCAGAATATCTATCCTGAGGAAATAGAATGCGTCCTGAACAACATGCACTATGTGGTCGATTCCCTTGTAATAGAGGACAAGGGAGCGCTTACAGCATTGATTTATCCTGATTTCCATCAGGCGGAAGCGGACGGGCTGACCAAGGAGCAGTTGGAAGCGGATCTGAACCAGTCCCTGTCCGTGACAAACAAGGAACTTCCTAATTACGCAAGGGTAAGCAAGATAGAAATCATGCCCGAGGATTTCGAAAGGACTCCTAAGCGCAGTATCAAGAGATACCTTTACCAGAGAAATTAATCGCGGAGACGGACAGAACAATGGAGAAGTTCGATCACAGTTATTTGCAGATGGCTGCCATTTGGGCGCAGAATTCATATTGCAAGCGTCGTCAGGTGGGAGCGCTGATAGTGAAGGACAGAATGATAATCTCGGACGGGTACAACGGTACTCCGTCCGGATTTGAAAATATCTGCGAGGATGAAAACGGGGTTACCAAACCGTACGTACTCCATGCGGAGGCAAATGCCATAACCAAAGTGGCCCAGTCCGGCAACAGCAGCCTCGGGGCTACCCTGTACGTTACGGCCGCCCCATGTCTCGAGTGCTCGAAACTGATAATCCAGGCAGGAATAAAGCGGGTCGTCTACAAGGACGAATACAGGCTTACCGATGGAGTGGACCTGCTCAGAAGGGCCGGGATAGAGGTCGAAAAAGTGGATTGATAAAGGAATGAAGCAGAAGGAATATACTTACATCGTCGCCCTTCTCGGCATCGTGCTCGGTGTCCTTGCGGCGTCTTTGGTATTCAAATACAATGCACGCAACATGCGTTTCGACGGCGATTACAACCGCTGGCGCAAACTCAATCTCATTCTGCAGGAGATCGAGAACAATTACGTGGACACGATTGACATGAAATCGATGACGGATGCGGCAGTCACCGCGGCTCTGACCAAGCTTGACCCGCATTCCGTCTACCTTCCTCCGGTGGACTTGGAGGAGGCCGAGACAGAACTGGCCGGTAATTTCGAAGGAATAGGCATCCAGTTCAACGTGCCGAACGATACGGCCATTGTCCTGAACGTTATTCCGGGCGGACCGTCGGAAAAGGCAGGCCTGCTTCAGGGTGACAGGATCATCAAGGTGGACAAGTCCGTCATAGCCGGGACCAAGACCCCTCAGGACAGCATGGTAGCGAGGATGAAAGGCCCTTCCGGGACCAAGGTGCTGATAACGGTAAACAGGGACGGAGTACAGATTCCCTTCGAAATCACACGCGGCAAGATTCCGGTACATTGTGTCGACGCTTCTTTCATGATAGACGATACAACAGGCTATCTGAGGCTGTCCAAATTCACGAGAACGACATACATGGAAGTCGCTCAGGCAGCGGACAGACTTCTTTCGTCCGGCATGAAAAAGCTCATATTCGACATAAGGGACAACACCGGGGGATATTTCGACCAGGCATTGCTCGTATGCAACGAATTTTTGGAGAAAGGTTCTCCTATAGTCTATATGGAAGGACTGCACAGACCGAGACAGGACTATGATGCCGACGGTTCCGGCAAATTGAAGGATGTCGGACTTGTCGTGCTGATAAACGAATCATCCGCTTCTTCGAGCGAGATATTTGCCGGAGCGATGCAGGACAATGACAGAGGATTGATTGTGGGACGGCGTTCTTTCGGAAAGGGGCTTGTCCAGGAACCTGTCAATTTTACCGACGGTTCAGGACTAAGGCTCACAGTGGCGAGGTTCTATACCCCGTCCGGAAGATGCATCCAGAAACCGTATTCGGATGATTATGCCTACGATATATACGAACGTTATGCCCATGGGGAGATGACGGATGCGGACAGCATGAAAGTGGACAAATCCACGGAATATTTCACTGCGGGAGGCCGTGTCGTATATGGAGGCGGTGGAATTATTCCGGACGTTTTCGTTCCGCTTGATACTACCAAGGTGGGGGATTTCTTCGTGCAATGCAACAGGAACGCCCTTCAGATGCGTTTTGCGTCTTCGGTTTTCGACAGGTACAAGTCCCGCCTTGCCGGGATAGACGATTTCTCCGAACTCGAAAGGTATCTTGAAAGTCTTGACCTGAGGACGCAATTCCTGAAATATGCCGCTTCTCAGGGCATCGTACTGCCGGCTTCGGAAAGGAAGAATTTCGATACTTACATGATGCCTCAGATCAAGGCGTTGGTGGGAAGATATTCCAAGTTGGATGACGAGGCTTTCTACCGCTTCTATCTTGAAATAGATGAAACCCTTGCAGTAGCCATGAAATCCGAAGGTCTGGGTTAGCGGGGACAGTGCGAGTATCGGGCAAATAAAGAGGGTGGTCAGGAAATCCATGGCCACCCTTTTTCAAATATCTGACAAGTCCGGGACTACCAGACGAAATCGAACCTGATGTCTCTCGGAATCCTGTGTGCGTTTATGTTCGCTATATCGGCTGAGAGAGCTTCCGGAATGAATGCATGTTCGGCAGTATATGCCTTGGCAAATTCATAGTCTCCGGTAGCCTGTGTCTTCAGAATGAGACCCGCCCATTCGTCGATGGCCTTGAGCGATTGCTCATAGTCGATATGGTACTGGCCGTCCTTGTTGCGGACGAAGGCTCCATGCTCTTTCATGAAATTATAGCACATCATGTTGGCCTTTCCATGCGAGGATGCCGTACCGAAACGGACCGAGCGCACGAGCCCGGCTATGTAGGTAGTGATGGCGTCTTCCTTTGAAATCAGAGGGATCTCACCCTGTTCTATCAGCTTGCACACCATGAAGAGACCGAGAATGTCGGCCTTGGCCTCTTCCCATGTGGTCTTTTCGGAGCCGAGAGCGTCATCCACGCTTCCCTTGCCGTTGACTGTTTCCTTCACTCCGAGACCGTGTGCCACCTCATGGAAGGTCACATTCCAGAAGAACGCTTCGGAACGCAGATGTTTCTGCTGCTCAGGCTCGATGAGAAGACGGCCTATAGGGAGAAGAATCTTGCCGAACTTGGCATCCATGCTGTTGTGAAGCTGGAGACGTCTTGCACCTTTTACCGACTGCACCCTGTCGTCGTTCGGAAGATTGATGGCGATGGTCTTGCTGCCGCAGTTGCAGTCTCCTGCATAATAGATTGCATCGTAGACATTCAGATCGGAAGACGTTCCCGGAACGAAAGTCTTGTATTGAGGCTCGCATGGCAGCATTTTCTGGAGTTCGGGGAGCATCGACACGAATTTTTCCAGTTCGGCGCTGCGTTTCTCGTCCTTCAGGAGGATGAAGCACTCGTAGGATGTCTTGGTCTCGCTGAGTTTGTCGTCATAGTTCTCTATCGGACCGATTACTATGTCTATCTTGCTGTCCTTCATGTCCATCCATGCGAGGTCGCTTTCGTAGTAGTCGTCAGTTCTGAAGGCTTCAACCCTTTTCAGGAGATAGTTCTTCAGACCCTTGTTTTCAGTGATGGCCGCAGCTTCTTCGAGATAGCTGCAGATCTTTCCGATTTCTTCACTGTATTCATCCCTGTACCAGACGCATTTCAGATTCCCGTCTTCGTCTCTCCGTATGACCGTGTACTGGCTGTTCTTGTCAGGATCGTCGAAAGCCTGCCATTCCTTTTCCGTCATGTCGGCAGGATAGTAGTTCGCTCCGAGAGGTTTCTCCCCGTATCCGGCTACGAACGGGGCGTTGGCGTCAAGCCTGTCCCACGGGCCGTAGTTTATCATGGCGTAGTCACGTGCTGCCTCGTCCTGAAGCGACACCATCAGTTCCTTGTCTCCGAAGGTCTGTTTCCAGAATATCTCGTCTGCGACCTTTCCTGCTTCACGGAACAGGTTGAGGACCTGTCTGTCCTTGTCCGAGAGTCCGTCCATAAGGGGAGACTTCACTTCAACTACGGCGTATTCGTCCACTTTGGACTGTATGTCAGTCTTTTCAACTCCCGTACACGAAATCAGGGCAAGACCTGTCAAAAAAACCGAAGGGTGATTGAAAACCACCCTTGTAAGAATATTTTTCATAGCTATTACTTTGATTGACAATTAAAATGACAATGCAATCGCTATGAAGTCATCAGCCTTGAGGGCTGCGCCTCCTATAAGTCCTCCGTCAATATCAGGACATGCGAAGAGTTCCTTTGCGTTCGACGGTTTGCAGCTGCCTCCGTAGAGTATGGTGATTTCCTCTGCAAGCGGACCGAATTTTTCGGCGAGCACCTTGCGGATGCAGGCGTGGATTTCCTGAGCCTGTTCTGCAGTGGCTGTCTTGCCAGTACCGATGGCCCATACCGGTTCGTAGGCCACGATTACCTTGGCCATTTCATCTGCGGAAAGGGTATAGAGCACGTTCTTGATCTGCGAAGTCACTACTTCGAAATGACGTCCTGCTTCACGCTCGTCAAGGTTTTCTCCGACGCAGAAAATAGGGGAGAGGCCTTTGGAAATGGCGAGTTTTACCTTCTCGGTAAGAGTGGCGTCGGTTTCTCCGTAATACTGCCTTCTTTCGGAATGTCCGAGGATGGTATATTCGCATCCTGCCGATACGAGCATGTCTGCCGATACCTCACCTGTATAGGCTCCTTTCTCCTTGTCGGCGCAGTTCTGTGCGGAAAGACCCACAACGCTGCCCTTTACGATTTCAGAAACCGGTACGAGGTGTGTGAATGGAGGTGCTACGATCAGTTTGACCGAGGCAGGAACCTCGGAGGATTTTGCAACTACTGCCTTTGCCAATTCGATACCTTCGGCAACGTTCGTGTTCATTTTCCAGTTGCCGGCGACAATATTCTTTCTCATGATAAATTATGATTAATTGTTGAATTTTCCAATCGGCTGCGAATTTAGCAATAATTTTGGGATTACCGTAATATTTTTACTACTGCCCCGATCTTGTTCTTGCTGTTCCACAACCAGACTTTCCCGCTCGCATCGTCGGTTTTGGTGACTTCGAACGAAATGCCGTTCCTTGTCTTGATGTCGTTGTCCGTCGTGTAGGTGAGGTCAGCCTTGACCGTAGCGCCCGAGGACGGGAACTGATAGCATTTGAGGATGAAATAGTCTGCCATGTTGTCGTCGTTGACCCTGAATACCATGTCGGTCTCGTTGTAGGCAAGCTGGTAGGTGAGCGGGTCGTATGTGATGATGTCAAGGCTTCCTATTTTCAGCCCTATCCCTTCCGAACTGTTGAATTCCTCGATTCTCAGTTTGTCGTCGGGGTTGCAGCCGGCAAGCAGGATGCCGCATGCCGCAACCAATGCGTATCTTATTGTCCTTGTCTTCATTTCAATTCGATTTCTTTGGATACTATGTCCTTGCTTCCGTCGCCGTAATATATTTCGGCGGTCATGACACCTGACTTTTCAGGCGTGAAATATCCGTTCTTTCCTGTGGAAATCTCTTCTCCGTCGTATTTCCACACGATTCCGTCGGCATCCGTTGCATTGAACAGCCTGAGCGGGAATTTCGTTCCTGCAGGGAATGAGCCGTCGTCGTTGCGGGCGACATATTTGAGGTATATGAACGGGTAGTTCATCGCTCTCTTCGCACTTGTGGTGAATTTTATTTCTTCGGTCTCGCCTTTCAGCTCATCCTTTTTGAAATAGATGCTGACGGTGTAGGCTGTCGAAGGAGTGAGACCCTCGTATGTGACGGAAAATTTCCCGCTTTCGTATGCATCGACTTCCTTTTCTTCCGGCTCGATGCCCTTGCCTTCTATCGAGACGTATGCTTTTCCGGAGACGCCGTCAGATGCCGACCATGAAATGATGGCTGCATCCTGATAGTATTCCGCATTTATCTCCGTGGCATAGGACGGGCGTCCGGTGTCACGGCTGACGGTGAATACGATGTTGTCCCCGTCGCGATGTATGTTCGTAATGGCGAGATATGAAGATTTCCCGCTCCAGAATGTAAAGGCCGGTGTCGTATATGCGGTGAAGGAATTGCGGTCCTCGTACGGGAAGAATACCTGGCTCACGTCTCCGGCATTCGGATATGCCTTGACGATATACGCACACTGGTGGGCCGGGTAGCAGTTGATTTCATTGTAGACCCATCTTTGGGATGCGGTGAATGTCCTTCCGTAAGACTCGGAATGTCCTGCGGAATTCATGGACTTGTCGACATGGTATATGAGAAGCCCGCTGCCTCCGATATATTTGTCCCAGCCCTCGTTGTTCCTGCATTCGAGCAGGAAATATTCATCTTCGGTATCCGTGTCTATCCTGTAGTATTTCCCTGAATTCTGGATAGGTTCGAGAGTGTATGTCCCTTCTTCGGTGATGGTTTCAGGGAGGGATGTCCCGACGCATTCCCTGTCTATCGCATTGTAGTTCGGCGGAGTGTTTCCGAAATTGTTCCCGTTTCCTGCGTCCATAAGCGCAGTGGTGTTCCATAATGCCTCGGCCTGGCCGCCGCTTCCTTCATAATCAGTATCGTAATAGTCCATCAGTCCGAGCGTATGGCTGAATTCGTGGCAGAAGGTCCCGATGCCGGCCATGTCGTAATTCGTGAAATCCAACCTCGTAAGTTCCGACGTGCAGGCGTATCTGTTTATTACCTTGCCGTCGAGTGTAAGGTTTATGTCGGCTCCGTCCCGCACGTACCATGCATGCGACCATATCCTGTCGTCACCCGCATATTCGGCCTCGTCCCCTCCGGCGAAGAACACGAAGACGTTGTCAACCTCGCCGTCGCCGTCGTCATCGTAGAGGGAGAAGTCTATCTCGGCATCCGCAAGCCGACATGCCTCTGCTATCATTTCTGCCGGCCTCAAATCGTCCCCGTTGCGGTCATTGCCTCCGTAGTAGGCGCAATTGTTGGAAAGGGTAACTATATTGCTGACGTCGAAAGAGAAAGTGAATACCCCTTCGAACTGGTCATTGAAATAATCCACGGCCGAGCCGTCGGCTCCGTTGTAATTGTAGCCGTTCTGCGTAAGCATCGACACGAAATTGTCTCTCGTGAACTGGAATTTCAGGTCTTTGAACTGGGCAAGGATGACTATGCCGTGTCTGTTGACCGGTGCAGGCTCCGTTTCCGAAGTCCTGCCCGCAATGTCTGAGGCAGCCCTGAGCCGTTTCATGATGTTGGGCTTTCCGGCTTCGATTTCAGCCGTTTTCTGCCGCTTTTCGGCGGCTTTCTGCCTCAGGAGGGAATATGGGATGTTCATGCTCCGTGAAAGGACGTCAGCAGGCGCCTTGCTTCCGACTTTCCAGTCTGTGGCGATGAGACTTCCCCCGGCATCGTAGCATGCGTAATAGTAGAATCCGTCTTCCTTCTGTCTGATGGCATGGCCTTCCGACGTGGTCTTGATTTTCAGGAATTCGTCTCCCTGTATCCTTGCGTTGAATACGGTGCCGTCGGGCTGCATGACAGTGAAGTTCCCCTTTTTCGCCGGAGCCGCATAAGCAGTCCCGGAGAAGGAAATCAGGCATGTGATGACGGCAAAAGCCGCTATTGCCGAGGATAATTTCAATACGGGCATAGTGTGTGTGCTTCTTTTGCTCATATATTGAAAGTTGGTTATATTTGCATGTCAGTTTACAATTGACCTGCATATTTAGCGAATTTTTATGAGACGACCAATTATTCTTACCGCTTTTTTTGTTTTGTGCATTGTCATGTACATTTCCGGCATCCCGGTTTCCGCACAGCCGCGTGACGCCGTAGACCTTATAAATGAATACGGCGATTTCGACAGATGGTGCGCAAGGGAAGTCAAGGAATCCGGAATCATCGGAGGCAAAAGGAAATTTCTGTACGAGTTTTACGGGAATTATGAAACATCGGTCTGCGACAGGGAGCCCTTTGTCGGACCGGAATGGTATCTGTGGCGTACGAACAATGTCCTTGCCGTGGTAGCCGGTGTCGTGAAGACGAGCACGACCGTGTTTCCCGAACCGCGTGACAGCGGCTATTGTGCGAGGATAGAAACCCATGTGGAAAAGGTGTCGGCTTTAGGCATAGTCAATATGGAAGTCACATGTCAGGGAGCAATGCTCGTAGGAGCTTTGGAAGAACCTATAAAGGACACCAAGTCTCCTATGGCCAAGGTTATATACGGTGTCCCGTACAATGGAAGGATAAAGTCGCTTACGTTCGACTACAAGGCCGATGTGGGGCATGAAACCGTCCGCGGAACGGGATTTTCTCCTTTGAAAAACATGGGTTATCCGGATTATCCGTCGGTGACAGTGATTCTCCAGAAAAGGTGGGAAGAGCCTGACGGCAGCGTAAAGGCACTCAGAGTAGGGACGGCCATACACAGGTTTACCGAAAACAGCAGCGAGTGGGTAAACGGTTTCGAAATGAAAGTCGGATACGGAGATATTACCGGGGAAGAGTATTTCGAAGACTATATGGGTCTGAACAATGATGAGGAGACTGCGTATCACTGCATAAACAGCCGCGGAAAGAACGTTGTGGTGGAGGAAACAGGCTGGGCCTCTCCCGACGAGCAGCCCAATTATCTGATAGTGATGTTCCTTTCGAGTTCCGGCAAGGCCTTCTACGGGGGTGTCGGCAATACCCTCTGGATAGATAACGTAAGACTTGAAAGGGAATAAAAGAAAAAGGCGACGGAAACTGCTACGTAAACCGACGCCTAAACGTGTACTAAAACCTAAACCTGCCCTATAGATGCGGCAATGTTTCCGAATGTTGCATCATGAATGAAAATTTTTGAAAAAAATGTTAGAGGGTGACCGGAAAATTCTTTCGGGTCACCCTCTTCATGGTCTTGTGATAAAAAGATTCTTACTTGGCGCTCTCTACAGAGACTTTTCTGAAATCTTTCATCATTTTCATGATGTTCAAAGCTGCTTTACGGGCACGTGCACCGGCTGCCTTGTTTCCTTTTTCAACCTGTGCGTCTGCATTTGCGGCAAAAACTTCGTACTCGGCTTTGATCTGATCTACAAGCTCTTTCATCTTAGTTCAAAATTAATATACGTTAAACATTAGGCATCAAAACTTCGTGCAAGTTAGGCATTTTATTCGAAATTGCAAGCACTTGAGTATAAAAATGTAAAAACACAGGAAAAATCAGTATATTTGCGTCATGAAAATTTCGGAAAAATACAAGGTCCGCGAAATGGCCGGACAGCATGTGGTCATCATCCAGGGACGCCATGGAGAGGACATGACAAAGATCATTTCATTGAATGATTCTTCCCTTTTCCTGTGGAATAAATTTTACGGTACGGATTTTTCCGTCGGACAGGTTGCCGCCGCCCTTATGGACGAGTACGGTATCGACGAGTCTGTCGCAACCCGTGATGCCGGGACATGGTGCGGAAAACTGAAGGATTGCGGATTGATAGCTTA
This sequence comes from uncultured Bacteroidales bacterium, assembly GCA_944323245.1. Classification (GTDB taxonomy): domain Bacteria; phylum Bacteroidota; class Bacteroidia; order Bacteroidales; family UBA932; genus Cryptobacteroides. Next base: position 26,320 of record CALURT010000004.1, read on the forward strand.
AATGGTTTTCAGGGATATATACGGTATCCTTCCGGCGGCTTTCAGAAAAAGGGGAGTCGGAGTTGCCCTGTCCATATTTCTGAGAGCTGTCCTTGACTTTGCCGGAGTCGCCGTACTTGTTCCCGTCCTTGCCGGTCTTTTGGAAAAACGCGAGGATCCCATGTCAGTGTTGCCGGTGGCTCTCGGCGCCTTGGGCTTTATCGTATTGAAAGGAGTTGCAGTCACCTTCCTTACCAAATTCAGAAGCAGGTACGTCTTTTCCCTTTATTCGGAGTTGTCCGGGCAGGTGCTGGAAAGGTTTCTCCGGAAAGGGCTTCTGTTTATCAGACAGTCTGACAGCGTGGATCTTGCCAACAAGGTCAATGCCGTCACCATGGTCTTCGCATCGGGAGTGATATTAGCCTTGCTCAACATCATGTCCGCCCTGATTCTCCTGACAATCATTCTTGCCGCTCTCTTTGTCTACGATGCCGTTTCCACTTTGCTGCTCATGGCGGTCATAGGTCCGCTGATGGTGGGTTATTCCTGTCTGATAAGGCGCAGGATGAAGAATCTCGGTGCGGAGGAAAATACGGCGAGAAAAAAACAGGTGCGGAGCGTATTCGACCTGTTCAGGGGCTATGCGGATTATTCCGTCAACGATGCGTTCGGATATCAGATAGAGAGGTTCGACACTGCGGTGAAAAGCGTCGGCAACGTCAGACTCCGCACTGAAAGCTGGTCTGCGGTTTCGTCAGGATTCATGGAAACGGCTGTCATACTTTCGATTATAATTCTGATGTTGATGTCGTTTTCCTCCTCATGGGAAATTTCCATGACATTCGGGGTCTTCGCCTTGTCCGCATTGAAAATCCTCCCGGCCGTAAGGACGGTAGTGTCGGGCTGGCAGTCCGTCCAGAGTTCGGAATACAGTCTGGACATTTTGAAGGACATCCTTTCGGACTCCGGGGCTGCGTCTTATCCTGTTTCGGAGGACTGCAGGGAACCATTGATATTTTCCGATGAAATATCGCTCAGGAATGTCTCTTTCAGATATCCCGGGTCAGACAGGTACATCTTCAAATCCCTTGACCTCACAGTCAGGAAAGGCGAATATGTCGGTATCAGAGGCAGTTCGGGCATAGGCAAGACGACCCTGTTCAACATAATGATGGGCTTTTATTTCCCGGAAGAGGGCGGAGTCTACATAGACGGTGAGAAACTGACTCCGGACAACGTCCGTTCATGGCAGCGGCAGATCGGCTATGTGCCTCAGGACATCTTTCTCGTGAACGGTACATTCGTAGAAAACATAGCATTCGGTGTTTCTCCTGAAAATGTCGACAGAGACAGGATAGACGGGATATTGGAGAGGGTCGGGCTCAAGCAGTGGACAGACTCCATGCCGCAGGGAATCGATACGCAGATAGCGGAAGCGGGAAATACGGTGTCGGGAGGCCAGAAGCAGAGGTTAGGCATAGCAAGGGCATTGTACAAAGGCGCTTCCGTGCTGTTTTTCGATGAGGCCACCTCGTCCGTAGATGCCGCTGCGGAAAATGAAATAAACGCTTTTATAAGGGAATTGTCGGCTGCCGACGGAGATCTGACCGTAATCGTCATCGCTCACAGGCAGGAGACATTGGATTCCTGCAAAAGGATAATAGATATAGAAAAACTACCGCTGAGGAGCAGAACGCGTTCTGCGACGAGCCCCCGGCGAGGGGGATGAGAGGGGGTGGCGCCCCTTAACAAGTCGGGAGCGGTTTATGAGAATGTCCGGTGGACATTCGAAAGCGAGCAGGGTCGCTACAGCGACTGGGGATTAAGAAGAAGTGGGATTTCGTAGAAATCCTTAACGACGGTTCGACGAATTCTATAATCCTGAGCAACATAAATTCGTCGAATTGATGTTAAATATAGAAAAAATATGATGAAGAAAATAAAAATAGCCGGTTTCGTGATAGGAATCTCGGGAGACAATTTCTGCAGGTTCATCGCTTCGGCAGGACGTGCATTCGGGGATTTTCTTACCGATGAGGATGCGGACTTTTCCGTGACTGAGGATTTGCCGGATGCGTCCGTAGCTCCGTACATGAATGAGAAAGCATTGTATGAAATAAGTTTCGAGGGGATCGGTTGCAGGTTCGGGAGATGCGGAGGACAAATATGGTTCACATCCGATGACAAGGCTGCGTCGGAGTCGCATCTGCTGCTTTGGCGTCCTGGCGATACGACAGTCCATGCTACGTCTTCGATTTGCAGCCCGACCCTTACGAGGTTTGCATTGTGGATGGCGGTCAACATGCTGCTTGTCGGCAGGAAATGTGCGGCGGTACACAGCTCGGTCAATGTGTCCGGTGGTTCGGCCGTAATGTGCCTCGGAGAATCCGGAACCGGGAAAAGCACGCATACGAGACTCCTGAGGGAAAATTATCCCGACAGTTTCCTGCTCAACGACGACAGCCCTTTCGTAAGGGCGTTCGAGGACGGCCGGATTATGGTTTACGGTTCTCCATGGAGCGGAAAGACGCCGTGCTACAAGCAGCTTGCCTTCCCGTTGAAGGCTGTCATACGCCTGAGTCAGGCTCCGTACAACAGAATCAGGGCTCTGTCCCCTCTGCAGGCTATAGGCGCCGTCCAGCCATCCCTGCCTCCGGCTTTCAATTATGACGATGAAATGTCCGACATGTCGTGCGCCCTTGTGTCCGATATCGTATCCAAAGTCAGGTTCTATCATCTGGAATGTCTGCCTGACGATGCCGCTGCCCGACTGTCTTACAGTACCGTATTCGATGAAAAATGAAGCAGTAAAGAGCCTTGTCGTCCCGAACGATGAATTTTTCTCCCGTGTCATTGAAATATTGGAGGCGGGGGAGACCGTCACATTCACGGTCAAGGGATGCAGCATGTATCCGTTCATGCGCAGTGACAAGGACGCAGTCTGTCTGAAAAGGTATGACGGAGGTGTCTTGCGGAGGGGGGATGTCGTGCTTTTCCGTTACAGAGGCAGGTATATACTGCACCGGATTGTAAAAGTGTCCGAAGGGATGTCTTGTGAACTGCAGGGTGACGGGAATCTTTCCGGAAGGGAAAGGGCCGTACCGGATACGGTCTGCGGCGTCATGACGGGAAGAATATCCCCTTCGGGAAAAGAATGGAAATGTTCGTCCCTGTCGTGGAAGACCTGTTCGGCATTATGGATGTTCCTGCGGCCTTTCAGACGTATCATGTTGGCCGTACTGAGAAGAATCTACCGCTGAGGCGGCTTGGTGTTTACTATATTCATTGCCCTGTCAGGGCCTGCCGTGGCGAAAATCCGGATTCCCTCGATGACGCGTTCGCAGATATCCGGAACTTCCTTTTTCTCATCGTCGCTCAGTTCGCCGAGGACGAAGTCTATCTGACCTCCTCTCCGGAAATCATTGCCGATACCGACGCGGATTCTGGCATAGTCCTGTGTCCCGAGGAGTTCGCTGATGTTCGTAAGACCGTTATGTCCGCCTGCACTTCCGTTTTTTCTCATCCTTATGGTCCCGAAAGGCAGGTTGAGGTCATCGGAAATCACGATCAGGTTTTCGAGAGGCAGTTTCAGTTCGGCCATCCAGTATCTGACAGCCTTTCCACTGAGATTCATGTAGGTGGACGGCTTCAGGAGAATGAATTTCTTGCCTTTGTATGATATGGTGGCGGTACTTCCGTAGCGTCCCGATACAAAAAAAGTATCGGATGCCCTGACCCAGGCATCCAATACCATAAAACCCATATTGTGTCTTGTATCAGCATATTCAGCGCCGATATTGCCCAATCCGACTACCAAATAGCTGTCCATGACTCCCTATGTTATGCGTTCTGCGCTGCAGCAGCCTGTGTAGTGGCACGGGTTGCCCTTACGGAGCAGATGATGGTAGCTTTCGGAGAAACTATCGTAACGTTGTCGTAGTGAAGGTCTCCGGCCACAATCTGTTTGCCGATTTTCAGGGATGTGATGTCCACCTCGATGTCATCAGGCAGTTTGTCAAGCATGGCGCTGATGCGGAGCTTGCGGGATGAAACGAGAAGTTTGCCACCGAGTTTCACGCCTTCGGAGTGTCCTGTAATCTTGACAGGAACATCGATTACCACCGGTTTTTCGGAAGAAACGGCGAGGAAGTCCACGTGAAGGGCTTCGTCGGTTACAGGATGCCACTGGATTTCATGCAACACTGCCTGGTATTTCTTTCCGTCGCTCAGTTCGAGGTCGATGATGTATGAATTCGGAGTGTGTGTAACGCTTTTGAGATCTTTTGCACTTACTGTGAAAAGTACGTTCTCCATTCCGAGACCGTAAAGATTGCAAGGTACAAGTCCTTCCTTGCGGATAGCCTTTACTACGGCTTTGTTGCCTGCCTCACGGATGAGGCCTTTCAATTCAATGTGTTTCATTTCGATAAATTTGAAAATGTGTTACTCAGTCCGTTTCCGGACCCCATTGCACCAAAAGCTTTCGCTTTTTCGGGGCTGCAAATATAGACAATTATTCGATAAAAGAAAATTTAATTCGAAGAAATCCGGGATTTGACGTTCCCATTACCTTACAAACTGCGTATCGGTATTCCATTTCAATTCCTTGTAGAATCCGTCGAGGGTGTCGTTCCCGGCTGACGGAAGGTACATGCTGAGACCTGAAAACGTGAGCACATCCCCCACACTCAGGAGTGAAGGCGTATTTGCGTGGTACGGCACGCATTCATCCAGTATGGCCTCCAATTCGGCAGCCTCATCGTCCGTAATTCCCAACTTGTCAATGATGTCGCCGAAATCATAGAACCACGGGGTCGGGTCCAGTTTCTGGACAATGGCTGCGTTGACGTAATTGATCTGGCTTCTGTATTTTTCGAAAATCCCCTTGCAGAAAACGGCCAATGCATCCAATTTCCGGCAGTCTACCAAAGAAATCGTCGCAGACCTGTAGACGCCGCTCTGGGAGTTGTAATGGTCATAGAAATCCTGCGCCACCTTAAGCGGTCCGCCGGCTCCGGCCATCATCAGCCTTTGGATTATCGTAGTGTAGTCCATGCCGTCCGCCAATACCTGCGAAGACGAGAATACGAGCACGTTGCAGGCGTCCTTCAGTTCGTAGGCCACTTCAATGCCGCCCATAAGGCAGGCGTCGAATATTATGTAGTCGAGGCGGAACGGGATGGCGGCTGCAAAATCCTTCAGCTCCATTTCGTACGTATTCGTGTAACTTCCCACATACTGCGCCCCTATGCTTTTGACATCGGGGAGCATGTCCCTTTCATGCTGCGTCCTGAGTCCGTCATGGAAGAAATTGACATGTGGGTCGTATGTGTTGACGGCGGACTCCCTGCCTGCACCGCTGCCTGCAGAGAAGCGTATGCTTGTAGTGGCGGAACCGTAATATCCCTTCGGAAGCCAGCCGGTGGCGTGTGACGAAAAGATGACTCCTGTCTCTTCTGAAGGATAGTTTTCGTGTATGTACCGGAGCACGTTGCCGAAGGTTTCCGCAGATGCAGAGCATGTGGTCTCGGGGTAGGTCAGGATGGTGTCCCTGACGATGTCGAGCTCCCGGTTTCTGTACACCTTTATAAGATAGGGTGAAGTCGGGGTGCTGTAATCTCCTGTCGCTGCCGTATGATGGGCGAAGATGAAAAGATGGTCGTTGAAAGAATCTTCCCACGGTACGAATCCGTTGCAGATGTCCTCTATGTCTTCCTTGAAATATCCGGTGAGATTGTTGTATCCGGCCGAATACAATATCACCGTCTTCGAGGTATGCAGAGGCAATTCCCCGACGGTCTTCGAACATGACAGCATGCATGTCGCCAACACGGATGCGGCGGCGAGAAATCCGTATCTTTTCAGTTTCATTTCAATCCCGTCAAATCAATCGCACAAATGTACGGATATTTCGCTATATTTGCGTCCGGAACATTCAAAAAAAGAAAAATGATAAAATTTGGAAAAATGTTGGCAATGGCGGGAGCGGCTGCGGCTTTGGCTTCATGCGGCACGAACGGAAAAGGTCAGGACGGCGATTTCAAATATCTTATTGACGAATTTGCCGATATCAAGATCATGAAATACCGGATCCCTGGATGGGACGGGCTTACCCTGCAGCAGAAGGAGTATGTCTATCATCTCGGCGAGGCTGCCAAATACGGCAGGGACATAATCTGGATGCAGAACTGCAAGGAAAACCTTCACGTGAGGAAGGTCATTGAGGCAATAATAGAGGATTATGACGGAGACAGGAATTGCGAGGATTTCGAAAAATTCATGGTCTATGCGAAAAGGGTCTTTTTCAGCAACGGAATCCATCATCATTATGCCGAAGACAAGTTCTTCCCTGAATGCTCCGAGGAATATTTCAGGACTTTGATGACTTCGGTCGGGCTGGAGGCCTCATGCGATGACATCCTGCCCGTAATATACGATCCGGACATATATCCGCAGAGAAAATCCATCGACAAGAGCAAGGACATAGTGGCTGCTTCCGCAGTCAATTTCTATGAAAACGTCACGAGGCGCGAGGCGGAGGCTTTCTATGCGGGAATGATTGACAGGAATGATCCGGAACCGGTTTCCTACGGTCTTAACAGCAAGCTCGTGAAAGGCGGCGACGGCGTGATACGGGAGGAAGTCTACAGAATCGGAGGTCTTTACGGCCCGGCGCTAGAAAAGATAACCGCCGAGCTTGAAAAGGCCAAGGCTGTAGCCGAGAACGAGACCCAGAAGCATTGCATCGACCTTCTCGTGGAGTATTACAGTACAGGCGACCTTGAACTTTGGGACGAGTACAATATCGCATGGGTGAACGATACCCTCGGCACTGTGGATTTCGTCAACGGTTTCGTCGAGGATTACAATGATCCTCTCGGGCGCAAGGCCACATGGGAAGCTCTCGTAAATATCAAGGATCACGAGGCTTCGGAGCGTACTGAAATCATCAGTGCGAACGCCCAGTGGTTCGAGGACAATTCCCCTGTGGACAGCAGGTTCAGAAAACCTGTCGTGAAAGGCGTTTCGGCCAAGGTGATAAATGCCACAACATTGGCGGGGGACTGCTATCCGAGCACCCCGATCGGCATAAATCTTCCCAATGCCGACTGGATCAGGAGGGAATACGGCTCCAAATCGGTGACTATCGCCAATATTACCCATGCCTACGATCTTGCTGCGCAGGAATCCCCGAACAGCACTCTCAACGAATTCGCATGGTCCGAAGAGGAAATCGCCCGTTCCAAGAAATATTCTTCGCTGACGGATGAAATCCATACGGATTTGCACGAATGTCTCGGACACGGTTCAGGACAACTGCTGCCGGGAACGTCCCAGGGTGCGCTCGGAGACTACAGTTCAACCCTTGAGGAGGCACGAGCAGACCTTTTCGGACTGTATTACATAGCTGATCCGAAATTGGTGGAACTCGGCATCCTTCCTGACATGGAGGCCTACAAGGCTCAGTACGACAGTTATATCAGGAACGGAATCCTTGTTCAGTTCACCCGCGTGGAACTCGGACGTCCGAATACCGAGGCCCACATGCAGAACCGTAAACTGATAGCCGAGTGGTGTTATGAAAAAGGACTGAAAGACAACGTGATAGAAAAGAAAGTCCGAGACGGCAAGACATATTTTGTCGTAAATGACTATGAAGCGTTGCGCGGGCTTTTCGGAGAACTTCTTGCCGAAGTCCAGCGTATAAAGTCCGAGGGTGATTATGAGGCAGGGAAGGCTCTTGTGGAAAAATATGCCGTGAATATCGACCCTGAATTGCACAAGGAAGTGAAGGAGAGGTACGAGGCCCTTGCACTGAAGCCTTACGGCGGTTTCGTGAATCCTGAAATCGTGCCGGTGGAGAAAAACGGCAGGATAGTGGATTACAAAATAGAATATACCGACGACTATGTCGGACAGATGATGGAATACGGAAAGAAATATTCCACGTTGTAACGGTTCGGGATATGGATTGTCCGTACATTCTCGATGAGTACAGGGATTATCTGAGAGTGGAAAGGTCCATGTCGGAGAATACCGTGTCATCTTATCTTTCCGATTTGCATTCTTTCTTCAAACATGTAGAATGTCCTCCGCAGGAAGTTTCTCCGGAGGACATAATTTCTTATTTTTCCGACAGGAAAAATATTTCCAAGAGGACGCAGGCCCGTGTACTGAGTTCCTTGCGCTCTTTTTTCGACTATCTTCTTTCTGAAAGGAAAATCACCGACAATCCGTGCGACAGGGTGGACGCTCCCAAAATCGGGCGTTATCTTCCCGACGTCCTTTCCGTGGAGGAAATAGATGCCGTCATTGCATCGGTGGATGAAAAGGACTGGACAGGAATCCGCGACAGGGCCATTCTTGAAGTCCTGTACGGTTGCGGTCTGAGGGTTTCCGAGGCCGTCGGGCTCAAATTGTCTGACATATTTTTTACGGAAGGTTTCGTCCGCATCGTAGGAAAAGGTGACAAGGAAAGGATCGTGCCTTTAGGTGAAATGGCTCAGAAAGCCCTTGAACGCTATATTGCCGTCAGGCCGCAGCCGTCCGGCTCCGATAACGAAGATGTGGTATTCCTCAATTTCCGGGGAGGAAGGCTGTCGAGGATTTCAGTGTTCAACATGGTGAAGAGGCAGGCGATGGCAGCAGGTATCCACAAGAGCATTTCACCGCATACGTTCCGCCATTCATTCGCCACCCATCTTCTCGAAAACGGGGCTGACCTGCGGGCGGTCCAGGAAATGCTCGGACATGAGAGCATTCTTACCACGGAAATCTACACCCATATTGACAGGAGCGTATGGCAGCGCACTATTCTCGACTGTCATCCGAGGAAGTAGCCGCCTGACGTGTCGCTTCGTTGTAGCAGTGGCGGCAGAGCGGTTCGTATGTGTCCTTTTCTCCGAGAACCACGAGCTTGTCATCCGACGAGAGTCTGTGGGAATTGTTTGCGAGACTTCCGCATTTGACACAGATCGCGTGGACTTTCTGGACGTCTTCCGCCACGGCCATCAGAGCCGGCATGGGCCCGAAAGGTTTTCCGGAGAAATCCGTGTCCAAACCAGCCACAATCACGCGTATCCCCCTGTTGGCAAGGGTCTGGGCCACCTCCACAATGGTGTCGTCGAAAAACTGTGCCTCGTCTATTCCCACTACGTCCACGTCGCTCGAAAGCAGAAGCATGCTGGCCGGAGTGTCAATGGGAGTGGAAGGAATGCTGTGCGAGTCGTGGGATACTACTGAATCCTCCGAATATCTTATGTCTACGGCGGGTTTGTAGATTTCCACTTTCTGATTGGCGAACTGTGCCCTTTTCAGCCTTCTTATGAGTTCTTCCGTTTTCCCAGAGAACATTGAGCCGCATATTACTTCTATCGAGCCGGCTTTTTTTGTATATTCTAAAAACATTTCCTTAATTTTGTGGTTCGGCTCTGCAAATATACGCAGAAGCCGAGAGCAATGCAAGAGACGAGGGAATTTGCGAACAGGTTCGCAATATGACCGACGGCTTTTGCAATTGCCGAGGCGCAACAGTATAAATGGCCGTCAGGCCAAATATACGCAGAAGCCGAGAGCAATGCAAGAGACGAGGGAATTTGCGAACAGGTTCGCAATATGGCCGACGGCTTTTGCAATTGCCGAGGCGCAACAGTATAAATGGCCGTCAGGCCAAATATACGCAGAAGCCGAGAGCAATGCAAGAGACGGAGGGAATATGCGGACTGGTTCGCAATATGACCGACGGCTTTTGCAGTTGCCGAGGCGCAACAGTATATGTGGACACGAAGTGGCCAAAGATAATATTCAGTTATGGTTAGGAAAAACACAGGAAGTCAGGATTCGGTGGAAAGGAATGCGGGAGCGGCAGGCCGGCTTTATATTGTGCCGACGCCTGTCGGGAACCTTGACGACATGACATTCAGGGCAATCAGTGTCCTGAAGTCCGTCGACCTGATTCTCGCAGAAGATACAAGGACAAGTTCCGTCCTGCTCAGACATTATGATATTCAGGGCCGTCTGCAGTCACACCACAAGTTCAACGAACACAAGACCGTGGAAATCATAAAGGAAAGGATTCTTGCCGGACAGAACGTCGCCCTTGTCAGCGATGCCGGGACTCCCGGTATTTCCGATCCCGGTTTCCTGCTTGTCAGGACCTGTGCCGAGGAAGGTATCGAAGTGGAAACCTTGCCGGGAGCCACTGCCTTTGTCCCGGCCCTTGTAAGTTCGGGATATCCGTGCGACCGCTTCTGTTTCGAAGGTTTCCTGCCTGCAAAAAAAGGCCGGATGACACGCCTCGAAGAATTGTCCCGTGAGACGAGGACGATGGTTTTCTACGAGTCTCCTTACAGGCTTGTGAAGACATTGCAGCAGTTCGTCGGGGTTTTCGGAGCGGAGAGAGGTTGCAGCGTGGCACGTGAAATTTCGAAAATACACGAGGAGCATAGGCGCGGTCCGTTGTCGGACGTCCTGCAATGGTATTCGGAACATGAACCGAAAGGTGAAATAGTAATAATTGTGGAGGGAGCTCCCGAAAAAGGGAAAGTGAAGGAGGAAAAATCATGGAAGAAAAAAGAGGTGATGGAAGGAAGCGAAGGGAATTGTCTGCATCTTCCAAAATAGGGCTGATCGCTCTCGTATTTCTTGTAATAGGTTATCAGGCGGCCTTGTTCCTGCATCGTTCCGCCGTATTGAAAATTCTCAGTAACAGGGACCGTCCGGATACGGTATTCGTGATTGACAGGGTTCTTGCCGAACAGATTCTGAAAGAAAAGGAAATATCCGACCTCGGACGTGACACGTTCAGGTTTTCTTCTGTCGGAGGCGGCAACGCCATAGCAGTTACGAAAGAGACGGCACACACCCCGGAAATAAAGTCGGTCAGGGAAACCTATGCTCCTGAAAGGCGGGTCGAGACATTCAGGTTCAATCCCAATGAAATCCCGGTGGAGGGCCTTGTCAGGCTCGGTTTTTCCCGCAAACAGGCTGCGGCTATCGACAATTACCGTCGCAAGGGCGGCAGATTCAGACGCAAGAGCGACTTCGCCAGGTCGTTCGTAGTCTCGGATTCTATTTACCGCAGGTTGGAGCCTTATATCGATATTCCGCTAGTGGATCTGAATGCAGCGGATTCAGCCGGTTTCGACGCTCTTCCGGGAATCGGCGGCCATTATGCGTCAGCCATGACGGAATTCAGGGAAAGGCTCGGCGGAAGTTATTCGTACAAGGAGCAGTTGATGGACATAAGAGGGTTCGACAGGGAAAGATTCGACGGGCTTTCGGATTTGATAGAAATTTCGTCTCCGAAGCCTTACGCTCTATGGACCCTGCCTGAAGATTCGTTGGAACTTCATCCTTATATCGGAACCTATGCGGCACATGGAATCATCCTCTTCCGGGAAAACAATCCGCGGGAGAAATGGACCGTGGCCGCACTCGACGCAGCCGGCGTACTGAAGCCCGGAATGGCCGAAAAGCTTTCCCGCTGCCTCATAGCCGCACCGTAAATATAAATTCGTCAAGCGGTACGCTTTTACCGCAAAGGAGCAGCCTTATGGCTGCGACGAGCCCCCGGCGAGGGGGATGAGAGGGGGTGGCGCCCCTTGGAAAGGGGCTGTCGCTATAGCGACTGGGGTTTAAGATAGCGGGATTTCGAAGAAATCCTTAGCGACGGTTCGACGAATTACGTGATCCTGAACAACATAAATTCGTCGAACCGTCGCTATTTCAAGAACATCCGGACCAATTTTTCGTGAAACCGCGTATATGGCTGGTAGCGCATCGGAAGGTCCATCCAGAACGGTTTGTCGACGATGCTCTTGAAATGCGAGAATGTTTCGAATCCGAATCTGCCATGGTAGGCACCCATTCCGCTTTCTCCCAAGCCCCCGAAAGGCATGTTTTCGGTGGCAAGGTGGATTATTGTGTCGTTCACGCAGCCGCCTCCGAAATGCAGCCGGCCCAACAGATGTCTTTTGGTCTTTCTGTCAGAGGTAAAAATATAGGTGGCAAGCGGTTTCGGTCTCTGCTCGATGAATCTGACGGCATCTTCGAGGTTTTTCCATCTGATGACGGGCATCAGGGGACCGAAGATTTCTTCCTGCATTATACGGAAATTTCCGAGCCTGTCCTCATTTGCAGAATCCAATTCTCCGAGATCCAATATTGTCGGTTCTATTTTCAGCGATTCCGCATCACAGTGTCCGCCATGGATTGTTTTGGCGCCTTTGTCGGCAGCATCTTCGAGCGTTTCCCTGAGACGGTCGAAATGCTTGCGGTTGATTGTTTTTCCGTAATTCACGTTTGCCATGGCATCCCGTCCGAACATACTTTCAATTTCCGTGACGCATGAGTCCATGAATTTTTCTCCTACTGATTCGTGGACCAATACATAGTCGGGAGCGACGCAGGTTTGCCCGCAGTTGAGGTATTTGCCGAAGACTATCCTTCTCGCAGTTACTGCGATGTCTGCCGTAGCGTTGATGATTACGGGACTTTTGCCGCCGAGTTCCAATGTGACCGGGGTCAGGTGTGCGGAAGCCTTGGACATTACGAGCTTGCCGACTTCCTTGCTTCCGGTGAAGAAGATATAGTCGAACTTCCTGTCCAACAGGTCGGCGTTGACTTCCCGGCCTCCTTCTATTACGGCTACATGTCCGGGTGAAAAGGTGTTTGATATCAATTCCTTGATTATCCGGCTTGTGGCAGGGGAGTATGCGCTCGGTTTCAGTATGGCGGTGTTGCCTGCGGCCACGGCGCTTGCGAGAGGGCCGACTGTGAGCAGGAAGGGATAGTTCCACGGACTCATGATGAGGACGTTGCCGTAAGGCTCCGGTATCATGTAGCTTCTCGCAGGGAATTGGGCGAGCGGAGTCCTTGCCTTGTGCGGTCTTGAGTATTGTTCTATGTGTCTTATGGCGTGTCCAAGTTCCGAAAGGACCATCCCGGTCTCGCACATATAACTCTCGAACCCGCTTTTCCCGAGGTCCTCCTTCAAGGCGCCGGCTATCCTGTCCTCCATGTCGAGAATGCCCTGCCTCAGGGCCTGCAATGTCCTCTTTCTGAATTTGACGTCAAGTGTCTTCCCTGAAAGGAAAAATTCCCTTTGCCGCTCAAGTATTTCCTCTGTCATGATTGCCGTATTTATCCACACAAAGTTAGCGAAAATCCCGGAAAATTAGTATATTTGAATGATAAAGCCAATCTGAGACCGTATGACTGTTCATGGTATTTCTGGAATTCATCTCCCGTTCAGTCAGAAAAATTGACCGTTCGACATACGTTTTGCACCGTTCGTCGCCCATCAGTTCATTATGATTGGCGACATTTTTACTTTTGTACGTTTATAATGAATAACATTGAAATGAATAAACCAAGATTTTTGATTACGGCGCTTGCGTCGCTGATCATCTTCGCTTCATCGGCATTCGCAGAAGACGGATACGAAGTCAAGGGCGTGATTCAGGACAAGATCGGACCGGTCATCGGTGCCACTGTCGTGGAACAGGGTACGACGAACGGAGCCTCTACAGGTCTTGACGGCGACTATGTGATTGTCGCATCCGGACCCGATGCAATCCTCGAATTCAGCTGTCTCGGTTACAGGACAATTACATTCAAGGCATCGGAAGTCCCTCCGGTGGTTACCATCGAGGAGGATTCGTTTTTCCTTGAAGATGCCGTCGTCATCGGTTACGGTACGGTCAAGAAAGAAGACATGACCGGCTCCATCGTTGCCATCAAGACGGATGAACTGAACCGCGGAGCAGTCGTTTCGACCCAGGACATGCTTAAAGGAAAAGTCCCGGGCCTGCAGATTATTCCGGGAGACGGCGGTCCGGGTTCCGGCTCGACCATACGTATCCGCGGCGCAGCATCCCTGAATGCATCAAACGATCCTCTTATAGTGATAGACGGTGTGCCTATCGCAGCGGACGGTGGGGCAGGAATGGCCAATCCTCTTGAAACCATCAACCCTAACGACATCGAATCCTTCACGGTGTTGAAGGACGCTTCATCAGCTGCAATCTACGGCTCGCGTGCCTCCAACGGTGTCATTATCATCACGACCAAACGCGGAAAAGGCAGCAGGCCTCAGGTAAGCTACAGCGGAAGCGTGAGCGTACAGACCAATTCGAAGCGTATCCCGACGATGACTCCGGGAGAATTCCGGGACTATGTTTCCGAGACATTCCCGGCAGGAACCTCGACTGGCGACTATGTCCGCGAGCATCTCGGCAACGTGGATACCGACTGGCAGGACCTGATATTCCGCACGGCCATTTCCCATGACCATAACGTGAGCCTCAGCGGAAACGTCAAGGAACGCATGCCGTACCGTGCATCCGTCGGCTGGACAAGCCAGCAGGGTACGCTCCATACTTCCGATTACGACAGAGGTACACTCGACATAAGCCTTTCGCCGAATTTCTTCGACCACCATCTTACGGTCAGCCTCAGCGGAAGGGGAGTCTACACGCACCAGAACTATGCCGACGGCGGGACAGTAGGCAATGCCGCCTTTTTCAACCCGACCCAGGACCCGTATTTCAGGAATGAGGACGGTTCGATAGACTATACCACGACCAACGGCTTCTGGAATTACGGTTCCGGTCGCGGAGAAAACTTCACTCCGAACACATTGCTCGGAGTCGGCCCTCTTTCCCAGCTCTATGATGTGGAAAATTACGGAAGTGCAATGCGTTTCATCGGAAATGCCCAGATAGACTACAAGGTACACGGATTCGAAGCCCTCAAGTTCAACCTGAGCCTCGGCCTCGACATGTCGCAGTACAAGTCCCACAACGGTGTCAACCCGGGCTCTTTCCAGGCTTATTCCGATACGGAAAACAGAGGAATCGGCCAGTATTCCGAAGGAACGCAGTTCCGCCGCAACCAGGTCCTCGAATTTTACGCCAACTTCAATGAAGAATGGGGCATTCATCATCTCGATGTGATGGCCGGTTATTCATGGCAGCATTTCTACAGTTCCGACAGGACCGTGTCATACTTCAATATCACCAACGAACAGAAAGGTGACGATTCCCGTTATCCGTACAACTGGCAGGAAAGCTACCTCATATCCTTCTACGGACGTATCAACTATTCAATAAATTCGAAGTACCTTTTCACGTTCACCCTGCGTGACGACGCTTCGTCGAGGTTTTCTCCGGAAACCCGCTGGGGACTTTTCCCGTCGGGAGCATTCGCATGGAACATCAAGGAAGAACCGTTCCTGAAGAACGTTTCGCCTCTGTCCCAGCTCAAACTGAGACTCAGCGCAGGACAGACCGGACAGCAGGAAATCGGAAGCAACTATCCTTACATGTCCATTTACAGTCTTTCGACAGACGTTTACAAGCAATATTATATGGGAAGCTACGGTTACCAGTTCTACTATACTCCGGGGGCGTACGATCCTGACATCAGGTGGGAGACGACCACCACATACAACGCCGGTATAGACTTCGGTTTCCTGGACGACCGCATCACCGGTAACGTGGATGTCTACCTCAGGCAGACCAAAGACCTGCTGAACAGCGTGATAACCCCTATCGGCTCCAACTTCGGAAATACCGTCCTTACCAATGTCGGCTCCATGGAAAACAAGGGTATCGAATTCTCCCTCAACGTGATACCGGTACAGGGCAAGGACTGGAACCTGTCCATAGGATTGAACGGAACATTCCAGGATACGAGGTTCACCAAACTGAACAGCACCGATGATCCTTCATACGTCATTCAGGTCGGGAATATCAGCAAGGGTACCGGAAGCATGCTGAGCGTACACAAGGTCGGCTACGCTCCGTATTCCTACAGGACATTCCAGCAGCTTTACGATTCTGAAGGAAAACCGATACAGAATGCCTTGGTGGACAGGGACGGCGACGGCGCAATTACCGACAACGACCGCTATATCTCAGGGAAAAGCCCTAACGCCAAGTTCTTTTACGGAATCAACGTGAAACTTTCCTACAGGAATTGGGATTTCGGGTTCAACGGACACGGTTCCGCCGGCAACTGGCTTTTCAATGATTTCGCCTCGGCCAACTCAACGTCCAATCTCGACGTGAATGCCGGAAATCTTCCGAACTTCGCCAAATATGTGAAAGAGACAGGATTTACAGCTGCCAACAGCGGAGAACAATGGTATTCCGACATGTTTCTTGAGAATGCCTCCTTCTTCAGAATGGACGACATCAATTTAGGATATACTTTCAGGGACATCAGAAACTGGGAAGGCAATATCCGTCTTGCACTGAGCGCACAGAGCGTATTCGTAATCACCGGCTACAGCGGTATAGATCCGGAATGTTCCAACGTAACGGGCATCGACAACACGATATGGCCGCGCCCGCGTACCTTCTCCCTGCGTGTAAATGTTAACTTCTAATGATACTGTTATGAAGACGATATATAGAAAATTCATTCTTGCTGCAATGGCCGTTTCGGCCGCTTTCGGATTGTCGTCCTGTTTGGGAGACCTCAATACCGTTCCACGCAATCCTTACGACAGGGTGCCGGAAACGGCATACGGCGCCGACGAAGCCGGATATGTGCAGGGATTGGCCAAACTTTATTTCCAGTTCATATCCAATGACACCAAGGACCTTCAGGTAAGCGACGGAGGAGCTTCGGAGCTGATACGTGCCTTCTGGTCAGTACAGGAAACCACTACCGACGAAGCCAAATGTGCATGGGCGGACGATGCATGGGTGCGAGCCCTGAATACGAATACCTGGTCCGAGGCCCAGAACGATGCCACATACGCCGTGTATGTCCGTACCCTTCAGGGAATTTCATACGTCAACGAATACCTCCGCCAGACGACGGACGACCTGCTTGCCGAAAGGGGAGCGGATGCCAATGTCCGTGCAAAGGTGGCCCAGTTCCGTGCGGAAGCACGTTTCATAAGGGCGTATTTCTACTGGATGGCAATCGATACTTTCGGAAACGTACCGTTCATTACCGAGGAGTCGGATTTCGGTTCGGGAGTCAATCCGCGTCAGGGCACCCGTGCGGAACTTTTCAATTTCTGCATCAGCGAACTGACCGACCTTGCTTCCGAAGGCAGTGCAATGCCTGCGGCACGGGCTGACTATCCGAGAGCTGACAAGGGGGCCGTCTACGGACTTCTTGCGAGGATGTACCTGAATGCGGAAGTCTATACGGGTACGGCAATGTGGGAAGAGGCCAAGGCAGCCTGCGAAGAGATATTCAAGATGGGCTATGAACTTTGCCCTGACTACGAAGCCCTGTTCAGGGGCGATAACGGCGAAAACCCTGAAGCATTGCAGGAAATCATCTTCGGCGCTGCATATGATGCGGAGCAGTCGCAGTCCTACGGCGGTACTTCCTACCTTACTCTTGCGGCAGTTGCTGCGGAAGACGTATTGGAAGAAACCGTTGACGGCGAGACTTTGACATATTTCCCTAACGGTGTGAACAACGGATGGGCCGGTATCCGTGTCCCTTACGAGTTCGTATCAGCATATTTCGAAGTGTCGGACCAGGATTACGGAACCGGAGAATACACATGCGATGACAAACGCGGCAGGATGTTCTACATCAAGGGCCGGAGCGAATCCATGGACGGTACCCTCTATACCTTCTTCAACGGATGGTCCTGCCTGAAATTCAACAATGTGCCACACGATACCACGCCTGCCGAGTGGGCTGACGTATCCGTTTCCAAGGCTTACAGCGACATCGATTATCCGCTGATCCGTTTGGGAGAGATTTATCTCATCTATGCAGAGGCCTGTCTTGAACTCGGACAGCAGACGGAAGGCCTGCCATACATGCAGAAACTTGCAGCACGGGCAGGAATAGACGAGCCTACCGGTTATACCGCCTCGACCCTTATGGCGGAACGTGCGAGGGAACTTTACTGGGAAGGCCACCGCAGGACCGACCTTATCCGTTATGACCGCTTCCATACGACCTCATATCTGTGGCCGTACAAGGGAGGGGAATCCTTCGGCGGACAGGGCTTCGATTCATACAAGGATCTTTTCGCCATACCTCCTACAGACCTTGCGGCCAATGTGGAGATGAAACAGAACCCGGGTTACGTACAGACATTCTGAAACAGGACTGAGATATGAAACCGTCAAGATATATAATGCTGATAGCTGCCGCAGCCGGACTGTCATACGGCTGTGTGCAGATGGAAGAGATGAGAACCTATGCACCGGAAGATGTAGTTCCTCCCGTGCTCAATCCGCTCGACATAAATGACATAACAGTCACGGACGACAATTTGGACGAGACCGTGACATTTGTATGGGACGCCGCCGATTTCGGAGTAAGGGCGCAGGTGAATTATGCCATCGAAGTGACTTATGACGACGATGAAACCGGTGAGACAAGGAGCGTGACGATACAGTCCGGAATAAACGGCACTTCACATGAAATGACTTACGAGGAACTCAACTATACCGTCGGTCTTGCCGCCGATCTCGGAGGCCTCGGCGTTCCGCTCGAAACCCCGAGCACGGTGAGATTCTATGTGGGGGCTTCTGTCGGCTTGAGCGCCGATGTATATTGGTCGTTACCGATGGAACTCACGATGAGTGTCATTTATGCCGAACCGAGATATCCCAATGTCTGGGTTATCGGAAAGTATTCTAACTGGGATCACTCCCGTTCGCAGTTCCTTTTCAGTTTCGACAACAATGCAGAATTTGAAGGTATAATCGATTTCGGTGAAAACGCTGCCGAAAACAACGGTGGTACCTCGGATGACGTAGGTTTCAAGCTCACCGGAGCGGCCAACTGGAACAACGCCACCGGAAACTGGGGTATCGGAGCGGAAATGCCTGATGCCGAGGCAGAGGAAATCACTCTTGTGAACAACGGCGGCAACATCGCCAACATCTATACGAAGCGTTATTACAGCCTGGCATACAATACCACCACTCTTGAGCTTACGAGACAGTATGCTTTCGACAGACTGGTGGTTTACGGAGACGCTGTCGGCGAAGAACAGACCATGCTCTTCAGCACGTTGGATCAGGAATTCTATCTTGATGCCACCCTTGTGGACGGAACCCTCAATTTCGCCCTCGTGGACGGCACCAGTCGTACTGTCCTCGGCTCTGCGACTGCCGGTATCCTTGATTCCGAAAACCCGATAACGGCGACAGCCGGCAATTTCAGGATATACGTGAACCTCAACAATTCGGATGAGAGGACATACGAGTTCAATGCTGAAGATTACGGCAAGGAAGTCGACGAGGAAGAGGAGATTACCGACCCTACCGGCCATACATGGGGTATCGTGGGTGAAATGAACAACTGGGGCGACCCTGTCGGAGATGAAGAGCCTGAGCCGGATCTTGCAATGGTTCTCGACGGAGACTACTATGTACGCAGGAACGTTTCCCTGACGGCAGGTGAAATGTTCAAGATAAGGTATGACAACGACTGGCTGGACGCCGATGACAATCCTGCCAATTTCGGAGCTTCCGAAGATACGGAGATAGCGCCTGCCGACGGACAGACCTACATGGCGGCAGTCCTCGTGTCGAACGGCGGCGGCAATCTTTATGTCAGCCGTACCGATGAATATGACATCTATTTCAATCCTGAACTCGGCTACATTCACATCCGTCCGGCAGGTTCTGACGCTCCTGGCGACATAGATTGGGGACTCACGGGCTCGTTTACGGGATGGGAGCCTGGTGAAGACCTTCCGATGGTTGCGGCTGAAGGCGAAGGACAGGAATATTATATCTACGAAGGTCTTGAACTGACGGAAGATGCCATTCTGAAATTCAGATACGGCAACATGTTCAGGGACGGAAGCGACAGCGCTTTCGGACTCCCTGCCGGAACTCCGGAGACAGGTACGAACGTCACCCTCAATGCTCCGGTAGCCTTGGATGCTGACGGAGGGGCGGCAGCCATAGCGCTTTCCGCAGGTACGTATGACCTTGTCCTGTACCCGACCCAGAGGACGGCATATTTCATTTCCGGTCCTGACGGTGTCGAAGTCCCTGACAGGATTACGTGGGGGATAACCGGTACCATGACAGGATGGGCTGACAATATGGACAGGCTGATGACGTCTTCCGACGGATATTATATCCTTGACAATATCCATCTCGAAGCTGGAGCGGAATTCAGGTTCAGATACGGCAACAGCGCATCGGGAAGCGGTTACGGATTTGCGACGGATACGCGTGTGGCTGCGTCCGGCAATGTAATTGTCATGGAGTCAGGCGGCGAGGGCAGCCTGATAATGGATGCGGAAGGCGACTACGATATCTATCTTGACCCGAATTACGGTTTTGTCTATATAAAGGCACATGGAGATGATGCTCCTGCAGCCGTAACTTTCGGTATCCGTGCCGGAATCACCGAGGGAATGCCTGACCTGAGCATGATCCAGAGCGGCAACGAATTTGTCTGCAGCAATGTCCGTTTCCCTGCATCGGATGCCTTCACCATCCGTGTCAGCAACAATGACGGACTCGTATTTGGAGGTACGTCATCCGGTACTGATACGGTGATAGCGGCTGTCGAAGACGGTTCTGCGATTTCAATTCTGCCTGGATTATATAATATCTATTTCAATTATGCCCGCAAGGAGATAAGGGTGACAGGTTCCGTTTCCGACCCTCAATGGGGAGTGGTAGGTACGTTCAACGGTTGGGGCAACGACTGGATAATGGTCGAGGAAAACGGTTACCTTGTATGTTACGGCCTCAGATTCGACACTGACAATATCGTTGACGAAGATGGAGGCAACAGCAACGCCTTCAAGCTCCGTTACGGCTGGAGCTGGGATTTGGGCAGCGTGGGTGCACCTGGCAGCGAGGATTTGGAAGTTCCTGCCAATACAGCAGTCAACGTCGTCAATAACGGCGGTTCGAAGAATCTCATCGTTCCGCAGGCTGGTACGTACGACATTTATTTCGATCCTGATGCCATGCTCGTCTACGTCATGGACGAAGGAAAGACACCTGCCGATGCGGATACGCCTGACCCGACCGGACATTCATACGTCATAAGGGGAGAAGACTTCGGCTGGGATGCCGGTCTTGCCCTGACGGACAAAGGAACCTACGGAGTAGCCGAAGATATTGCAGCCACAAGTCTCCGGCAGTCTTTCAAACTTTACGACAATAATACCGGCCTGTGGTACGGACGCGGAGGCGGTGGAGATTACGTCCATCAGATTCCTGTCGGAGAAGCCGTCGAACTGTACAACAACAATCATTCGTCCGAAGGCCAAAGCAATGTCAGCCTTGTAGACACGGCATCGGAAGGGATGTATGACGTTTATTTCGTCTACCCTGCAGGAACAGGTACGGAAGACACGGGAACAATTTATATCATGAACGCAGGTGAAGTGCCGGCATTTTAATAGGATAGAGTTATGAAAAAATATCTGTTACTTGTAATTGTTTCTGTCTGTGCAGCTATCATTCCGGGCTGCACCCAAATGTCGGAGGAGATGTCCGAAGCCACACTTTCGGTTTCTACCTCATCCCTCTGGTTCGATGCCGCAGGCGGCAGGCAGATGATTGAAATCAGTACATACGCCGGCTCATGGACGGTGAGCATGGCCGACGGTTCAGACTGGTGTACTTCGGACAAGACATCCGGTACCACTTCATCGTCATTCTATGTGGAGACTGTACCGAACGGCGGACAGCAGAGGGAAGCCACGCTTACCGTATCCGCTCCGGGATGCAAGGATGTCATAGTGACCGTCACCCAGAACGGAGAGGCAGACGAGCAGTTGTCATGGACTCCGGAAACGCCGGAAGCGGACAGCCCGCTTGTCATTACGTACAAGCCTGTACCCGAATCTGACTTGTATGACTACAACGGTGACCTCTATGCATACATAGGCGTGGTGGACGGAGATTTCTGGCGTTTCACCCCTGCCGATTACAATACCAATGCGGAGAAAGCCAGGCTCAACCATGTCGGAGACAATACATGGACTCTCGAACTGGCTCCTACAATACGTGAATGGTTTGATGCCGGGACTGCGGAGGTCTCGAAGATAGGCCTGATAATCCGCAGCGAGGACATGGGCAGGGAAGCGTTCGAAGAGGATGTCTTCATAGAAGTGACTGACGGAGAATACACACTTGTACATCAGGCTCCGGTTGAGAAAGCCGTTCCGGACAATCTCCCGTACGGTATCAACTACAGCGATGACGGTAAGCAGGTGACATTCGTATTTGCCGCAGCCGACAATACCGGGGCGAGAAACTACGATTTCTGCTATCTGATAGGAGAGTTCAACGGCTGGCAGCCGTCATTGGCGTATGCCATGAAATGGGATCAGTCCCGCGGAGCGTGGTGGTACACCCTCTCCCTGAACGATCCTGACGGCGACCCTGCCACGGACGATGCTCTTGATCCGGAACAGGAATACATGTTCCAGTATTATATAGGGAAAAGTGATGACGACACACAGACCATAAGAGTTAGCGATCCGTTCACGGAGATAGTCTACTGCTCTGACGACCAGTATATATCGTCATCCACATATCCTATGTTGCCTGAGTTCCCGGCCCAGCAGACGAGCGGTCTCGTTTCCGCCTTCTGCGCCAAACCTGCTGAATATTCATGGCAGAACGACGGTTTCAGGATAGAGGACAAGAATGATCTTGTCATATATGAACTCCTGTTCCGTGACTTCTCCGCTTCTGGCGACATAAAAGGTGCCATGGAGCATCTCGACTATCTTGAAAACCTCGGGATCAACGCCATCGAACTTATGCCGATACAGGAATTCGACGGCAACGACAGCTGGGGATATGCCCCGAACTCGTACTTTGCCATGGACAAGGCTTACGGCACGAGGGAAATGTACAAGCAGTTCATCGACGAATGCCATGGACGCGGAATAGCGGTCATCGTGGACGTCGTCTACAACCATCTGACAGGCTCGAGCACCCTTGCGAAACTGTACTGGAACGATCAGACAGACCAGACGGCAGACAACAACCCGTGGTTCAATGTCACGGCCCCTCATCCGTTCAGCGTCTACCATGACCTGAGGCACGATGTCCAGTTCGTCAGGGATTATGTGAAAAGGAGTCTCGAATATCTCCTTGAGGAATACCATGTGGACGGTTTCCGCTTCGACCTGACCAAAGGATTCACGCAGAACGATCAGGGAGATGCTTCCCGCTACAACAGCGAACGTATCGGTTACCTGACTGAATATTACAATTTCATACAGTCGGTGAATCCGGATGCCGTGATGATTCTCGAGCACTTCTGCAACGGAGACGAGGAGCAGGAACTTGCATCAAGGGGAATGCAGTTGTGGAGCAATCAGAACAATGCCTACTGCCAGAGTGCAATGGGCTACAGGGAAAACAGCGAATTCTGGAACCTTTACACCGGAACCAACGGCAGCGGGGTGCGTTTCGGAGGCTATGTCGGGTTCATGGAAAGCCATGACGAGGAGAGGACGCAGTTCAAGGCCGTTGAATACGGACAAGCATCCGTAAAGGATGACCTTGAAGCAAGGATGAAAAGGGGAGGAGTCAATGCGGCCTTCTTCCTTACCGTACCGGGTCCTAAGATGATATGGCAGTTCGGCGAATTGGGATATGACTATTCGATTGAATACAACAACCGTACGGGTCGCAAACCTGTCCGTTGGGATTATTATGACGATCCTTACAGGAAAGGACTTTATGACAATTATTCGAAGCTCCTCGCTTTCAGAAGGGACAATCCTGAGTTCTTCGACGAAGGTGTGAACTTCTCATGGCAGGTTGGATATGACAACTGGACCAACGGAAGGACCATTACTTCGACCGCATCCGACGGCAGGACCTTTGTCGTGGTCGGCAATTTCGACACCGAGGCAAGAAGGGACTTTGTGGAAGTGCCGGCAGGTGAGTGGAAGGATTATTTCACCGGCGAAAGTTACGAGCGGGATGCCAACGGCCTGCTGACCGTGGAACTCGGAGCAGGAGAATACCGTCTGTTTGTCAATTTCTGATCTGACGGTTTCAAGGACAGGAGGGAATCAGGATATGGAAAATTAATTTTAACTAATTTTTATACAATGAAAGAGAATATTTTAATTAAGAATGAGTATGTCGAGCCGGAGATATCCGTAGTAGACATGGAAGTGGAGGCAGGTTTTGCCGCCAGTACACGGGATCTGTTTTATGATGAACAGGATGTTGATTGGATCTAATGTCGGATTTTAAAATTTTAAGGAAATGAAAAAGATTTTGTTTTTGACATCCATGGCATTGGTTGCTGCAGTGTCTTTCAGCTGCAACAAGGAAAATATCGAGGGTAACGGCAATGCTGCCGGCGAAGAGGTGGTGCTTTACGCTCCGCAATCAGTGATCAAAGCTTCTTCGGTAGAGACCAAAACCGCTTTGTCGGGTCTTGAAATCCTTTGGGAAGAAGGCGATGTCATCTCGCTTTTCAATGAGAACGACACTCCTATGAACTACAGTCTCATAAGCGGTGAAAACACCACTTCCGGAGAATTCCGGGCCGAGTCGGAGCCGGAAACAGGATATTCATACGCTATTTATCCTGCAGTGAGCGGTCAGGTTGACGTAACGTCGGTATCTGTGACTGTAGCACAGAACCAGACATATCTCGCAGAAGGTTTCTCAACGGAATTCCCTATGGGAGCTGTCACTTCTGACGGTGAGAACTTCACGTTCACTAACCTCGCCACAGTGCTGAGCCTTCCTTTGCAGGGTGATGCAGTCGTACGTTCGATAAGCATCGAGGCCGTAGGCGGTGAAGGTCTTGCAGGTGACGCAACCGTGGATTTCTCCGGTGCAACTCCTGTCCTTGCAGCTGCCGGTGACGCATCTCCGGTTGTCACTTTGGATTGCGGCGAATCTGGAGTACAGCTTTCCGCTGACGCAGCTACAGTGTTCAATTTCATCCTTATCCCAGGTGAATATACCCAGGGTTTCAAAGTAACTGTGAATGAAACCAACGGCAACTCCACTGTCAAGACTACAGGCAGTAATGCCATGACTTTGCAGGCCGGTTCTATCTTCAAGATCAAGTCCGCCCTTCCAGTAGTGACCCCGCAGGGCTGGAATTTGGTAGGTGGCTTTGTCGGAGATAATACCAAAGACGATTGGTCTTCTTGGATTGAAATGGAAGGAGGAAACGGCCTGTATTACTGTTCGGATGTTACTGTTCCTGCAGATGCAGAGCGGAATCAATTCAAGGTGAGACATCGCGCAAACGAATGGTATGGATATAGTAATAAAGGTACCGTGACGTCAGTGACACTGCAGAAGGTATTTAAAATATATAGGACTGGCGGAGTTCCGGGTAGTGGAGACGAGTGGCCAGGTAAAGATGAAGGAAATTTGAGAGTCGAGCCGGCCGGTACTTATGATTTCTATTTTGTTGAAAACAAT
The DNA here is from genome assembly GCA_944323245.1 of uncultured Bacteroidales bacterium. Taxonomy (GTDB): domain Bacteria; phylum Bacteroidota; class Bacteroidia; order Bacteroidales; family UBA932; genus Cryptobacteroides. The sequence goes on from CALURT010000004.1 coordinate 51,693, forward strand.
CATGAGGTAATCGTAATGCCTGCCGACGTCGCACCATTTGTCTTGACTGGAACCTTCAATGAATGGGGTGAAACTCCGTTTGAGATTGAAAATGGTCTGATGATAGCCAGAAACATCAGTTTTAGCGGTAATGACGTGTTCAAGATTAAACTTGCAAAAATTTCAGATGATGATAAAGGCAAGAATTGGGATGGCGGCTATAATATAGGTTCAAATAATGGCCAGCCTATTGTATCTGACGAATATTATTACCCAAATAATAGTACCGGTAGTAGCGATATCAGTACATCTGTTACAGGTACATACGATATTACATTCGACATCAAGAATAACTCGATCATAATGACTGCTTCACAGAACTAAACGTTCATAAAATTTCTCTGACCGGAACGAATTCGGTCAAATATAACGTCCGGACAAATCACCCCGATTTGCCCGGACTTTTTCTTTTTCTGTAAATCCATATCAGATAAAATAAGTACCTTTGCTATGTAAATCTTGAATATGGAAATAAAAACGGTACATACCCTTGTCAATGGAGACAGCAGGAATCTCTCCCTTATTCCTGATAAATCAGTGCATTTGATCATCACTTCTCCTCCATATTGGCAATTGAAAGATTATGGCGATGACAGACAGATCGGTTTTCATGACAGTTACGAAAGCTATATAAATAATCTTAATTTGGTATGGTCGGAATGCAATCGTGTATTGCATGACGGTTGCCGTTTATGCATTAATATCGGAGATCAGTTTGCCCGTTCCGTTTACTACGGACGCTACAAGGTCATACCTATCAGGACTGAAATAATACGCTTCTGTGAAGCCATCGGAATGGATTATATGGGGGCTGTGATATGGCAGAAACAGACGACAATGAATACTACCGGTGGCGGCGCTGTCATGGGAAGTTTCCCGTATCCGCGAAACGGTATCCTGAAAATAGATTATGAGTTTATCCTGATATTCAAAAAACAAGGGAAAGCCCCTGCAGTTGCTCCGGAGCAGAAGAAATTGTCGGAAATGACGAAAGAAGAATGGAATACGTATTTTGCATCCCATTGGAATTTCGGTGGAGCCAAACAGGATGGTCATATAGCCGTTTTTCCTGAAGAATTGCCGCATCGCCTGATTAAAATGTTTTCGTTTGCAGGTGAAACCGTTTTTGATCCGTTCATGGGGAGCGGTACGACGGCATTGGCTGCTCGGAACCTGCAGCGAAATTCTGTCGGATATGAGATCAATGCCGATTATAGAAAATATTATGATGAGAAGGTAAACTCGTCTTTGCCTTTCGGGAACGCTGAATATGTCTATAAGGAAGATACTTCTGTCTTTGATATAGATGGAAGGATGGATAAATTGCCATACAGGTTTCATGATCCGCACAGGATGGAAAATAAAATTGACATCAAGCAACTGCAGTTCGGTTCACGGATAGATAAGGACAAAAAGTCCCGGGAAGAATATTTTTCAGTAAAGTCGGTTTTGTCTCCGAATACTGTCGTCCTGAACAACGGGTTGACTATACGGTTGCTCGGAATCAAGGAAAAACCGTCAGTCAATGGTAATGCTACAAGGTTCCTTATCGAAAAGACTAAAGGAAGAAAAGTGTATCTGCGTTATGATTCCGTGAAATATGATGAAAAGGATCATTTGCTGTGTTATTTATATTTGGACAACAGGACCTTTGTCAATGCACATTTGCTGAAAAACGGTTTGGCTGACATAGATTATTCCGTTGATTTCAAATACAAACACAAATTTGAAGAACTTATAAACTTACATTAAGCTATGGATAAATATTCAATGAATTTCGGACGCAAGGAGCGTGTATTGAATTATGCATGCCAGACTTATCAGCTTTCCCGGCCGAGCAAGGTCGGGGCAGTCATGGCATTGATACGGGTCTGCCAGCCTGCTTCATTTGAAGAATGGCAGCAGGCTTTCCGGGAATTGACGGAGAAAGACTGTATCGATTACATATACAATCTGACGATAAACCGTACTTTTGACGGTTACTTACGGGAAAAGTCAGTAATCAATGATGGCTTGGCCAAACTTTTCCCGAGTTTGCGCTTTGAGGAAAGCGATCCGGAATTGGACCATGCCGGAGATATAGACTATATTGCCAAATTAGGGGACAAAGCCATCGGCATACAGATAAAGCCTGTGACGGCAAGTGCTAATTTCGGTAGCTATTCCCTGACGGAAAGGATGAAAGCCAGTTTTGAATCGTTTAAGGAACAATATGGAGGCAATGTATTTATTGTGTTCAGTTTGGATGGGGAAATCGCAAACAAGGATGTTATAATACAAATCCGGGAAGAAATCGGTCGTTTGTCTGACGGATCCCTTCCCGGATAAGCGAAGTCTTGCCAAAATATCAGAATGCCCTGAAGCCGATGGCCTTGCGGACTTCCGTGAGGGTGGCGGAGGCGCTGGCACGAGCCCTGTCCCGACCGGAAGCGACCACTTTCGACAGATAGGCATCGTCGTTGTATATCGCATCGATTTTTTCCTTTATCGGCAAGGTTATCTTGCAGATGTCCTGTGCAAGCTGCTTTTTCAGGTCTCCGTAGCGGATGCTGCAGTCATTCCATTTTTCGGTGAAATAATCCACCGTAGACTGGTCCGATACGAGTCTGAGGAGGGTGAAGAGGTTCTCGATGACCTGCGGCATCGGTGAATTAGGCTCCGTAGGACCGGAATCCGTGACGGCTTTCATCACTTTCTTGGTAATGGTCTTTTCGTCATCATAGAGATAAATTCCGTTGCCGTTGCTTTTTCCCATCTTGCCTGTACCGTCAAGACCGGGGACTTTTATGGCCTCGCCCGTGAAAACCAGATTATGAGCCTCCGGAAAAACTTCCACTCCGTACATGCTGTTGAACCTGCGGGCATAGACTCTTGCCATTTCCAGGTGTTGCTCCTGGTCCTTGCCTACGGGAACCCAGTTGGCCCTGTGAATCAGGATGTCGGAAGCCATGAGGACAGGGTATGTAAGCAGTCCTGCATTGACATTGTCCGGATTCTGACGGACCTTTTCCTTGAAGGTCACCGTCCTTTCCAATTCCCCCACGTATGCTATCATGTTGAGCAGTACGTAGAGTTCGCTTACTTCCGGCACGTCGCTTTGGATGTACAGCGTCGCCTTTTCAGGGTCGAGACCTGCCGCAAGGTATTCCGCAAGGATAGTTTTCACGCTTGCATGGAAATCATCCGGATGCGGATGGGTCGTAAGCGAGTGCAGGTCGGCTATGAAAAAGTAGCAGTTGTACTTGTCCTGTATTTTTACGAAATTCTTCAACGCTCCAAAATAGTTTCCGAGGTGAAGATGTCCTGTGGAGCGTATTCCGCTCAAAACTGTTTCCATTGTATATGTCGTATCATTAAAAAGCCGGCGCAATTGCTTGGCAGCCGGCATATTGTTTTAGTCCTTTATTGAAGCGAGGGCTTCCCTTATCTTGGCCTCGATTTCGTCGCAGAGTTCCACGTTGTCGGCAAGGAGCTGCTTGACAGCCTCACGTCCCTGGGCTAATTTCGAGTCGTTGTAGCTGAACCACGAGCCGCTTTTCTTGATTATGTCAAGCTCCACACCGAGGTCTATGATTTCCCCGACATGCGATATGCCTTCTCCGAACACGATGTCGAATTCGGCTTTCTTGAACGGCGGAGCCATCTTGTTCTTCACGATTTTCACCTTGGTCCTGTTGCCGAGGGCTTCCTCCCCGTCCTTGATCTGCGTGGTCCTGCGGACATCCACCCTGACCGATGCGTAGAACTTGAGGGCGTTTCCTCCGGTGGTTGTTTCCGGATTGCCGAACATGACCCCGATCTTGTCGCGGAGCTGGTTGATGAATATGCAGCAGGTGTTCGTCTTGCTGATATTTGCTGTGAGCTTTCTCAAAGCCTGGCTCATGAGCCTTGCCTGAAGACCCATTTTAGAGTCACCCATTTCCCCCTCGATTTCGGCTTTCGGCGTAAGCGCCGCCACAGAGTCGATGACGATGATGTCGATCGCTCCGGACCTGATCAGATTGTCCGCTATTTCAAGAGCCTGTTCGCCGTTGTCCGGCTGGGATATGAGCAGTTTGTTCAGGTCTACGCCGAGATTTTTGGCATAGGTCCTGTCAAAGGCGTGTTCGGCATCTATTATTGCCGCTATTCCTCCCTGTTTCTGAGCCTGGGCAATGGCATGTATGGCAAGCGTGGTCTTTCCGCTCGATTCCGGTCCGAAAATCTCGATGACCCTTCCTCTCGGATAACCGCCGATTCCCAATGCATGGTCGAGGGCAATAGAGCCGCTCGGAATCACGGATACTTCCCATTTGGGCTGGTCTCCGCCCAATGACATGATGATACCCTTGCCGTAATCCTTCTCCATCTTGTCGATTGTCGCCTGAAGAGCTTTCATCTTCGCTGCATTCACATCGACACTTTCCTTTTCAACTTCTTTGGCCATAATTGTAAGATTTATAATTAAATGGCACCGTCCGTCGGTACACAATCAAACAAAAGTACATAAAAACCGGAATCCAAGCAAATATTTTTTTTAGTCATGAGTCAGTGCTGGCGTCCGACCATGGCCGTGCCCGGGCCAAAGCCGGAGTCCTAATCCGACAGTGCTGCGCCGAGAGCCGTGCAGAATCCGGGGTGCTCCGGTATTATGAAACGGACTCCGTAGATTTTTTCCATTTCACCGAAAATCCCACTGCATTGCGGCAGCGTGCAGAGCCGTCCGATAAGCACTAAGTCGGTTATGCCGTATCCCGCTGCGCAAAGTGCAGCACTGCTTCCGATTGTCTGCAGGACAAGGCGTATGAGCCCGGCTGCGGTATCTGCATCCGAGATACCTTGAGCCGCCTTGCCGAACAATGATGCCGTGGCATATAACGGAAGTCCGGGGAGAGCCGAGTCGCAAAGGTCCTTTATCAGGATGTCTGTGTTCTCTGCGAGGCCGGCAGCGGCCAAATCCGATACACCGTTGATGTCGTCTGTGCCGAGCAGAAGCCGGGAGAGCCCGGCCAATGTCCCTCCTCCGATTCCGAGACCTCCGGCATGGCGGGCAATCTTCCCGTCCACAAGGACGAATGATGTCCCTGTCCCCATGCTTACGACCATGAATTCATCTTTGTCCGAATAATATCTTGCTCCGGCTGCATTGGCTTGAAATTCATCTGTTTTTGATGCTGGAATCCCGCACAGGCTTTCTCCGGCGGACAGGCTTCCCACTCCGGTAAGCGTCGTTTTCTCCACGTCGCCGGCAATGATTCCATTGTCGGAAATGAATTTTTCCAAAGCATCGGCTATTCCGAACTCCCTGTATGGCGGAAATATTCCGGCAGCGACGGGTTTCCTCCCGTCAACGGCGACGATTTTGGTGGAACTTCCTCCGGCATCGATTCCTGTTTTCATTGACGTAATGATTTTTTGCAAATATACGAATAAGTGTGTTCGATGAATTTATTTACCTATCTTTGCCAATGATTGTAACAGGAAATTTTTATGGCTCCGAAATCGAAATTGCTCGGAATGAATCCCGAAGAGTTGAAGAAAGTCGCTGCGGACAACGGTCTGCCGGGCTTTGCCGCAAAGCAGATGGCGAGATGGCTCTATGTGAAAAAGGCAAGGTCCATTGACGAAATGACAGACATCTCCAAGGCGGGGCGGGAAAGACTTTCCGAAAATTATGTCGTCGGGACGGAACGGAGTATCGACAGGCTCGTTTCTTCGGACGGTACGGTGAAATACCTGTTTCCGGTGACTGCTGCCTTGGGCGGGCGGGACGAGTCCGGAGCCGTAGAAGCGGTAATGATTCCCGACGGAGACAGGGCCACGCTGTGCGTTTCCTCGCAGGCAGGCTGCAGGATGGGCTGCAGGTTCTGCATGACAGGACGTCAGGGATTTCACGGGCAGCTTTCGGCAGCCGACATCATCAACCAGTTCCTTTCGGTGGATGAGACCGACCGGCTTACCAATGCCGTATTCATGGGTATGGGAGAGCCGTTGGACAATTATGACAACGTAATGAGGGCTATAGAGATACTTGTTTCTGACTGGGGCTTCGGGTGGAGTCCGAAACGCATTACCGTGTCGACAATCGGAGTCTTGCCGGCACTCAGACGTTTTCTTGACGAAAGCCGCTGCCACATCGCCGTGAGCCTGCACAATCCGTTCCCGGACGAAAGGCTGTCCATCATGCCGGTGCAGAAAGCCTATCCGATAGAGGATGTGGTGGCTCTCCTGAAGCAATATGACTTTTCGGGACAGAGACGTGTAAGTTTCGAATATACAATGTTTTTCGGCTTCAATGACACGAAACGCCATGCCGATGCTCTCGCAAGGATGCTTTCGGGATTGGAATGCAGGGTCAATCTTATCCGCTTCCACCAAATTCCGGATTTCCCATATACGACATCTCCCGAGCAGATTATCAGGGTTTTTCAGGAGAGGTTGGAAAGAGCTGGAATAGTCACTACGGTAAGAGCCTCCCGCGGGGAGGACATATTGGCCGCATGCGGCCTTTTGGCAGGAAGACACGCTGAATGACAGAGAAGACACTCGGAATGACGGATATATGAAAAGGATATTTACCATATTTCTGGCGATGTTTTTCATCCTGTCATCCGGATATGCTTTTCCGGAGACAATGAACCATGCCGGTACCGGGGATGCTTCTGTGCCGGAACCCCGTCCGTCCGGCCTTTCGACCAAGGCTGATTCGCTTTCCATAGCCGCAGTCAGAAGCAGGATGGATGAAATAAGGAAGAAAAGGCCGACTGTGGCCGTAGTGCTCAGCGGAGGAGGAGCGAAGGGAGCGGCGCAGATAGGCGTATTGAAATATCTGGAATCCATAGACATGCCCATAGACATGATTCTCGGGACGAGCATGGGCGGTCTTGTCGGAGGATTCTATGCGCTCGGCTACAACGCACACCAGATGGATTCGATAATCCGGACCATAGACTGGAACATGGTGATGAGCGATGCCGTGCCGAGAGAGTACATTTCGTATGCAGAGAGCAAATACAAGGAAAAATACCTTATTTCCATCCCTTTCTATTATGATACAGAGTATTATAAGGAAATGCTCGAGGACGAAATGAAGTATGTCGATACGAAAAGGCACGAGGAACAGATTCAGCTCGGAGCGGATGCGGGCCGTTCTGTGGACCTGATCCGGGACAATCTTCTCGGAAGCCTCCCTTCGGGATATTATTTCGGACAGAATGTCTACAACCTCATCAGCGGACTTTCCGTAGGCTATCAGGATTCATTGGATTTCGGAACGTTGCCGATTCCGTTCGCATGCGTGGCCACTGAATTGGTGTCGGGAACGGCGAAACATTGGCATACGGGCCATATTGCTACTGCATTGAGGTCCACAATGTCGATTCCGGGCGTCTTCGCCCCGGTCAAGGTTGACGGGATGGTCCTCGTGGACGGAGGCATGAGGGACAATTATCCGACTGTCCTCGCCAGGGAAATGGGCGCCGACTACGTGATAGGTGTGGAAGTGTCGACCGACAGGAAACAATACAATGAAATCAACAACATCGGGGACATCATCGATCAGGGCATAGACATGCTCGGCAGGGCTGTCTATGAGCACAACATGACAGTGGCGGACATCAATATCCATCCCGAACTCGACGAGTACAACATGATGAGCTTCGACCCTGAAAGCATAGACGACATCCTGCACAGAGGCTATGTCGCCGCATATAAGAACGAAGCAAGACTGCTTGCAATAAAGGCTGCCGTAGGAGAAGATTCCCTCGTCCTGCACAACCGCAAGGCCATAGACATCAATACCGATTCCGTCACTATCACGGGAATCGACATAAGGGGAGTGTCCGACCGGGAAAAGGCAATCCTGATGAAAAAAGTCAGGATCGAGCCCGGCAGCAAGGTGTGCAAGGCAGACGTGGAGCATATCGTGGCGGAAATCTACGGGACGCAGTGCTATGACTACGTGACGTACGAAATGGAAGGTCCGGAAGAGCCGTTCAATCTGATAATCAACTGCAAACCCGGGCCGATACACCAGTTCGGAGCCGGAGTCAGGCTTGATACCGAAGAGATAGTTTCCCTGCTGATCAATGTCGGACTCAATGCGCACAGGCTTCAGGGTTCCCGTTATGATTTTACGGGCAGAATCAGCATCAATCCCTATTTCAAGTTCCACTATTCCTACGATGCCCCTAAGATACCTACGCTGAACGCTACGGCTTCCGTGAGGTGGACCGATCTGAATCTTCTCGATTTCACGTCCAACAGATTCAATCTCAGCTATCTCGACGTGCGTCAGGAGTTGTATTTCTCCAACCTGAAATGGTCGATGTTCGATCTGAAGGTAGGATTGCGGAACGATTATTTCAACGTACGCTCCCTCCTTTCGTCCGAACTCATCGTCGGAGACTATGACCTTGCCCAGCTGAGCAACGATTACGTGACTCTTTTCGCTGATGCCCGCAGCGATACTTTCGATGACGGATATTTCCCGTCCTCGGGCCATACGGTCGGACTTTCATACGGCTGGACTTTCGCCGGTTTCCCGCGGAGGTTCAACAATTTCCACGCTGTGCAGGCCGACGGCAAGTTCGTGATACCGTTCGGCAGGGTCTTCTCATTGATTCCGTCGTTCAATTTCAGGTTCCTGTTCGGTAACGAAGTCCCTCTTCCGTACGTCAATGTCATGGGAGGTTCTTTTGCAGGGAGGTATTTCGACCAGCAGATGCCGTTTGTCGGCGTGAACAATGTCAGTACGATGAGGAACATAGTCACCATGTTCAGGACGGACTTCCGGTTCAGGGTGGCGAAGAACCATTATGTGAAGGCAATCCTGAACTATGCAAGGGACTGCGACGATTTTACCACATATACCAAGGGGCTCGGATACTTCGGCGCGGGTGCGGAATATTCGTTCGATGCCTTCTTCGGTCCCGTTTCCGCAACTCTGCACTGGTCCAATATGACCAAAAGAGCCGGATTCTACATCAACATAGGCTATTTCTTCTGATGAAAGCATGAAAGCCTCTGACGTGAACGAAAGGATACTCGACCGCATGAGACGGTTATGCTCGATGAGGGAATATTGTACGTCCGACATCGAAGGCAAAATCATTGCGGCATTGAAGAAGCGGCCGCAGGAGGATTCTCCGGAAGAGGACATTGGAAGGATTGTCCGGGACATGATGGAGCAGCTCCGGAAAGACGGTTATGTTGACGATGAAAGATATGCACGGGCGTATGTGAGGGACAAGTCCGCTCTCTCGGGATGGGGACGCTTCAAAATTGCAAGAGCGTTGTCAGCCAAAGGGATAGACAGTGAGACAGTCAGTACGGCGATGAAGGAACTTGATGACGGCAGGGCGAAGGGGAAAATGCGGAAGGTATTGGCATTGAAGGCTGCTTCCCTTGCCAAGTCGGAAGACGGCATGACTTTGAGACAGAAGCTCCTGCGTTTCGCCCTCGGCCGCGGCTATTCATACGGGGAAGCAGCGGCCGCAATAGATGAAATTTTCAGTGAAAACAAATACCTTTGACAGAATGAAAAAAACTTACAGAAGACTTACGGAACGGGAAATCGGCGTTCTCGAGTCCCAGATGTGCAGCGCCTCCGACTGGAGCAGGATAGAAGTGGTGGAGGATTTCTCTCCCGAATATATCAGATACACCCGTTTTTCGGGAGATATAAGGTTAGGTTCGTTCCGCAAGGAATTCGACCTTCCGGGAGGTATGAAAAAACATTCCGGACTGTATTACACGACACTCCACAATGTGACCGTAGGGGATGACTGCTGTATAGAAAACGTCAAGAACTACATAGCGAACTATGAGATAGGCCATGACAGTTTCATAGAAAATGTCGACATTATCCTGACGGACGGAGTCAGCAGTTTCGGCAACGGAGTGGAGGTCTCGGTACTCAACGAGACGGGAGGCAGGGAAGTGATGATACATGACGGGCTTTCGGCACACGAGGCTTACATCATGGCCCTGTACAGGCACAGACCGGGGATTGCAGACAAAATGCGTGCTGTCGTGTCCCGTTACGTGGATAACGTGTCGTCCGCCACAGGGCATATCGGTTCACATGTGACGATAGTGGATGCCGGATACATAAAAAACGTGAAAATAGGCGATTATTGCAAGATAGAAGGTACTTCACGACTCAAGAACGGCAGTATAAACAGCAACCGCCACGCTCCCGTGCATATCGGAGTAGGCGTCATCGGGGACGATTTCATAGTTTGCAGCGGTTCGTCCATTGAGGACAGATCCACGCTTTCACGCTGTTTTATAGGCCAGTCCTGCCATATCGGCCATACGTATTCCGCGTCTGATTCGCTGTTTTTCAGCAATTGCCATGGGGAAAACGGCGAAGCCTGCGCAATTTTCGCAGGACCGTTTACCGTCACCCACCATAAGTCCACCCTTCTGATAGCCGGAATGTTCTCTTTCATGAATGCCGGTTCGGGCTCAAACCAAAGCAACCACATGTACAAGCTCGGTCCAATCCATCAGGGAATCATGGAAAGAGGCGCCAAAACCGCTTCGGATTCCTACATCCTGTGGCCTGCCAAGGTCGGGGCCTTCTCTTTGGTGATGGGCCGGCATGTGGCGCATCAGGATACGTCGGACCTTCCGTTTTCGTATCTGATTGAAAAACAGGATACTTCATATATTTTCCCCGGAGTGAATCTCAGAAGCGTAGGTACGATAAGGGATGCCCAAAAATGGCCGAAAAGGGACGGAAGGACCGATCCTGTAAAATCGGACTGCATCAATTTCAATCTCCTGAGCCCTTACACGATTCAGAAAATGATGACAGGCACGAGGATTCTCAAGGACCTTGTGGCCGTCTCGGGGGAAATTTCCGACACCTATTCATACCAAAGCGCAAAAATCAAGAATTCGTCATTGAAAAAGGGCCTGAAACTGTATGACATTGCCATAAACAAGTTCATGGGCAATTCCCTGATCAAAAGATTGGAAACAGTTGCCACCGGGGACATTGAAGCCATAAGGGAGCGGTTGAGGCCGGATACGCCAGTCGGTGTCGGGCAATGGGTTGATATGGCGGGACTTATAGCCCCGAAAAGCGAGATAGACGCATTGCTCGACGACATCGAATCCGGACAATTGACCGACACAAGGGAACTGAATGCGAGATTCGCCGCAATCCACAGGAACTATTACACTTACGAATGGACGTGGGTTTACGGTAAATTCAAGGAATACTACGGTATCGACCTTGAACGGATAACTCTCGCACAGATTATTGAAGTAGCCGGAAAATGGAAGGAATCTGTCGTGGCACTTGACAATATGGTGTACGAAGATGCCAGAAAGGAATTTTCATTGTCGGCGATGACCGGGTTCGGGGCAGATGGCGACAAATCGCAGCAGAATCTTGATTTCGAGTCCGTCAGAGGCGGGGATTTCGAGTCCAATCCGTTCGTGACGGCGATTGTAGAGCACATAAAGGTCAAAAGCGCCCTCGGCGACGAATTTATCGCAAGGATGAAGTCCTGATGTTTCTTGAGGAAATATATGGTTTCATACGGGACAATTCCGTTTCCTGCCGGATAATATCCTGCGAGGGTCTCGGCTTTGTAGAGGCGGAGTTTCCGTTGTCGGGGCAGACGCGTCATGTCTTCATCCTGCCGGTGCGGATTGATGCAGTCTCGCCTGAAGAAGCTTCCCTGGATGCCCGGAAACGGATAGCCGCCGTGCAACATCTGAAGCAGCATCTGAAGGACCATTTGAAGGAATCGCCCAGTCCGGAAACCGGCATTCCCGAAGTCATCACGTTGGCGGAAGACAGATGGAGACGCAGCCGTGAAATGTACGGGAAACGGCTTCTGTCCCATCTCGGAATATGCAACGGAATTTTTGCAAGGAATTGCGAAGCAAGGAAAATAGACAGGATGACGGCGGATGCCTTCATGAACGCCAATCATGCCTACGGGGCGGCAACATGCAGGCATTGTTACGGACTTTTTGAAAAAAAGTCGGGGACAATGGTTGCCGCCGCCGCATTTTCGAACGCCCGCAGATGGCGCAAGAAGATAGCCGGGGAAGATGCAGGATGGGCTGAAATCCGCTCTTTCGAATGGGTAAGATATGCAAGCCTCGCCGAGACGAGGGTTGCCGGAGGCATGGGCAAAGTCCTGAACCGTTTTGTCAAGGACCTTTCTCCGGATGATGTGATGAGTTACGCCGATACCGAATGGTCAGGCGGTGCAGTTTATGAAAAGTTGGGATTCGAGGCGGAAGGACTCAGACAGCCGGTCATGTTCCGGATAAATAGGGAATCATGGGAAAGGATTCCGCTGAACCGCGGTCCTGCCGCTCCCGGAGACCTTTTTTACGAAAATTCCGGAAGCATCAAATATCGTCTGAAACTTTTCCGTTTTCCGGTTTTATAGCTAAATTTGCAGGCATTAAAATCCGAAGCGATGAAAGCAATTACCCACACAGATTTCACTTTTGACGGACAGGTCGGCAAGTACACCGGAAAAGTCCGTGACGTTTATGACATTGACGGAAAGTACCTTGTAATGGTGGTGACCGACAGGATTTCCGCATTTGACGTTGTCCTTCCCGAAGGAATCCCTTACAAGGGACAGGTTCTCAACCAGATTGCAGCCAAATTCCTTGATGCGACGGCTGATATTATCCCGAACTGGAAAATTGCCGTCCCTGATCCGATGGTTACGGTAGGACACAAATGCGAACCTTTCAAGGTGGAAATGGTAGTCAGAGGTTATCTGTCAGGACATGCTTGGAGAGAATACAGGGAAGGAAAGCGGACAATCTGCGGAGTGCCTATGCCTGACGGCATGGTGGAAAACCAGAAATTCCCACATCCGATAATCACTCCGACATCCAAGGCTTCCGAAGGCCATGACGAGGACATTTCCAAGGAAGAGATCATCGCTTCTGGTCTTGTAGGCAGGGAAGATTACGAACAGTTGGAAAAATACACCCTTGCCATTTTCGAAAGAGGTACGCGGATGGCTGCCGAGAAGGGGCTTATCCTTGTGGATACCAAATACGAGTTCGGCAAGAAGGACGGCGTGATATATCTTATGGACGAAATACATACTCCTGACTCTTCGAGATATTTTTATGCCGACGGATACGAGGAGAGACTCGCAAAGGGTGAAAAACAAAGGCAGCTTTCCAAGGAGTTTGTCCGTGAATGGCTTATGGCCAACGGATTCCAAGGCAAGGAGGGACAGAAAGTCCCGGAAATGACCCCAGACATCGTAAACGGCATTACTGACAGATATATCGAACTGTACGAGCATATTACGGGAGAAAAGTTTGTCAAGGCCGATACCGTAGCCGATGCCGGTGGAATCCTCGCACGCATCGAAAAGAACGTATCGTCATGTTTGGCGAGCATCTGAGCCCGTGCATAGATCTCAACAGGGAATTGGTGACCCATCCCGCAGCCACTTATTACGGAAGGGTCACAAGTGATTCGATGCTCGAAGCGGGAATCGGAAAGGGGGACGTACTTGTCATAGACAAATCATTGGAGCCGCGGGACGGCGATCTCGCAGTCTGCTTCATTGACGGTGAATTTGCCATGAGGCGCATTTCCGTGTCCGATATGGACGGGTTGTCATCCGTCACCGTCTGGGGCATCGTCACCTACGTTATCAGAAAGGTCCGCTGAGGTTCCGCCGTGCGGCCTTGTCAATATCATCCGCAATGTACGCATTGGTAGACTGCAACAATTTCTTTGTCTCGTGCGAAAGGGTTTTCCGCCCTCAGCTCGAGGGAAAGGCTGTAGTCGTACTTTCAAACAATGACGGCTGCGTGGTGGCGAGAAGCAACGAGAGCAAGGCTCTCGGCATAAAAATGGGCACGCCTCTTTTTCAGGTCCGGGGATTGGTGGACAGCGGCAGGCTGACGGTATGCTCGTCGAATTATGTCCTCTACTCGGACATGTCCAAACGTGTAATGACAATCCTTGCCGATTCGGTACCGAAGATAGAGCAATATTCCATCGATGAGGCCTTTCTTGTCCTTGAAGGTATTCCAGAGGCTTCGATCCCCGGTTTGTGCAGCGGGCTTGTGGAGAAAATCAGAAAATGGACAGGAATACCTGTAAGCATAGGGGTGGCGCCGACCAAGACGCTCGCCAAGATAGCAGGCCGCTTCGCCAAAAAATACAGGGGATACAAGGGCGTGTGTCTTGTCGACGATGACAGGAAACGGCTCAAGGCGCTTGAACTTACGCCAGTCTCGGAAGTCTGGGGAATAGGCAGAAGGCTCGCTCCGAAACTTGCGGCAATGGGAATCAACACTGCTTTGGATTACGCCGAAAGGCCTCCTGAATGGGTAAAGGAACATTTCCTTCTTCACGGATTACGTACGCAGATGGAGTTGAACGGCATAGTGTGCGTCGAAGCGGAAACCGACACTGCAAGGAAATCGATATGCTGTTCCCGCTCTTTTGCGGAAATGATCGAGGAGAAAGACCCGCTTGCCCGTCGGGTGGCTGATTTTGCCGCCCAGTGCGCCAGGCAGCTCCGCAAGGAAGGGACGGCAGCACAATCCGTCACGACATTCCTCTATACCAACAGGTTCAGGGAGGATCTCGACCAGTATTATCCGTCACATACGACAAGGCTTGCAGCCGCGGCATGCAATACGCAGGAAATCGTCACTGCCGCATTGGAGGCTTTCGGAATCATTTACCGTGACGGTTTCAAGTACAAGAAAGCGGGTGTCATAGTGGATGACATTGTGCCTGAAAGCGAGATTGCAATTCCGCTTTTCGATTTTGATGCCGATTTGCGCCGTAAAAATGACGCCCTTTCGAAAGTCATGGACAGAATAAACCCGGTGGCCGCTCCTCCGCTGTTGCGGATGGCCTCCCAAAGGGAAGGCCTGTACACCGAAGGTGTACGGAGCGACCACCGGTCCGGCCGTTATACCACGGACTGGAACGAACTGATAGAAGTCCGTTAGCCCTTATTATTTCCCGTTGATTCTGAACGCCTTGAAGAGTTCTACCACCACGAGAGGCACAAGTGCGAGCCCTATTACGGTGAACCATTGTTCCTTGCCCATGGCTTCAAATTCGAATGCAGTCGCAAATGCAGGTACCAGAAGTACTGCAAGCGAGAATACCAATGATATGAAAATTGCGAAAATCAATGCCTTGTTGCTGAAAGGATTGAACTTGAAGCGGGATTCGGTGTTGGAATGCAGGTTGCCGGCATGTACGAGCTTTGCAGCTATCAGTGAAGCGAAAGCCATTGTCTGACCGAGGGACTCTGCCCTTTCCGCATTTCCGGAGAAAAGATCCATTCCCATTTCCTTTCCGAGCATGAAGGCCACGAGCGTGATGGCTCCCATCATTACTCCCTGATAGGATATCCTCCATATCATTCCCTTGTCCATGAACTGTTTGCCTTGTCCGCGTGAACGTCTGTGCATTATGTCCTTTGCGGCAGGGTCAAGACTCAGCGCAAGGGCAGGGAAGGTCTCGCTGACAAGATTGATCCACAGGATATGGATAGGCAGCAACGGTATGCCCATGTTGAGGATGGAGGCGACGAACAGGAGAAGGACCTCTCCGAGATTCGTCGAGAGCAGGAAAAGAATCGTTTTCAGAATATTGTCGTAGATTCTTCTGCCCTCGGATACGGCCGATACGATGGTCACGAAGTTGTCATCCGAAAGAATCATGTCAGATGCATCCTTGGCCACTTCCGTACCGGTAATTCCCATGGATACTCCTATGTCGGCCTGCTTCAGGGCAGGGGCATCGTTCACCCCGTCACCGGTCATGGCCACGATTTCTCCCTTTTTCTGCCATGCGGTCACGATTTTCACTTTCTGTTCCGGTGCAATTCGTGCGTAAACCGAATATTTCTCTACGTTTTCATTGAAATCCTCCTCGTCCAACTTGTCGAGTTCGGTACCTGTTATGGCAAGGTCGCCTTCCCGGTATATTCCGATTTTCGAGGCTATTGCAAGAGCGGTGGCCTTGTGGTCTCCGGTAATCATTACGGTTTTGATACCTGCCTCACGGCATTCTTCTATGGCTCCGATGACCTCTTCCCTTTCAGGGTCTATCATTCCGGTCATTCCGACGAAAATCAGGTCTTTCTCGACTTCTTCCATTTCATTGGAAACGGTGTCCGTCGGTCTGTATGCCATGGCAAGCACCCTCAGGGCGGACCCGGCCATCCTCCTGTTTCTTTCCTGCAGGTCCTTTATGTCCTCTGCGGTGATTTTACGTATGCCGTCGGCGGTTTCTATGCGGGTACAAACGGAAAGAATCTCGTCAAGTCCGCCCTTCACGTTGATTTGGAGAGAGCCGTCCTTCATCCTGTTGATGGTGGACATCCTCTTACGGGTGGAATCGAATGCCACTTCACCCTCCCTCGGGCATAATTTGTCAAATTCTGCCTTTTGTACCCCGTTCTTTGCACCGAGGTCAATCAACGCTATTTCTGTAGGGTCACCTACACGAGTAGTGGTGCCGTCGCTGCTTTTGACTTCCTTGGCATCGCAGCACAATACGGATATGTCTATAAGCCGGTCGGTTTTTCCGCTTGCGGAATACTCTTCAACGACGGTCATCTGGTTTTTGGTCAGGGTACCGGTCTTGTCGGAACATATCACTGTAGTGCAGCCGAGCGTTTCCACGGAAGGAAGTTTGCGGATTATTGCATTGTGCTTCACCATGCGTTTCACGCCCATGGAAAGGATAATGGTGGAAATTGCAGGCAGACCCTCCGGAATTGCGGCTACGGCAAGCGAAATCGCCACCATGAGCATATCTATGACCTTGTGGTCGTGTATGCCTATTATGAATATTATAAGGCAGATAACCACGGAAGCCGTTCCTATGACCTTTCCGAGTTTTTCAAGCCTTATCTGCATCGGGGTCTGCGTCTCGCTGTCTCCGCCGAGCATGTCGGCTATTTTCCCGATTTCGGTATTCATTCCGGTGCCTGTGACGATTCCCTTACCGTGTCCGAATGTCACGACTCCGCTCGAATATGCCATATTCCTGCGGTCTCCAAGAGGAATTTCCTCATCCTCAAGCATATCCGGGATTTTTTCTACAGGCACGGATTCTCCGGTCATGGAGGATTCCTGTATGCTCATGTTTACGGATTCGGTGATCCTGATGTCTGCAGGGACAATGTCTCCGACTTCCAATTCCACCAAGTCTCCCGGCACTACATCTTCCACATTCACTACCATGGCTTCGCCGTCCCTTACGACTTTAGCGACAGGGGCGGACATCTTCTTGAGCGATTCAAGGGATTTCTGCGCCTTGTATTCCTGATATGCGCCGATAAAGGCATTCACGAGCAGGATTCCCATTATGATATATGTGTCGAGAAGACCTTCTCCCTTGTGGACGGTCATGCCCATGACCCCGGATATGATGGCTGCTATTATCAGCAGTATGATCATGAAACTCTTGAACTGGGAGAGGAACATGACGAAAAACGTTCTGTTTTTCTTCTGGACAAGGGTGTTCTTTCCGTATTTTTCCGTGCGGGAAGCAATTTCATCTTTCGACAGACCTTTGTGTGCGTCGGTCCCGAATTCCTTTGCAACCTCTTCTACCGTAGAATTGTAATAATTTTTCATCTTCCGTCTGTAATTGTATCAGGTCGCAAAAATAGTCACTCTCAAAAAATATCCTATAACATTTATAGAACAAAAAATGTCGAAAAAGTCGTATTTCCTAATTCAAAAATCCTTATCTTTGAAGAGATATTCAAAATCTACAACAATCGTAATCATGAAACTATCGAAAGTGCCGGCATTGATATTCCAGTTCATGCTGTCCATGCTGTTCCCGGTTTTGGCAGAAGCCGAATCTGTCACCATGAATGTCGGTGACTCCAAAACACTTTATCCGTCAATACTGCCTACATTGACGCTTGCCGGACAGCCGGCATGGATATCGAACAATCCGGACGTGGTCCAGGTCTATTCGTTCAACATGTATTCATGCACTATCAAGGCACTTAAACCTTCGGATAGGCCGGTAATCGTCCAGTGCTCGTATTATTATCGTGTATTGAACGGCAGTTACGTGTACCAGTTGCAAGGAGCGGTGGATTACGAAGTGACTGTGGAAAGCATAAAACCGCAATCAATATCCGTTTACCCGACAAACGTCACTATGGATATAGGAGATACCAGGACCATGGAAATAAACGTCTTCCCGTCAAATGCCGATAAATCAGTGACATGGAGCTCGACCGACAATACCGTCGCTTACGTGCATGGGGACAACATGCTCGAAGCCTTCGGTAAGGGCACCGCAACCGTGACAGCCACCACGCCCAACGGACTTCATGCTTCGTGCGAGGTCACTGTCATCCATATAGAGCCGACCTCCGTCAGTCTTCCTGCTGAAATTTCCCTTATAGAAGGAAAATATACTTCACTTAAGGCGGAACTTTTACCAGCAGGAGCGACTTCACATCTTACATGGAAGTCTGCGGACGAGGAAATAGCCAAGGTGACGACGTCAGGAGGCGTGATTGCTGTCAGTCCAGGGAGTACGACCGTTACGGTGAAGACATCCAACGGGTTGACGGCGGCATGCAAAGTCATCGTGAAGGAGAATCCCGGGCCGCCGAAGTCCATATCATTGCCGAAAGGCATGTCTCTCATTTACAGTTTCTATACGACACTTGTGCCGGAATTCTCACCGGCTGATGCGGTCACAACCTGTACATGGTCATCAAGCGATCCGACGGTGGTCTCCGTGGATAACTCCGGCACAGTCAGAGCCATGAAAAAGTCCGGGGAAGCAGTGATAACCGTCAGGACAGAAAACGGTCTCACGGCAGAATGTCGCATTACGGCCGTGGACTCAGTCTTGGACATACCTGCAGATGATATAAAGGCGGCATTCACCGATATTTGGAGATTGGAAAACTACACATTGAAGCTATTCTGATATTATGGACAGGATTTTCAGACATGTTTTTACGGCAGGTCTTGCAACCGTCATGATTGCGACGGCATGCGATAAGACAAACACTTATAATACGGTAAACAGGATTGATGCCCACGTATATCTTGAATGGGGAGCGTCGGTGGAAGATACGAAAACGAAGATGTCAGGATATTCCATAAAGAACGAAGACGAAGGATATTTGATATATGAAGGCAGGACGGCCACAGAAAAAAGTATTTCCTATTATTTCAAGGACGGTGGATTGAAATCCTCACTCCTGATTGTTCCTGCGTCTTCTGTAGAGTTCAAGGAAATTGAAAGCCTTCTTTCCGATTATACGTATCTCAACAACTTGGCCGAAGCACGAGTATACCTTGACAAGGACAGGAATATGGTTGCTTCCATAAAGGACATTGAGTATGACGGTATATCATGTTATGCTGTAGGATGGTCCTGTCTCCAAAAATAATCCTGTCATTCGGTGCGTGCACAGTCATGTCATTCCGAGCGAAGGTCCGGAGGACCGGAGCCGAGGAATCTGCCTACAGCTCCTCGACTTCCTTTTGCGACAGGCCTGTCGCCTGCATGATTGTCTCCATCGGCAGATTCATCGCTTTCATCGACTTTGCGACAGTGACAATACCTTCTGATTTACCCTCGGCCCGTCCTTTAGCCTCGCCGGCCGCCAGTCCCCGGGCTTCGCCTTCGGCAATGCCTTCCTCCCGGGCAAAGTCGATGCAGTTCCTGTAATCGTTTTCCGTCATCATATTGTCTCTGTATAATACCTGTTCTTCATGTGGCATTGCCGCAATCTGCGCCGCCTCGAACAACTTCCTGAAAATCCTCTCCTGCAACGCCTCCGGCCTGTCAAGCAGCCTTGCCATGTTCTTCAGCACGAACATCCATTTGTCCATGACCGACTCCAGCTCCTCTTCCTTCCTGTCGAACGCCCCGACCTCGATGAACACGAAATGGAGGTTGTCCGTCATCAGCTCGCCCGTTTCCCGCTCCCTCAAATCATAGCGGTTGATCAGTTTGGGATTTCCGCCATTTTCCGCAGCGGTCCCACCCGGACAGTCGTGCTTCAATGCGAAATTCAATATCCCGACCATGTAGACCGGCGTCAGCCTGAAATCCCAGTCGCCCCTGAGACCCTGTTCCTGGACAGGGAACGTGGAATAGTACAGACTCCTCTCCATGAAATACCTCTGGTCCTTCTTCTGCACCTCGACAATGAATCTGTCCCCGGCCACAGTCCTGCAGACGACGTCGAACACGGATTTCCTGTCGGCCTCGGATAGGCCCTGATTCTCGTTGTTGAGGTATGCAATATCCTCAATCCGTTTGTCGGGGAACAGGTCCCGGAGAAATTCGAGGAGGATTTCCTTGTTGGCTTCCGTGCCGAAAAGCTTCTTGAAACCCCAGTCTGACAACGGGTCAATGAACTTCGCTTTCTTCCCGCCGATGACAAAGCAGTCATCCTTCTTCCCATCTTCATTCATAGGCAAAAATAAATAAAAATACAAACCAAAACAAAATAAGTAAACCGATTGCCGACGACACATCAGCATCGCCGCAAGACAAAAATAAGAATAAAGCAAACGATGGACATTCAAAAAAAGAAAAACCGGGAAAAGAATTTCTCTTTCCGACGGTTTTTGCTTTTTCTGTCATTCCGAGCGAAGGTCCGGAGGACCGGAGTCGAGGAATCTGCCTCTGCCAACAGACCTCTCGACTGCCGCTCGAGGTGACATGAAAGTATGCTTGAGAAGTCAGGAAAGCCTTCGTTCTGCGTGCCAGCGTTTAGGTACAGAAAAGAGGAATGGAAAAGGCAGCGAATGCGTTTTTGTTAGCATGAGCGTTTTTCCATTCCTCTTTTTGTGAAAAAGTGAGCTGAAAAGCATCAGGTCCTTCCACTCGCTTCGCTCGGTCAGGATGGCAGTAAGAGCAGGTCCTTCGGCTGCGCTCAGGACGACAGGCTGCTGCTCGGGATGGCAGCGTTGGACAAAAAAAAGAGGAATGGAAAAGGCAGCGAATGCGTTTTGTTAGCATGAGCGTTTTTCCATTCCTCTTTTTTCGAGCGAAGAAGGGCTAAAGCAGCAGGTCCTTCGACTGACGCTCAGGACGACAGCATAGGCAATGCAGCAGATCCTTCCGCTCGCTTCGCTCGGTCAGGATGACAGGAAGCAAGCCCCGTTGGTCAGGATGACATGACGCTTGCTGTGAAAATCAATAAAAAATCCCTGCTGCAAACCATGCGGCAGGGATTCATTGTTTTATCTGCAACTCTGACTATCTCTGTGCGCCATATGAAGCATATTCAGGTGAAAGTTTGAATGTGGCGAAATCTCCACTCTCGAATGGATCTACATCAAGCTTTCTGAAAGCATTTTCTACTTGTCCTACGGTTGGAGTGTAATTATTATCTTGAAATACTCTGAAAGTGCGTTGACATTCATCTGTAGGTAACTGGTATGAAATGTTGTCATAACAGTTAGCTATTTCAGGATATTTGCCGGTAGGACGCAGAAAATTAGGATAGGAGCTATTTGAATCATAATTGTCTATCGACTGGTTGAAATAGATCAGATTCTTGGTGACGGTAACATTGTCGATATCCTTGACTATACCTGCGGATGTGCTGGTGTTGGCCAAATTAACCAGTGTATTGTTATTTATATCCAATTTGTTGATAACAAGTTGGCAGGAAGTCCAATTGGAATTAATGAACCTGAATGTTCCGGCAATACCGTCATCGCAGTGCAATATATTGTTTGAAATATTCAATGAGCTTATTGTATGAGGATTGGTCCCGACTGTAAGTATGTACCTGTTGGTTGTTCCGGCTGGAATGTTTATATTGCAATCGATAATATTCAATTCGTCTATGGTTGTTCCAGCACTATTAATTTGAATCAAAGCAGAGGCATCACGCATCGTAATATCACAATTGCTTAAGGTCAGTTCTCCGAATGCTGAGTTTGCGATGAATCCGAAATTGACAGCCGCTCCTTGATTATTCTGACTGTTTGGCATGTCAATATTAAGGTTGTGCAATACCAACCTTGATTTATCTGTCGTCAGTGAGGAGGCAAGATTGGCAGCGGATCTGATAACGTGGGGTTTGTTGTCAGGGTCTACACCTATTACGACTATATCACCTGCATTTCCTATCGATAACGGACCTTGCTGATCTTTTATATCAATGAAGAATATTTTGCCGTCACCATTAGTCTTGGATGAATTATAAATTGATGAAGTAGCTGTAGTAAAATGTCTTATTTCCGCTTCTTCATACTGACTCTTGTTATAGGCTTTTCCTGCGATGTAGATGTCTTCACCTGCCTTGAAAAGACCGTAAAGACCGCTGCTGACTGAAGTAGGATTGGAAGCATCGATAGTGATGTTGATACCTCCGTTTGCAGGAATAGTTGCTACAGGGGCATTTTCGCCTCCTTTCGCAATGTAACTGCCGTCGGTAAGGATTACGGTAACCTTGAAGTTGGCGTATTCCCCAGGAAGCACTACGAGATTGTAGGCACCTTCAGCAAGTTCACCGCCGTCTTTGGCAACGAGCCTTACTCCGTTGACCTCGGAACCGCTTGCTACGGCTTCGAAGTCGTCACCGCTTGTATTGACAGTGTATTCTCCCGTAAGGCTTGTAGCCGCCTTGGCCTGGATCTCCCTGATGCCGAGACCTTCCGGAACGTTAGTGACATTTATGCGGATGAGTCCGGCGATGTTGCGGAAAGTCAGGGTGTTGTCGCTCGACTTGGCTACGGCCGGGTTGAGCATTGTGTCGAATGAATTGTCGACAGTCGAGTATTGCTCGACAGGAAGGGTCGCCGTGATTGTATTATCTGCAAAAGAAGCATTTGCGGAATAAGGATATAGGGCAACGTATTCTGACACAGTTTCGGCCAGACCGCTGAATGTCGCCGATTTCGTGCCTTCACCTCCGGTGAGGTTGAATCTGTTGTTATTTGTGCCGTCGAAGACGCTGATGGCATCACCAGCAGACCAAAGCACTTCCAGATCGTTTATCGAGGTTTTGGTATCAACGGTACCGGCTGTAAATTCCATCTGGACGCGTGTATCGGATGAAACCTGAGGGGTCATCTGATTTACAGAACAGGAAGCAGAAACGATAGTAGCTGCTCCGAAAGCGATGTATGACAATATCTTTTTCATAGTTCCGACGTTTTATAAATCCCAACTATATTCACTAAGTTCGTTGAAATCTTCGGTGAGACTGCTGTCGCAAAAGCCTTTTTCACCGTGTACGGAAACGATTTCGACTGCCGGACTCTTATAATCGAGGGGGGCATTCACAGGTTCAATCCTATTGTTTTCAGTTTTCATAATTAATTTAATTAAATGGTTATCAATTCTTACAAGGATACAAATTTAGCATAAATTCGGAAAATACCAACAAAAATGTAATAAAATGAAAGAGATGGACCAGCGGGTGGCCCATCTCTTCGGATTGTTATGCAAGCTTAAAGGCTTATTCTACCGGCTGCACACCGTAAGAACTGTAAGTGGAGTTCGGAACGAAGGTGGCTGACGGTATGTCGAACGAAGCTCCCGTGCCCGAGAACGGGTTATCGGCTACTACGTTGAAATTCTCCGCACCTTCAAACAGATTGGTATTTCCTCCGAAGAATACCTGCCAGTTCCTTTCAGTATTGTTGCCGCGGTATGCGATGTTTTCGGAAACCGTGTTTCCGGTAGGCCATGTGTTCACAGCCCTCAGGATGCCGCAGTTGTTGGCCATGGTCTGGTCGGTCCATACGATGTTCCTTGTGATGTTCACGGTGCTTATCCTGTCGATATAGACGTAGAACGTTGTTGACGTAATCGTATTTATGAACGTGTTGTTCGTGACGGTAAGGTTTCCTATACCTGCATACTGGCCGTTCACCAATTTGAAGTTAGTGGTGGCTGTAGTGCTGTTCGAGTAGAAGATATTGTTGTCGAATGTGATGTTTTCGAAGTCCGCTTCGCAATTTCCGCTGCTCGACTGCAATGAGAACACCATATTCTGACTGGCAGCGGTGATTTCATATTCGCAGTTCTGCATCGTGAAGTTCCTGATGCTGCGTTCTTTCACCGTTATGTTTATCATAGGCCTTGCTTGCTGCATCCGGATGCGGCAGTTGTCCATCATCACGTATTCGAAGGCATTGTTGGCGTTGTTCGTTATCAGGTAGCTTGCAAAACCGGTGGCATCGATTTCAATGTTTGAGACCACGAACCTTCCGAGGTAACCTCCAGTACCCTGATTGAGTTTGATGTAATTGGCTTTTCCCGCATCATCATTAGTCATGGTCAGTTTGCTCCTTTCCGTGTTGGAATTGCCGACGATGATCATGTCCATGACAGCTCCCGTATAGTCGTAGGTGGCGTTTGCATCAGGGTCGACGAAGTAAATGCGTGCGTCCCCTTCTTTTGCGTAGGATGTGGCGATGCTCGGTGCGCTCGCTGTCACATGTACGGCCTCGCCGAATTCTTCCTTGGTGTAGACGACACCGGCGATTTCGATGGCGCCTTCATTGTTGTATTCATCCAGCTTGGTCCCGTAAACTTTCTTGGCAGTGCGTTGCGTGGCCGAAGCGACAGTTCCCGGTGTATCTTCCCTGTACGGCAGTACATAAAGCGTGTATTCCGTATTTGCAGAGAGTTCATTTATGACTACCGTCGTCTCTGTCCCGTCGATCCAGCCTTGGGTCTCAGCAGTCGGAGCAGGCTCTGTGGCAAGCTGATGGATGTATTTCCATGAATCCGTCCTTTCATCCGGACTGACAGTGTAGGTGAGTGAAGTTTCGGTAGCGGCATCCGTTACGGCCGTTACGGTAGCGGTGGCAGGAACAGGCGCTTCGCTGAGTTCAACCTGCATCTTGGCCATTGCCGCAAATCCTGTCGAAGATATTGCGAGGACGCTGATGTCGGATCTTGAATCGGCAATCACGGCTTTCGTCAAAGTCGTGGCCTGAGCCGGGGCCGTTACGCTCAACGTGTACGCACCTGCGTTTTCGCTGACGATTGCAGTCCATCCTTCAGGTTTGAATACGGTAATTTCACTCTCGCCGTTTACCGTCATAGGGTATGTCTTGGTTTCGTTCAGTTCGAAAACCTGAGCCCCCTCCACGTTTTCTATGGCGCATACGAATCCCGGTACTACCGGAAGGGTGAAAGTCCTGTCATCGAGAAGAATGACGGTAAATGTGCCTTCTGCTTCATTATAGGCCACATCCTTGAAGAAAGAGTCCTGCGTCTGCTCGTCACTGACTGCGCTTACAGGATTGCCGGACGGGTCAGTAACCTGTACGTAAGTCTCTCCGTCATCGTAACTTACAGTCCAATAACCGTTTTCATCGACACCGAAAAGGGGAGTGGTTCCTGCCTGTACCTTTTCCCCGGCGGAGTTCAGGAGATACTGCGGACCGTTGCCGTCGTTGTAATCCACCATCCAGTATTTGTTTTCGTCCACGGTGACTACAGGAGTGGCTGCAGTGCTGCCTTGGTCAAGGGTGATGGTGGTGTTGTCGCTGAGCGTAATCGTGTAGACGCCGTTGTTTTCAGCTACGCTGCTGATGGTTCTGTTGCCTTCGGCAAAGGCTCCGAGAGCTTCGATGTTGGCATTGAATCCATCCAACTGGGCTTCAATGGCTGCGATTCTGCTCTCCAATGAATCGATTCTCTGTTCGAGATTATCCAAATCGGTACATGATGCTGCCGCTGCCGCAGCAATCATGGCCGTTCCGAAGATTTTGTAAAATAGTTTCATATATCAATGTTTTTTTGTTTTCATGTTTACGGTTACTGGACAGGTGCAATGCCTTTCAGTTCATTGAGCCAGCCCGGTACGAATCCGAGGCGGTTTCTGAGTTGGGCTTCGTAGAGGGAACCCGGGGTGACTTCTGTGCCGTAACTGCTGTTCACCTTGGTCTGGGACGGATCGAAATTGACCGCTTCCCCATGGAAACCGACAATTACCGGAGGGAGGAACTTCCACCATGAACTTCCGTTGTCCCACCATATCCATGTCCCGCTGAACGGAACGGTATTGTCAAAGTTCCAAAGCATCAGGTCGGCGAGGTGGTTCGGCATTTCCGTGTCCGCACCGCCCTGTCTCCATCTGATGAGAGCACCTTCACAGCAGTCTATCAAGGTTGCCCTCGGCTGTGATGCGTGGGCCTCGAAGCAGGAATCGTCTCCCCATTTGTTTCTCCAAAGTACTGCGCCCATACTTTCCTTTGACACTCCCACTGCATGATATTGTCCGGCAACGCCGTAATTATCTGTTACATCGTGTCCGAGATTGTCCATAAAATAGCCTTCGGACTTGTCGGTGACGGCTCCGATGAATACTCTTGAAGAGGCTTGCGACCTGATGGCGGCATGACCTCTCGTACCCGAGATTCCGCAGTCATAGACTGAGACGTTGGCGCTTTCGATGATTGAGCACGCTTCGCTCACGCTGACGAAATCCACACGTCTCATCCATGAATTTACCACTCTCGTGATGCTTATCGGCTTGTATCCTCCGTCATCATGCCATGACAGGTGATGGTCGAATTTTTCCTTGGCATTGCCTGCGAAAGTCATGTCCTCGACTCCGACGTTTTCGTAGTGCTGGTAATTTACGATGGTCCAGTTCCATGAAGGGTCGATTTCATGCATTATCGGTTCATAGAAGGTAACGGTGTTTCCTGAGACTGACTTTATCTGATGGAGATCCTTTACGACTACCCCTTCGGAGCCTGCAATGGTCCAGTTGCTTCCTGCTTTGTAGGGGTCCAATTCCGCTGTCACGACTTCCGGGGAGTTGTTTTTCATGTAGAGGCATACCCAGTCGTCCGCCGTCAGTTTGCCGGCATCGGCCACTTCCACGGAAAACGCTCCTTTTTCAGCAGTTCCCGTTACGGTGGCAAGAACGTTGGATGTCTGTATTCCAGTATTGTGTTTCAGCTGGATCATGTCCGGAGAAGAATACATCACTGACTCACCCTGACTCGGGAGGTTCTCGGCAGCCATGGTCAGGGTGGTCTTGTCGCGTCCCGCACCTTTGAGGATGATGTTGCTGCCTCTTATCAGGATGGATACGCTTTTATTCTGCTCGACATTGTTGTCGGCTTCCGTGTGCAGTACGTAATTTCCTTCCGGGAAATAGAAAATGACATTTCTCGGCTGGTTGCTGTGGGGAAAGGTCATCTGGTCTCCTCCCGGATTCAGCGTCGGTACTCCCAAAGCGTCGGTAAGCATGGCGATGAAAGCGTCCCTGTCGCTGTCCGTTCCGTTGCCCACAGCTCCGTACTGTCTGATATTGTAGACCTTGTAGCCGGCAAGATTAGTGGTGCATTCTCCGTTGATACCTTCGGAGACTGTCACTGCCGGTACTCCTGTTTCCCCGTGCATGTATCCTGCATACGAGAAGTCGAGAAGTACATTGTCGTCATTGCCTGCTACGAAATCATTCCATTCCTTACACGCATTGGCGTCGATGGGAGTAGGTACAAGGTGGAATACGAGACTGACTGTCTTGAGCAGGTTGTCGTTCGACACGAGATAAATCCGTACTGTGCAGTCGCTTTCTGTTCCTGAGGAAGGAGCAGTCACTGTGAGCTGCGTATCCTCGAGAGTGATATGCCATCCCGGAATGTCAGGTATGGCGGCGGATTTTACGTCCGACATTTCAACTTCGTAGACTATGGTTTCATTCAGGAGTATTTCCTGTCCTTCGACGAAGTTCTTGACGTTCAGATAGAAAGTCTCTATGACAGGGACGGAAAATGAAGTTCCGTTCGCCAATGTGAAGTCCATGTTTCCGGTGGACTCGTTGAACACGACATTCGTGAAGATACCTGTAATGCCTCCTGCCTGGATGCCGCTTGTGGCGCTTATCGGTTCGCCGTTTTTCAGAATGCGGGTATAGTTCACTCCGTCATAACTGATGCACCAGTAGTTTTCCTCGTCCACCATTACCTGTGGAGGGTTGCCTTCCGGATTATGGGCGTTGTCTGCACCTTCCACAGGGGAGAAATTGGTCCCTCCGTCAGTACTGACAAGCCAGTTGCCGTCGGCATCGATGCTGAAGACAGGGATTGCATTCGGAACTTCCTCACCGTATGTCACTTCGATGGTCTGTGACTCCTCGGTGGTACTGAGTTCGAGCCTGTATCCGTGTTCGAGATCGGTTTTCCCGACGATGAATATTCCTTCTTTGGCAAGGCTGCTCAGTGCATTGATGTCTGCGTTGATACCTGATACGGTGGCTTCGATGTTGTCGAGCCTGCCTTCGAGATCATTGAGCCTGTTCTCGATGTCTGCCGTATCAGCGCATGAAATGCCGAGCAGTCCGGTGATTGCCAAACAGATCAGTGCTTTGATGTTGTTATACATAAGTTATCTGGTTTTAAATGTTTGCAAGTATTTCTCCGAGTATGTTCTCACGATACCATATATCATTGCTTTCCTCCAATTTTTCGGCGAGGATGGAGCAAAGGTCCCTGAACAGTTCCGGATTTTCTTTCCATGAAATGTTCTCAAGCTGGTAAGGGTCTTCGATATCGTTGAAAATGAGCACTCTTTCTATTTTATGGTTTTTGTTTATGGTGATTTCCATCGAATATTCGTGTGTCTTCACTCCGCGGGCTTCCGGGAAAATTCCTCTGACAAGTCCGTCCTTGTCTTTCGGACCGTTCGTGTTGCGGATATAAAGAGCAGCATCCGGAATGTCGCACGGTTCTCCGTTTTCAAGGATTACCGGGGCGAGGTTCCTTCCTTCCGCCGTATCCGGAATCTTGTCTCCGAGCCCTGCAAGGGCAAGCATTGTAGGCATTATGTCAGCGGTACTGAGCAGGGTGGAATCCACTCTGTGCCGTATTTTTTCAGGATACCTTATCATGAAAGGCACGTTGAAGGATTCGGTGTAGATGGAATTTTTCGGATCAAGCGTACCCTGGCTGCACATCGT
This sequence comes from uncultured Bacteroidales bacterium, assembly GCA_944323245.1. Taxonomy (GTDB): domain Bacteria; phylum Bacteroidota; class Bacteroidia; order Bacteroidales; family UBA932; genus Cryptobacteroides. The sequence continues at coordinate 80,648 of CALURT010000004.1, forward strand.
TTCCCCATGGTCCGATGTGAACACCACTATTGTGTTCTTGTCCAAGCCGAGAGCTTTCAGTTCTGCGAGAAGCCGGCCGAATTCCCTGTCCACACCCGTGACATTTGCAAAATAATATCTTGCAGACGGCGCTTTTGAAAGGGTAGTGTCGGCATTCGGTCTTACATACAGTTCCGAATATGACATGTCCCTGTACAGATTGAAATCCTCTTCCATGCAGTCGTCGAGGCTTTCATACGGGCTGTGCGGCGGGTTGTAGGCGAGCGCGAGGAAGAACGGGGCATCCGCTTTTCTTTCCCCGTGTTCGTTCCTGAGAAATTCGATTGCCTTGTCCGTCTCATGCTTTACAGAGTATTCCTTCGGGTCATGGCGTACGCCTTCGGTATCCCAATAATGCGGGTCCTTGTGTACGTCGAAAGTGCCGTAGGAATACCAGTACGAGAATCCGTGGCGTCTTTCAGGCGGTGTATAGGCGTCCCATTCCGGCCTTCTGTCGCTTACGTAATGTCCCGGATTGGCAGGGTCATTCTTCATCGGGGTCTCGGCGTGCAGCTTGCCTATGTATCCGCAGCTGTATCCGTTGGCGCTGAATACGTCGGAAATGCATTCTGCGTCCGGATTCAACGTGCTTTCAGGCCTTTCGGCCATGCAATTGAGTGTCACACCGCTGCGCTCGGGATACATCCCGGTGAGGAACATTCCCCTGTAGGGGCTGCTGAGCGGGCATGTACTCACCGCCCTTGAAAAGACGACAGATTCGTCCGCAAATCTGTCGAGGTTGGGCGTCAAGACCGGATCCGCCTCCCAACCCACATGGCGGGCGTATTCTTCGTCGTTCCAGAATGCGAGCGACTGATTGCGGAACTGGTCGGGAAAGACATAGATTATGTTCGGCCTTTCCTGAACGGTTTCATTTCCGCAGGCCACCATTACGAGACCTGAAACAGGTGCGATATATTTTCTGATATTCATATTATTGCAGGATTTTTCCCAATGTAATCTCTTCCGTCCTTCCTTCACGTGTGGACAGCGTGATTTCCGTCTTTCCGTCCGAAATGACAGTGGATAAGGTCACTCCACCGGCATTTTCCAATTCCCATTCTCCGTTCAGCACAAGGTCAACAGAGACGTCGCCGCAAGGGTTGTCTATCCACTCACGTCCGTAGACGCTGCGCTCGATGCGTTTGCCGTCCTTGTCGAACCTTTCGTCGCTTTCGCCTTCGTACAATGCAAGGTCAGGATTGCAGACGCTCAGGGTAAGTGTGTTGTCATCAATACTGTACATGATGACGGACGGGCTTGCTTCCGCCAATATCGGGTCAATCGGGTCCTTCAGACCTTCGAAGAGTGCGAAGGCAGAGATGCCTCCGGTCTTGTCCCTGATGATATGCGCAGACGAATCGCATCGCACCACTTCGTACGGAAGTTCGTCCCCGTATGCGGAAATCTCTTCAGGAGTGGCATGGATGACAGTCATATATTCATAATGTCCGCCTTTCACGTTCCCGCCATGGCAGATATATGCCTTTTCGAACCTGCCTTCAGTCGGCTCCATCGTCTCTTCGTGGAACGAACTCTGATCGCCTGCCGTATAAACGGTCTTGGCGTCTTTTACGAAGAATGCATTGCCAAACCTGTCTTTCAGCACGGCTGATGTGTCTTCATATATTAAGGTCGTATCCTTTATTCCGGTTTCACCGGCAAGGCTGTTCTGGAACAGGGTAGTGTGCAGTTCAGAGCCGGTAAGGCTGTTTTCGAGGCCGGAACCGAGGGCGATTATCCTGTTGCCGAATGCAAAAAACGATTTACGGCCGCGCAATGAGCCGTTGTATTTGTCATGCTCATGGAGAATCATGGCGAATGTCCCGCTTGTGCCCTTGTGGCTTACACCTCCGGCAAACCATTCGTCGGAAAGGAGCATTTCCTCGTATCCGGAAAATTCATCCACGTTTAGCACGTTGGCAAGCATGTCCTCCATCGGGATTTCAGCGGCAGTCGTGCCCGGTATATGGCACCAGTCCCAGCCGTCCACTGCATACCCGGAGCCGAAAGCCGAAACATTGTCCGCGGGATCCGCAAGAATCTGCATGCTTCCGTGGGTGAGGTATCTGCCGTAGAGGTTTGCCCCGTTGTAGATTTCCGCAGACCAGAGGTAGCGGCTGTGTCCTGCGAAGGTCACGAGCCATTCATCCTGCCTGTGCGACATCGAACAGTTGTATCCATAGACCCTTGTCCCTTGCGGGGCGTGCTCCGCCTTTATTCCTGCGGCTTCGAATTTCCTGCACCATGAGTCCGGGCGGTCCGATAACCTCAGATATGCGGAGGCAAGTTCTTTGTCGGTTTCCTGCGTGCCGTCGGGAGAGCCGGCGTCTGCAAGAAGGGCATATTGCCGTGGTATAAGTGCGCCTTTGCCGTCGGGATGCCTGCCCGACATGGCAAGAGGGAACGATAGCCTGTTGCAGTAGAACCTCATTTCGAGCAGTGCGTCCTTCAGGATATTGTGGCTTTCTTCCGATATGGCGAATTCCGTCCCGGCAAGCATCCAGACTGAGTTTACGGCTCCGTCAAAGCCGCCGATGGCGTATGCCGGATATGCTTTCCTGTGGTGGAATACGCTTCCGTCCCTCTTGAAGCACGGCTTGGTCCCGTCGGCATATTTGAATCCGTTGTCAATCCATCTTGAAAGAGCCTTCATGTACGCTTCCTTATAAGGAGTGTCATCCATCATGAGGAGGGAGGCCACGCGACCCATAAGGGAGGTGTTGAATGCGTCAATGTCCATTCCCGGCTCTGCCGGAGCCGTTTTCACTTCACCTACACCGGAGAACCATTCCATAGCCTGCTGGACCTCGGCTGCAATCCCGGCCTTTTTCAAGACGTCCTTCATGATGACCGGAGCAGTGTAGAAATTTCTCATGCTGTATCCGAGATGATGGAGCGTCCCCTGAGCGCTTCCTGCAGCGAAGCCCTGATCGAGAAGGTGTTTCGTGAGATTGACGTACATTTCCGCAATCCCGGCCTTGCGCACGCTGTCGGTCTCGTGCATCCATGTCACGGCCATGTTGAAAAGGTTGTCATTGGCCGCTCTCAGCAGCTGTCCGCATTTCCCGAATTGCTTCGACGCATCAGGAATCCCGAGATTTATGAAGGTTTCCCCGTATCTTGTGAAGAATACCGGTTTGCCGTTGATTGTCCCGTCGGGATTGAATGAGATGCCGTATGATCCATAGACTTCCCGCACCTTGTCGTAAGCCCATGGCTTCCTGCCGTCGGTGACGAGTCGGACGAAGCGGTCTTCCACGGTATCCATATCCTGTACGGACTTTTCGGAAATCTTGTCCGAAACCGGAATGTCGAGACTGAGATTCCAGCTGTTGTTCAGGACGAGCCAGTGACTTGTGGTTTCCTTATTTATAAAAGGTGCCTGCCAGTCAGGGGTGTGATGCCTCACATCCTGAAATGAGGAAGTGATGATTCCGTCGAAATACAGCCGGCCGTTTTTCACTTCTTCAGGGGCGGAAATCACGATACGGTCCATGCCTTCTTCCGGTCGGCCCGTCATGTCCCTGTCGAAAGCCACCCATGCGCCTCTCCATCCTGTAAAGCCGAGTCCGTAATCGAAATGGCAGCATTCCCTTTCTCCTTTCATGAAAGTGAAACGCAATGACCCGTCAAGAGCTTCGGGAGAGTAGACCCAAAAGACGAAAGTGGAAACGGACGTCTCCTTAGGATTCGGATTTTCATGCAGATAAGGGATGTTTTCCCGAATTTCAAGCGTTGCATTCCGCTTGGACCATTCCCATAAGAGGGAATTGTTCCCGAGTTTGGCATGGTCTGCCGAAACAGAAATTTCCGAGGACTTCCCTGTAGAAATATTGCCTGTCCCTTTTTCAAAGGACAGGACTCCATATCCGGTATCGAAGTCGACAACTTCGGCTCTTGTCTGCAATGAGACCAAGGCCAAGGCTGCCGACAGACATAATGCTCTGAACATCGCTTATTTGGTTACAGGAGCTTCTCCTTTTTCGATTTTTCCTTTTCTGATGAGCGCTTCAAGGAAATAGTAGTCCGCATAGTTGAGCGGAACATCTATGTTGCTGCCGTGAGGAATGCTTCCTACCGAGTGCATCAGGATGAAACCTCCGTTGGTTCCCGGTGCGGCCCTGTATGCCGGTGAAGACAGGGATTCGATCATCTTGTCTGCCTTTTCCTTGTACAGTCCGTTCTTGGTGTAATAATAAAGTTCATAAAGGGCGGATGCGATTATGCTTGCAGAAGAAGCATCACGGCATGCGTCTGGAATGGCAGGGTCGTCGAAGTCCCAGTATGGTACGAGGTCTTCAGGCATATTCGGTTCGTTGAACAGATATTCTGCTACCTTTTCCGCTCTTTCAAGATATTTTTCGTCCGACGTGAAGCGGTAGGCTACGGTAAAACCGTAAATCGACCATGCCTGGCCTCTTGCCCAAGCCGATTCGTCGGAATATCCCTGAGCCGTGCACTTGCGCCTTACCTCTCCTGTCTCATCGTCGTAGTCGACTACATGATAGGTGCTGTAGTCCGGACGGTAATGGTTCTCGAGAGTCTTGTCGGCGTGGCTGATGGCAATTTTGGCGTATGTGGAATCGCCGGTAAATTCGGTCACCTTGAAAAGGAGCTCGAGGTTCATCATGTTGTCGATGATTACCGGGCATTTCCATCCTCTTTCAGCCTGCCAGCCCCTGTCCGCATTCCACGACTGGAGTATGCCGGCATTCGGCCTGAACCGGGTGGCGAGGGATTTGGCGGTATTGATGCAGACATCCTTGTATCCGTCGATATTCTTGAGCCTGAGTCCGTTGCCGTAACTGTCGTAAATCATGAAACCTACGTCATGATGCCATGTAAGGTACTGGATGGAATCAAGGATTTCAGTGTGTTTCCTTGCATGGTCGGCCCAGTATTCGTCCCCGGTCAGTTCGTACATGTACCAGAGCGTGCCTGCGAAGAATCCGCTTACCCAGTCGTCGGTAGGCACGTATTCGATTTCACCGTTCTTGAATGTGGACGGAATCCTGACAGTGTCGCCGGCTTCGGATGCTTCAACCAACGATTTCAGCTGTATCTTTGCGTTTTCTACATTTTCTGAAATGATGTCCTGTTTTGGAGCGCAGCACACGGTCAGAACAGCGGCTGCGGCAATGGGGATTACATACTTTAGCTTCATATTTATTAAGATTTATGTTATTAGTCTTACACGTGAACGGTCACTGCCTGCGAAAATAGATATAATTTTTAACTTTGGCAAAATTATCTTTATCTGACACCAAAATATCGTTTTTAGAATTGGTCAATTGAAAAAAAGTGGTATTTTTGCAAAATAGCTTAAAAAATTCAATATGAAAAAGGTAATAATTCTGTTCTGTCTTTTGATTTTTTGCCTTGATTACAGTCTGCAAGCCGCCATCAACGCCCAGTTCGGGTTCGAAAACGGCGTGCCCGGCTTTGTGAAAGTCGCAGGATCTGGAACGGTCACGGCGGCAACGGAAAAATTCAAGGACGGAAAAACTTCTCTGAAATATCAGTGGACCGGACAATCCGAACTTACGTTCAACAACTGGGTTGACATGGAAGCCTCCATGAAAGTGAACGGCGCCGGGCTCATGATATGGATATACAACACGGCTCCCATGGATGCTCCGTTGAAAATATCCTTCACCAACTGGAGCGGGGAGGAGATATGTTATTTCCATTTCAATATGAATTTCAAGGGCTGGCGTACTGCATGGGTGAAATACATCGACATGCTTTCGCCATACGGACATTACGGGGACAGGAAACTTGCCGACAGGGTGAAGAACGTTGCGAAAATGACGATAACCCCTCCGGCGTCCGTGCCGTCCGGTACCATATATATAGATAGGGTGTCGTTTTCCACAAAGAAACTCCATGACCAGATTACTCCTGACATGCAGGTTCCGGAAAACAATTACAATCTGAAGCGCAACATGTGGCACTGGTGCCGTCTATGGGAATGGGAACAGTATCCTGAACCGGAGATTGTGAAAGCCACGGATGCGCAGAAGGCCATGCTTGCCGAAGTGGAAAAGAGGATGGACGAGGACCTGAAAAACGGAAACCCGAGTCCTGAATATACAAAAAAGACGCTGATACCTCGTGCCGACAATGCCTACGCAAAGTACAGACTCAAGCGGTTGCCGGACGGTTCCGTGACCGGTGCCCCGCTTCTCAGCGACGACGAGTTCAACAATTCTCTCGGAGAGATGCGGATCCGTTTCATCCAGGAAATAATATGGTATTATACCCTTGATTATCTTTACACCGGCAACAGGGCCAACCTTGACAGGATATTCATAGCCTTCGACCATGCGATAGACCAGGGCTTCGCATACGGCAGCGGTCAGGGAACGAACCACCATTACGGTTATCAGATAAGGGATCTGTACAAGGCCATGTGGATTCTCCGCGATGAAATTGTGGCGGCCGGCAAGACGGACGAATACCTTGAAGTGTTGGAGTACTGGAGCGGAATGTCGGAATGCCGCAAGCCTTTCCAGTATGGGCGTGACGAGATGCTCGATTCATGGCATACTTTGCTTCAGGCCAAAATCATAGCCACGATGATGAATCCTGACGAAGACGAGAGGTTTACCAACATGAAGAATCTTGCCGAATGGCTCTCGGGCTCACTGATGTATTCGCCGGGAACACTCGGCGGATTGAAGGTGGACGGGACATCGTTCCATCACGGCGGTCTTTATCCGGCATATTCGGTGGGAGCCTTTGCCGCACTCGGGGAATATTGCGAGTACACGGCCGGAACGGATTTCGTATTGGACGAGGAATCCCGCAGATGTTTCAAGAACGCATTGCTGACGTTGCGCAATTACTGCAATCTTACCGACTGGGGACTCGGAGTCTGCGGACGCCATCCGTTCAACGGCTTCATTCCTAAAGCCGACATAGAGGCCTTCGGCAGTCTTGCATTGCTCGGGGACCTTACAGGCAGCGGTCTCGATGCGGACCCTGAACTCGGAGGGGCGTATCTGACACTCGGAGGAGCGGACAGGAACAAGACGGCGGCCCTGAGGAAAGCCGGAATCTCGGCAGCTCCTGCTCCGGAAGGGTTTTTCGTGTACAATTACGGCGCCATGGGTATCCACCGCAGGGGAGACTGGATGCTCGTGCTGAAGTCTTACAACAGCGATGTATGGGCTTCTGAAATTTACGCTGCGGACAACAGATACGGACGTTACCAGAGTTACGGTTCCGCCCAACTCATAGGTTCGGGCTCTCCTGTTTCCGCCAAGGCAAGCGGTTATTCACAGGAAGGCTGGGACTGGAACAGGGTTCCCGGAGCGACGACGATACACCTTCCGTTCGACCTGCTTGAAAATCCTCTGAAAGGTACGCTGATGGAAAGGAACGACGACAGATTCCCGGGCGTATCCTCTCTTGAAGGCAAAAACGGAGTCCTTGCATTTACATACGTGGAAAAGGACAGGAAGAATTTCTGTCCGGGCGCCACGGCGCACAAAAGCGTATTCTGCTTCGACAACCGCATAGTATTCGTGGGAAGCGGGATCTCCAACAATTCCACCTACCCGACGGAAACCACCATCTATCAGCTCCGTCTCGATGACAAGGCAGAGGAAATCGACATAAACCTCCAGTATTACGAGCAGTTCCCGCTTTCCTTCAGCCACAACGAAAATACCCCTGTCACTTTCAGCGACAACAAGGGCAATTATTATATAATGAAGGACGGCCGCGGTCTGAGGGTAATCAAACAGACCCAGACTTCACCTTCCGACACCAAGAAGAAGACCGGAACGGGCGATTTCGTGACAGCCTACATCGACCACGGAACTGCCCCGCACAATGCTTCGTACGAATACATGATGCTTGTGCAGCCTGCCGTGAAGGAAGTGAACAGATATTCCAAGAAAGTTCCGTACACGGTGCTGAGAAACGACGATGCAGTACATGCTGTGAATGATAACGTCACAGGTATCACCGCCTACGTATGCTATTCGGCCTACGAACGGAGTGAAGACGTGAAAACTGCCCTCGCCGCTTTCGAAAAGGGCAAGGATGCCATGCCGGCGCTGCCGGTATCGGAGATTACCTCCGAAACAATAGTCATGGAACGTGCTCTCGGAGACGGCCGTTCTGTCATGAGCATCTGTACTCCGGACCTCGGAATTACCAAGAAAGGCTATACTACGGCCCAGGAAAGCCAGCCTCTTGTCAGGTCCGTGACATTGGACGGAACCTATGCCGTGGAAGGTACGCATGACAACGTGGAAGTGACGGTTTCCGGCGGGAAAACGACGGTCAATGCCACCTGTCTTCATGGACAGCCTGTAGAGTTCATACTTGCAAGACAATAATTTATCCTCATACAAAATCAATAATTAACAAATACTAAGACTGATGATCAGATTAAATTATCTATTAATGACATTGGCCGTATCCCTGTTGTCGGTAACGGCACTTGCGGCCAAGGATGTCACAGTCAAGGGAAAGGTTGTTGACGACACCGGCCTTCCTTTGATTGCCGTCACCGTATATCAGGACGGCAACACTTCAGTTGGAACCATAACGGACGCTGATGGAAACTATATGATCACGGTTCCCGACAATGCTGTCATCGTTTTCTCATGTCTCGGCTATGAAGAGATAAAGGAGAGCGTCAACGGCAGGGAGACTATCGACATTACGATGGGCGAAGCGAGTCTTTCCATCGAAGCATCGGAAGTCGTGAGTGTCGGATACGGCTCCGTGGCGAGAAGGGACCTTACCGGTTCTGTCAGCAAAGTGGATATGGGGGACCTGATGAAGAGTTCCGTGTCCAATTTCGACCAGGCTTTGACAGGCCGTGTCGCAGGAGTTGTCGTGACTACCTCCGACGGAGCTCTCGGCAGTGAAGCCAATATTACCATCCGTGGAAGCAACTCCTTGACACAGAGTAGTGCACCTTTGTACATCATCGACGGTTTCCCATCGGAAAGCTCTATGGCTACCGCCCTCAACCCTGCGGACATCGAGTCGATGGACATATTGAAGGACGCTTCCGCTACGGCCATATACGGAGCAAGGGGTGCCAACGGAGTCATTGTCATTACCACCAAACAGGGTGTGGAAGGCAAGCCGAAGGTGAATTTCCAGGCCAAGTGGACCGGCAGCAAGATTGCCAACAAGATCGACCTGATGGATGCCTACGAGTTCGTGCAGCTGCAGACCGAGATGTACGGTATTTCCAACGGGACGAACATTTACCTCCAGGACGGCTACACTCTTGAAGACTACAGGAATGCCCGCACTTACGACTGGCAGGACAACATTTACCGTGAAGCCTTTACGCAGGAATACAACATCTCCCTTTCCGGAGGAAGCAAGGAGGCCGGCAACAAGTACAACATTACGTTCGCAGCCCTCGACCAGGACGGTATCATCGTGAAATCGAATTTCCAGAGATACAACGGCAAGATCAACTTCACCCAGAAATTCGGAGACAAGGTGCAGTTCGACCTGATAGCCAACTACTCGAGGTCAGTAACGAACGGAGTCACACCTACAGATGCCCAGTCATCTTCTTCTGCATCGGGTTGGCTCATATATTCGGTCTGGGGTTATCGTCCTGTCCAGCCTCTTGGCTATGAATCGGACACTTTCGTGGATGACCTTACCGACTTCGACGTGGCATCGTCCGACGACTACCGCTTCAATCCGGCAAAGACAGTCAGGAACGAGTACAGGAAGACGATTCAGGATTACCTTACGGCCAACGCTGCCCTTACATGGGAGATAATACCGGACCTCAAACTGAAGGTGACAGGAGTCTATACGCTTCAGAACAGGAGAAGGGAGGAATTCAACGGCAGCCAGACCTATACCGGATATGAAGGTTCACCTTCCGGAAAAGGCATCAACGGCGCCATTTACTGGACGAGATGGCTGACATGGCTGAATGAAAATACCCTGACCTGGGTCAAACATGTCAGAAGGAACCATCATCTCAACCTGCTGGCCGGACTTACCTTCCAGGGCCAGACCAATGACTACAAGGGAGTAAGCGCTACCCAGATGGCCACCGAAGCAATAGGTCTCAATGCCCTGCATACCGGTTCATATCAGACCGTAGAGCCATGGCAGCGCGACTGGAGGATGATGTCGGGACTTTTCCGTCTGAATTACAATTACAGGTACAAATACTATCTTACGGCTTCGTTCCGTGCAGACGGTTCGTCCAAGTTCCCTACGGACAACAGATGGGGATATTTCCCTTCGGCCGCACTCTCTTGGAACTTCAACAGGGAGGAAGCCCTGAAGAACAGTTCCTGGCTGAAAAACGGTAAGTTGAGGCTCACATGGGGTCTTACCGGTAACAACAGGACCACTACTCCGTACGATTATTATTATCAGATATCCGTACTTCCTGGTTCCCAGAACACTTACGACTATGTGTTCAACGGTCAGATAGTGTCCGGATATTTCCCTGGCAACATGTCCAATGACAAGCTGAAATGGGAGACCACGTCACAGTGGGATGTCGGACTCGACCTCGCCTTCTTCGAGAACAACAGGATCAAGATTACGGCGGACTGGTACCTCAAGGATACGTACGACCTCCTGCTTCAGGCTACGGTCCCTGCCTCTTCAGGTTACACTTCAGCCATGCTGAACATAGGTTCCATGAGGAATGAGGGATTTGAATTCTCCCTTGAGACGCTGAATATCAACCACAGGAATTTCCAGTGGTCTACCTCGTTCAACATAGCGTTCAACAAGAATACGGTTACAGGTCTGAACAACAACCAGACTTCGCTGCTTTCGGCAGTGTCGTGGGACCAGAGGTTCAACAGCCAGTATCCTTACATAACCCAGGTCGGCAAGCCTGCCGGCATGATGTACGGTTACATCTATGAAGGTACATACAAGCCGGATGACTTTATCGGTTCCACATTGAAGAACGGAGTGCCTTACCTCGAAAGCATAGGAAAGGAAAATGTCAGCCCTGGCGATCCTAAGTATTCCGATATCAACGGGGACGGCGTGGTGAATGACAACGACCGTACCATCATAGGCTGCGGCCAGCCTATCCATACCGGCGGTTTCGGCAATACGTTCAATTTCTACGGAGTCGACGTCAATGTCTTCTTCTCGTGGAGCTACGGCAACGACGTTCTGAATGCAAACAGGCTGATCTTCGAGAACGGAAGTATCTCGAACCTGAACCAGCTTGCTTCATACGCAGACAGATACACTGCCGACAATACCACAAGCGATATCCCGAGAGTGGGAGCAGGCAACAGTATGAACGTATATTCATCGAGAGTCGTCGAGGACGGTTCCTTCCTGAGACTGAGAAACGTTTCGGTAGGCTATACGATTCCGAAATCAGCGATGAGGAAAGTCCGTGTGGACAATATCCGTGTATATGTTTCAGCCGACAATGTCTGGACATGGACGAATTACAGCGGACCTGATCCGGAAGTATCCACGAGAAATTCCGTCCTGACGCCGGGATTCGACTGGTCGGCCTATCCGAGATGCTTCGGAGTCACTGCAGGTGTGTCACTTACTTTCTAAACCGGTATGAATAAGATGAAAAGATTATATACAATTTTATGTGCGGCGGTCCTTGCCCTGCTTCCGTCCTGTAATTTCTTGGACGTGGAGCCGCAGATTCTTGTGGAAGAAACCTCATACAAGACAAAGGATGACCTCGAGAACGGTCTGGCCGGCGTTTACGGAGCCATGGGAAGCGAAGCCTTTTACGGCAATTACTATTCCCTGATGTGTTCCAATGTCGATGATCTCTGCTATTTCAACAGAGGTACCACGAACTCCTACATCGTATGGTACAGGCATGATGCAAGTTCCAACGAAATCTATCAGGTGTGGACCAAGATTTATGCAGGAGTCAAGAATGCAAACAATTTCATGTCTGCGATCGAAGATTCCGAATTCGACCCGGACGACGAATATTACAATGAGGCGAGATTCCTGAGAGCATACTATCATTTCATTCTCGCCCAGGCTTTCGGCGACGTTCCGTTGAGGGACAAGCCGATTACGGAATACGATCCGGCCGCCCTTTCATGTCCGGCATCCCCTCAGGAAAAGGTACTTGAGTGGGCAATCGAAGAGATGGAAGCATGTCTTGAAAAAGCCGACGTTTCCCTTACGAATGCGCCTTCACGTGTGAACAAATACACAATGGAAGGTATCCTTGCAAGGGTATGCCTCTTCATGGCCGGGGAATCAGTCGATATGACGGACATAGCCCTGACCAAAAGAGACTATCTGAAAAAGGCGATGGACTATTCCTACGATGTGATCAATTCCGGTAAATTCCGTCTCAATCCTGATTATTCGCAGGTCTTCATCAACTATATCACAGATACCTACGATGTGGAATATTACGAATCCATGTGGGAAGTGGATTTCCTCGGAGACCGTTCCAATGCGAATGAATGGACCAACGGACGTATCGGCGACCTTATCGGTCTGCAGAGCAACGGTTCCTCGGATTACAAGGAATTCAACTGCAACTATTCCTATGGTCAGTATGACGGTTCTCCTAAGCTCTGGTACTTGTACACCGGTGATGACAGGACGGACAAGGAATACGGCAACATATTGAAAAACGATGCAGGCGAGACCGTGAAGGACGAAGATGGCAATACGGTTTACTGTTTCGATGCCCGTCAGGAATGGAATCTTCCTCCGTACAATTATGCCGGCAACAAAAACCATCCGCCTTACGGAATCCCGGACTACGAGGGCGAAAATGCAGCCGAACTGAATGTCTGCAGGAACAGTATCGACAAGTCTCCGTATTCGGCGTCCAGCGTTACCACTACCGAAGACCCTAATGTGGCCGGAGGTATCAGGAATGCCGGAAAATACAGGAGGGAAACCGAATATGAAGGGCATAAGGATGCCAAGATGCTCTACACCAACATCAATTATCCGCTGCTGAGGTATTCGGACGTGCTTCTGATGTATGCCGAAGCGTACAATGAATATGAGGGCGCACCTACCCAGGAGCTGTTCGAAAAGACAATACTTAAAGTCAGGAACAGGGCCAAGGTTTCCACAAAGGATTTCAGCGAATATTCTTCGCAGGAAGCCTTCAGGGAGCTTGTGAAACGTGAAAGGGCAAGGGAGCTTTGCTTCGAGTCGCTGCGTAAGTACGACCTTATCAGGTGGGGTGAATTCGTGACGGCGATGCATGCCTACTCGGATTGGGGCGGCGACCCTGCATGGACCGGAAATGCCAAGGAAAATTACGCCATAAGCATAGGCAACGCCGTTCAGCAGCGCCACATTTATCTTCCGATTCCGAATATCGAACTCGGTGTGAATACGGAATTGAGGCAGAATCCTTTATGGTAATCGGACAATTTTAATGCAAGTACAATGAAAAAATCGATACTTTTATTACTTCCGCTCTTTTTTGCGGCCTGCGAGCACGAAACCATTACGACAGGTTTCAATTACAATATCACGCTCGACGGGGAAAACACTTACTATGCAGGCGAGCCTGTCCGTTTCAATATAGAGGGTGATGTGGACAATATCATCTTCTACAGCGGCGAGTTCGGATCGGAGTACCAATATCGGGACAGGTACACTCTTCCGACGGAAGAAGTGGCCTCTGCAGTCCTTGATCTGGAAATCCAGCACAGATGGGGCAACGCAAATCCGGCTTTGGAAATCTATATCTCCAACTCATTCGAAGGACTTCTCGGTTCATCCGGCCTTTTGGACAGGGAAACCGTGCGCTATATGTACGAGGCCGGAATGCCCGGCTGGGAAAAGGTGGAGTTCGAGGACCAGTTGAAACAGGATTTATGGGTTCCTCTTTCCTTGGATCTGAAAGAAAAAGGCTATCTCGACAGGTTCAGTATCGCTTTTCACTGGAATCCGCCTAAGGGAGGAGTCGATGAAGACGGGAAAATCATTCCGACGAGATTCGATACCTATTGGCTCAGGGGAGATCTTTCCATTGCATTTTCAGATGAGAATTTCGCCGGCACGACCATGTCGCTTAACTCCATGATCGATGTGACTGTAATGATGTCGGACGAATTGGATCCGTATTATGTCAATGAAGGTAACGGCAGTATCAGAACCAATACTTCAGGACAGGATCTGAATTTCGCGGGCGGACAGCTTTACAATCCTGAGAGTCCGAATGATAGTCATATCAAACATTATGATTGCGAGGGCTGGGTATTCACTGCTCCACAATCCATCAATAAGGTGGAAAATGACAAGGCCGTGGTGATCAAGAACATGCAGAACGACCTCGACTACTACGAGTACACTTGGACGGAGCCGGGTACTTACGAGGTGGTTTTCGTCGGTACCACTAAGGATTATCTTGAAAGCGACCAGTCGGTCAAGAAATTCACAATCAACATCCTTGACACACCGGTAATTTAGGGGTGTTGGAGGACCTCGTCTCAACAGAAAAAGCGGTCAATTTGACCGCTTTTTCTGTTGAGATACGAGGATTCGAACCTCGACAGACAGAACCAAAATCTGTAGTGCTACCATTACACCATATCTCAATTCCGGCTGCAAATATATTGATTTTTTATATTATTGCAAAATATAGAAGATTCCACACAAGGAATCGGGCGAACTTGCCGACGAGCATCAGAACAAAGCACATCAGAGGCGGAACCTTGTAGAACCCGAGGGCAATGGCTATCACGTCACCTATTATCGGGACCCAGCATATCAGTGCAAGCCATACTCCGTAACGGTCAATTTTCATCTTTTGCCTTTGCAATGTCTCCGGCTTCACCCTGAACCATTTTTCTATCCATTCCCATTTGCCGATACGCCCTATGTAATAGGAGAATACACTGCCGAGCCAATTTCCTGCCGTCCCCACGACAAGACATGCAACCGGCTGGCCCGTCACCGCAAGAACGGCAACATACAATGCATCCGAACTGAACGGAAGAATTGTCGCCGCAAGAAACGCCCCGATAAACAGTCCTACGAGGCCGAGACTTTCAAGTCCGAACATTTATTTCCGTTTGGATTTGAAGAAACCGGACATGAGCGAAGCGCACTCGTCTTTCATCACGCCCTTTACGACTTCGGTTTTGGGATGCAGCAGGGAAGGCGAGTAAAGGGAATATCCACGTTTCGGGTCATCGCATCCGTACACTATCCTTGCGATTTGCGTCCATGCCAATGCCGCAGCGCACATCGGGCACGGCTCCACCGTGACATACAGCGTACAGTCGTCCAAATATTTCCCTCCGAGAGTTTCCGTGGCGGATGTGATTGCTATCATTTCGGCATGTGCCGTGGCATCATGAAGCTTTTCGGTCATGTTGTGGCCTCTTCCAATGATCCTGTCCCTGCATACTATGACTGCACCTACCGGAACTTCGTCATCTTCGGCTGCGGCACGGGCCTCGCCGAGGGCGGCCTTCATATATTTCTCGTCATTACTTTCCATTATGCAAATATAATTAATTATCTTTGCATGATTTTTTGAAAATCGGATTTATTTGTTTAATGAAATTCAATTCGTGATGGAAGCGTTTGCTCTTTTGGGACTTGGCAGTATCGCCGGACTCATAATCGTGTTCTGTATTTTCAATTTCTTCTGGGCCATCCTGTCGGCCATCCTGGCAAACAGGTACGGAAGGAACCCGTGGAGCTGGTTTTTCCTGTCCGGATTGTGGGGCCTGTTCGGCTTTCTGTGCCTTTTGGTGGCAGGTCCTTTGACTTCAGGCAATGACACGATAGCCAAGATATTATGGTGTCTGGTGTTTTTGCCTGTCATACTGTTTTTCCTGCTCCTGTCATTTGCCGGAATGACATTGTAAGCCGGAATGCAATTGTAAACTGACGTGAAAATGAAATTATCGGACAGAATAATAGGAATGGCAAGTTCTCCCATAAGGAAACTGACGCCGCTTGCCGACGCCGCCAAGGCGCGGGGCATCAAGGTATATCATCTTAACATAGGACAGCCGGATATCCCTTCCCCGAAAAAAGGTCTTGAGGCCCTGAAAAACATTGACAGGACAATATTGGAATACAGCCCCTCCCAGGGATTCCTGTCCTTGAGGAGGAAAATATCGGAATATTACGCAAGATGCGGGATGGATTTCGGCCCGGAGCAGATTACCGTGACATCTGGTGCGTCCGAAGCTGTCCTTTTTTCCTTTCTTTCGTGCATGGACCCGGGTGACGAGCTCATTACCACGGAGCCTACATACGCCAATTATCTTGCCTTTGCCGATGCTGCAGGTGTCAGGGTAAGGACTTTGAAGACCGATATCTGCAAAGGATTTGCATTGCCGCCTGTCGAGCAGATAGAAGAGCTCATAAACGAAAGGACGAAAGCCGTACTGATATGTAACCCGAACAATCCGTCCGGGACATTGTATGAAAAGCATGAAATGGAGATGCTGGCCGAAATAGTCAGGAAACATGACCTTTATCTTTTTTCGGACGAAGTCTACCGTGAATTCGTATATGACGGCAAGGAATACGTATCTGCCGGACGGTTTCCGGAAATCGCCGACAACGTGATTCTCATAGATTCGTTCTCGAAAAGGTATTCCGAGTGCGGGATACGTGTAGGAGCCCTGATTACGAGGAACGAAGCCGTTACCAAAGGCGTTCTGAAACTGTGCCAGGCAAGGCTGAGTCCTCCGTTGCTCGGTCAGATTGTGGCGGAAGCATCCTGCGACGAGGAGCCGTCTTATCTTGAAAATGTAATTGCCGAGTACGGGCAGAGGAGGAAAGTACTTCTTGAATCCCTCGGGAAATTGCCAGGCGTGGTGACGTCGGTGCCGCACGGAGCCTTTTATGCCATGGTGGCGCTTCCGGTCGATGATTCGGAAAGATTCTGTGCATGGTGCCTTTCGGATTTCGAGTATGAAGGCGAGACCGTAATGACAGCCCCTGCCACCGGATTTTACATTACTCCCGGGCTCGGGACAAATCAGGTCAGGATGGCGTACGTGCTGAAGTCCGAGGACCTTGAAAGGGCGGTCTTCATCCTCGGAAAAGCTTTGGAAAAATATCCCGGAAGAAAATAACGGCTTCCATTTTTGAAAAGTTGTCCGGACTTATTATATTTGTAGGATTTCAGGCGGGAACTGCCCTGAAGTTCCAAACTTTATGAAAACAGAGATATAAAATATGTCAGTAGCAGGTATATTCAAGAAAATATTCGGCTCGAAAGCCGACAGGGATCTCAAACAGTTGCAGCCGATTCTTCAGAAAGTTTTGGCCGCCTATACTGAGATAGACAGATTGTCAGACGATGAATTGAGGGCTAAATCAACTGAACTGAAGCAGATTATCCGTGACAGGACAGCAGATGACGAGGCCAGGATAGCAGCCATAAGGGAAGAATTGGAGAAGGATATTCCCGTTGACAGGAAAGAGGCCTTGGCATCGGAATCCGACAAACTCGTCAAGAAAGTGGACGAGGATATCGAAAAGGTCCTGAATGAAATTCTCCCCGAGGCGTTTGCCGTGATGAAATCCACCGCAAGAAGATTCAAGGAAAACGAGACTATAAGGGTGAAGGCCACCGATTTCGACAGGATGCTCAGCGTTACGAAAGATTTCGTCGAAATCGACGGCGATGAAGCCGTATGGCACAACCACTGGATGGCAGGAGGCAATGAAATTACCTGGGACATGGTACACTATGACGTCCAGCTTATAGGAGGTATCGTCCTGCATCAGGGCAAGATCGCCGAGATGGCTACGGGTGAAGGAAAAACCCTCGTGGCTACGCTGCCGGTATTCCTGAATGCCCTTGCAGGAAAAGGAGTGCACGTGGTCACTGTCAACGACTACCTTTCCAAACGTGACTCTGAATGGATGGGCCCTCTGTACATGTTCCACGGACTTTCGGTGGACTGTATCGACAAGCATCAGCCGAACAGCGACGCCCGCAGGAAAGCATACGCCTGCGATGTGACTTTCGGTACGAACAATGAGTTCGGTTTCGATTACCTGAGGGACAACATGTCCGTGTCCATCAACGATCTCGTCCAGAGGAAACATCACTATGCCATAGTCGACGAGGTGGACTCCGTGCTTATCGACGATGCGAGGACGCCGCTTATCATTTCCGGACCTGTTCCGAAAGGCGATGACCAGCAGTTCGAGGAGTTCAAGCCGTATGTGGAAAAGCTCTACAATAACCAGCGCACCCTCGTGACAGCCACTCTCAACGAGGCCAAGAAACTCATAGCGGCAGGCGACGAGAAGGAAGGAGGCAAACTTCTCCTGCGTGCATACAAGGGACTTCCGAAATACAAGCCTCTTATCAAGTATCTCAGCGAACCGGGCATAAAGCAATTGCTGCAGAAGACGGAGAACTACTATATTCAGGACAACGAGAGGGAAATGCCTGTCGTTACCGACCCGTTATATTTCGTAATCAATGAAAAACAGAACTCGGTGGACATGACCGACAACGGCCATGACCTCCTGAGCGGTACGCTGTCCGACCCTAAATTCTTCATACTTCCGGATGTAGGCAACGAAATTGCCGAAGTGGAGAAAAGCGAACTTCCCGCCGACGAGAAGCAGGCGAAGAAAGACGAGATCATGGCGGACTTCGCCCTGAAATCGGAAAGGGTACACACCGTGCATCAGCTTCTCAAGGCATACGCCATGTTTGAAAAGGATGTCGACTACGTCATCATGGACAACAAGGTGAAGATCGTAGACGAGCAGACGGGACGTATCATGGAAGGCAGACGCTGGAGCGACGGACTGCATCAGGCTGTGGAGGCCAAGGAAAATGTCAAGATCGAGGCCGCAACGCAGACATTCGCCACCATTACCCTGCAGAACTATTTCAGGATGTACCATAAGTTGGCCGGTATGACCGGTACGGCGGAGACGGAAGCCGGAGAGTTCTGGTCAATATACAAGTTGGACGTGGTGGTGATACCTACCAACCGCCCTATTGCAAGGATAGACTACGACGATCTCATATACAAGACGAAAAAGGCCAAGTATGAGGCCGTTATCAACAAGATTGTGGAACTGACCTCCGCAGGCCGTCCAGTCCTTGTGGGTACGACGGATGTGGAAACTTCGGAACTCCTGAGCAGGATGCTCAAGTTGAGAGGTATCCAGCATCAGGTCCTGAATGCCAAACAGCATGCCAGGGAGGCGGAAGTCGTGGCACACGCCGGACAGAAGAGTACAGTGACCATCGCCACGAACATGGCCGGACGTGGTACGGATATAAAGCTTTCGGAAGAAGTCAGAAAGGCCGGCGGTCTTGCCATCATAGGTACGGAAAGACATGACAGCCGTCGTGTGGACCGTCAGCTCAGGGGCCGTGCCGGACGTCAGGGAGACCCGGGAACATCGACTTTCTATGTTTCCCTTGAAGACAAACTGATGAGGCTTTTCGGCTCGGAAAGGATAGCCAGCGTAGTGGACAAGCTCGGAATGGAGGACAACGAAGCCCTCGAATCGTCCATGCTTTCGAGTTCGATTGAAAGGGCCCAGAAAAAGGTCGAGGAAAACAACTTCGGTATCCGTAAGAGACTCCTCGAATACGACGATGTGATGAACTCGCAAAGGGAAGTCATCTATACCAAGAGACGCAACGCACTTTCCGGAGAAAGGGTCGAAATCGACGTGATGAACATGATGCAGGACATGTCGGAAATCATTGTAGAAAACTGTGACGGCTACGATTATGCCTCATTTGCCGAGGAGACCATGCGCTCATTGTCCATAGAGCCGGGCTTCGACGAGACGTTCTACAACAGCGCCACCAAAAAGGACATGGCGGCAGCCCTCTACCGCAACATGCAGGAGGTCTATCATCGCAGGATGGATACCATGGCCCAGAAAACCTATCCGATTATCAAGGAAGTGTTTGAAAAACAGGGCGCCATCTACAAGAATATCGCAATTCCTATTTCCGACGGACGCAAGATGCTGACCCTTTCGGTCGATCTCAAAAAGGCATATGATACGGAAGCCAAGGAGATTACGAGAGCGCTCAGCAAGACCATTACCCTGATAATGATAGACGAACGCTGGAAAGAGCACCTCAGGGATATGGACGATCTGAAGCAGTCCGTCCAGAATGCCGCATACGAGCAGAAAGATCCGTTGCTCATATACAAGTTCGAGAGCTTCAATCTTTTCAAGACAATGCTCGAAACTCTCAACAAGGATATTCTCTCGTTCCTGTTCAGGGCCCATATCCCGTTGAGGGACGCATCGCAGGCAAAAGCACCGGCGCCTCAGCGCAAACCTGACATGAGCAGTATGAGAACGAGCAGGACCGATCTTGTCACCAATGCCGGCGAACCGAAATCCAAGATGCCGGTACATGTCGACAAGACTGTCGGCAGGAACGACCCGTGCCCGTGCGGCTCAGGCAAGAAATACAAGAACTGTTGCGGAAAGAATCTTTAATACTCAGGAAAAATGTTTAAGTCGAACAACGATATGTCTAAAAACGAATACGTAACCAACGTCAATTTAGTAAGCCGGATATCCGAAGGCACTATAGTAAGGGGAGAAATCATATCTTCCAATGACTTGAGAATCGACGGCAAGTTCGAAGGTTCGATATGTTCGGAAGGTAAGGTCGTGATAGGGGAGTCAGCTGAAGTCAACGCCGATATCACATGTGTCAACGTGGATGTATGGGGCAAGGCGAAAGGCTGTTTTACCGTCAAGGATATCCTGTCTATCAAGGGCGGATGCTCCGTGGATGGAGATTTGAAGGTAAGGCGGCTTGCCATAGAATTGGATTCGTCCTTCAACGGTACCTGCAAGATGATTACCGAACAGGAATACGATGCCGCCTATACGGCAAAGTCCAAGAAGATGCAGGTCCCGGCGGGTGCGGCCGGAGCGATCGGGGCGGCGGAAAAACAGTCACCTGCTCCTGCAGCTGCACAGCCTAAGGAAAAATAAAAAAGGGTAAGCTGAATACATCGCACCGCTACAACCATCTACCCTTGCTGCCTTCCGACCCTGGGGGATTTGACAGGAGCTGGTCGTGTATGACTTACCCGACTGCAAAAGTAGTCAAAATTTCCTTAAAACAAAAATTATTTGAGGCTGTCGAATATCAGCGGCAACAAATCATCCACTTTCGAGAACTTCCAGATTTTTCCGGAACCGACGAGGATGATCTTCATCGGTTTTCCTCCTTTCGTCTGATATTCGGCCATGACCTGACGGCACGCACCGCATGGAGTAGCCGGGGTCGGGCATATTTTCCCGCCCTGTTTCCCGGCAATCGCCATGCATTCCATGACTGCATCCGGGTACTTGGCATGGGCATAGAACATTGCCGTCCGTTCGGCGCAGAGGCCTGAAGGATAGGCAATGTTTTCCTGATTTGCACCCGTAACGATTTCGCCGTTTGAAAGCCTCAGAGCCGCACCTACTGCGAATCCGGAATATGGGGAATATGAATTTTCCGTAGCCTTTACAGCCATTTCCGCCAATACCCTGTCATCTTCGTCCAATTGTGTCAGGGATTCATATTCGATGTAGGCAATGTCGATTTTCTTTTCTTTCATATTGCTTCCGAATTATATATCTTTGCGACGGATTTGTGTCGTAAGACTAACAAATATAAGTATTTATTTTATTATATGAAAGTTTGCATAGGTTTGTCCGGCGGAGTCGATTCGAGCGTGGCCGCCCTGCTCCTTAAAAAAGCGGGATATGATGTGTTCGCTCTTTTCATGCAGAACTGGCATGATACTGAGGGGACGCTTCACGGGGACTGCGAGTGGGAAGAAGACCGCTTCGTGGCTGA
This sequence comes from uncultured Bacteroidales bacterium, assembly GCA_944323245.1. Classification (GTDB taxonomy): domain Bacteria; phylum Bacteroidota; class Bacteroidia; order Bacteroidales; family UBA932; genus Cryptobacteroides. The sequence goes on from CALURT010000004.1 coordinate 102,477, forward strand.
AATGGTGGCGAGAAAGATCGGTATTCCTTTCTATTTCGTGGATTTAAGCGAGGAGTACCGGAAACGCGTCGTAGATTACATGTTCGACGAATATTCGAAGGGCAGGACTCCGAATCCCGATGTCCTGTGCAACAGGGAAATAAAATTCGACGCCTTTCTCAAATGCGCCGAAAAGTTGGGTGCGGATTACGTTGCTACCGGCCATTATTGCAGGAAAGACGAAATCAAAGGAGCGGACGGGAAGCCGGTTTACAGGATTTTCGCCGGATCGGATCCGAACAAGGATCAGAGTTATTTTCTGTGTCAGCTGACACAGGCACAGTTGTCGAAGGCGCTGTTCCCGATAGGCGACATCCTCAAACCGGAAGTAAGGCGTATTGCCGCCGAGGCGGATCTTCCTTCGGCCGACAAGAAGGATTCACAGGGAATATGCTTTGTCGGCAAGGTCGACCTTCCCGTTTTCCTGCAGCAGAAACTCAAACCGGCAGAAGGGGATGTGGTGGAAATCTTCGATTCATATTACGGGAACGATTCCCACTATCGCTATGTGGCGGAAACCCTGCGTTCGCTTGCTGCGGAAGGCCGCTCGGACGATGTCAGACTGATAACGGACTATATTTCAGAGGACAAGTGCCATGATTCTTCACAGGAAAGTCCTGCGGAGCCGGTTTTTTCCCGTGAAAAGGTGGCAGCCCTGTCCGACGAACAGCTGATGCGTCTCGCCGCTCCCTTCCATTATGACATCGATTTCGAGACGGAAACCTACCGTTCGGGCAAGAAGCACGTCAAAAAGACGCGTTACAAGGAAAATCCGTATGGAAAAATCATAGGCAGACATGATGGCGCTCAGTTCTATACCATAGGCCAGCGCAAGGGACTGAATATAGGTGGACATAAGGACTCGGTTTTCGTGATAGCTACCGATATGGTTTCCAACAGGATATATGTCGGTGAGGGCCATACCCACAAGGGTCTGTCGAGGAGCTGCCTCATGATATCCTCCGAAGATATTCACTGGATAAGGGAAGACCTTGCGATGGAAGTCGGGGAGATCAGACGATACAGGGTGAGGATAAGATACCGTCAGCCGTTGCAGGACGCCTTTCTCATCAGACGCCCGTGCGGCCTTTTCATTCTGTTCGACAAGCCGCAGAGAGGCATTACATCCGGTCAGTTTGCTGTATGGTATGACGGTGACGAGATGCTCGGTTCCGGGGTCATTGCAGAGTAGATATTTTTCTCGCTGCGGATTCTCCGGCGAGACGGCCTGTTGAGAATGCTGTCTGAAGATTGTAGCCTCCGGTATCCGCATCCAGATCAAGTATTTCCCCGGCAAAATAGAGCCCGGGGATTTTTTTGCACTCCATCGTCTTAGCCGAGACTTCGTCCGTGGAAATCCCTCCTGCCGTGATGACGCATCTTTCATATCCGACGTATCCGGCTATGTCCATTTCCCAGTTTTTCAGAGCCTTCCCGACTTTAGCAGCCTCATTTACAGGTCTGTATTTGAGAAATCCCCTTATCAGGTCAGACGGAAGGAGTTTCCCGAGAAGAATCCTCATCCTGTCTTCCCGGCTGCGGCTTCTGCTACGTCTGTCTTCGTTGATTTCCTTCCACAGGGCATAAATCCTTTTATCGAGTTCATTCAGTGTCACTGCCGGTTTCATGTCGATGATTACCTTGACTTTAGAGCCGTTGATTATGGCCTTGACGCATTTCCTGCTGACCTTGAAACCTAACGGGCCCTCCAATCCTCCGTCGGTGAAATCGATATCTCCGAATTCGTCGTAAACCTCTGTCCCGTCTATCAGAATCCTTAGAGATATGTTTTTCAGCCTGTTCCCGTTCAGCAACGCTCCGGTTTCGGAAAGGGGAGCCTCTCTGTGAATGTGTCCCGATGCGGAAATCCCGTCTTTCGTCGCCTTGTAGCCTTTCGGGACAATCGCTGTAAGGGACGGGAAGCACGGTACTGTCCCGAGACCCAATTCCGATGCCCATTCCAAGCCGTCTCCGGTAGAGCCTGTCGCAGGGTAGGAAAGTCCGCCTGTCGTGATGATGAGTGATTTGCCGCTGAATTTTGTCCCGTCAGCACTGTCTGCGGAAAATGTGCCGTCCGGATTGCTCCCGATGTGGCGGATTTCTGTCCCGGCAATGATATCCACACCGAGAGAAGCGGCGGCGGATACCAATGTGTCCACTACGTCTTTCGAATTTCCGGATTCAGGGAAAACCCTGTCGCCTCTTTCCGTCACTGTCCTGAGTCCGCACTCTTCGAAGAATCCTACCGTCTTCTCCGGAGAGAAATTGAAGAAGGCGTTTTTAAGGAAATTCGGTTTCGGGTGTATATGCGTGGAAAAGTCCTCCCAGTCCTTGAAGTTTGACAGGTTGCATCTTCCCTTGCCTGTAATTATGATTTTCCTCCCGGGTCTCGGCATTTTTTCCAAAACGGTGATTTTCGCCCCTGCATTCACTTTTGCTGCCCCTATTCCGGCCATGAGGCCGGCAGCTCCTCCTCCTATTATCAATATGTCGGAAATTTTATTTTGCATTCTTCGGCTAATATTGCAATTATTTTATGCGATAATCAAAATTTTTCCTATTTTTGCAGTCCCTTTCAATGAAAGGACTTTCAAAGGCCACTTTAGCTCAGTCGGTAGAGCAACGCATTCGTAACGCGTAGGTCGTGGGTTCGAATCCCATGAGTGGCTCAATAAAAAGCGGCGTCTTTTAGGCGCCGCTTTTTATTGAGCCTGGCGCTATCTTACCCCCCCCGCAGCCTGGCGCTATCTTATTATATCGAAGCGGAAGATTTCGTTTTCGCAGAAGCTGCCGTCAACGCATATCCTGGAGTTCCCGCCGGATATTATTTCTTTCGGAGCATCCAATTCCACCGCCACCATGTCTCCGGTCCGTAGTGATATGATTTCCGATGCCTTGCATACGGCGTTTCCGATCTTGTCGGCAACTTCTGCAGACATGCACGAAAATACGCACTTCCCGTCTATTGACAGTCTGAAGCCGTTGTTTTCATTCGTCATGACTTCAGGATTGTATAGAGGGAATGGCAGAATCGAAGTCCTGTCCGTCATTGATGCGAATGCGACGCTGTCGGGAAGATTTTCCTCTAAAATATCCCCGTTGTACATGAGCATCCCGAAATTCGACGCATCATAGTATCTGCCGGCGAATTTCCTGCCTATACATTTCCCGGCCCGGCCTATCCTTGCGAAAATCACCGGAGTGAAGAATATGCGCCTCATAAAATCGGGAGAGAAGAAATCCCTGTTTTCTCTCTCCCATGTCGTGTCCGGCCTGAAACAGAACCTGTCGTTGTCGAATAGCCTGATAATTATATTCATGACTGCAATGAACGCTGTATCAGAACAGTTTGCCCGTACCCCATTTGTCTGCAAGTGAACTCAGGGACTGCTTGAGCTCCTTGTCGGTGAGTTGTCTCTGGGCTGCTTTCCGGGCTTCCGCCTTTTCCTGCTCGAACCGGCGTCTCAACGATATGAACTGCCATTTGGTGTCAAGGGTGAATTCTCCGTTTTCGACCCAGCTGAAATACGACGGTTCCGTTTCGTAGACCTCTTTTGCCGTCCTGCCCTTGTGCTTTCCGAAATTGATGACAACTTCCTTTTTGTCGTTGAGAACCAATCTTCCGGCATAGTCCACGATTTTCTGCCTTTCGGAGAAATTGGCAAGGAACTCCATGTTGTTGCGCAACTGATCAGGGTATCTGTCCAACTGCGATTTCAGCACCTCGTATGTCGCCACTGTGTCGGCTTCTGCGCTGTGGGCGTTTTCGAGCTCCTTGCCGCAGTAGAACCTGTATGCAGCCTTCAGGTTGCGCGGTTCCAGCTGATGGTAGATATTCTGTACGTCTATCATCCTCATGGCATGCAGGTCGGTCCGTATGTTGACATTCCGGTATTTTCTGACCCTTTCAAGCTCCTCAGCGAGCATCGGCAGGTCGAACTTGCTCGAATTGAAACCGGCAAGGTCGCTGTCGGCGAGCCATTCTTCCACCTCATTCACAATCTCGAAAAAGCATTTGCATCCGCTGAGGTCGGCATCGCTGATACCATGAACTTCCTGTGCGCTCGGATTGATGGCTTTCTGGCAATTGTTCACATAGTCCCACGGCTTTACCCTCCATGTCTTTATGCGTTCCTCATTGCCCGGAAGAATCTTTACGAAACTCAATTCGATGATGGAATCGGACGCAATATTAAGTCCTGTACTTTCGATGTCGAAAAACAGGAGCGGTTTTTCCAAATTCAATTCCATGGCCTATGAAGCTATGCTTGGCATCAGGATTCCGCAGATCTTGCCGCAGTCTTCCTCTCCGTCTGACGGTACGATGACTGCCGGTCTGCTGCCGTCTGCAAATTTCAGCGTGATGTTCTCGCAATCCATGTTCCCGAGAATCTCGATGAGGAAGGTGGACTTGAAACCGATGGTAAGATCATCCCCTTCGTACGTACAGTCGATTTTCTCGTATGCCGCAAGGGAGAACCCGAGGTCCTGTGCGGAAATTTCGAGGCAGTTGTTTTTCAGTTCGAACTTGATGTGGTTCGAACCCTTGTTGGCACATACCGATACCCTGCGCACGGAATTGAGAAGCTGCATCCTGTCGATGGCAAGTATGTTGGTATTGTTCTGCGGTATCACGTCCCGGTATCTCGGATATTTCCCGACCACGAGACGGCATGTCACCACGGTATTGTCGAACTTGAACATCGCATTGCTGCTGTCGAAGACGATTTCCACGTTTTCCGTGTTTTTCCCGATGATGCTTTTCAATATCGCCGCAGGTTTCTTGTGAAGGATGAACGCCGCCTTTTCCGAAGCCTTGACGTCCTTGGTGGTAAAGCATACGAGCTTGTGGGCGTCGGAAGCCACAAGGGTGGTGGAATCCGTGTCGATGTCGAAATAGATTCCGTTCATCGTAGGCCTGATTTCATCGTCCGCAGTGGCGTATATCGTGGATGCAATACCTTCGATGAGGGTCTGGGCCGGAAAGTCGAGGGAAACGGATGCTTCCCCGATACCTGTGAATGCAGGATAGTCTTCGGCAGGAAAATACGGAAGCGTGGATGCTCCGCTTGTCCAGCTGAATTCGAAAGACGTATCGCTGACAGTCTTTATGGTCAGAGGCTGGTCCGGAAGTTCCTTCAGAAGTTCCGTCAGATGCCTTGCGGGAACAGCCATCTGTCCGCCTTCTTCAGCGGATTCGACTTCTACCGCCGTTTTCAATGTGATTTCTGAGTCGGATGCCGTGATTTCAAGAACATCTCCCTTGAGATCGAAAAGGAAGTTTTCGAGAATCGGCAGGGCCGATTTGTTCGGAATGGCACGGGAAACGGTCATTATCCCCTTCAGCAATTCGGAACTTGAAATAACGAATTTCATATCAGTTCTTTTTAATTGTTTTTCTTTTCATTTTTACAGATAACAAATGTATGAAATTTTTACGATGTTTTGGCATATAATTTGATTTTTTATGCGGCTGTTTGCGGTTTCCGGTTGGAAAACAGAGGCGTTTGAGGCCGGAATACGATGATAATTAATAGATAAAACTCATATTATGAAAAAAGGTTGGATAGTAATTCTGCTGTCGGCCCTGATAGGAGGTCTGACAGCATTTATTGTAGTGAAATCTGCAACTCCCGCTACGGAAAAGGTAATAGTATCATCCGACGGAGGCGGTTACAGGACTGTCAATTTGTCCATGTCGGATTATCCTGACTTCACGTATGCAGCCGAATCGGCCGTGGACGCCGTCGTGTATGTCAGGGTCAAGGCCAAGGAAGAGGTGACGGCGATGCCTAATTCGATATTCGATTTCTTTTTCTTCGGTACTCCACAGCAGGAAAGGGAAAAGGTCGGAAGCGGCTCCGGAGTCATAATCCGCGAGGACGGATATATCGTGACGAACAATCATGTGGTTGAAGGCGCTACTGAAATAGAGGTCACACTTAACAACAACAAGAAATTCGATGCCAAGCTGATAGGCACGGACCCGGCTACGGACGTGGCCCTTATCAAGGTCGATGCCCAGGGGCTCCCGGTAATTCCTTTCGGCGATTCGGACAAACTCAGACTCGGGGAATGGGTGCTCGCCATAGGCAGCCCGTATGACCTACGTTCCACCATCACGGCGGGAATCATAAGTGCCAAGGGCCGTTCAATGCCGAATTACGACGGCAAGTTCAGGATCGAATCCTTTATCCAGACGGATGCCGCAGTCAACCCTGGCAACAGCGGCGGAGCGTTGGTCGACAAGAGCGGCAATCTCGTGGGTATCAATACGGCAATCATTTCACAGACCGGATCCTACACAGGTTATTCTTTCGCCATTCCTTCCAATATCGTCAGGAAAATCGCTTACGATCTGATAGATTTCGGCAGTGTCAAACGTGCCGTTCTCGGCATAACCATGCAGTCTGTCGATGATAAAATTGCAAAAGAATTGAAACTTTCGTCTCTGAACGGCGTATATATTACTGAGGTGTCGAAAGGCAGCGCAGCCGAAGAAGCCGGAGTCAAGAGCGGTGACGTGCTTGTCGCCATAGATTCCGTGGAGATCAGGAACGCTGCTTCGGTACAGGAAATCGTCAACGGCTTCCGTCCGGGTGATTCGGCGGAGCTTACGGTAATAAGGTCTGGCAACGAGAAGAAGCTGACAGTGAAATTCAAGGGTACGGCTTCTGAAAACGGTTCGGTAGACGAGGACGGGGCAGTCGCATTTTACGGCGCCAAACTCAAGGAAGCCCCTAAGGACAAGCTTGAGGCACTCGGTATCGACCACGGAGTGGAAATCATATCCGTCGGCCCGGGCAAGATAATGGATGCCGGAGTATCGGAAGGGTTTGTTATCCTTTATGTCAACGACCAGCCTGTAAAGAAACCTCAGGACGTGATGGATATTGTGAAGAAGACGAAGAGGGCTGTGTTCATAGAGGGTGTTACTTCATACGGCAAATTGTCCTACTTCGGCTTCGGGTTATAGTCGTTAAGCAGATATGAGACAATTAAAGATTACAAAGTCGATTACGAACAGGGAGAGTGCATCTCTCGACAAGTATTTGCAGGAAATCGGAAGGGAAGAGCTGATTACGGTAGAAGATGAGGTCGAACTCGCACAACGTATCCGCAAGGGAGATCAGGCAGCATTGGAAAAACTGACAAGGGCCAATCTGAGATTCGTGGTTTCGGTGGCCAAGCAGTACCAGAATCAGGGACTCAGCCTTCCGGACCTGATAAACGAAGGAAATTTGGGATTGATCAAGGCGGCAGAGAAATTCGATGAGACGAGAGGTTTCAAATTCATTTCCTACGCCGTGTGGTGGATAAGACAGTCAATATTGCAGGCTCTTGCCGAGCAGTCGAGGATTGTCAGGCTTCCGTTGAACCAGGTGGGTTCCCTGAACAAGATAAACAAGGCATTGGCCAAGTTCGAGCAGGAGAACGAAAGAATGCCGTCCAACGAGGAGCTTTCCGAAATGATAGACGTGCCCAAGGACAAGATTGCCGATACGCTCAGGGTTTCCGGCAGGCATGTTTCGGTGGACGCACCTTTCGTGGAAGGAGAGGACAACAGCCTTTTGGACATTCTGGTAAACAACGATTCTCCGAATGCCGACCGAGGTCTGGTTAACGAATCGCTCAACAAGGAAATAGACAGGGCGCTGTCGACCCTTGCCCCGAGAGAGAGGGAAATCGTCAAGTCGTTCTTCGGCATCGGATGTCAGGAAATGACTCTTGAGGAAATAGGCGAGCGCTTCGGCCTGACGAGAGAAAGGGTGCGCCAGATCAAGGAGAAGGCAATCCGCAGATTGAGAAGCAATTCGAGAAGCAAGTTGTTGAAAAGTTATTTGGGTTAGACGATATGAGTCCTGACAATTTTATTGCAGCGAAGGCAGTCGAGGCTGTCAGAAATTTATACAATACGGATATTGAACCTGCGTCATTGCAGGTGCAGGTTACAAGAAAGGAATTCGAAGGGGATTACACGTTAGTCGTGTTTCCCCTTTTGAAGGTTTCCAAGAAGTCTCCGGAGGCTACCGGAGCTGAAATAGGGGACTGGCTGAAGGCCAATGTGCAGGAAATCAGCGACTACAATGTCATAAAAGGCTTCCTGAACATATCTTTCTCCAATTCATGGTGGAACGGGGTTTTCGACACCATAGTCAAGGCAGGGGACTCTTTCGGACGTTTCCCGTCCACCGGAAAGACGATAATGGTGGAATTTTCATCGCCGAATACCAACAAGCCTCTTCATCTCGGCCACATCAGAAACAATCTTTTGGGCTGGTCCGTTTCCAAACTTCTTGAGGCGAACGGACACAGGGTCCTGAAAGTGAATCTTGTAAATGACAGGGGTATCCATATATGCAAGTCAATGCTCGCATGGCTGAAAACAGGTAACGGTGAGACTCCCGAATCATCCGGGAAAAAGGGCGACCATCTCGTAGGCGACTACTATGTGGCCTTCAACAACATGTACAAGGCAGAGGTGGATGAACTCGTGGCCGGAGGCATGTCCAAGGAAGAGGCGGAAAAGAATGCTCCCGTCCTGAAAGAGGCCCAGGAGATGCTTTTCAAATGGGAAAGCGGAGACGAGGAAGTCGTTGCCCTCTGGAAGAAAATGAACGGCTGGGTCTACGACGGTTTCGACAAGACCTACAAGGCTCTCGGCATTTCGTTCGACAGGACATATTATGAGTCCCAGACCTACCTTTTCGGCAAGGCTCTTGTACAGAAGGGGTTGGATATGGGCATATTCGAGAGGGAAGCGGACGGTTCCGTATGGTGCGACCTTACCGCCGACGGGCTCGACAGGAAACTGCTGTTGCGCGGAGACGGCACATCCGTCTACATGACCCAGGACCTCGGTACGGCCGAGCAGCGTTTCAACGAATACAATCTTGACGAACACATATACGTGGTTGGCAACGAGCAGAACTATCATTTCCAGGTTCTTAAGCTGATACTTAAAAAACTCGGTTTCCCATGGTCGGACAATATCTACCATCTTTCATACGGAATGGTGGAACTGCCGCAGGGTAAGATGAAATCAAGGGAAGGGACAGTGGTGGACGCCGACGATCTTCTCGAAAAGATGTATCAGACTGCAAAGGAAACTTCGTCGGAGCTCGGCAAAATCGAAAACATGAACGAAGAGCAGCAGGACGGGCTTTTCAGGATGATAAGTCTCGGCGCTCTCAAATATTTCATCATCAAGGTCGACCCGAAGAAGACGATGCTGTTCGATCCGAAGGAATCCATCGACTTCAACGGCAATACCGGTCCTTTCATCCAGTACACGCACGCACGTATCCGCTCAATTTTGAGAAAAGCTGCGGAAAGGGGGCTCGGAACCGGTGACGGCTTGAAGTCTGACGGAGATATAGCATTGTCTGCCAAGGAAATCAGGCTTATAAAACTCCTCAGCCAGTATCCTGACAAGGTGGCCGAGGGCGGCGATGCACATTCTCCGGCAGTGATAGCGAACTATGCATACGAATTGGCCAAGGAATTCAACCAGTATTACCATGATACTCCGATACTCAAGGAAGAGGACGGAAAACTGCTCGAATTCAGGCTTGTCCTTATAAATACTGTAGCCGGAGTCCTTGTAAGGGCGATGGACATCCTCGGAATAAGCCTTCCTGACAGAATGTGAGCCGGTTTATGCCTGTCACTGACATGATACCGACTTCCGTCAGGGAAATCGAAAAATTGGGGTGGGACTATATTGACGTCATCCTTTTTACGGGTGACGCCTTCATAGACCACCCTTCTTTCGGTACGGCCGTCATTGCAAGGTATCTGCAGAAACACGGTTACAGAGTGGCCGTTGTGCCTCAGCCGAACTGGAGGGATGACCTGAGGGATTTCCGCAAACTCGGTGCTCCGAGACTTTATTTCGGAGTCAATTCCGGCGCCATGGATTCGATGGTGAACCATTACACCGCTTCCAAAAGGTTGCGCAGTGACGATGCCTACACCCCTATGGGCAAGGCCGGGCAGCGTCCGGATTATGCAGTCAACGTGTATTCCGGCATCCTGAAAAGACTTTTCCCCGATATTCCGGTAGTGATTGGAGGCATCGAAGCATCGCTCAGAAGACTGACCCATTATGATTACTGGCAGGACAGGCTTCTGCCGTCCATCCTCGTGTCTTCGGGGGCGGATTACCTGTGCTACGGAATGGGGGAGAGACCCATGCTCGAACTGACGAAGGCGATAGAATCCGGAAGGAACGCATCCGATATAAGGAAAATCCCGCAGATAGCCTTTCTGATGTCGGGAAGGACCAAATTGAAAGACGTCGTAATTCTTCATTCATACGAAAAATGTCTGCAGGACAAGGCCGCCTTTGCCGAAAATTTCCACAGGATAGAAATCTGTGCCAACATGAAATCCCCTTCGGTCATGGTAGAACCTGTGGGAGACGGATACGTTCAGGTCAATCCGCCATATCCTCCCGCTACCCAGGCTGAAATGGACTCCTACTGGGACCTCCCGTTTACAAAACTGCCGCATCCGCGGTACAAGGGAAAGCATATCCCGGCATACGAGATGATCAAGTTTTCGGTAAATACCCACAGAGGGTGCTTCGGAGGCTGCAATTTCTGCACGATAGCGGCGCATCAGGGTAAATTCATCCAGTCCCGCTCGGAAGAGTCGATAGTCGCTGAAGTAAAGGACCTGAAGCGGCTTCCAGGCTTTGCCGGCAACATATCGGATCTCGGCGCTCCTACGGCCAACATGTACGGCATGCAGGGAAAGGACAGCGCCCTTTGCGACAAATGTACGAGAAAATCCTGCCTTTTCCCGTCACCGTGCAGGAACATGGACAGGTCGCATGAGCGTCTGCTCAGACTCTATGCAATGGTGGACTCTGTGCCCGGAATCAGACATTCATATATCGGGAGCGGTATCAGATACGACCTTTTCCTCGATGAAAACGGCTGGGTGGACGGGTCATCGGAAGAATATTTCAGGGAATTGGTGGAGAAACATACTTCGGGACGGCTGAAAGTGGCCCCTGAGCATACCGAAGACAGGGTTCTGAAGCTGATGTCGAAACCTTCCTTCCGGCTTTTCGAAAGACTGAGAACCGAATTTGACAGGTTGGTGAAAGCGGAGGGAATCCATTGCTCCCTCGTCCCTTATTTCATTTCGGGACATCCGGGTTGCACGATGTCCGACATGAGGAAATTGTCTGAAAACCCGGCGCTGAGAGGACTTTATATGGATCAGGTACAGGATTTTACCCCGACACCCATGACAACGTCTTCGGTAATGTTCTATTCCGGAATCGATCCTCATACGATGCAAAACGTTTTCGTAGAAAGGAATATAGAGAAGAAAAGGGAGCAAAAGTCCTTTTTCTTCAAAAAAAATCGCCGGTAACGCTTACGGTTTCAGAAAAATGTTCTATAATTGCACCGGTTTTACAGACAAAAGGAAAATTAGACAGATATGGATCAGAACAATCAGAAAAAAAGAGCGGTAGTAAGCTATGAAAACATGTCGGAAGAACTTGCGGCAGCCTTTGCCGAAAAGTATCCGAAAGGATTCAGCGACTATCTTCCTGATTTGATGAAATACGACAAGCCGGACGGAACGAGTTTTTATGCAGTGACTCTCGAGATACCGTCTGCGATTTATCTTGTAAAAATCAAGGTCAAGACCGATGATGCCGAAGAGATTGAGCGCTAGTAGGACGGCGATGATGACGATGTGGCCGGAGACGAGGGAGACGGAGAGGATCTTCCGGATGACAACATCGCCCAGTATGCCTCCGGCGACGACGACGCTTCGGATTCCGAATAGTTTCCAACGTTTTCATATTGCTCAATATGAAGACCGACCGGAAAACAGGGCATTTTTTCGCGTTTTTCAGACGTCTGCTTCAGAAACTTTCCGAGAGGGATCAGGTACTGCTACTGTCCCTCTTTGTCGGTATATCATGCGGCCTTGCTTCCGTATTGCTCAAGAAGGCCATTGAATTCATACATTTCCTGCTTACTTCCTGGTTTGACGGAGAGGGATACAACATCCTGTATCTCATTTATCCCGGTATAGGAATGCTGATAGCGATGCTTTTCGTCCGCTATGTCATCAGGGACAACATCGGCCACGGAGTGACGAAAGTCCTTCTGGCCGTTTCCAAGAACGAATCCAAAATCAAGCCGCACAATATGTGGTCATCCATGCTGGCGAGTTCCGTCACCATCGGATTCGGAGGCTCGGTCGGTGCGGAAGCCCCTATTGTATATACAGGAGCGGCGATAGGGTCCAACATCGGCAGGAAAATGGGCTTGTCTTACAAGAATATCACCCTGTTGCTCGGATGCGGGGCTGCAGGAGCTGTCGCCGGAATTTTCAAGGCCCCGTTGGCAGGCGTCCTTTTTACCTTGGAAATCCTGCTTTTCAACATATCGATGACATCGATTCTTCCTCTGCTCCTGTCGACGATTTCAGCCACCGTAATTTCCTATATTTTTCTCGGGGACGAATTGTCTTTTGCATGTACCTTGTCTCCGTTTACGATGCACAATATCCCGTTCTATATAGTCCTGGGACTGTTCTGCACGGTGTGTTCGATATATTTTACGAGAATGACCCTCTGGTTGGAGGACAGGATCAGGAGCATAAACGGTCCGTTCAAAAGATGGGCCCTGTCGGCAGTCTGTCTCGGTCTGCTGATTTTCCTTTTCCCGCCGTTGTACGGAGAAGGCTATGAGTCGTTGAACGTCCTGCTGAACGGAGGGGATATTTCTTTCGAGGGTGAAACCGTACTGGCTTTCATGACGGAATACAAGTGGACATTGCCGGTGTTTTTCCTTCTTATCCTTGTGCTGAAAGTATTTTCAATGTCCTTTACGAATGCCGGCGGCGGTGTGGGAGGAACTTTCGGTCCGACGCTGTTCATGGGGGCCATAGCCGGATTCGTGGCAGCGAGGGTCATCAACCTTGTATTTCAGGGAACAGGAATTTCCGTCCCTGAACAGAATTTCGTCCTTGTGGGGATGGCGGGGCTCATGGCCGGGGTGATGCAGGCTCCGATGACGGCCATTTTCCTTATCGCCGAAATATCCGGGGGATATGACCTGCTCATACCTCTCATCCTGACATCCACAATTTCTTTCGGAGTCACGAGATTTTTCGAACCGTATTCGATTTATACCAAGCGAATTGCCAAGAAAGGGGAATTGCTGACGCATGACAGCGACCAGGCAGTGCTGACCCTTCTCAGGACTACGGACCTGATTGAGTCTGACTTTACTTCCGTCAGGATTGACGCTACATTGGGAGAACTCGTTGAGGCCGTATCGTCATCGTCGAGGAATATTTTCCCGGTATTGGATGCCCGGAAACATTTTCAGGGATATGTCTCCCTTGAAGACATAAGAAAGGACATGTTCAAGAAAGACCTGTACGACAGCCAGCATGTCTACAATTACATGAAATCCTCGCCGGAGTATGTCTATCCGGATGAGAAAATGGACAGTGTCATGCGCAAGTTCGAAAAAACTGACGCATGGAATCTTCCTGTGGTGGACAGGAACAGGACCTACATAGGCTTCGTATCCAAATCGAAGATATTTTCCGCATACCGCTCCCAGCTGAAGCAGGTATCGCATGATTGATGACATTGAAACAGTTGATTATGAAAGAACTCTATATCAAACATATTGCCGCAGTCCTCGATCTTCGGGACTGGCAGGTCGAGAATTGTACCGCACTTTTCGAGGACGGCGCCACGATTCCGTTCATCAGCAGGTACAGAAAGGAAAGGACAGGCGGGCTCGATGAAGTCAGCATAGCGGAAATCCGTCACTGGTCCGATGTTTTCGCCGAATTGGAAAAGAGAAAGACGACCGTTCTCGAGACGATAGAGGCAGCAGGGGCACTTACCGACAAATTGAAATCCTCCATTGAAAACTGCGTGGATGCAAGGGAGCTTGAAGACCTGTATCTTCCGTTCAAACCGAAGAGAAGGACGAGAGCGACGGTCGCCAAGGAAGCAGGTCTCGAACCTCTTGCGGATTCGATATTCGAAATCCGCATATCGGATCCTGAAAAGGAAGCCGGGAAATATCTGAACGAAGCAGTCCCTACGGTAGAGGCGGCTCTTGCAGGAGCCAAGGACATCATGGCTGAACGCATAAACGAGACGGCTTCCGTGCGGGATACTGTCAGGGGAATGCTCAGAAGACGGAGATTGGTGTCCAAACCCACCAAAAAGGCTTCCTCTCCCGAGGCATTGAAGTACAAAGGCTACTTTGAAATTTCCGATCCTCTCGCAACGATGCCGGCTCACAGGCTTTTGGCGGCTTTGAGAGCCGAAGCCGAGGGGTTCATTTCCCTGAGAATAGACTCCGATGCGGAAAAGTGCGGAAACAAGATTTATTACGACTATTGTCAGGAAAAAAAGTATCCTCCGAAGGCTGTAGCTGTTCAGGTCCGGGAGGCCGTAGACGATGCCTTCAAGAGACTCCTCGAACCTTCCATTTCCAATGAAGTGATCAGGGAAGCAAAGGAAAGGGCCGACATCGAGTCAATCAAGGTTTTCGGCGAAAACCTCCGCCAGCTCCTTCTTGCTCCTCCGGTGGGACAGAAACGCATGATGGCCATTGATCCCGGATTCAGGACAGGATGCAAGGTAGTGTGCCTCGATGCGCAGGGTAATCTGCTGCATAACGAAACCATTTTTCCTCATCCTCCGGCGAACGAAAAGGTAAAATCCATAAAGGCGGTATCGGACATGATCGCCAGATACGGCATAGAAGCCATTGCAATAGGCAAGGGTACTGCCGGACGGGAGACGGAAGCATTCATAAGGATGGTCCCTATGCCGGAAACCGTGAAGATTTATCCGGTGAGCGAGGACGGAGCGTCGATATATTCGGCATCCGAGGTGGCAAGGGAGGAATTTCCCGATTACGATGTCACCGTAAGAGGTGCTGTTTCCATAGGAAGAAGGGTAATGGACCCTTTGGCTGAACTCGTGAAAATAGATCCGAAATCCTTGGGTGTCGGTCAATATCAGCATGATGTCGACCAGTCTCTGCTGAAAGAGAAATTGGACAACACCGTGGAGAGCTGTGTCAATTCCGTGGGTGTCAATCTCAATACGGCAAGCCGTCATCTGTTGGGCTATGTCTCGGGAATAGGGCCGGCCTTGGCAGAGAATATAGTGCAGTACAGGGCAGAGAACGGAGCCTATCGGTCGAGGCAGGATC
The DNA here is from genome assembly GCA_944323245.1 of uncultured Bacteroidales bacterium. Taxonomy (GTDB): domain Bacteria; phylum Bacteroidota; class Bacteroidia; order Bacteroidales; family UBA932; genus Cryptobacteroides. Next base: position 117,743 of record CALURT010000004.1, read on the forward strand.
TTTTGAAAGTCAAAAGATTGGGAGACAAGGCGTTTGAACAGTGCGCCGGATTTCTGAGAATCCCGGGGGCTGAGAATCCCTTGGACAACTCGGCAGTCCATCCGGAAGCGTACCACATAGTCGGGAAAATGGCCCGGAGCCTGAACGTGAAGCCTTCCGAACTTATTTCCAATGAGGAATTGTGCAGCAGAATCAATCCTGCCGATTTTGTAGAAGGGGAGTTCGGGCTTCCAACAATCAACGATATTCTCAAGGAATTGGTAAAACCGGGCAGAGACCCTCGTGAAAGCGCCAAGGAATTCGAATATGCATCTGACATCCATTCTATAGAAGACCTGCATCCGGGAATGGAACTCCCGGGAATCGTGACGAACATCACCGCATTCGGTGCATTTGTAGACATAGGAATCAAGCAGAACGGCCTCATTCATGTGTCGCAGATGGGTGAAAAGGGTCTCAGAGATCCTTCCAAGGTCCTGAAATTGAACCAGCAGGTCAGGACGGTCGTATTGAACGTGGATTTGGAAAGGAACAGGATCGGCCTGCGTCTTCTGAAATAGTTTAACGGGAAAATACCAATTGTCTTCCTGCGGCCGTGGCATCGGCTTGCAGACGTCCGTTGCACACTGAGTGCCTGCCGTTTACGAAGACATGTTCGATTCTGCCATTCAGTTTTTCGCCCGCATAAGGCGACCATCCGCATTTGTATGCGATATTTTTCTTTCCGACAATAAATCCGGCATCGATGTCCACCACAACGATGTCGGCATGGTATCCGGCCTCGAGTCTTCCCCTGTCTTCAATACCGAAAATATCGGCCGCCTTTTCGGAAAAGGCCGACGCTATCCTTTTCAGCCCCTCCTGTGTATTTCCGAACAATGTGACGAGGACAGGCAGCGTATGCTGGATGGACGGCATGCCGGATGGAACTTTCATATATGGCCCGGACTTTTCCTCTTCCGTGTGCGGGGCGTGATCCGAACCTGCCGTGTCGATGAGCCCGTCGAGAAAAGCCTTTCTGAGTGCCTCTCTGTCATTGGCTGTCTTGACGGACGGATTGCATTTTATCCTGCCGCCGAGCCTTTCGTAGTCCCTGTTGCAGAACCACAGATAATTGACGGATGTCTCTCCGGTTATCATACCGTCATCGGCTTTGGCCTTGCGCAGCATCTCTATCTCGTCTCTTGTGGACACGTGCAGCAGGTGAAGTCTCGTACCGTATTTTACGGCAAGTTCCAAAGCCTTGCCTGAGGAGAGGATACAGGCTTCGCGGCTTCTTATTTCCGGATGTGCGCGGAACGGTATATTTTCACCGTAAACGGATTCCGCAGCCTCGAGATTCCTCATGATGGTACGTTCGTCTTCGCAATGTACGAGTATTTCCTTGTCCCTTATCCGGAAAAGTCTGTCCAACGTGGCCTCGTTCTCCACTTTCATATTGCCTGTAGACGAGCCCATGAATATTTTTATTCCCCCGAAATCTGCCGGACAATGGCTGACGGCAGCCGATATTTCACCGAAATTGTCGTCCGTAGCCCCTATGTGGAATCCGAAATTGGCAAATGACCGGTTCCTGGCGGCATCGAGTTTTTCATGTAGGCTTTTTTCTGAAATTGTCGGAGGTTTCGTGTTCGGCATGTCGATGAAGGATGTGACGCCTCCGAGTACCGCCGCCTTGGATTCACTTTCAATATCCGCCTTGTGTGTCATGCCGGGCTCCCTGAAATGGACATGCGCATCTATGCCTCCGGCGAATACATGTTTCCCCTCGAGGTCGATGCCTTTTATGTCCGGATTTTCCGAAAGCAGGGCTTTAGCATTTTCTCCGTAGATTACACTCCTGATCCTGTCGCCTTCGATATGGATGGCTCCTTCAGCGACTTTCTGTCCCGTGACCAAGATTCCGTTATATAGTAGATATTCCATTCCGGCCGTCTCCCGATGATTTTATCTGTCTCCTTTGGGTCTGATTTTTCTGAATTTCATTTTCAGCACGCCCCAGAATGCCTCTCCGAAGATTCCGCTGCTCATCTTCGACGTCCCCTCTTTCCTGTCCACGAATATTATCGGGACTTCCTTTATCTTGAATCCCAATTTGAAAGTCGAATATTTCATTTCTATCTGGAATCCGTAGCCTTTCATCCTTATGTTGTCCAAATCTATGGTTTCCAAGACTTTGCGTTTATAGCACTTGAAGCCGGCCGTGGTGTCGAACACATTCATGCCCAAGACTTTACGGACGTAGACCGAAGCGTAGTATGACATGATGACACGTCCTATCGGCCAGTTTATCACGCTTATCCCGTTGCAGTACCTTGAGCCGATGGCAAGGTCCGCACCATCCTTCGCACATGCTTCATACAGCCTCGGAACATCATCAGGATTGTGTGAAAAATCCGCATCCATTTCGAAAATATAGTCGTATCCGTGTTCCACACTCCATTTGAACCCTGTGATATAAGCAGTCCCGAGACCGAGTTTCCCGCTCCTTTCTATCATGAAAAGCCTCTCGGGAAATTCATCCTGCAGTCCTTTTACTATCTGTCCCGTCCCGTCAGGAGACCCGTCTTCGATGACAAGGATATGGTATTCTCCGGGCAAGGCGAATATTGCCCGGATTATTTTTTCGATATTTTCCTTTTCGTTGTATGTAGGTATTATTATTACTTTCCTGTCCATATCATATATTATAGGTATAATAAGAACCGTTGGATTTTATAATCCTACAAAGATAGTAAAAAGTATCTCCCGAGGTCCTTTTCCCTGACAAATAAATTCCGAAATTTATCGGATTTTCTAATTTGTTGTGAATCATTAAAATGTGGCTTCCACCATGCTGAAATGCAGAAAATATTTCAAATTTTCCGTAAAAAGATTTGGAGATAAATAAAAAAGTAGTACCTTTGCAATCCCGTTCGGAAAGAGGGTGTAAGA